>JBJENH010000040.1:0-3895 GCA_051880095.1 Bariatricus sp. | reverse complement strand
TTTTAATATTGATGGCAGTGATGAAAGGGAGTACAATGTGACCGAAGACAGTACACTGCAAAGGAGGATCGGATATCCAGGTATGGACATCCGATGCTTCTTGTCGGGGCGAAGCCCCGGCAAGAAGATGCGCCGTCTGAGCAACAGCGTTACAGAAAAAATCCCTGCGTCTTTTTATTGACATTTTCATAAAAGCATGTATAATTTATGATATCGGCAGGAAGTCGGGTATCAGATGCAGAAGCATCCGAAATTTGAAGCAGAAATAAAGAATATAACGAATATTAATGTACACATGAAGGTATACAGCTTTTCTGAAGAAGGGCGGTATGCTTTTTTTTGTTGAAAAAGCATACTTTCTTCCCGGCGGATCAGTTTTTCAATTTGCCGGAGGGAATATCAGGATTCTAAAAAGATAAGGCTATAAAGGAGGAAAAAGATATGGCATGTTTTCTTGTCCCTGCTGCGGAGGCAGTTGTTACAACCGTGGCGGCAAAGGTAATGGAGTCAAAGGAGAAGGAGTCAAGGGAAAAAGAGATTGTGATCCGGAAAGCTGATCAGGGAGAAATTCCCTGTGAAGAGAAGCCGGCAGAGCTCCCTTTTTATAAAAAGCTTCAATGGCTTAACAAGCTTCTCTGGGGCGGATCGGCACTGCTTGCGTTTGAGCATGTATGGCATGGAGAAGTAACTCCGTGGTTTCCGTTTCTGACTGCTGCAGGCAATCCGGAGGATGCGGCGGTCATGCTTCAGGAAATGTCTACAGTGGGTGTGACTATGGCTGTTTTTGTTACTGCTGCATGGCTTGGCATGCTTGCGGTTACTGGCAGTATTGAAAAACGGGCAAAAAATGAAGCTGCTCGTGCTGTGACTGAGTGAGGAGGTACATATGACATTACTTACGACTGTTTTTGCTGCGGTTATCTGTACTGTTCTCTGGTATAAAAATGCGCCGAAAAGCGAATTGAAACTTGGAATTCTCTGCTGGATGTACTGGGGCGCGTCCATTATGTGGTTCGTTGACGCGATTTTTGAATATGCAGAACTGGGAGCGGAATATTTTGCTCCTGCCCCTGCGGATATGCTGAATGATCTTTATTTAGGATTGTCCGTGATTGCCTTTGGCATGGTTATCTGGCTGGTCGTACTGCTGTTTCATGACCCTAAAGGCATTGTAAAAGCAGCATTGCTACAGAAAAAAGGGTAATTTCTGGTAAAAAGCGGTCCTGCAAAAAGCAGGGCCGTTTTGTAATGGATGGGGACGATTATGGAGCTTTCGACTTTTTTTCAAATTCATCCGAAAACTGCTCTGGCTTTTTCCGGAGGAGCGGATTCTTCGTATTTGCTGTATGCGGCAAAAAAATATGGCGCGGAAATCAAAGCATACTATGTAAAATCTGAATTTCAGCCTCAGTTTGAGCTGGATGATGCACTCCACCTTGCAAAGGACCTGAGTGCGGATATGCAGATTCTTAAAGCGCATGTACTGGAATCGGAAAATGTTGCGGCTAATCCGGCAAACCGCTGCTATTTCTGTAAAAAAATAATATTTGAAACTATTTTGGAAGCGGCAGAAAAAGACGGATTTTCTGTGCTGCTGGATGGCACCAATGCTTCTGATGATGCAGATGACCGGCCGGGAATGCGTGCTCTGAAGGAATTGAGGGTATTGTCACCGCTGCGGGAATGCGGTCTGGATAAAAAAGAGATCAGGCGCCTTTCACGGGAAGCAGGACTTTTTACCTGGGATAAACCGGCATATGCCTGTCTTGCTACCCGTATTTCTGCCGGAGATCAGATTACGGAAGAAAAGCTGCAGATGACCGAGGCGGCAGAGAATTATCTGTTTTCTCTTGGCTTTACAGATTTTCGTGTTCGTTTTGCGGGAAGCGCCGCAAAGCTGCAGCTGCCTGCCGGGCAGCTCTGCGATGTTATGAAAAAACGCGAAAAAATTATTGCTGAACTGAGAAAATATTATTCTGCCGTACTTTTGGATCTGGAGGGAAGAACATGAGAAATGAGATTCGAACAATTCTGGAAGCAGTGCAGTCTGGTGAGATGACAGTGGATGAAGCGTTGTTGTCGATGAAGAAAAAACCTTTTGAAGACATTGGATATGCCAAGGTAGATTTTCATCGGAGTATTCGGCAGGGGGCGGCGGAGGTGATTTATGGCGAGGGAAAAACAGCAGCCCAGATTATTGGTATAGCAGGAAAAATGCTGGCCGGCGGACAGCGGCGGATTTTAATTACACGTCTCAGCCGGGAAACAGCTGAACAGATTGAAGAAGTTCATCCCATGGAGTATTACCCGGAAGCCAGAGCAGGTATGATCGGCACAATTCCTGAGCCGGACGGAATTGGAAAGATTGTTGTGGCTACAGGAGGAACGAGCGATATTCCGGTAGCGGAGGAAGCGGTACTTACCGCGCAGGTACATGGCTGTGAGGTCGTTCGGCTGTATGATGTGGGCGTTGCGGGGCTGCACAGGCTTCTTGCCCATCTGGATGATATTATGGAAGCCAGTGTTATTATTGCTGTAGCCGGAATGGAAGGTGCGTTGGCCAGTGTGATCGGAGGACTTGCGGACTGTCCGGTAATTGCTGTTCCTTCAAGCGTGGGCTATGGAGCGTCATTTCATGGGGTTTCAGCTCTTCTTTCCATGCTGAATTCCTGTGCCAGTGGAGTATCGGTAGTCAATATCGATAATGGATTCGGTGCGGGATATCTGGCAAGCATGATCAATCATATGGAGGTGAAAAAGTAAAAATGAAAATTTTGTATTTAGACTGCGGCATGGGAGCGGCAGGAGATATGCTGACTGCAGCTCTTCTGGAGCTCTTGCCGGATCGGGATAATTTTCTTTATGAACTGAACAGACTGGGGATACCGGGAGTTGACGTTTCTGCGGAAATGTCAGCAAAATGCGGGATTAGGGGCACACATATTTCAGTAAAGATAAATGGAGAAGAAGAAGGGGAGTTTCTGACCGGTCACGATCACAGCCACGATCACAGCCAGGGACATAACCACGATCATGACCATGCGCACAGTCATGACCATAAGGAAGAACATGCCCACCGTCACAGCGGTATGCACGAGATAGAGCATATCATCGGAGAGCTTCCTCTTTCTGAAAAAATAAAAACGGATATTTTGGCTGTGTATTCTCTGATTGCGGAGGCAGAGAGCCATGCGCATGGTGTTCCTGTAACAGAGGTTCATTTTCATGAGGTTGGTACGATGGATGCTGTGGCCGATATAACTGCGGTCTGCATGCTGATGGACCGTATTGCTCCTCAGCAGGTAATTGTTTCGCCGATTCATGTAGGCAGCGGACACGTTGCGTGTGCACATGGGATCCTTCCGGTTCCCGCTCCGGCTACGGCATATATTCTGAAGGGGGTTCCGATTTACGGAGGAGGAATTAAAAGTGAGCTTTGTACGCCTACGGGAGCGGCCCTTCTGAAATACTTTGCGACCGGTTTTGGAGATATGCCGGTAATGAGAACAGCAGCTGTGGGCTACGGCATGGGAAAAAAAGATTTTACGGCAGCTAATTGTGTCCGTGCTCTGTTAGGAGAAACGGATGAATGCGCAGACAGAGTTGCCGAGCTTTGCTGCAACCTGGATGATATGACGCCGGAGGCTGTGGGATTTGCCGAAGAACAGTTTTTTGCCGCCGGAGCATTGGATGTATATACGGTTGCCGCAGGTATGAAAAAATCCCGTCCGGGCGTGATCCTCTGTGTGATGTGTCGGGAGGAAGACAGGGAACAGATGATCCGGTTGATATTTAAATATACCACAACTCTCGGTATTCGCGAGAATCTCAGCCGAAGATATATTCTTTCGCGTACGGTGAAAACCATAGCTACTGATCTGGGAGATGTAAGGAA
>JBJENH010000039.1:0-3927 GCA_051880095.1 Bariatricus sp. | reverse complement strand
ATATTTTCCTTATCATCTCCGATTGCTGCAGCAAAGAGTTTGATTCCTTTTTTGGAATACTCCTTTTTAATGCCACGCAGGTCGGCTTCTGCTTCAGTGCCGTAATAGCCGGTATCTGCAGGCTGTCCGTCAGAAATGATAATCAGAAGTTTCTGCTTTTCCGGACGTTTTGCCAGATGCTCCGCCACAAAGCGGAGGGCAGCACCGTCACGATTTCCGCCTCTTGCTGACATATCCATGAGCCGGTAGCGGTCTGAAGTGTCATTTGAATCAAATTCTGCATAGGAATAAAGTTCTACGCCTCTGCCACCAGTTGAATGGCCATATATAGTAATGGGCACCTGAAGGCTCTGGCAGAAATCATAAAGCACAACGGCCGTCTTTTTCGCGTGTGTTATACGGTCTCCCCAGCTCATTGATCCACTCTCGTCTACCAAAAGTCCTACTGCAAGTTTCTGCTCTTCAGAAGGAAGCCTGGTCCTGGTGAAAAAGGTTCCATCTTCGTGGTGCATTGCACGTGTATCCAGACGTTTTCCAAATTGCAGGTTCTTTAATTTACCGCCCTCACTTTCTTCTTTTAAAAGCGGTGCGATAGACTTCTGTAGGCGTTTAGACGCCCGGATAAGCATTGGTGCTACAGCCTGATATGACTGTTTTAAAGAATCCGGTACATATGCCATTCGGTTGATCGTAACATGAACTCCGGTATGAGCATTTCCGTAATGGATATCGTTTGCTGCCTTCTGCAGTTCTTCGGTCATTTCCTGTTGATATTGTGTTTCTGCTTTCTCAGTAGCGATGCCATTCAGGATCCGGAACAAGTCGTTGGCAGACTTTTCATAACCGGTGCCAAGGTACTGGTGATTATAAGTAATTCCTGGATTATTTTCGTCAAGGATGGTATTCGTTTTCGCAAGTGCAATCCGGTTTCCTTCTTCGGCTACAACATCCTGGGCAGCCTGCGTACTTTCCTGACGCATGGCAGGAGGAGTACACGGTAAGGGATTTGCTTTCTGTTCCTTTTTCCCTTCTTCAGCCTGCTTTGGCATAGTACCGCCTTTGCCGGAAGGCAATGGGGTGGCACCATGAATCTGGTTACCCAAAAGTTCCTCTAACATCTGACTTGCATCCGATTCAGAATGCTGCTTCATTCTTTCTTTTGTCTCTTCGATCAGAGGCTTGATGTATTCCCATAGAATAGCCACAATGTGATTAGAAGCGTGAAAACGGTCCTTTGTTTCATCTGAATAAATGGCATCATCTACATATGGCATGCAGTCTTCCAGATAATCCAGATAAGGACCTTTATAACCGGACAGGTTATTGATGGTTCCCGCCCTGCAGTATTGAAGCAGAAGATTTGCCATGATTGCAAAATCAGAATACTTCTTTTCAATCTGACTCTGGATCGATGGCATCAGTTCACACATTCGCAGGTTATTCAATTCAATCCCCCGACGGAAAGTACCCGGATGAGAAACACACATGCGTGCTTCGATATAGATATCTTCCAGAATGTTATTGATGTGAGAGGCACAGGATGCCAGAGTCAGGCAGGTCGCTTTATCTTTGCTATCCATAGCCTCCAGTATTTCTTCACAATTTGTCTGATAGGAAAATTCCGTAAAGGAAGGATTGGATGGGTAGAAGGCACCTTTTTCTATGTTGCCAAGATATAGTCCCAAGGCTGTAAAATCTGAGAACAGCAGGTGGGCGGTCTCATGCCCATTGAATCCGACAAGGCTTTCGGAACGGAGATACCGGGAAGGAAAACTCTGGGTGATTTCATTGGCAGCATTGATATGGATTTTATAGTTATCCGTATGTGCAATGCCTGCGTCTGCCCGGGCATCCCATTCCATCAGAGCCTGAAGACCCTGACGGTAGCGGCCGGTAGCCGCTTTCGCCATAGAGGTCAGGTATTTCTGGTAAGCAGATGAGGTGAACAGTTCCTCGTCACTGATGGCAAGTTCCTGATCCCGAATCATCTGTTTTAATTTTTTCTGGTTGCTATTCAATTCTTATTCGTCCTTTCTTTTTAAAATAATTTTTTAGTCAAAAGCTCTTCCATGGTGTATCCGAAATAGACTGCCAGATGGTAGACCACAAATACGGGTGGAAAGCCTCTTCCTAATTCATACTTACGATAAGATTTTGTTGGAATATGCAGAATCCTTGCCAGGGTTTTCTGGGAAAGATTCCAGCGTGGTAGTTTCCGCAGATAATGGATATTTGCGGAGAAAATATCCAGCATATCTTCTTCTGTAATTTTTAAATTGTTATAAGGTTTTCTCTGTGTCAATGTACCAACCCTCCTATGCTGCGAGAATGGAATCCAGACAACCGGTTTCCACTTCCGAACGGCTTTCTGCGTCAGCAGATACCGAAGAAAGGATCGTGTAATGTGCAGCTTCCCGGACATCACCACAGACCATATAGGACTGCACCCAGGAAATCAGTTCACGTACACCGCAGCATCCGTCTGTGATCAGATTCTCACTGCAGTATTCGGAAACAGCCTTGACGATCTGTGCCATAGTGCGGACCATTTTCTTATCTTTGCATCCGGTGATTCCAAGAACGCGCTGTACCAGTGTTTCTTCATCCGGCTCCTCCAGATCGATCACCAGATTCATTCTGGAAATGACAGATTGGTTCATTTGTTTACAGCCTGCATAATCATTGTTGGTTGTAACAACGATGGTCGTATCCGGATGCCGCTTGATTACTTCCCCGTTCGGCAGAAATACACTGTTACATCTGTCAAGAAGGGAATTGAGTCCTACTAAAACACCGGGGTTTGCGATGACCGTCGGCTCCTGAAGTTCCACCAGATAACCGTGTCGGATTGCCTCAACAAGAGGGGTATCTACGTATTTAAACTTCTGGTGGGAAGACTGGTTCTTATAATGTTCATGCATTTCATCAAAGATTGTGTCGATGAGCTGTTTGTATACCACATCCTCCGTCACCTCTTCGTCATAAATACCGGTCAGCTTCTGATAAGCAGTTGCTGGGTCTAACATGATATCCTGGAAAGATGGATATTCATTCTGAAGACTGGATAATTTTCCATCTACATCCGGAAGGATCTGACCGAGCAGATCAAATATCTCTGTATTGGCAGAGCAGGTAATGCACCGGTAGGGTAGATGTAAGCCAGCAGCAATCGCCTTGGCACCTTCTGTTTTTCCGGTTCCTGCAGGACCCCGCAGAAGAAAATTCCGCATAGGTGAAACAGTATTCGTTGTCAATTTTGCATGTTCACAGATCCGCTTGATCTCCGGCGGTATGATATACCATGGTTCCAGCGTTGGAACAGTAAGTTCTTCCTGGGGAGTGAGTATCCGAGATTCGGATAAGACGTATTTGTTTACAAAGTCTTCTTTGGCAATGGCTTCCCTGTTTCTTTTTGTGGTAGAACCGGGAATCAGCACTTGAAAAGTACCAAAGAGCGTATTTGTAGGTGCATAAGTACCCTGCTGTACTGCGAATGGTTTGAGCTTGGGAATAGCACCGTTGGCAGGAGTATCATTGGGAATCCCACCGGTAGAAAGAGAAGTTCCGTATCGTAATCTGCGATAGATATTGTCACAAAGGACGGCTGCAGTTTTCACGGCTTCTTCTATATCCGTATAACCATTGTCACGGTGCTTTTTCAATTCCTGATAATATTCGTTAAACTCATCATCCTGCATGATGGTAGGAAGAAGCGCAAATAAAAGTGCAGTTCCGGTGTTCTTATCTTCCTTCAAAAGATATTGACCGGATGCTGTTTCGGGATCTATTGGTTTGGGATAAATACCGGCAATGAATTTTCCGTTTGTCCGATTATAGATCACTACATGCAGATCTCCGGTCTTGCTTGGATATTCTGCTATTGTATAATTATTCCCCTGGCTGCCAATTGCCCCGAGTTCTTCTGAA
>JBJENH010000038.1:0-3965 GCA_051880095.1 Bariatricus sp. | reverse complement strand
CCGTGGATATCCGGGAGGGCGGCTTTCAGGATATCGATACCTGGCTGGAAAACGGAGCTATTGATTTTGGATTAACCGGCTTAGATCCCTCCAATCATCTGGAGTGGATTTCTCTGAAAAAGGATCCCTTCTTTGCCATCTGTCCTTCCGATTCTCCTTATGTGAAACAAGGGATCTTTAATCTTCATGATCTGGAGAAGGAACCCTGTATCCTCTTAGAGCAGGCAACCGAGCACGATCTTTACCGTGTACTTGGCCCGTTGGGAATCACTCCCAACTCCTGCCTCTCTTCCTATAATGAACATACGATGCTTGCCCTCACGGAACAGCATCTGGGCATCTGTGTCCTCCCCAGCCTGGTCGTGGAGGGAAATCTGGGAAGCTTAAAGGCGCTTCCCGTCAATCCGCCTCTGGAACGGGAGCTGGGAATCCGGATTCCTTCTTTAAAAAATGCATCTCCGGCCGCCCGGCTTTTTATCCAGTATCTGAAGGAAACCGTAAACGAACTATTTCAATAAAAAACAAGCAGCAGGAAGCGGGGGACTTCCTGCTGCTCATTTTCTCTCACAAGGTTCTAAGCTATCATCGAAATTCGATTATGCCGTCATTGTCTCTTCATTTTTTAATTTTCTGCCTGTCACAAACGCGATTAAAAAAACAGCTACTGCTAAAATAATACTGGACATAATGTACCTCCTATATTTGATTTTTTATTCGCGCGCGCTTTTTATTTTGAAAACGTTTCCTTTGTTTCTTTTGTAACTTTAGTATAACTGTTTTTTTTCATTCTGTAAAACGAAGAAAACTCATGCTGGGAATGAAAATTTTTCATGATACTAAAAATACCCTATTGTTCATATTTCGTTCATAGATCCTTCAAAAACCTTTTACAATCCTCTCATTCTTTCTTCATGATTTCCCTCTATACTAAAACCATAGCAAACAACAATGCTTACAAAATTTTTTTCATAATACTGAGCTGATGAGAATCAGCTCTCCTCCCTTTTTCAAATATCAAAAAGCCTCTCGCTGCTGGAGAGGCTTTTTGTTGTTTGTTTTTCTGTCAGGCTCACTCCTGCTCCGGGCGTTTCACCTCCCGCAGAAGGAACAGCACTCCCAGGAGATTTGGCACAGCCATCAGTCCGTTAAAAATATCTGACAAGGTCCAGACCGCGGTCAGTCTGGATACTGCCCCGAGAAATACGGCTATCAGATAGATTCCCGGATACCATCGCTCCAACATCTGAAAGAGCGGCACGGAAACGGCCAGATAAGACACCGCCTGCTTCCCAAGATAAAACCAGGCAATAATCGAGGCAAAGGCAAACAGAGCCATGGACATTGCCGTGATCCAGCCGCCGAAACGTCCAAAGCAGCCGGCAAAGGCGGAGGCCACGGCAGCACTTCCGCTGCCGCTCTCTCCCACGCACAACAGCACAAGAGCAGTCAGAGTACAGCTGACCATGGTATCAAAAAACACCTCAAAGATGGCCCACATCCCCTGCTCCTCCGGACTTGCTGAACGTTCGGAGGAGCCATGCAGTACCGCCAGACTCCCCAGTCCCGCTTCATTGGAAAAGACACCTCTGGCCACCCCAAAGCGAACCGCCTGCGCCATCGTATATCCGGCCGCGCCTCCCGCCAAACTGCGAAGACCAAACGCCTGCAAAAGGATCTCCGCCAGAACCGCAGGGAGCCGTTCATAACAGGACAGTACCACAATACCGCCGAAAAAGAGATACAGCCCGGCAGAAATGGGCACCAGAATTCCGGCGGCCTGTGAAATTCTCCGGATCCCTCCCAGAATCACCACGGCAGTCAGCAGCGTTACCGCCAAACCACACAAGAAGGGCGGAACCGAAAACGCGTAACTCAAGCTGTCCGCAATGGAATTGGACTGCACCATACTTCCCATCCCCAAAGATGCCAGCGCACAGAAAAATGCATACAGAAAGGATGCCTGCCTCCAGCCCAGCCCCCGATCCAGATAATAATAAGGCCCGCTGCCGGCCCCCTGCCGGTAACGAATCCCGAGAGAGACCTCTGCATAAGCCGTAGCCATCCCCAGAACCGCGGAAACCCACATCCAGAACACCGCCCCCGGCCCGCCGGCCGCCAGCGCAGTGGCCACTCCCGCGATATTGCCCGTGCCCACTGTCGCCGCCAGCGCAGTGCAGGCTGTCGCCACCTGCTGTTTTTCCTTTTTCCCTCCGCAGCCCAGGACTCCCGCCGTGCTTTTCCACCAGCGGCGAACTCCCAGAAGCGGAAACCCTTTTAAATGCAGAGTACACGCCGTACCGGTTCCCAGAAATAAAAAAAGAAGGCCCGGCCCCCAGACCAGCGCCTGTATCTGAAACAACAGCTCCATCCCGCCCAACTCTTCCTTCCCCGACTTCCCAGCCTATGGTTTCTTATATGCATTTTTCCAGATTTCTATGAGGAAAGATCATCGAATTTTACCTTATCTTGTGCTATACTGTTGTTATGATGTTGGGGTCAAAAGAAGTTGTAAAAGCTTCTTGATTCCACCAACAATAGCACCTTGAAAATTTCACACAATGCCAGAACTGCATTTTTCAGATATTTGGATATATTCGCAGGGATCCTGTTCCTTTTTATCCAGCCAGTATTGGATTTTGGGCATAATGTCCCAAACCCTTCCTATATGTGAAGAGTTTCCTGAAATTCAATGCTCCGATTTTACATCCGAAGAAAAATCGCCCACGGATTAATCCTCTGACTGGCATCCTGTCCGCATGGTAGATCCGGCGCAGAATAGATGGCACCGTTTCAACCCCGTTACGAATGCGGAACAATTCGCTGTATTCTTCTGTTCCCATTATCCTTTTTTGCTTCGCATTTTCATGTGCTTTGATAGAAACTGTAACTGAACTGACCCGCTTATGGATTTTCGCTTTGCATTCTTCCTTATGAGGGCAGTTCGCACATTGGTCACGCTGGAAAGAAACATGGAACTGTTGGCTTTTTCCGCCTGTATATCCGCAGGATTTTGGCTCATACCCAGCAGGGCATCTCACTACTTTTGTTCCCTCTTCGTTGAACACAAAATCTGCAAGGATATCATTTACTGGTTTCCCCGAGAGCCCTGTAGCGACAAGGCGGATATTTTTCTCCGCTGCCTGATCCCTGTTTTCCTTCCCACCATAGGCTCCATCAGTGATAAGAATCTGTTCTTCGATTTGTCCAGGGGTCTTTTCAAGGCTATCTTTCAGGAACTGGCTGTCGCTGTAGGTGTTTTTCTCATACTGATAATCTGAGATCACTGTGCCATTTCCGCCAACGCTTTCCTCCAGATTGGCCGCATATCCCTGATATGCTTTCCCAGCCTTCTCGCGGAAAGTAGCATCTGGATCGGAAGGATTTTGAAGCATGTCTGAATGGAAACCGCCATCTTCCTTTGTGCGGAGCCGGCGACAGTTTTCTTCTACCACCGTCTGCTCGGAAAGACAGCGGAGCAGAAGCTGATATTCTGTGATATCTTCAAATGCAGATCCACAAGCTTCCAGAAGCCTGTCTGCGTCCCGAAGGATTGACAGAAGGCGGGTATCAGTATCTGAACTGTCCGAATAATAAAAATACTTGTTAAAATCATTGGGATCGTAGTAGTGCTCCATTCCCTGGATCAGGTGCTCCATCTGATTCTTATGACAGTAGGCAACCAGTTTTGCCACACAAGTATAGAGTAATTCTGCTCGACTGAGTTTACGGATGTTTGCGGCGATCATCATAGAATCCATTCGCTTGATACGAGGGCTGATATCCATGATCTTAGCAATCTTGTCCGCAAGGGAAGTCATGCACTCATGCAGCAAATCGATCCCATATGCGCTTTCATAATCATAACAGCGTTTCCGAAAACGGCTCAGCGATTTGTCGCTTAGAGGCTGTTCTTCATAACTGGTTGTATGAAGAGCATACTGATAACGTGGATCCAGCATCAGGTT
>JBJENH010000037.1:0-23403 GCA_051880095.1 Bariatricus sp. | reverse complement strand
AGTAAGAAGCTCCTACTTCAAAGCCTTAGGGCTTAAGTAGCGAGAGTAAGTCACAATAAGAACGCTTGATAATAATTCCTGCATATGTTGACATTATCCCAAAGCAAGCGAATTTCATAAAGAATTATCTTTGCGGTATGGCCGCTGTCGTCGTAATCTGTTTCCGTCTGTTTTTTTCTGAAATCCTGCTTTATATTTCACATTTAAATGCAGGATTACGTATTCGAACAGTGGAGATATGAAAGGACTTTCTCCGGAAAGGATAGCGGATCAGTTAGAAGTGGAACTTTCTGATGTGCAGCAAATTTGCAGAGCGGCGGAGTCTGTTCTGGATTGTGATGAAGAGAAAATTGTGGAAAGTCTTCTTAGGGCGATGGTATAATGGCATGGCTGGGAAGATACGCTTTTTGAATATTATTTCGTGGAATTTGTAGTCCAAGATGTGACATTCCGATTTCAAATACTTCAGGGAAACAAAACGCAAACTTGATATCTACTATTGCATTGAAATACAAAATAAGCTCGGATATTTATTCTTATTTGGCACAATGAAATATGATAAGATAAGGAAGTCTTGAAAGAGACAAGGTGCTACCATAACGGTAGGCGGCTGGCCCTTCTAAAAAAGGAGGGATATTTCCTGTTGGAATAGAGAATTTTGAAAAACTCCGTAAAGAAGACTTCTATTATGTTGATAAGACAGGTCTCATCCGTGATTTGCTGAACAACTGGGGGGAGGTTAATCTATTTACCCGTCCCCGTCGTTTCGGAAAGACGCTGAACATGAGTATGCTGAAAAATTTCTTCGAGATCGGATCGGATAAGGCATTCCAACATGGATATTACGAAGAGATGGTATTGCTGATCCGCGGGCTGTTCGGACAGGCACTGAAGACCAATGAGTTTTTAAAGTTTGCGGTTTTGACAGGGTGTCTGCGTGTGTCAATGGAGAGCATTTTTACAGGGCTGAATAACTTTGATGTCAATTCAGGACGGATGTGCTGATCTATGGTATCGCCTTCTGTAGGAAGCGCTGCAAAGTGGTATGCGAGTCAAATTTTGTTGCTAATAATAATGATATTCAGTAAAAGCCGGATTCTTCCGGCTTTTGTCATATTCTTTAAAATATTATAGGTAACATTTTCATTCGAGATATGATATACTGATAATACTTGCCATGTACAAAATAGAAAGATAGCAATGATATATAAATGAACAGGTGGTGAAATATTTGGCAAACAAAACACAGACAGAAAGTTTTTCTCTTACTGCATCATCAATAGACACCATTTCAGAAATAGCCAACCGCTGTTGCACAGAACACAAAATGGAGCGAAGAGACGTGATTCGCATTCGTCTTTCCATAGAGGAAAGTCTGGGGGTTTGGCTTAACGCATTGGGCGAAGGAGCAACGGTATCTTATAAAACGGGTACAAGGTTTTTGAAATCATATTTCCAGATCAGTGCCAAGGGCGAACCATGCAATCCGTACAGCGTCGAAAGTGAGGACTTCGGTCACGGAAGCAAGAATATGCTGGTTAACATCGGATTGATTCCTGAGTATTCCTTTGTGGACGGCAAAAATATTTTAACCTTCCAAATGAAGAAAAAGGCTCTGAACCCTGTGTTATCGCTGGTGATGATTATACTATCGTCAATATTTGTGGGAATTCTCGGCAGATTGTTGTTTAGCCCCGATGTTCTTGCTTTGATAAATGAAAATATCATTTTACCCATCGAGGACGCAGCCTTCCGCATCCTGTCCTGTATCGCGGGACCGATGATTTTCCTTTCGGTTGCGTGGGGAGTTTACGGCATCGGAGACGTTTATACGTTGGGAAGAATCGGCAAAAAGCTGATGCTCAGCTTCGTGTCGGTTGTATTTTTGTTTAGCGCTGCAGGTGTCCTGTTTTACCCGTTTCTCGGCAACGGTATTTCAGCGCATTCCTCAGGATCCTCCCAGTTCGGCACTCTATTTGAAATGATACTGAATATTTTCCCTGCCAATATCTTCTCCCCTTTTGTTGAGGGAAACACGCTTCAAATCATTTTTCTTGCCTTTGTCATCGGTCTGTCCATGATTTTTTTGGGTCAGAGAACATCTTCGGTGGCAAAAGCGGTGGAACAGATTAACTATATAATTACATTCCTGATGGGCACAATTTCAACCTTTGTTCCCTATTTTGTATTCATTGTGATTTTGAAGATTATTTGGTCGGACAGCTACAAGACTTTACTTAATGTATGGAAATTTGCACTTGTCTTTTTTGTTGCATGGTTGGTATGCGCTTTCGTCCAGATTTGCGTTGTATCGATGCTGAGAAGGGTCAATCCTCTCTATCTGGTCAAGTCCTGTCTGCCGTCCTATCTGATTGCCCTTACTACGGCATCCTCGGCGGCCACCTATGAGTCAAATATGTCTGTGTGTGAGCGAAAGTTCGGGATTGACTCCTCCCTTTCCTCCTTCGGCATCCCCTTCGGAATGGTACTATTCAAGCCTTCCACCGCACTTTATTACATACTGATTTGCTTTTATTTCAGCAAGGATTTTGACATTCAGGTTTCGGCAAGCTGGATTGTAACCGCAGTTATTATCACAGCCGTTTCCGCAGTGGCCACGCCCCCGATTCCCGGAGGTGCGGCGGCAACATACACAATGCTTTTTTTACAGCTTGGAATCCCCTCGGATGCACTTGTCATTACAGTTGCGCTCGACATGATTTTTGACTTTTTCCTTACATCCGGTGATATGCTTTTGCTCCTTGTTGAGCTTTTCAGTATCTCATCAAAAATCGGTATGCAGAATATGGATGTGGTAAACAGGTGTCAACAGGGGCTGGCGGACATGTATAACAGATAAAAGGAGTGAGCGAAAATGAGTAAAATAACGTTGAATGCGCATTCGGATGAAATTTCAAAAGGGATTGAGTTTATCCGGGAAGCTCTTACGGAGAAGAAAGTCTCAAAAAAAGAAATTGCCGGTACTCTTTTGACGGCGGAAGAGGTTTTGGCAAAGCTGATTGCCAATTCTCAAAATGAAGCGGATACTGTTCAGGTGCAGGTCAAATCCTTTTTGGGAAATATCCGCATCCATATGAGCTGCAAAGGAGAGCCATTTGATATTGCCGACCTTCAGAGTCTGTTTGATTATTCGGACGAGATGGACGTGGAGACGGAAGTGGTTATCCGAAACCTGATGAACAAAGTTTTGGGAGACAATATCACCATCAGTAACAAACGTCATGTAAATATCGCGGACATCCAGGTTAAGGTATCCCAGTACCAACAACTGATATATACTTTGTTCGCGCTGGGGCTTGGGGTTTTTGTCGGTTTGATTTTCAAATTTTTTATTCCGACTTTCATTACAGCAGCAATATCAGAAAATATTTTTGCGTCTGTATCGACTATGTTTTTAAATTCGCTGAAAACAATTGTAGGACCTCTGGTGTTTTTCTCAATCGCCTCCAGTATTGCGGATTTCGGAGATTTAAAAGCGCTTGGCAAGATAGCCGGTAAAGTCGTTGGTTGTTATCTGTTTACTTCTGTCATTGCCATAACCATTGGATATCTGGTCTATCAGATTTTCCCGATCGGTGATCCGGCTCTTGTAGAAGCAATATCGGTGGATGCGGCTTCAACAATCGCCAATAGCGGGGAAATCAGTGTTTCTATAAAAGATACCATTGTGAACATTATCCCCAGCGACTATATCAGTCCGTTCCTCAAGGCGGATATGCTGCAGATTATTTTTATCGGGGCACTCCTTGGACTGGGGGCTTCCAAATTATCAGATCGAGATGCAGGCTTCCGAAGAGCAATTGTCAGCGCCAACGCTGTATTTTCCAAAATAACGGCCATAATCATTTCCGTTATGCCCTTTGCCGTATTTTGTTCCATGGCAAAGATGGTAATCGACATGGATATCGCCAGCCTCGTAAAAGTGGCTGCATGGGTTCCGGTATGTTACATAGGCGACATTTTGATGATTGCTGTATATCTGATTTTGATCCTGGTAGTCGGAAGGCTCAATCCTCTGAAATTTTTAAAGAGCTTTTTCCCGGTCATGCTGACGGCTTATACCTTAGGCTCCAGTAACGCCACTATGCCCGCGACAATCAAGATATGTGATGAAAAACTTGGTATCTCCAAGAAGGTTTATTCGTTCTCCATTCCTCTGGGGGCAACGATCAACATGGATGGAAGCTGTATAACGCAGATCATCAGTGCCCTCTTTATGGCGAAGATCTTCGGGGTAACTGTAACAGGATCCACCCTTGTAACACTTGTTGTGGCGATTCTGGCCTTGTCGGTTGGCGCACCGGGTGTCCCCGGCGGATGTCTGGTATGTATCTCAATCCTGCTTCCGCAGATTGGAATTCCTGTAGAAGCCATCAGCCTCATTATGGGAATCTATACACTGGTGGGTATGGGACATACCTGTACAAATGTAACCGGAGACGCAGCAGTAACTACAATTGTTGCCAGGTCTGAGGGAATGATTGATCTGAATAAATATAATTCATAAAGGGTGGCTATGGGACAGGTACATAGTCACTGGTTGGTGAGAAAATGGCAGAAATGACAACGAATAGAAATAGATGTAAGATGCTGGTAATCGTTTTGGTTGCTATCTCCATAGGAATCGGTGGTTTTTTCGTGGGGAGAGCTGTTGAAGCCAGCAGATATAAAGCTGAACAGAAAAGAAATATCATGCTAAACAGGAGCGATTTGGATGGTTTAGGCGAGATTACAGGAACGATCTATGTGACGGGACATAGAAGTCCGGATTCTGATACAGTTGGAAGTTCCATTGCATATGCGCATTTGCTCTGTGAACTCGGATACGATGCACAGCCGGTTGTTCTTGGAAAGATAAATAATGAGAGCAAATATATATTGAATGCCGCTGGTTTAGAGACGCCGATGGTGCTTCAGGATGCAGCGGGGTGTAATATGGTTCTGGTGGATCACAGCGAATATATGCAGTCTGCGGAAGGTTTGCAGGATGCAAATATTATCAGTATTATTGATCATCACGCAGATGGAACAATAACGACAGCGGGACAGCTTATTTATGATGCCAGACCTCTTGGTTCAACGTCCACTATTATTTGGATGCGTTATCGAGACTATGGGGTCACACCTGATCGGCAAACTGCTCTGGTCATGATGGGAGCAATTCTTTCAGATACAAAAAATATTCAGTCTGAAAATACCACTTACGCAGACAGGGAAGCTCTGAAGGAATTGAGCGAATTGGCCGGAATAACGGATGTGGATGCTTTTTATCAGGACATGTATGAGGCTTCGATTTCTTATGAAGGAATGACCGATGAAGAGATTTTCTTCAGTGACTATAAGGAGTATGAATGTGGTGGAATAAAGTTTTCTATTGGAAATATCAATGCATATGATGAAGAGAGTGCAAAAGATTTGGCTGAGCGTATGCTGGCTGTGTTTCCTTCAGCCCTTGAATCGACTGGAATGGATATGGCATTTGCACAGATCAATGTGCTCCATGATGATATCTCCTTTACCTGCCTGATTCCTTCAGATGATGTCGCAGACGAGGTGCTTGAAAATGCTTTTTCTGATACAGCGGTTCATGAAGAGATCTGGTACAAGATAGAACCATATGCGTCAAGGAAGAAGGTTGTGGTTCCGGCTATAACAAATGTTCTCGAAGCCTATCCTATGGAGTGATGAATGGAAGCAAAAAAAATGCAGGATATAGAAAAAATGGACAATACAAGGTCATGTGAACATAGAAAAGGCCGTCCTCCGAAAAAGGATTACGATGCGGAAACTCTGATTCAGGAGCTGAAAGAGTGCAGTTCCGAAGAAAATCTCTGGAACTGTATCGTTGCTTTTCAGGATTATCCGTTTTATACCAGCTCCGGTCTTCCTTTTCGGTATACATTGAAAATCGGACGCAATGGAGAATATACAAAAGAATTATTTATCGATCGCAGGGAGAACAGTAAGTCGTTATCGTGGAGTTCGGTAAGGATTGCATTTGGAAAAGCGATTGGGAAGAAAGGGTATGTGTTTAAGCGTCCAAAGGAGATCGCGGATGTGCGGGGGATTAGTTATGTTTATAGTCTGCTGTGGCGATTTGGGGTTATAATGGTTCCGGAAGAGGTGGAAATGAAGCTGAGAGGGGAATAATAACAGAAATTATGGATTGCCAGAAAATCAGAACTATGTTACACTATTCCTCGAAACTGGTTCGAAAACCTCCCAGTATAAAAAACTAGGCAAAGTAAATTAGAATTTATTCAGGCTGCGACAAAGCAGCTTGATTCATGGTGCTTTTGTTTATGGAGGTTTCTGTAAACAAAAGCTATTTTTTTGCCTTTGAAAATGATAAGGAAAGGGAAAAAAGAAGATGGAACGAAGAAAAGTGATTATTGATTGTGATCCTGGGATTGATGACAGTCTCGCGATCATGCTGGCACTTAAATCGGAAGAGATCGAAGTGATCGGAATTACGATCGTGTGTGGAAATGCTCCTGTGGAGATGGGATTTGAAAATGCAAAGAAGGTTCTGCGGCAGATGGGAAGGCTGGATGTGCCTGTTTTTGTCGGGGAAAAGAAACCGATCAGGCGAGAATATGTGAATGCGCTTGATACCCATGGAGAAGATGGGCTTGGCGAAAGCTATTTACCGGAAGTGGATGGCTATGAGCAGCAAATGGGAGCTGTTGATTTTATGGCATCGGTGCTGAAAGAGGAGAAGGTCTCTGTGATCGCACTGGGGCCGATGACGAATCTTGCGGTGCTGATCGAGCGGGATGTGGATGCATTTCTCAATATAGAAGAGCTGGTGTCCATGGGCGGAACGTTTAAAAGCCATGGAAATTGTTCGCCGGTTGCGGAGTATAACTACTGGTGTGATCCGGATGCGGCGGCGCTTGTGTACGACACAATGTATGAAAATGGCAGACGGATTCATATGATCGGCCTTGATGTGACGCGGAAAATTGTTCTGACGCCGACGATTTTGGAATATATTTGCCGTCTGAATCCTGAAACGGGAGATTTTATCAGGAAGATTACCAAGTTTTATTTTGATTTTCACTGGCAGTGGGAGCACATCATCGGATGTGTGATCAATGACCCGCTTGCGGTGGCGTATTTTATTGACCGAAATATTTGCCAGGGGTTTGACTCTTATGTCCAGATCGAAACGCAGGGCATTTCGCTGGGGCAGTCTGTGGTTGACTCGATGAATTTCTACAGAAAAGAGCCCAATGCAAAGGTTCTGACAGAGGTGGATGTGCAGTGGTTTTTCCGGCTGTTCCTTTCCAGAATTCTGGATGTGGAGCCGGAAGAGTTGGATATTTTACAGGACATGATATAGGAGGATTTGCGGTATGAGTGAAAAGACGAGAAAAACTTCGGCATATAAGATTTGCCTGATTGCATTTGCTATCTGCATCAATCTGATCGGCGGTCAGATTGCTTTGTTTCTGAAGCTCCCGATTTATCTGGACAGTATCGGGACCGTATTTATTGCATCGGTTCTGGGACCGTTCTACGGGATGCTGCCGAATCTGATCAGCGGAGTGTTGATGGGGATAACCGTTGATATTTATTCACTGTATTATGCACCGGTTGGAATTATACTTGGGTTTGTGACCGGTCTGGTGTACAAGAAATACCATCCGAAGAAGTGGTGGATTTTGGTGGCGGCGCTTGTGATCACGATTCCGTCCACGATCGCAAGCTCGTGTATAACGGCGTTTTTATTTGGCGGAATTACGTCCTCAGGATCCACGATCCTTGTTCAGCTGCTGGCCAGAACGCCGCTCGGACTGGTGGGGAGTTGTTTCGTTGTGCAGTTTATTACGGATTACATCGACAGAGTCATTTGCCTGTACGTTGTTGCAATTCTGAATAAGGCGCTGAAGAAATATTTGAAGGAGAGTATGTAGAGATGAATGTATTGATTACCGGGACCGGATCCGGGATTGGAAAAGGGTGCGCAGAGCATTTCTTAAAGGAAGGCCATCGCGTTTTTGGGTTTGATTTGAAAGAGTCTGCGATTATGGATCTGAATTACACCCATTATTGTCTGGATATCCGGGATACATCGTCCTATCCGGAACTTCCGGGGATCCAGGTTTTGATCAATAATGCCGGTGTTCAGAATGATAACGATATTGATGTGAATCTGAAGGGAACGATATCGATAACCGAGCATTATGGGATTCAGCCTCAGATTCGGTCGATTGTCATGATCGGATCGGCAAGCGGGCATACCGGTTCGGAATTTCCGGAATACGCGGCCAGCAAGGGAGGCGTCCTTGCCTATACTAAGAATGTCGCTATGCGGATCGCAGCGTATCAGGCTACTTGCAATAGTCTGGATTTCGGCGGAGTTATGACCGAATTGAACAGACCGGTGATGGAAGATGAAACACTGTGGAATGAGATTATGGAACTCACCCCTCTGAAGCGGTGGATGACGGTGGAAGAAGCGGCGGAGTGGATCTATTTCATGGCGGTTACAAATCGATTTTGCACCGGGCAGAATATTTTGATCGATGGGCTGGAAGCAGGGAACTGCAATTTTGTCTGGCCGTGAGTGACTAGGGGACGGGTACATAGTCACTCTTTGTTGACTATGTACCCGTCCCCTAGTCACTCAGTTACCGAAAAGAATGATTGCGAATTATGACTTCGTGTGATAACATTATTCTGAAGTTAATGGATTTTGAAGGTGTCCGGGGGACTGTCCCTCAGCCACCATTTTATTTGGCCGTAGGGTGACTATGTACCCGTCCCCCAGCCACCAAGGAGGAAATGATATGTTTGAGACACTGAAGATTGTCGGAGAGAAGTTCCGGCTTCCGGGCGAGTTGTATTCTTACAATGTGATTGCCATGGGTAATATTAATTCTACATATAAGGTTACTTATTCGAATGAGAAGGCATTTAAGTCTTATTTGTTTCAGAAGGTTAATACGAATGTTTTTAAGAGTCCGGTTGAGATTATGGAGAATATTGATCATGTGACTTCGTTTATTCGTGCGAAGTATCCGGATCAGATTACGCTTCATTTTCATCATACGAATGAGGGGACGAATTATTATATTGACGGGGATGAGGCGTTCTGGCGTGTGATCAATTATGTGGATTCGGTGACGTTTAATGCTTCGGATGATCTGCATGTGATTGAGGCGACGGGGAAGGCGTTTGGTAATTTCCAGACACAGCTTTCTGATTTCGATGGTTCGATTTTGCATGAGACGATTCCGGATTTTCATAATACGAAGAAGCGGTTGGATACGTTGTTTGCGGATGTGGAAATGGATGAGTGTGGCCGTGTGAAGGAAGTGGCTGAGGAGATTGCTTATATTGAGTCGGTCAGGGAGCAGGCGGCGGAGCTTAGTGTGAGGTTTGAAAATGGTGAGATTCCGAAGAGAGTAACGCACAATGATACGAAGTGCAATAATGTTTTGTTTGACAGTGTGACGAAGGAGCCTATCGTGGTGATCGATCTGGATACGATTATGCCGGGGATGTCGATGTATGATTTCGCGGATGCGGTGCGGTTTATTGCAAATACGGCGGTGGAGGATGAGCCGGATACTTCGAAGGTGTTCTTTGATACTGCGAAATTCCGTGCGTTTGCAAATGGTTTTATCGGGGCGACGAAGGATTCTCTTACGGAGATTGAGATTGAAAATCTTGTGAAGGCGACGTTTTCGATTACGATCGAGCTTGCGTCCAGATTCCTGGATGATTATATTACCGGGGATAAATACTTCCGGTGTGAGTATCCGAAACATAATCTGGTACGAACCCGCTGTCAGCTGCAGCTGGCGAAGGATATCGCACGGAAGACGGATGAGCTGGAGTGGATTATCCGGGATGTTTTGGAGAAATGCGCAGAGGTGGAAAAATAATGATCCGGTTTGACAAGACAGGCTGTGAAATTGAATACCGCAAAATAACAGGATTTTGTGGAAAACCATTGAAAATCATGATTGTAAGACGTGAAGATCAGGAGAAATCGGAAGGTGTCCCAGGCGTTTTATGGCTTCACGGGGGCGGATATCTGTCGGGATTTCCAGAGATGGCGTTCATGTCCCGTGCGGTGGATCTGGTGAGAAAATGTGGCGCAGTTCTGGTGTGTCCGGAGTATCATTTGTCGATACAGGCACCGTATCCTGCGGCCCTTGCGGACAGCTACCGGGCGCTTCTTTATATGAAAAAACATGCAGAGGAACTGGGCATACGGCCGGATCAGATCATGGTCGGCGGAGAAAGTGCCGGAGGTGGCCTTACGGCAGCGCTTTGCATATATGCCAGAGATAAGAAGGAGGTACGCATTGCGTATCAGATGCCACTATATCCGATGTTGGACTGCGATGACACACCTTCTTCCAGAGATAACCATGCAAAAGTGTGGAATACCCGGAAAAATCATTTTGCCTGGAAGCTCTATCTTCGTTCGCTTTCTAGGAAGAAGAAAAGGGTATCTCCGTATGCTTCACCGGCAAAATGTGAGAATTACGAGGGTTTACCGCCGGCTTATACTTTTGTGGGTGATGCAGAACCTTTCTATTCTGAAACCCTTTCTTATATAGAAAATCTTCAGAAAGCGGGGATTCCGGCAAAGGTGGATGTGTATCCGAAGGAGTATCATGCATTTGATATGATGGAGCCGTACAGTACTCCGGCGCTGAAAGCAGCAGAACGTTTCTGCGATGAATTTCAGTATGCTGCAGAGCATTATTTTGCGCCGCAGGAACCCGAATAGGGCAGAAACGTTCCCGAGGTTATTGATAATAAATTTTTCCAAGCAGACGGTCCAGATTGTCTGTGTCAATCTGTTCGATCAGTTCGCCTTGTGCATAATAAATGCTGATCACGGATTCGCATAAAGTCCGGCAGATGCGTTCCAGGTCGCGGACGCCGTCTTCCGGGCAGAGGCGGATCAGTTCTTTTACCGCATCTTCTTTCAATGCAAGGCCTTGCGGATGTGCCAGCTCATTTTCCAAAGGATCACAGAGATAATCCAGAGAGTCCAGATGATATTCGGTGATCAGCTTCGGCCAGACGTAGCCTTCCACGATTCGTTCTTTATCAAACGGTGTGTAAGACGGAAGTTCCACGATGTCGAGCCGGTCTTTCAAAACCGGGGAAAGTGGCTCAAGGCTGTTAGCTGTCGCGATGAAGATTGCGTTGGACAGATCCAACGGAAATCCGAGATAATTGTCTACAAACCGGGAGCGATCGCTGTCCAGGAGGTCGAGCAGCACATTCTCCGGGCAGCCGTGTTCCAGCGAATCCCCCATTTTGTCAATTTCATCAAGAAGAATCACCGGGCAGAAGCTCTTGGAGCGGATCAGTGCATCCACGATCCTTCCGGGTCTTGCATTATGGAAAATGGTCTGAGTGCCGCGAAGAAACAGCGCATCGGAGATCCCTGCGAGGGAAATCTTGACGCATGGCCTTCCCATTGCCCTTGCGATGGAGGCGGCGATGGACGTTTTTCCGACGCCCGGAGCCCCCGCAAGAAGCAGAACGGCACCATAATTCTTGCCAAGATGCTTCTGGCAGGCCATGTAACGGAGAATTTTTTCCTTCACATCCGTCATGGCATAGTGGGAACAGTCCAGAATCCGTTTTGCTTGTATCAGATTAATATCCGGGACTTTGTCACCTGCCTGCCACGGAATCTTCAACATCGTGGTAAGGTAGGCTTCTTTTATATCAGCAGGATCAAGTTCAATAAGAAAATCCTGTATTTCTTCCGGCATACATTCAAATAACTCCGGCGCGATCCGGTTCCGAAGGCGGTATTTCAGTTGGTCGTGACGGGAGAGTGCTTCTGTTTCATTCATGATCTTGTACTCCAATTTTATCTGTATTTGTTCGTTGGATGTATTATAATATATTTGTAGGGAGTCTTTCAATAGGATAGGAGTAATAATGGGAAGAATCGGGGAGTGTTTCATTTTCAATTACAGATTGATTGAAAATTGATATTTTGTATGTTAACGTTTCTTTAGGCAATACTTTTCAACGGCACTGATGATCCCATAAAGTCCCAGAGCGATGAAACACAGGATACAGATCGAAAGAATGAGAAGATCCAGTTTGAATACCTGGCTTCCGTAGATGATCATATATCCCAGTCCTTCCCGTCCGCCGATGAATTCGCCGATGACGACGCCGACCAGACAGAGGCCGATGTTGACTTTCATGGTGCTGATGATGGCGGGGATGCAGCTTGGGATGACGACTTTGGTTAAGGCGTGAAAACGATTGCCGTGCAGGGTGTAGATCAGTGTGAGTTTATCGGGATCAACGGTGACAAAATTTGCGTATAGATTTAAGATGCTGCCGAAGATGGCAACGGACATTCCTGCGACGATGATCGTGGTTTTGTTGGCGCCGAGCCATACGATGAGCAGCGGAGCAAGTGCGGACTTGGGCAGGCTGTTCAGGATGACCAGGTATGGGTCAAGAATCTCGGAAAGGCCCGGGCTGAACCAGAGCAGGATCGCGATGGCCAGGCTCAGGAGAATCACGAGGGCGAAGCTCAGGAGGGTTTCATAAAGAGTCACGCCGATATGCAGGAATATACTTCCGTCCAGAATCATGTCCCTGAGGCAGAGGGCAATGCGGGAGGGACTGCTGAAAATAAAGGAATCGATGATTCCGGTATTGGCCGTGAATTCCCACAGGAACAGGAATCCGAGAAGGATGGCGGCTCGGGAGAAACGGACGATCTTCTTGCGGCGGCGCTGTTTATTCAGATAGTAGATCTGGCCTTGGGACAGTTCATTCATTGGGGTTTAACTCCTTCCATATGAGATTGAAGTAGGATTTGAATTCCGGGGCGCTTCGACGTTTCAGAGGTGTTAGGTCCGGTTCCTGGAATGTGATTGGGACGGTCTGGAGTATGGTGGCGGGGCGGGCGGTGAGGACGATTACCCGATCGGCAAGGCTGATGGCTTCCGCCAGGTCGTGGGTGACTAAGATGGCGCTTTTCTTTTCTTTTCGGATGATCTGGCCGATGTCGTCTCCGACGGTCAGCCGTGTCTGGTAGTCCAGTGCCGAGAAGGGTTCATCAAGCAGGAGAAGATCCGGTTCCAGGACCAGTGTGCGCACGAGTGCGGCCCTCTGTCGCATTCCTCCGGAGAGTTCTGAGGGGCGGGAAGAGGCAAATTGGTCCAGTCCGTAGATATCCAGAAGTTCACGTGCTTTTTCTTTGGCACGGGCGGTCATGCTGTGCTGGATTTCCAGACCGAGGAGTACGTTGTGATAGACGGTTCTCCACTCCAGAAGTTCATCCTTCTGCAGCATATAGCCGATGTTGGTAGCGCTGCCGCGTAAGTATTTCCCATTCAGCAGGATGAGACCTTTTTCGGGTTCCAGAAGGCCTGCAATCAGGTGTAAGAGCGTGGATTTTCCGCAGCCGGACGGGCCGACGATGGCGAGAAAGTCGCCCTCTTTCATAGAGAACGAAATGTGTTCCAGTGCTTTGGTTTCGCCGTCCATGTTGTGATAGGCATAATTGATATCTTTGACTTCCAGCAGATATTCCATGGGTAACCTCCAGTCTTATGAATGATATGGGGAAAGATTCTATATATTATTTTATGAAAAGATACAGATATCTGTTCGGAAACGGTAATATTTGATAAGAAATATGAAGAAATACATAAGATCCGGGAAGGGAAGAAGAGAGGTGTGAGGAAGAAGTGAACAGAAATTATCAGAAGGAGATGGAGAAGGTGATCGGACGCCTTGGAGAGGAAGGAAAGGTTCCGAAGCTTCTGCTCCACAGCTGCTGTGCACCGTGCAGTAGTTATGTATTGGAATATTTATCAGAGTATTTTGAAATCACGGTGTTTTATTATAATCCGAATATTTTTCCGGAGGAGGAATTCTATAAGAGAATCCACGAGCAGGAGAGACTGATCCGGGAAATGCCGATGAAGTATCCGGTTCATTTTCTTGCGGGAAATTATGACAGTGAGAAATTCTATGCCATGGCAAAAGGGATGGAACAGGTGCCGGAAGGCGGCGAGCGCTGTTTTAAATGTTATGAGCTGAGACTTAGGGAGGCGGCAAAGGAGGCGGTGAAGGGAGGATTTGATTATTTTACCACGACTCTCAGCATCAGTCCGCTGAAAAATGCCGCAAAGCTCAATGAGATCGGCGAGCGTCTGGCAGCAGAATATCAGGTTGCGTATCTTCCTTCTGATTTCAAAAAAAAGAACGGATATAAGCGTTCTACGGAGCTTTCCAGAGAGTACGGACTATACAGGCAGGACTACTGCGGCTGCATTTTCTCGAAAAAAGAGCGGATGGCAACTTTACAGAAGTAGGAAAACTGTGGTACACTCAAAAAGGTTTACTAAGTGATGAAAAGGCAGAAAAGAGGGAAAGCGATGGCACAGTTATGGGGAGGACGCTTTACGAAAGAGACGGATCAGCTCGTTTATAATTTCAATGCGTCCATTTCATTCGACAAACGGTTTTATGAACAGGATATTAAGGGAAGTATCGCTCATGTGATGATGCTTTGTAAGCAGGGAATCCTGTTTGAGGAAGAGAAGAAGGAAATTATTGCAGGTCTGGAAAGTATTCTCCGGGATGTGGAGAGCGGAAGACTTGAGATTACAGATAAATATGAAGATATACATAGTTTTGTGGAGGCGAATCTGATTGAACGGATCGGGGATGTGGGCAAGATGCTCCACACCGGGCGCAGCAGGAATGACCAGGTGGCATTGGATATGAAGATGTACATCCGGAGTGAGATCATTTCCCTGCAGGGGCTGGTGGTGGATCTTTTAAGAGAGCTTCTTGAGATCATGAAGCAGAATATTGACACAATTATGCCGGGATTTACACATATGCAGAAGGCACAGCCGACGACGCTGGCACACCATATGGGAGCTTATTTTGAAATGTTTAAGAGGGACCATTCCCGTCTGAAGGATATTTATAAACGTATGAATACATGTCCGCTGGGGGCGGGAGCGCTTGCAGGAACAACCTACCCGTTGGATCGGAACTATACGGCAGAGCTTCTTGGATTTGACGGTCCGACGCTCAACAGTATGGATTCCGTTTCTGATCGGGATTATCTGATTGAACTGATGAGTGCGCTTTCTACGATCATGATGCATCTGAGCCGGTTTTCGGAAGAGGTGATCATCTGGAATTCAAATGAATACCAGTTTGTCGAAATTGATGACAGCTACAGTACGGGAAGCAGTATCATGCCGCAGAAGAAGAATCCGGATATTGCCGAGCTGGTGCGCGGTAAGACGGGGCGCGTCTACGGTGCACTGATGTCGATCCTGACAACGATGAAAGGAATACCTCTGGCATATAATAAGGATATGCAGGAGGATAAGGAACTGATCTTTGATGCGATTGACACGGCGAAGGGCTGTCTGGCTTTATTTACCGGAATGATCTCTACTATGAAGTTCAATAAAGAGCGGATGAACGAAAGTTCACGTCACGGTTTCACCAACGCCACGGATGCGGCGGATTATCTGGTGAACCATGGAGTTCCGTTCAGGGATGCACACGGAATCGTAGGTCAGCTGGTTCTCTACTGTATCGATAAGGGAATCGCGCTGGATGATATGTCGCTGGAAGAATACAAAGCAATTTCGCCGGTATTTGAGGAAGACATTTACGATGCGATCAGTATGGAGACTTGTGTGAACAAGCGGAAGACGATCGGAGCACCGGGACCGGATGCCATGCGTAAGGTCATTGAGATCTATGCGAAATATCTGGAAGAGTGTTAATATACTGGCACGCGGATTTGGAATGGAAAATAGCTTGCATTTCTTAGGGAAATGGGTTATTATACTTGGGACACGCACAAATGTGTTTCGACTAAAGACAAAATAGAGAATAGAAATGAGGAAAAGCGATGAAAAAGAAATTAAAAGTTGGGATTCTTGGAGCAACCGGAATGGTTGGACAGCGTTTTATCGCCCTTCTGGAGAATCACCCATGGTTTGAGGTTGTCACTGTAGCAGCAAGCCCGCGTTCTGCAGGCAAAACATATGAAGAGGCCGTTGGAGACCGTTGGAAAATGGACACTCCGATGCCGAAGAAAGTAAAGAAACTGATTGTACATAATATCAATGAAGTGGAAGAAGTTGCTGCTACCGTTGATTTTGTTTTCAGTGCGGTTGATATGACGAAAGAAGAGATCCGTGCGATCGAAGATGCTTATGCCAAGACAGAGACACCGGTTGTTTCCAATAACAGTGCACATCGCTGGACACCGGATGTACCGATGGTAGTTCCGGAGATCAACCCGGAGCATTTTGAAGTGATCGAGGCTCAGAGAAAACGTCTCGGTACAAAGCGCGGCTTCGTGGCTGTAAAGCCGAACTGTTCAATTCAGAGCTATGCACCGGTGCTTACAGCCTGGAAGGAATTCCAGCCGACCGAAGTTGTAGCTACAACGTATCAGGCAATTTCAGGAGCCGGCAAGACATTTAAAGACTGGCCGGAAATGGTAGAGAATATTATTCCGTATATCGGCGGCGAAGAAGAGAAGAGTGAACAGGAACCGCTTCGTCTCTGGGGCAGAGTAGAAAACGGACAGATTGTGAAAGCGAAAGAGCCGGTAATCACGACCCAGTGTATCCGTGTTCCGGTTCTGAACGGACATACCGCAGCGGTATTTGTTAATTTTGCAAAGAGCCCGACGAAGGAAGAGCTTCTTGAAAAACTGGAGAATTTCAAGGGACTTCCGCAGGAACTTGAGCTTCCGAGCGCACCGAAGCAGTTTATCCGTTATCTCGAAGAAGATAACCGTCCGCAGGTAAAACTGGATGTGGATTATGAGAATGGAATGGGAATCACGGTCGGACGTCTGAGAGAAGACACACTGTTTGACTGGAAATTCGTAGGACTTTCCCACAACACAGTACGCGGAGCAGCAGGCGGAGCAATCCTTTGTGCAGAGACACTTGTTGCGAAGGAATATATTCAGGCAAAATAAGAGAACATCTGACAGGCCGTTTCATTTGAATAAATGTTACGGCCTTTTTCACACAGGTTTTACAGGGGAAAGAAATTTGCCCCAATATCAGGCAAGACAGGGGGAAGGATTATGGACAAAGAAATGCTGAATTATACGCAGAACAGAGAACTTTCGTGGCTGAGGTTCAATCATCGTGTTCTGGAGGAGGCTCAGGATCCGGCGGTTCCGCTTCTGGAGCGGATGAAATTTGTTGCAATCTTTACCAGTAATCTGGATGAGTTCTTCATGATTCGTGTCGGAAGTCTGTATGACATGTCTCAGACAGACCATATGGCAGTGGACAGCCGTTCAGGCATGACTCCGAAAGAACAGCTTGATGCGATCTTTGCAGCGGTGGCACCGCTATATAAGGAGCGCGACAAGACCTACTCTGAGATTAAAAAGCTGCTGAGTCCATATGGTGTCTGCGGACTTTCCATTAAGGAGCTGGAAGCACAGGAAAAGAAGTACGTTAAGAAGTATTTTAAAGATCAGATCCTGCCGATCCTTTCACCACAGATCGTGGACGCGAATCATCCGTTTCCTCATCTTCTGAATAAAGCCTTGTATGTGGTCGCCAATCTGAAGCAGGATAATAAGTCCATGCTGGGAATCGTGCCGGTACCGCAGTTTGTGTCCGACATTCTGTATTTGCCGGGGCATGACATCCGTTATATCCGGATGGAGAAGGTTCTGATGGAATATTTGGATCTGATCTTTGAAAAATACGAGGTTACAGACCGGAACTATATCTGCGTGACGAGAAACGCGGATATTTCCCCGAATGACGAATCCCTGGAGATCAACGATGATTTCCGGTTCCGTATGCAGGAGACGCTTCATAAACGCCGCAGAATGGCGGTCGTTCGTCTGGAGACGGCAGAGCCGCTTTCCAAAGATGCGGAAAAATATTTCTGTGATAAATTCAAGATCACTCCGGCCCAGATTTTCCGGACGAAGATGCCGATGAAGCTGGACTACATTTTCTCGATCATGGATAAAGTACCGTCTTCCATGAAGCGTCCGCTGGTAGATGAGCCGTTCACCCCGCAGCCGAGCCGTTATCTGACCGATGAGAGTGTGATGAAACAGGTGAAGAAGAAAGATGTTCTTCTTTCTTTCCCGTATGAGAGTATGGATCCGTTCCTTCGGCTGATCAAAGAGGCTTCTCAGGACCCGTCGGTCCTCACGATCAAGATCACGATCTATCGCCTTGCAAAGAAGGCGAGGCTGGTGGAATATCTTTGTGCGGCGGCGGAAAACGGAAAAGAAGTTACGGTACTGATCGAGCTTCGTGCACGGTTCGACGAACAGAACAACATTGACTGGTCGGAACGGCTCGAGGAGGCAGGCTGCAGGGTGATCTATGGATTTGACGGTTACAAGGTGCATTCAAAAATCTGTCTGATCACATATTGTAATAAGAATGAAATCCAGTATATCACACAGGTGGGTACTGGAAATTACAACGAAAAGACGGCCGCGATGTACACCGATGTATCACTGATCACGGCTAATAAGAGTATTGGAAATGACGCGTCCGTATTTTTCAAAAATATGTCGATCGGCAATCTGAACGGAAGCTATGAGAATCTGATCGTTTCGCCGACAAGCCTGAAACCGAAGATCCTGCATCTTATCGATGAGGAGATCAAAAAGGGTGCTTCCGGGCGGATCGTCATGAAAATGAATTCGGTGACAGACGTGGATTTCATCCGCAAAATATCGGAGGCGTCTCAGGCCGGTGTGAAGATCGACCTGATCGTCCGGGGAATCTGCTGTATCCTTCCGGGAGTGCCGGGATATACGGAAAATGTGAAAGTGACCAGCATCGTAGGGCGTTTTCTGGAACATCCGAGGATTTTCTGCTTTGGAGAAGGGCCGGATCAGAAGGTATACATCGGTTCGGCTGACATGATGACGAGAAATACAGAAAAACGTGTGGAAGTGGCCTGTCCGGTATACGACAGCCGGATCAAAGACCAGCTGGTGCATATGCTTGAGATCATGCTGGAGGATAACCAGAAAGCACGGGAGCTGCAAAGTGACGGCGGTTATAAAAAGAAAGACAAGGGAACCAAAAAAGTCTGTGCCCAGGAGTATTTCATGAAGGAAGCGCTTACGGCAAAGAGACCGAAAGCGGCAGATGAAACAGGACTTTTGGCGTGGATTTTAAGACTGTTCCGCAGAAAATAACAGCGATAGGACTGACAGGAGTATTTGTGATTATTTATGGGTAGAAAAGCAGTTTACATAGCCGAAAAACCGAGTGTTGCGCAGGAATTTGCCAAGGCGCTTCACCTGAATCTGAAGAGAAAGGACGGATATCTGGAGGCGGATGAAGCGATCGTAACCTGGTGCGTGGGGCATCTGGTGACCATGAGCTATCCGGAGGCTTACGATGAGAAATACAAGCGATGGAGTCTTCAGACACTTCCGTTTATTCCGAAGGAGTATAAGTACGAAGTGATTCCGGCTGTAAAGAAACAATTTGAAATCGTGAAAGGTGTACTCACCCGTGAAGATGTGGAGCGGATCTATGTCTGCACCGACTCCGGGCGGGAGGGAGAATATATTTACCGTCTGGTGGAGCAGATGGCCCATGTGAAGGGAAAGGAACGCCGCAGGGTCTGGATCGACTCTCAGACGGAGGAAGAGATTCTCAGAGGAATCCGGGAGGCAAAGGATCTGTCCGAGTATGACAATCTCTCGGCTTCCGCCTATCTTCGGGCCAAGGAAGACTATCTGATGGGAATTAATTTTTCCCGACTTCTCACACTTAAATACGGGAACAGCATTTCCGGTTATCTTGGAAATAATTACACCGTTATTTCTGTGGGGCGTGTGATGACATGCGTACTGGGAATGGTGGTGCGCCGGGAGCGGGAAATCCGCGAGTTTGTCAAGACGCCGTTCTACCGTGTCCTCCAGAGTGTGGATGTGGACGGACATTGTTTCGAAGGCGAGTGGAGAGCAGTGAAAGGCTCCCTTTATTTCGAATCGCCGAAATTGTACAAAGAAAACGGATTTAAGAACCGGGAAGATGCCGAACAACTGATTGCACACCTGAACGATGGACCGCAGGAGACGAAGATTCTTTCCATCGAGAAGAAAAAAGAAAAGAAAAATCCGCCTCTTTTATTCAACTTGGCAGAGCTGCAGAATGAATGCTCCAGAAGATTTAAGATCAGTCCCGACGAGACGCTGCGTATTGTGCAGGAATTATATGAGAAGAAGCTGGTGACCTATCCGAGAACGGATGCCCGTGTGCTTTCTACGGCAGTTGCGAAGGAAATCACGAAGAATCTGAACGGGCTGAGCAAATATCCCGGAGCGGCTCCTTATATGCAGGATATTCTGAACTTCGGAAGCTACAAGAATCTTGCGAAAACGCGCTATGTCAATGATAAACAGATCACGGATCACTACGCGATCATTCCGACCGGGCAGGGGCTTCCTGCCCTGAATTCGGTTGCGCCGGTGGCAAAAAACGTATATGATGTAATTGTGCGTAGATTTCTCAGTATATTCTATCCGCCTGCGGTATATCAAAAAGTGGCGGTGACGACGCAGATGAAGGAAGAGCAGTTTTTTGCAAGTTTCCGCGTGCTGGCTGAGGAGGGATACCTGAAAGTGGCGGGAATTCCCGGAAAGAAGGCAGGGAATGCAAAGGCAAATTCCGGAGATGCGGATTCTCCGGAAAATGTATCTCCGGATGGTGAGAGCGAGACGCAGGATCTGGATGCGGCATTTTTTGAATGTATCCAGAAGCTGAAGAAAGGAATGGTTCTTCCTGTAAAAGGCCTTGCGATCAAGGAAGGAGAAACCTCTCCTCCGAAACGCTATAATTCGGGTTCTATGATCCTTGCAATGGAAAATGCGGGGCAGCTGATCGAGGATGAGGAGCTGCGTGCGCAGATCAAAGGAAGTGGAATCGGCACCAGTGCCACGCGTGCTGAGATTTTGAAAAAATTATTTAACATCAAGTATCTGGCGCTGAATAAAAAGACACAGGTGATCACCCCTACACTTCTCGGCGAGATGATCTATGATGTGGTGGACCATTCCATCAAATCGCTTTTGAATCCGGAGCTGACTGCAAGCTGGGAAAAAGGGCTCACATATGTTGCGGACGGTGATATCACGCCGGATGAATATATGCGAAAACTGGAACAGTTTATTGTCACCCGCACAAACGGCGTTCTGGGATTAAATAACCAATATCAATTGAGAGGCTGTTATGACAAGGCAGCTGAATTTTATAAAAAAACTGTAAAGAATACAGGAAAAGGGAAAGGGAAAAAAGAATGAAAGAAATGACTGTAAAAGAAATGTACACATTGGAAGAGACGATTGCGAAAGACATTTTTGAAGGTGTTACCTATCCATGGGAAGTACTGCCGAAGATCAGCAGCTTTATTTTAGAACTGGGTGCCACACTTCCGGAGGAAGAATATGAAAAGCGCGGTGAAAATGTGTGGGTGGCAAAATCTGCAAAGGTGGCACCGACTGCATTTATCGGCGGACCGGCGATCATCGGGAAAGAGGCGGAGATCCGTCACTGTGCATTTATCCGTGGTAATGCAATCGTAGGAGAAGGCGCTGTTGTGGGAAATTCGACTGAGCTTAAGAATGTTATCCTTTTCAACAAAGTTCAAGTTCCACACTATAATTATGTCGGTGATTCCGTTCTCGGATATAAATCCCACATGGGAGCCGGATCGATTACGTCCAATGTGAAATCTGATAAGAAACTGGTTGTAATCAAGACTCCGGATGGAGGAATTGAGACAGGTATGAAGAAATTCGGTGCAATGCTGGGAGACAATGTGGAAGTCGGATGCGGAACGGTTCTGAATCCGGGCAGCGTGGTTGGAAAAGGAACGAATATTTATCCGCTTTCCATGGTAAGAGGATATGTGCCGGCGAACAGTATTTACAAAAAGCAGGGTGAGGTCGTAGAAAAGATATAATTTCTGCGGGTTCCGGAAATCTGGAGAATAGAATGAGATATAAATGTGTGGTTTCCGATCTGGATAAGACGCTTCTGAACGCGAAGAGTGTGCTGTCGGAGCAAACGCAGGATGCTCTTGAACGGCTGATCGAGGCAGGAATCCTGGTGGTTCCTGCAAGCGGAAGACCGTTCGGGGCTTTTCCAGAGTGTATCATGAAAATGAAGGGAATCCGGTATGCAATCGCTTCCAACGGTGTGGCACTGATGGATGTCGAAAAGCAGGAGCAGATCTGGTCACTGAAGCTAAAGGAGCAGGTAGTCAGTCTTGTGTTTGAACTTCTGGAAAATTGTCCTGTGACATACGAAGCTTTCATTGACGGGAAGGCGTACACCGGTCAGGACTATTTTGACTGCCCTGAAGCTTTTGGCGTGCGCCCTGAGATTCGCAGCTACATTCAGAGTACCCGGCATGTGGTGCCGGATATCCGAGTCTTTCTTCGCGAACATGAGAAGGAACTGGACTGTATGGATGTAATCGTAAATCCGGAAGAAAAAGGTGAGGTCTTAAAGCGGGTTCGGGAAGCAATTCCCGGGATCTATGTGACAACAAGTGCCCCGCATCTGATCGAGATTTCGGACGAGGCCGCTGGCAAGCATGCGGGGCTTAAGAAGCTGCTGGAAATGCTGCAGATCGATCCGGCGGAAACCGTTGCTTTCGGGGATGGTGATAATGACAGTGAAATGCTTCAGGAAGCAGGGCTTGGAATTGCCGTTTCTAATGCGGGTGAGCTCTGTAAAGCGGCAGCCGATAGGATCACGGGCTCTAATGAGGAGGACGGTGTGGTACAGGCACTTTATCAGATTTTCCCGGAGATATTTGGGAGCGAATCAGACAGAATCGGATAAAAGGAAAGGAAGCAAGAAATGAAAAAAATAGGATTTATCGGTGTGGGGATCATGGGCAAATCCATGGTGCGCAATTTGATGAAAGCAGGGTTTGAACTGCATATATATGCAAGAAATCGTGCAAAGGTGGAAGATGTGATCGGGGAAGGAGCCGTGTTCCATGAATCGATCGCTGACTGTGTTAAGGGATGTGAGGCAGTCATTACGATCGTAGGCTTTCCGAAGGACGTAGAAGAGGTATACTTCGATGAAGGAGGCATTCTGGAATCTGCGGAATCAGGTGCTTATCTGATTGACATGACGACGACTAACCCTCAGATCTCCGTGAAGATCAGCAAAGAAGGGGAAGAAAAAGGATTCCATGTACTGGATGCGCCGGTCACCGGAGGAGATACCGGGGCGAAGGCCGGAACTTTGTCGATTCTGGTCGGCGGAAAGAAAGAAGATTTTGAAGCATGTATGCCGCTCTTTGAAGCGATGGGAACGAATATCAATTATCAGGGTGAAG
>JBJENH010000036.1:0-23423 GCA_051880095.1 Bariatricus sp. | reverse complement strand
TATCATTTTGATCCGCTGCGGGAAAATGGGATTCGTTTGCTGCAGGATGAGATTTTCAGAGGGATTTTGAGGGGAAAGAAAAGATGTTAGAGAATCGTTTGGATAGTCTGTATGATATTTTGGCTAAATTGCATATAATATATTGCAAATTCATGGACGTACAGTATATTGTACGCTAAAATAAAAGTACAGAAAACCATACGTAAAGGGGATGGTATTGTGTTGGCAGTAAATTATACTACACTTCGGGACAACATGAAAACGTATATGGATAAAGTTACGGATGATTATGAAACAGTGATTGTTACCCGGAAAGACAATAGAAATGTAGTTATGCTTTCTGAGGAATCCTATAATAATTTGATGGAAAATGTTTATGTAATGGGGAATAAGGCTAATTATGATTGGCTCATGGAATCCAAGGCTCAGTTAGAAGATGGAAATGTTTCTACACATGATCTTATTGAGGTAAATGTGAATGAATAAAGTATTTGCTGCAAATGGATGGAAAGATTATGTTTACTGGCAAACAGAAGATAGAAAAACACTGAAAAAGATTAATTTTCTTATCGAAGATATTTGTTGGAACGGGAATGAGGGAATTGGAAAACCTGAATCTTTGTCTGGAAACTTAGCCGGATTTTGGAGCAGACGGATTAATGATAAAAACAGGTTAATTTATAAAATTGACGAAAGCAATGTTTATATATTAGTATGCAGATATCATTGTGGGGATAAATAGAAGAAAATCATAAGCACTGAAGAAAGTACAATAAAAATCGGGGTAACAGGATTCGAACCTGCGACCTCGCGGCCCCCAGCCGCGCGCTCTAACCAAGCTGAGCCATACCCCGATAACGGTTCTATTATAATATATCTATGAGAAAATCTCAATGATTATTTGCAAAATTCCCATATGCGCTTTTATGGTATTACAGATAAAACAATAGAAAAACTCCATATTTCAGAATCGTATTATATCTTTCATGCATCATCCCGCCAATTCTTGACAGTACTGGTAAAAAGGTGCAAAATAAAGTCCAGTGGATGACAATAAGCAAAAAAGGAATGAAGTGAAGGATGGAGAATCTGATATTTAGTTTAAATGCAACGGTCCCGATATTTCTTATGATGCTGTTGGGACTTTTATTTCGCAAGATCGGGTGGATCGACGAGCAGTTTGCTTCGAAGATGAACAAATTCGTGTTCATGGTTCCGCTCCCGGTTTTGGTGTTTGAGGATCTTGCGACAGTGGATTTCGAAAAAGTATGGAATGTCAAATTTGTGCTTTTTTGTTTTGCGACGACGGTGCTCAGTATTGCGATTGTGGCAGTGATTTCGTGTGTGTGGAAGGACAGGAGTGTTCGGGGAGAATTTATTCAGGCGTCCTATCGGAGCAGTGCTGCGCTGCTTGGGATCGCATTTATCCAGAATATATATGGGGATGCAGGCATGGCGCCGCTTATGATCATCGGCAGTGTGCCGCTTTACAATATTATGGCAGTCGTGGTGCTGTCCTTTTTCCAGCCGGAACAAAAGGGACTTAATAAGGGAGTGCTCAAAAAGACGCTCAAAGGGATTGTGACAAATCCGATCATTATTGGTATAGCAGCCGGTCTTTTGTGGTCGGCGCTGAGGATTCCGATGCCGCATATTGTGGAAAAGACGGTGTCCAGCCTGGGTGCGGTGGCTTCGCCGATGGGGCTTATGGCCATGGGAGCTACATTTGACATTAAGAAAGCGTTTGGGAAAATAAAGCCATCGGCGACGGCGGCGTTTATCAAGTTGATCGGACTGACAGCTATTTTCCTGCCCGTTGCGATTTCGCTCGGATTTAGAAATGAAGAGCTGGTGGCTATTTTAGTCATGCTCGGGTCGGCAACTACGGTCAGTTGTTATGTTATGGCGAAGAATATGGGGCATGAGGGTGTTGTGTCTTCCAGTGTGGTCATGCTTACCACGATGCTCAGTGCATTTACGCTGACCATGTGGCTTTATATTCTGCGAACGATGGCGCTGATCTAGTGCACGAGTGCATCGGTTTTGAAATAACCAGAGGTGGGAAATGTATCTGATATCCATTTATTTTGATGAGAAGACTGACCGGAGAATACGGAAATTGATGGAACAGGCCGCAAAAAGGAGCGGAAATATGTATATGATTGACGCGAAGGTTCCACCGCATATTACGATTTCAGCGTTTGAGACCAGACGGGAAACTGAAGCGGCGGAGATGCTGAAGCGTGTGGCCGAAGGCATGAAGAGCGGCACACTCATGTGGGCATCGGCGGGAGCATTTTTTCCGGGAGTTATCTATCTGGCCCCGGTGCCGAATGCGTATCTGCAGGATTTGTCTGTGAAAATATATGAAGGCCTGGCGGAGTTTGAGGATACGCGGATCAGTCCGATGTATCGGCCGCTTAACTGGATGCCGCATACGACGATTGCCAAAAAGCTGGAAAAAGAGGAGATGCTGGCGGTGTTCCGGGTGATGCAGGAGCAGTTTGGCGTGTTTACCGGGGAGGTCGTGAAAATCGGGCTTGCGAGGACGAATCCCTACGAGGATCTGCTCTGTGTAGAATTGAATAAATGAGAATATAATGGGCGGTGTGAATGAAGAGGTTCATACCGCTTTATGCATTTACAAAATAGGGTAACTGTTCAGAGCCAACCTCGAAAACACTTCGTGTTTCCTCAGTGTGGCGTATCCGCCAAATAGATTTGTGCAAAAAAGTGCTCACGAATGCAAGCATTCATCGCCCTTTTTTGACAAATCTGCTTGGCTCTGAACAGTTACAAAATAGGAAATAATTAAGAATAGAGCAAGAAAGTTTTCAAAACATTTTGTTACCATGGAGAAAACAAAATGAGGAGGACTGGAAATTGCAGGCGCAGAGGAGACAGGCAAGGCTCAGGCGAATAAAAAGAAAGAGAAGACTGAGAGTCATCAAAAGAATTTTAGCGGCAATATTGTTTTTGATTGCAGTTTATATAGGGATTTCCTGGTTCAATCGATATTCTATAGATCATATGAGAGACAGCGGCGAGTATCCGGAGAGCCTTTTGGCATTGGCGGAGCGGAACCCGGAGACGAAGCAGTTTGTCAGGGATTATCCGAAGAATAAGGAGCGTCAGGATGAAATTGATGTGTCGGGGGAAGTGAAGGATGGAGAAATACCGTTGTTCCTGCAATGGGATGAACGGTGGGGATACCAGATTTACGGCGATGATTTTATGGCTGTGACCGGCTGTGGGCCGACTTGTTTGTCCATGGTTTATTGTGGGCTTACGGGAGATTCGAATTGGAATCCGTTGGCGGTGGCTAAAAAGGCGGATCAGGAAGGATATTATGTGGCGGGCAGCGGCTCTTCCTGGAGTATTATGACCGATATTGCGGGAGAACTGGGGCTTTCGGCCATGGAAATCTCGCTCAGTGAGACGAGTATCCGGTCAGAGCTGGAAGCGGGGCATCCGATCATCTGCATTGTAGGTCCCGGAGATTTCACGAACGGCGGCCATTTTATTGTTCTGACAGGGGTGGATGATAGGGGGAATTTTATCATCAGAGATCCAAACAGCAAAAAGAACAGCAGTAAAGCATGGGATCCGGAGCGGGTTATGGGACAGATTCGGAATCTGTGGAGCTATAGTAATTAAAGAAACCTCTTTACACCAGAGTGATGATAATATGGTGTAAAGAGGTTTTTGTATTCAAGTGTTTATCTCAGTACGAAATACTGTTCATACCATAATAAGAAAGAGTAAACGGTGTAAATCTTTCTGTGGTAATTTCCTACTTTGTTTTTATGGTCTTCCAGCCATTTCATCAAAATATTTCTGTCGAAGAATTCAGAAACAAAATCCTTCTGGAACATTTCTTTTACGCGGTTGTAGTATTTATCCTCGCGGAGCCATACGCGGAACGGAACGAGGAAACCGAGTTTCTTGCGCTGTGCCCAGTCCATCGGGATGTGGGAAAGAGCAGAGGTTCGGAATGCCTTCTTCGTTTCTTCTCCCTCAACACAGTATTTGGTATCGATGCTGCGGGAGAGTTTCCATACTTCTTTGTCCAGATACGGAACACGCAGTTCCAGTGAATGCGCCATGGTCATTTTATCTGCCTTCAGAAGAATGTCATGCGGCAGCCACAGATGCATGTCCAGGAAAAGTTTCTTATGAAAATCATCCTGGTCTTTTACTTTGTCAAAATAAGGCTTGGTCACATCCTGATATCTTAAATCGGATTTATATTTCGGAGTCAGCACTTCATTTGCCTCTTCGTTATCCATGATAAATGCCTGTCCGATATAGGAATCTTCTACAGAGGTTGCATTTCTCTTCAGGAAATTCAGGCCGCGCTGGTTCGGCTTACTTGCAGCCCAGTCGCCGAGCTTCTTACGGATCGAAGCCGGAACGACCTTGCGGTAGAAGTCACCGGATTTACTTGGTTTATACGTATCGTAGCCGCCGAACATCTCATCGGCACCTTCCCCACTCAGGACAACCTTGACATCCTTTGCAGCCAGCTCAGACAGATAGTAGAGCGGTACGGCTGACAGGTTCGCATGCGGTTCGTCGGAGTGATACTGCACCTGTGGCAGGGCATCGAAGAATTCGTCGGAAGAAATCTCTTTCTTGGCATTGGACATATGAAGGATATCGCAGAGATCCTTGGAGTAGGTGGTCTCGTCGAAGCCGCCCACTTCAAATCCGACGGAGTAGGTCTTCATCGGTTTAACGGTGGAAGCGATGTAGCTGGAATCCACGCCGCCTGACAGGAAGGAGCCGACTTCTACGTCACTGATCTGATGGTAATCTACGGATTCCTGAATGGTCTCGCCGATTAGTTTGACAGTCTCATCGAAGCTTCTGTCCTGCTTCTCATAGGTCGGGTCGAAATATTTGGTTGTCTTAAAATCCTTGCCGTCGTAGGTAAAATAGGTTCCCGGCTCCAGTTTGTATACATCCTTGAACATGGTCTCAAGAAGTGGGTTGTACTGGAAGGTCAGGTACATTTTCAAAGCTTCCTTATTGACTTCCTTATGAAAATGTGGGTGAGCAAGGAAAGATTTGATCTCAGAACCGAAAATCAGGCTTCCGTTCATCCGTGCATAGTAGAACGGCTTGATTCCGAAATAATCTCTTGCTCCGTACATGGTGTGATTTTCCTTATCATAAATTACGAAGGCGAACATTCCGCGGAGCATGGAAGCGGTCTTCTCGCCATAGGTCTTGTAAGTCTGGAGAATGACTTCGGTGTCGGAATTGGTCTGGAACGTACATCCGTGTTTCTCGATCAAATCCTTGCGGATCTCCTGATAATTGTAAATTTCTCCGTTAAATATAATGACATGCTTTCCGTCTGCGCTGTGAATCGGCTGTGTGCCGCCCTCCAGGTCAATGATACTCAAACGGCGGAAACCAAGTGCTGCATAATCATCTACAAAACTGCCCTTGCTGTCCGGGCCGCGGTGCGCGATCAGTTCGCCCATCTTATCGATTACTTCTTCTCTATTGAAATCGCCAGTGCCATAATAGCCTGCAAATCCGCACATATTTTTACACATCCTTTCCGAAAAGTGGTTGTTTCTGATGCTTTGCATCATTATAACTATAACATAGCTGGTATAAAATTGACAGTGTAAAGTTAGGAAAACTCATTTTACAGAGTATTTCGTTCACCTTTTTTTCACAGCTTTCCCATATTTTGCGCACAATTTCCATCTATACTGTTCGTAAGGAGGGAAGCATATGGGAGATATGAACACGTTTCAACGAATCGAAAAGAAATATTGTCTGAATCCGTTTCAATATGAAGAATTTATCAGGCGTTCTGCGGACAAAATCCATGCAGATCAGTATGGATTGCATACTATTCGGAATATTTATTATGATACGAATGACTTTGAATTGATACGTGAATCGTTAGAAAAACCGAAATATAAAGAAAAACTCCGTTTGAGAGGATATGGTGACATCCATGAGGACAGCCGCGTGTTTCTGGAAATCAAGAAGAAATATGCGGGAGTTGTCTATAAGAGGAGAACGGATCTTCTGATGAAGGATGCCATGCAGTTTCTTGAGACGAAAGAACTGCCCGATCACGCGGATCAGATCATGCGGGAAATTCATTATTTTATGAATTTTTATAACCCGGAGCCTAAAGTTTATCTGGCTTATGACCGGGTGGCTTATGTGGGAAATGAGGATGGCGGGCTTCGCATTACAGTGGACCGCAACATCAGAAGCCGTTTTCATCGGCTGGAGCTTGCGTATGACGGCGAATGCCGTATCCTGAATCCGGGGACGTATCTTATGGAAATAAAAGTTCCGTCGGCGTATCCACTCTGGCTTGCGGATCTTTTGTGTGATCTTAAGATATATCCGGTTTCTTTTTCAAAATACGGAACTGTATATGCGGAAAATGTTATGGAAGCCCGGGAGGAAAAAGGTGCGGAGCCTCAGCCGTCAGAAGAGACTCAAGTGGAAAGAAAGAATAAAAGGGAATATCAAAGAGAAGAGGAGAAACAGATATGTTTACAAGTATATTAGGAAATGTGGAAGGAAGCCTGACTTTTCAGAATGCTATGATCTGCACGGTGGTTTCACTTGTGTTGGGAATTATCATTGCGGCCGTGTATATGAGCAGTGGGATCTACAGCAAGAATTTTGCGGTTACGCTGGCGCTTCTTCCCGTACTCGTGCAGATGGTGATCATGATGGTAAATGGCAACCTGGGAACCAGTGTGGCGGTACTGGGAACATTCAGCCTGGTGCGTTTTCGTTCGGCCCCCGGAAGTTCAAGGGACATTGCAAGCATCTTTTTTGCAATGGCTGTAGGACTAGCGACCGGAACCGGATTCCTCAGTTTTGCGGTGATGATGACGGTGGTGATCGGACTTATTTCCCTGATCCTGCAGAAATCACCGTTTGGTGAAATGAAATATGCATCAAAAGATCTTCGGATCACCATTGCAGAAAATCTGGACTATACAGAAATATTTGACGATATTTTTCAGAAATATACCAGCAAATGTCAGCTTCAGCGGGTGAAAACAACGAATCTTGGTAGTATGTACGAGCTGGAATATCATATCACGCTGAAAGATGTAAAACAGGAAAAGAATATGATTGACGAGCTTCGCTGCAGAAACGGCAATCTGACGATCGTATGTGGCAGAAGGTCAACGATTCAGGAAGAATTATAGGGGTGATTTAAATGAAAAGAAAGAAATTTCTTGCATTATTAATTGGAATAATTCTGATACTTCCGGGTTGTGGGAATAATTCGGAAAATACGGCAGAGAATGCGGCAGAGAAAACAACGGAGGATGCGGCGTCCCAGAGTGCAGATTCAGCTCATGCGACAGTAAGTACGGTGACTCTGACGGAAGGAAAATACAGTGAAGAAAAGCTGGATGATACATGGGACGAGAGTACGGCGGTGGCTATCAGGCTGGAAGGAAATACCATCTCGGCAGACTCGGATCAGGTGGATGTGGAGGGAAATACGGCGACGATCAAAGCGGCCGGTACCTATCTGTTAAGCGGTACTCTGGAAGACGGACAGATTCTTGTGGAAGCCGGAAAGGATGATAATGTGAAGCTTGTGCTGAATCAGGTTTCTCTTACAAGCAGCACCACAGCTCCCATTTTTGTCAAAAGTGGAAAGACCGTAGTCACGCTTGCCGAAGGTACGGAAAATGCTGTGACGGATGCATCGGAATATGTGTATGAGACAGAAGACGACGATGAACCGTATGCTGCGATTTTTGCCAAGGACGACCTGACATTTAACGGAACCGGGACGCTTACTGTGGAAGGAAATTATAAAGACGGTATCGTCTGCAAGGATGATTTGAAATTTGTGAATGGGACTTATCATATTACCGCAGCGGATGACGGCATCGTGGGAAAGGACAGCGTGTCTGTGAAAGATGGAAGCTTTACCATAGAAGCCGGCGGAGACGGAATCAAATCTACTAATATAGAAGAAACAGATAAAGGGTATATTATACTGGAAAATGGTGATTTTGAGATTACTGCGGGAAATGACGGAGTTCAGGCTGAGACATTGCTGCGTGTAAATGATGGTCAATATACCATTGTTACAGGAGGTGGAAGCGCGGAAGCAGTCATGACGAGTGGAGCGCGGGAGCCGATGCAGGGCCAAAAAGGCGACGGACAGATGCGAGGCGGCGGCCGCGGAGAGAAGATGCAGGGAGAGAAGCCGGATGGAACAATGCCGGATGGAACGGCGCCGCAAGAAGGAGCTGTGTCGGAAGGAACGGTGCCGCCAGAGGGAGAGGTGCCCAGTGGAACGATGCAGCCGGAGGGAGATATGCCCAGTGAAAGTATGCCGGAAGAAGGCGATATGCCAAATGGAATGATGCAGCCGGAAGGAGAGGTGCCTAGTGGAACGGTGCAGCCGGAGCGGGAGCCGTCCGGAAATAATGAAAAAATGAGCGAAATGTCTGTGGATACAGCGCAGGAAACAGAAAGCGGAAAAGCTTTGAAATCTTACGTGGAGCTTCAGATTGCAGGAGGAGAATTTACGATAGATTCGATTGACGACGGTCTGCACAGCAATCAGGATGTAACGGTAGAAGGCGGAACTTTGTGCATCAAATCGGGGGATGACGGAATTCATGCGGAGCAGAAACTGAGCATTCTGGGTGGAAATGTTGATATTCAGCAAAGCTACGAGGGACTGGAAGGACATGAGATCGCGATCGAAGGCGGCGATGTCAAAGTAACTGCAAGTGACGACGGAGTGAATGCCGCCGGAGAGGCTGCCGATTCGAATGCTGCTTCTGGTGGTGCCGGTTCGAATGCTGAAGCCGGGGCTGACAATACGGTGAATCAGGAAAACGGTGGGACGAAAACGGAGTTCTCGACAGATGCTGCAGGCCAGGGCAAGATGCAGATGCGCGGCGGTATGATGGGAGATGACCAGGGCGCCAGCCTTACAATCAGCGGCGGAACGCTGCTGGTAAATGCAGAAGGAGATGGCCTGGATGCTAATGGAAATATTTATATCAGCGGCGGTACGATTATTCTTCACGGGCCGTCAAACAGTGGTAACGGAACATTGGATTATGCGTCCGAGTGTAAGATCACGGGAGGAACTTTGATTGGGGCAGGAAGCAGCGGAATGGCTCAGGGTCCGAGTGAGGATTCCACACAACCTTCACTGGTGCTGAACATCCGGCAGAGCGTGGAAGCAGGAACCGTTATTTCTGTGAAGAACAGCTCCGGAGAAGTGCTGGATGAGATGACGACAGAAAAAACAGTTCAATGGTTTATCTATTCATCTCCGGAACTGAAAGAAGGTGAAACATATAGCATTTATGTGGGGAACGAAGTGACGGAAGTGAAAGTCTCATCTGTGATCAATCAGTCATAATTGGTGCATGGTAACGGGAAATCGATGCTCTGCGCAGCAAGGAAAAATGTGAAATTTTTGTAATTTGTCGTAAAATGGTGTTTTCTGTAGAAAAAATGTGCTAAAGTATTAGTACAAATCAGGAAGGAACCATATCGATGATAAATATTCGTTTTGATAAAACACAGTTAAATAGAATAAAAGAAAGAAAAAAGATTCTAAGATATAGAAAAATAGCAATTTTAGTACTTGGAATCGCAGTCGTTCTCTTACTGCTCCTTGGAATGGGCAGAATGAAAAAAACAAAGGAAGCCGCGCGGATCGAAAAAGAAAAACAGGAGGCAATTGAAAAAGCCGAGCAGGCGAAAAAGGACGCAGAAGAAGAGCGGGAAAGACAGATCGAACAAGTATTGACTTCTGACAAATATGGAGCACAGCTCCGGGAACTGTATGCGAGATATCCTCAGGTGGAGGAAATTCTGCTGGACAGAGAGTCCTACCCGGACTGGCTGATTGAATATTTCACAAAGCATAAAGAGGCAGTGGACTGGGTCGTGGATTATCCGGAGTACATGGCAAAAGGGTCTGATGCGCTCAATGAAGCAGTTCCGGCATCGGTTGACTTAAGTGAATATCAGCTTCGTAACAATATTCCGCTGTATTATCAGTGGGATCAGACATGGGGATATGCGTCATACGGAAGTGGTACGATTGCAGTCAACGGATGCGGTCCGACTTGCCTGTCCATGGTCGTGACAGGGCTCACCGGGGACGGAAGCATCACTCCGAAAAAGGTTGCAGACCTGAGTATGGAGTGGGGATATTGTACAAATGATGTCACGGACTGGACCTTGATGACGAACGGAGCATCCCGGCTGGGGGTACACTCCTGGCAGATAACCAAATGGACGGTCGAAGGCGTTCAGAGCGAATTACGCGCAGGCCATCCGATCATCTGCAGCATGGGCCCCGGGGACTTCACAGAGCAAGGGCATTTTATTGTGCTGACAGGAGTGACGGATGACGGAAAGATCATTGTGAATGATCCAAACAGCCGGATCAACAGTCGTAAGAAATGGGATACAAAAAGGCTGCTTGATCAGATGAAAGGTATGTGGGCGTTTGGCGTGTAAAAACGCTGAAATGTCCACATTTTTCTTGCATTTTCCAGTAAAATATGGTATAAATAAATACTGTCGAGAGACATTTGATGGGTGGATTCCCGAGTGGCCAAAGGGGACAGACTGTAAATCTGCTGCAATATGCTTCGGTGGTTCGAATCCACCTCCGCCCATTGGTGTATGGCTAAAAGAGACAGTGCAGAGCACGTATGCTCTTTGATTTAAGCCGCTTAAACACCTCTTGCCGCAGTGGCGGAACTGGCAGACGCCCGGGACTTAAAATCCCGTGGGTAGCGATACCCGTACCGGTTCGATTCCGGTTTGCGGCATTTTCTTTTTAAGGCTGAATCTTTAGAGATTCTGCCTTTTTCTATCTATAGTATTTGAGTGTATTTATCTGGCGAACACCTTAGTTTGAAAATCAGAGTGACTAATATTATCAATTGCGAGCTTCTATCTGTTCTAGAATTTGCATTTGCATCTAATATGATCTAAGAACAAGAATCTATCTGTCGAAATTCCATTGAAATTGAACTTGATTCAGCGAGAAGATTATGAATGTGGGAATCTATTTGCCTGAATTGAGGTAAAATTATAAATAATAGCATCGAGAATTATTCTATGGGAGGGGACTATCTGCCGATAGTATCGCATAACCATCATTTTTCTTGATTTTTGGCAGATATATCTCTGTAAATCTTACTATATCGATGTCTCTCTATTGAAAAACCAGAAAATTTTCCTGAAATTTACAGCGAGTATTGCTTAGAAAAGAAGAACTATCTGTTGAGATGAGGTTACCTTGATTTGGGATTACTAAATATAAGATTTGTTTGTGAGTTTTGGGGGCAATTCAAGAGTGTAAAACAGTCTAATTATTATCAGAGCGTATCTTGCCAGAACATAAATCCGATGTCAGTAATATTAGAATCAACAAAAAATAAAACATATTAGGGAGGTAATAACATGGAACAGGTAAAAGATTTGCTGCAAGCACGAAAGAGTTTTTTGCTTCAGGTGAAAGAAGAAAAAGAGGAAGCGTTAAGGAAAGTTCCTGAGGGATCGCTGCGTGTCTGCAGTCATGGGAAGAGGACACAGTATTATCATAGAAATGATCCGAAAGATTTTAATGGTGTGTATATTCGAAGCAAAGACATTGAACTGGCAAAAGAGTTAGCACAGAAAGATTATGATCGAAGAGTGCTTCGTGCAATTGAAAAAGAGGTGGATGCAATTGACAAGTATTTTGGTGATTATCCGGCGGTTAATATAGAGCATGTATATGATAGTCTGCATATAGAACGCCAGAAATTAATTAAGCCAATAAGAAAATCTGATCAGCAATTTCTTCAGGATTGGGAAAGTGTAGAATACAGAGGAAAAGAATTTGATGAGAAAATGCCGGAATTTTATACTGCAAAAGGTGAGCGGGTACGTTCGAAGTCAGAGGTTATTATTGCAGATACATTATGTAGAGAAGGGATTCCTTATCGGTATGAATATCCTTTATATCTGAGAGGTACGGGAAGGATTTATCCGGATTTTACAACTTTGAACTTAAGGATGAGGAAGGAAATCTTATGGGAGCATCTGGGAATGATGGATGATTTTGAATATGCAGAAAAGGCGATTCAGAAAATTGGGGTGTATGAGAGAAATGGAATTTTCCCGGGAGAGGGCTTGATTCTTACATATGAGACAAAAAAACAGCCCTTGAATTCCAAAACAATCATGCTTATGGTTCAGCATTATTTACTGTAATAATAGAATTTCAGATGGGAATATATATTCTATATTACAAAAAACTATTATTTTTCTTCCGGTAATCTCCGGGTGTCATTCCATAATGTTTCCGAATAAAATCATAGAAATTACAAAGCTGCTGAAAGCCCAGTCTTTCAGAAATCTCGCTGATGGACAGATTGGTGCTGGTCAGGTAGTAATTGGCATAGGACAGTTTGATATCATCCAGTATGGAACGGAAGGTTTTCCCGGTGTGTTTTTTGACAAAGGCGGACAGGTAATTTGGATGATAATGAAAATATTCTGCAGTAGAAGCAAGCGTAGCAGTCGGGTAATTTACACTTAAATAGTTGAACAATGCCGCAATTTGAACAGAAACCTTGTTTGTAAATGGTTTTTTGTTGAACTGCATGGCAGAGTCCCGTATTACTTCGGTAAAGAATAAGAGCATAATGCAGCGTAGGGACGACTTGTAATAAAGTTTTCGTTCCAGATATTCTTCGCACATATGGTTCATCATAGCCTGAATAGATGGCGGGTTCTGGGTGTGATAGATCAGATAGTTGGAGGAAGCACTCTGGGAAAGAAAATAGCTCAGGAAGAAGGAACCGATATACTCATTTTCCTGGATCAAAGGCCAGAAAGTGGTATTGAACATGGAGGTTTTCATCAGAATGTTCAGTACGATGCTGTCTTCATTTTCCAGGTAAAGGCTATGTCTGGCATTTGGATTCATTATGCAGAGAGCACCTTCCTCCAAGGTGATCGGATCTTCATGATCGATATTTTGAAGGCACGTTCCTTTTATGATATACGTTAACTCAAAAAAATCGTGTCCGTGAAGATGACCGGGTTTTGTGTTCGCTTCCGGGAGATGCAGATTGATAAACAGATCACAGCCTTCTTCAAATACATCCTGCGCAAATAAATCCGGTATTTCTGTATAAAGCGTCTTGTTTTTTTCGTTCAAAAAACGAGTTGTATAATCATTTAGCTTCTGAATTGTATAATCTTTCATCATTTGATATGTGTGTTCTGTAAACATAAAATCCTCCTTAGCTGTCAATCGTTGAATTTTTCTGACAGATGAGAGACGAGTTATCGTTTCTTTTTAATACTATTATACTCACATAAATATTAAGAATCAATAAAAGATTGATTGATTTAAAATATATACTATTTCCTATTAAGATTTTACAATAAATACAACAAGTAAATTCGAAAGGAGAAAAAAATGGAAACAAAGGAAAAAACAAAAGAAGCAAAGAAAGAAAAGTTATCTCTTCTGGAAAGACTGGGATATGGTCTGGGAGATCTGGCCGGAGTCGGTAATTCACTTTTGGCGGCGTTTCTGACAATGTTCTATACGGACAGTGTCGGTATGGCTGCAGGAGCCGTCGGGACTATGTTTTTTATCTCGAAGCTTTTTGACGGAATTACGGATTTGATTGCAGGCAGTATTGTGGACAAAACAAAGACTAAATGGGGTAAAGCCAGGCCTTGGCTTTTGTGGTTGTCTGTGCCTACCGGACTAGCGCTTGCACTTGTTTTCTGGGTGCCGGTGGATGCCTCTGAAACGACGAAACTGATCTATGCATTTCTTACCTACAACCTGTTTTCATCTGTTCTGTATACCATGGTAGGAGTAGCAAAGACGTCTCTTATGCCGCTGATCACGCAGGATGGTGAGCAGAGAGGAACACTTGCAATCTTTGCATCTATTTTTGGTCTGGGAGGAACACTTTTGGGCTTTTCTGTAACATTCCCGTTTGTCAATGCGCTGGGCGGCAATATCATGGCGTGGAGAATCGTATTCATCGTGTATGGAATTCTGGTTACGCTTGGCCTTCTCGCTTCATTTGCATTTACAAGGGAACGAGTGGAGGCTGTAGAGGATGTCGTATCTCATGCGAACGGTAAAGAGAAAGAGTCGGTCAGTTTTAAAGAAGGTGTGACACTTTTTGTAAAGAATAAATACTTCTTGTTTGCATTGTTTGTAACGGTGCTGGTTCAGTTAAATCTGAATATGAATTCAGGTTCGCAAACCTTTTTTTACACTTACGTTATGGGAGATCAGATGCTGATGGCTTCGTTAAATCTGGTAAATCTGATTCCGACAATCATTGGTATCGTATTCTTGTCAGGCCCGATGCTGAAGCTTTTCGGTAAGAAAAATTGTGTCTATATCGGTGCAATCGGCCAGATTCTTGGATTTGCACTGAAAGGATTTGCCGGGGCAATTACCAGTGTTCCGCTTTTGATCGTCGGAACGATTGTAGGTTCTCTGGCATCTGCACCGATGTCTATTCCGATTCAGATTCTCAGTGCGGATGCGGTAGATTATGGAGAGTATCTGTTTAATAAGAGAATCGAAGGAATCGGTTCGGCTATCGGAAGTTTTTCTAACAAACTCAGTGCCGGACTGGCAGCAGCGATTGTAGGATGGGCACTGCAGTTGACCGGATATGTTGCCAATGAAGCACAGAGCGCATTTACAAATTTCGCTATAACCGGTTTGTTTGCATGGGGACCGGCGCTGCTTCTGGTCGTAATTCTCATTGTCTTTAAGCTGGTATATCACTATGACGAAGAAGAACCGAAGGTAATGGCAGAGTTGAACCGCAGGAAAGGAGAAATTCAATAATGTATGATTCAATCAGACCGGGTCAGATATGGCTTGACACAAATGGGAAGCGTATACAGGCCCATGGTGGAAGCGTTATTACGGTAGGTGATACATTTTACTGGTATGGAGAAAATAAGGAAAAGACGACCGGGAAGGATGAGATCTGGCACTGGGGTGTAAGATGTTATTCCTCAGATGATCTATATAATTGGAAAGACGAGGGAGTCATTATACCGCCTGACACAGAAGATCGATCTTCCCCGCTGCATCCTGCAAGTCTGATGGATCGTCCGCATATCGTGTACAATAAAAAAACAAAAAAATATGTTGCCTGGCTTAAGATTATGGGAGAACCTTCGGGATTTGCTGTGCTGAGAGCAGATCATATTCTCGGACCATACGAAATGGTAAATCCAAAAGTGAATCCTTGTGGGCTGGAAGTCGGAGATTTCGATATCCAGGTGGATCAAATGACGGGGAAGGCTTATCTGTTCAGCCAGAAACCGCATACCGAAATATATTGTGCAGAACTGAATGATGAATATACAGATGCAAAAGGAACCTATTCCAGCCATTTTCCGCATACAGCACCGCCTCTTGCAAGAGAAGCACCGGCGCATTTTATGAGAAACGGTCTGCATTATCTATTGACATCGGGAACAACGGGATATCATTCCAATCCGACTGAAGCTGCGGTGGCACAAGACTGGCATGGACCTTATACGGTTCAGGGCGATCCGCATGTAAATGACCGTTCCAGAACTTCATTCAATTCGCAGATTACATCGGTATTCAGGCATCCCCGGAAAAAGGATCTGTATATTGCACTTGCTGACCGATGGAGACCGGAACTTCCGGAAGTGGAAGGAGAAGCATTCTTTACCGGAGAAGCTTATGAAGAAATCTGTGCAATGTTTGAAAAAATATTTGATCCTTCTCAGGAATTTGTTTTTGATGAAGAAGGGATGGATAATATGTATATTAATTCTTCCTGCTCCGATTATGTCTGGCTGCCGCTGCAATTTGACGGCGAAAAAGTAAAGATTGAATGGCTGGACGAGTGGAAAATAGAGGATTATGAATAAAAAACAGGAAAATGGAGATAAAACACATGCTAAAAATCAAAGAAATCAAATGCTGTGGTCTGAAGGATCCTGTTGGCCTGAAAGAAAGAAATGTTTATTTTACATGGAAATTATTGTCGGATCGTCAGGAAGTGTACCAAAAGTCTTACCGGATCCTGGTATATGATCTCGCGCGGGATACTCTGGTGTGGGACAGTGGACTTGTAGAATCTGAAATCCAAGAGGCAGTATATTCCGGAGTTTCTTTAAAGAGCACAGTTCCATATCGATATCGGATACAGGTAACAGATTGTTATGGCGACAGCACAGAAAGCAGTGATGCATATTTTACACTTGGTATGATGCAGGATGAATGGAAGGCAAGATGGATCGGCTGTCAGAGCAGCGATCTGGATGCGGATGTCAAGATGCCGGATAAAAAAGAAATGGTCAGAGGATTTCTTGCAATGACATCCGGACAAGAAAATTCATATGAACCGGATCGTAGACTGGATCCTTGCAATGTATATCAAAAAAAATTCATTTTGAAGGGATTGCCGGAAAGCGGATGGTTATCTATTACAGCCCATGGTCTGTATGATGTATATATCAACGGAATGCCGGTCACAGATACAAGGCTCAATCCGGGATTTACTGCTTATGACAAATATCTGGAATTCCAGACATACGATGTAACTTCTCTGCTGAATAAAGGAGAAAATACGATCAGTATTGTTCTGGCGGACGGATGGTATAAAGGAAAATATGGATTGCTGGGCGGCGGGAATAATTACGGCGCGGAGCTGGCAGTGCTGGCACAGCTGGAAGCCCGTTATAAAGATTCAGAGAGCGAATGGATCCTGACAGATGATACATTTTCCTACCGGAAGAGCAGATATATATACTCTGACATTATGATTGGAGAAAAACAGGACGGAAGAATCGATATGGCAAAGATCTATGCAGATTCCATGGATTCTTCCGAGTGGAAAAGGGCGGAAATCAAGGATTACGGATATGATATACTTTGCGGAATCTGCTGTGAACCTGTAAGGTGTACCCGGATTCTCCCGGTTGTTTCGATATTTACCACGCCGAAGGGGGAACTGATCGCTGACATGGGTCAGAATATGGTCGGTGTCGTGAGGTTGGCTGTGGAAGGCCCCGCAGGGACAGAGATTAAACTGGAGCACAGTGAGGTTCTGGATAAAGAGGGAAATTTCATCAACAATATTACCGGTATCAACCGGGACCAGACAGATTATTACATTCTGTCCGGAAAAGGGACAGAAGTTTTTGAACCACGTTTTACGTTTCATGGTTTCCGGTATGTGAAGATAACCGGATATCCGGGAGATCTGACGCCGGATAAGATTCAGGGAATTGTCATTGGAAGTGATCTGGAAGAAAGCGGAGATTTCTCCTGTTCAGACAGCCGGATCAGTCAGCTTCAGAAGAATATCCAGTGGAGCCAGCGCGGGAATATGCTTTCCATTCCGACGGACTGTCCGCAGCGGGAGCGTGCGGGGTGGACTGGGGATATTCTGGTATACGGCAGAACAGCCGCTTATAACCAGAATGTTAAGAATTTCCTCGGAAAGTGGCTGGAAAATACAGAACTGGAGCAGTTTGACAATGGACTGATTCCGATTGTCGTGCCGTATCCCATCGGGTATTCGGCTATGCAGCTGGAAGTGTTCGGTACGGAAACTTCTGCCGGATGGGGCGATGCTGCTGTTGTGGTGCCCTGGACTTTATATCAGGCATATGGGGAGCTTGATATTTTGAAAAAGAATTTTGCCATGATGAAAAAATGGATGGATTATGTGGAACGGGACGCATCGGAGCACGCGCCGGACACAGAGAAGACACGTTCTTTCGAGGAACAGGAGCGTCAGAAATACCTCTGGAATACAGGCTTTCATTTTGGAGACTGGTGCTATCCGAGCTGCCAGAATGAAAAAGGAGAAACCGATATGTTCCAGTCTGCCATGCGCACGAAGGAGTATGTAGCGACAACGATGTATGCACATTCCACCCGGATTATGAAAGAAGTATGCGAAGTTTTGGGAGACCATGCACTGGCGGAACACTATCATAAGCTGAATGAGAAGATACGACAGGCATTTGCGGAGGAATATCTGAATCCGGACGGAAGCATCACTGGAGCAACGCAGGGAATCTATGTACTTGCCATAGCAATGGAAATGGGAACTTCAAAGCAGCTGAAAGAAATGACAAAGCACCTTGTTCGGTTAATCCGGGAAAATGGATATCGTCTGGACACTGGTTTTATGTCCATTCCGCATTTGATGGATGTTCTGGTGGAGCAAGGGTATGCAGATGTGGCAAAGGAACTTCTGTATCAGGAACAGTGCCCCTCCTGGCTTTATGAAGTGAAGAATGGCGCGACCACGATATGGGAGACTTGGAATGCGATTCTGGAGGACGGAACGAGGACAAGCTATTCGTATAACCATTATGCCTTCGGATGCATCGGAGACTGGATGTATCGGCGACTTCTGGGAATTCAGTCAAAAGAAGCAGGCTACCGCAAAATAAGAATCGCACCGGAATTTCATTATGGACTGACATCGGCGGAAGGATTTTATGAAAGCCGATACGGAAAAATTGCCTGTAAATGGAAAATCAGTCATGGAAAAGGGACGCTGAAGATTTCGGTTCCTGTTGGAACGGACGCTGAAATCATCCTGCCGGGAATTCATGAACAAAGAGGAAGCGGCGAGTATGAATATACTTTTTCCGCTATGGAATCGTAGGAAGGAGACTGAAAAGAATGGAAGAATATATCAATGCACGAAATCCGGTTCTGCCATTAAAATATCATGTACCGGACAGTGAAGGACATGTAATGCCGGATGGCAGGCTTTACATTTACGGAAGCTATGATGACCGCGATGATGTATATTGCAGCGAGAAATACCATGTTGTGTCCACACCGGATATGGAACACTGGACGATTCACGAAGAATCTTTGAATGGGAACAATGTTCCATGGTTCCGGGATACCGGCATTCAAAAATATCCCGGGATCGACTGGTCGCATCCGACACCGTTCATTCAGAAAATGCTGGAAGCCGAGGCGGAAGATGATGATGATATGAAGAAAAAATTTGAAGCACAGGAAGGAGAAAAGCCGGCACTCCTCTTTGCACCTGACTGTATTGAGAAGGATGGAAAATATTATCTCTATTTCTGTATGCTGGATGAAAGCGAAGGCGTTGCAGTCTCCGACAGGCCGGAGGGACCTTTTACGAATCCGGTCATGCTTCCGTGCGGCGGAATTGATCCGGCGGTATTTATTGATGATGACGGGCAGGCATATTATTACTGGGGACAGCTATTTTCACACGGTGTCCGGCTGAATGAAGATATGATTTCTTTTGAAAGGGAAAATATCGTGGACGATCTGGTCACGGAGGAAGAGCATTTCTTCCATGAGGGGTCTTCCATGCGGAAAATAGGAGATACTTATTATTATGTCTATGCCAATATGGAACGCGGGAAACCGACTGCTTTGGGGTATTCTACCGGGAAAACGCCGCTTGGACCGTTTACGTACCGCGGAATTATTATTGATAATGACGGATGTGACCCATGTACCTGGAATAATCATGGGTCGATCGAATGCCTGAACGGGCAGTGGTATATCTTCTATCACCGCTGCAGCAGAGGCTCCAAACAGTACCGCAGGCTCTGCGTTGAGCCGATCACGATACTGCCTGACGGAACGATCCCGGAAGTGAAGATGACTTCGCAGGGAGCGGGGAAACCATTTGCCCCGGGAGAAGTGATCAAAGGATATCAGGCATGCCAGATGAAAGGCGATATCTTTATCGGCACGGATTCTGTATATGAAGAAAAACTTACCAATATTTCTGCAGGGGATGAAGCAGTATTTCGCTATATCCGAAGTGAAAAAGGCTATCAGAAGGCAGAGCTGACTGCGTCGGGCAGTGGAATTGTGGAGATTTTCATGAACAGTAAATGTGCCGGGCAAATTGAAATCCGGGATGGAGAACAGATTTCCCATACTATTGCAATGGAAGCGGGAGAATATGAATTGTGTCTGCATTTTCTGGAAGCGGAGAAACTGGAAATCATGGAAATCAAGTTGAATTAAAAGGATCCGTCCCTGGACTTAATACCGACAGGGAAATCACTGGGGACGGTCCTTAATGGAGACAGAAATGAAAAAAGAGAATTTGAAAGATAAGGTACAGGAGCTGCTTGCACAGATGACACTGGAAGAGAAAATCGGACAGCTGAATCAGGCGGGAACAACCATGATCTGTACACTTCCCGGTGTGGAGGCTGACATTGACAGCTGGATCACTGATACGATGGAGGGCAGAATGTCTGAAGCAGAGCTCAACCGGCGGCTTGCCATGTGCGAAGAAGATCTGAAGCTGGGGGAAATTGAAGCCGGAGAGATCGGCAGTTTTGTCAATTTATATGATATAGAGAAATTGAATCAAGCGGTGGAGGCTGCGGGAAAAAGTAGACTTAAGATACCGCTTTTGATCGGAATAGATATCATCCGTGGATTCCGGACACTGTTCCCGACACCGATTGCCATGGCGGGCGGATTTGATATGGAGCTCCTCCGGAGTATGGTGAAGGTTGCGAAAAAAGAAGCGCTTGCTACCGGAATCAACTGGGTTCTGGGGCCTATGCTGGATGTGGCGCGGGATGCCCGATGGGGCAGGATCGTGGAAAGCCCGGGGGAAGATCCTTTTCTGGCTTCTGAGATAGCAAGAACGATCATTGAAGAATATCATACCGATGACGGGGACGGAATTCTGATGACGACTGCCAAGCATTTTCTTGCTTATGGTGCGGTGAGCGGTGGGCAGGATTATAATACAGTCAGCATTTCAAGACAGCAGATGTATGAGACTTATCTGCCTCCGTTCCGTGCGGCGATCGAAGCGGGAGTGGATAGTGTGATGTCTGCGTTTCATGATCTGGACGGGGTTCCGTGTACCTGCAATCCGTGGCTGCTGACCGACCTTCTCAGGGAGGAACTTGGATTTGAAGGCATTGTTGTAACGGACGCGGAAGCTGTCAAACAGTGTGTGACGCATGGAATAGCCAAAGATGAGGCAGATGCGGCAAGAGTATCATTTCTTGCGGGAAATGATGTAGATCTGACTTCCTATGCTTATCAGAAATATATGAAAAAGCTGGTAGAAAGCAAAGCAGTGGAAGAAACTCAGATTGACCGATCTGTAGAGAGAATTCTGAGGAAAAAACTGGAATACGGTCTGTTTGAGAAGTCTCCGTCTCTTAACCGGGAAAAAGCGGAAGCTGCGATCTTTACAGAGGAGAACAGAAGGATATCAAGAGAGATTGCGAAACGTACCGTCGTCCTTCTGAAAAATGACGGCGCACTTCCGATTGCCGAAGAAAAGAAGAAAATACTGATCCTTGGCGAATTGGCAGATGACAGGGAAGCGCTCACCGGACCGTGGGCATTTACCGGAAAAGGAGAGTGTACAGTTACGATTCTGGAGGGAATGAAGAATTATGCGGAAGAAGGCGTAGAGATTACATACATTCCGGGATTTGGTGTACATGAGAAGAAAGAGGGCTTCCGAGAGGCTCTGGAATATGCTAAGAAAGCGGACTTTGTGATAGCTGTTGCCGGAGAAACAGCTTTCATGAGCGGGGAGGCGTCGTCGCGTGCTGACTTACATCTTGCAGGAGCGCAGGAAGAATTCCTTCTGCAGCTGGCAGAAATTTCGACCCCGAAAGCAGTTGTTCTGGTAAATGGGAGACCGCTTGCCATTGGTAAGCTTAAAAATCATAAGGGAATCAATGCGATTGTGGAAACATGGCATCTGGGAACAGAATGTGGAAATGCAGTTGCAGAAATCTTATTTGGGCTGTATAATCCGGGGGGAAAGCTGGCGGTCACATTTGCCAATGAAGCCGGACAGGAGCCGATGTATTACAATCATCCCAATACAGGGAAACCGGGCGGAGCGTTCAAGTTTACATCCAAGTATCAGGATGTTCCGATCATGCCGCTGTATCCGTTTGGATATGGGCTTAGCTATACAACGTTTGAATTCAAGGATCTTGAAATCCTGACGCCATATGTCAGAATGGGTGAAAGTATGAAATGTCGTGTCTCCGTAGAAAATACGGGAACGCGGTTTGGAGAGGAAGTTATACAGGTGTATATTCACGACCGGGTTGCTTCTTGCGTAAGACCGGTCAGGGAATTAAAACGGTTCCGCAGAGTGGGACTGAACCCCGGTGAAAGGAAAACATATGATTTTGAGATTCCTTCAGACGAACTTGGGTTTTATAATTGTAATGGAACGTACATTGTGGAACCAGGTGCATTTGATCTGTATATAGGGCCTGACAGTGTGCAAGGTGTAAACGGAGAATTTGAGATGACAGAATAACATAAAAACTAATATGAGGAGGAAGGAAAATGGCATTTATTCAGGTAAATTTCATGTCAAAATCATTGCTTAGAACCGTAACAATTAATGTAATCCTTCCGGTAGATCAATTGATGCCGGAAGAAGTGCAGGCGAACTCCGGAAGAAAATTCCCTACATTATATCTGCTACATGGAGTAATGGGAAATTACACAGACTGGGTGAACGGAACAAGTATTCAGCGTTGGGCAGAAGAGAAGCAGATCGCGGTTGTGATGCCATCCGGAGAGAACGGATTCTATGTGGATCATGAAGCAATGCACAGTCTTTATGGAGAATTTGTCGGACAAGAACTGGTTGAAATAACCCGGAAAATGTTCCCGCTGTCTGACAAAAGAGAGGAAACCTTTATTGCCGGTCTATCCATGGGAGGATACGGTGCGCTGCGGAATGGTCTGAAATATGGGGACACGTTCAGTCATATTGCGGGACTTTCTTCTGCGTTGATAATCGATGGACTGGAACAGCGGACGAATGAACACCCTTTCTTTTTTGAACGTCGTGATTATGCAGAAGCCGTGTTCGGTGATCTGTCAAAAGTCAAGGACAGTGACAAAAACCCGGAATGGCTGGCAGTGCAGAAAAAAGCAAACGGGGAAATAATTCCAAGAATTTATATGGCATGCGGAACAGAAGACTTTCTTTTGGAACCCAATCGAAAGCTTCGGGATGCTTTCCTGGAAAATGGATTAGACCTGACATACGAAGAAGGACCGGGAGGACACGAATGGGATTTTTGGAATCGTTATATCAAGAGAGTATTGGACTGGTTGCCTTTATAATTGTAGATTACTCAAAACGATCCACTGGATCGTTTTGAGTAATCTTTGATGCGTTAAATTGAATCAGTCCACTGTAATTAAGCAGAAAGTTTTTCTCTGCTCTTGATGTCTTTGGCAAAAAGTATCTTAAACAAAGTACGAATGAGCGGCTGTATAAAGAACAACTGCGTAAAGAACGCAAATGGAAAGTTATAGCATACCAGCTTCAGCCAGTTTGCCAACA
>JBJENH010000035.1:0-23622 GCA_051880095.1 Bariatricus sp. | reverse complement strand
TCGGCGGGTTCTTAAGAAAGACTCTCGCAATAGATAATCTCTGTTTCTGTCCTCCGGAAAGCTTCACGCCACGCTGACCGATATCCGTATCATATCCGTCCGGGAACGCCATGATAAATTCATGCGCATTTGCACGCTTCGCCGCAAGTATGACTTCTTCATCCGATGCCCCCGGTTTTCCATAACGAATGTTGTCCATGATCGTACCCGCAAACAGGTAGACATCCTGCTGGACAATACCAATATTATTTCTCAGATTGGCAAGCTTCATATCGCGAATGTCCATATCATCGATCAGAATTGCTCCCTCTGACACTTCATAGAATCGGGGAATCAGACTGCACATCGTTGTCTTTCCCACACCGGAAGGACCGACAAGCGCCATATACTCTCCGGCATGTACCTTCAGATTAATATGGTTCAGCACCTTCTCCTTGTTATCCTCATAATGGAACGAAACATTCTTGAATTCTATGTCTCCCTGCAGATTTCCCACCTCGACTGCGTCCGGCTTATCTGTAATATCCGGTGCGATCGAAAGGATCTCCAGAAAACGCTCAAACCCGGTATATCCGTTCTGGAACTGTTCTGCTGAATTCACCAGCTTCTTCACAGGCTCCGTAAAATTACTGATGTAGAGAAGGAACGTGATCAGATCCGTCACCTCTACCGTACCGGTCGTCAGGAAGCTGCCCCCTGCCACCAGCACACCTACCGTCACCAGCGTCGTCATCGCATTCAGACCGGAATGGTAAATACCCATATACTTGTAACTTGTCCGCTTTGATTCCACAAACCTGTCATTTCCCACATTAAATTTCTTCAGCTCTTCGCCTTCATTTGCGAACGATTTTACCACACGGATTCCCGACAGACTGTCCTCGATCTGACTGTTGATATCTGCAATCCTCGCCCTGTTCTGTGAGAACGCCTGCTTCATTTTCTTATTGTAATATACAGCAAACACCACCATAAACGGAAGGAACGCAAACGCAACCAATGTAAGCTTCGCATTGATATGCACCAGAATCACAAAAGAACCGACGATCTTGATCACTGAAATCAGAACATCCTCCGGCCCATGATGCAAAAGCTCACTGATATCGAACAAGTCACTCGTAATTCTCGAAAGCAGATGCCCTACTTTCTGATTATCGTAAAACGCAAATGTCAGTTTCTGATAATGACCAAAAATATCACTTCTCATATCCGCTTCCATCTGAGCTCCCATCATATGTCCAAGGAACGCAATGTAATAATTGCAGCCATACTCGATCAGCACCAGGATCACCAGGAAAATCCCCAGCCTCAAAATCGCACTATTTGCTTCATTCGGACTGAAATATACAACTTCACTTGTAATGTATCGCACGATGAGCGGAATTGCGAGCGTTACCATGGCCCCTACTACCGCAAAAAACAAATCACTGAACAGCAGAAATTTATACGGTCCATAGTAGGCTAATAACTTTTTTATTTTTTCCCACATACTTCAAATCCCCCATTTCACAGACTCTTTCCAAATTATACTACACCTTCGGAAGGCTTTCAATCGTTTATGTCCATGTTTGTTTTTGTTAATTTTGAGTAACTGTTCAGAGCCAAGCAAAATTTCATAAAACAGACGTAAAATGCTTGCATTTTAAAGGCTGTTTTTGAAATTTTATTTGGCGGATACGCCACACCGACGAAATGCAAGGCATTTTGGAGGTTGGCTCTGAACATTTACGATTTTGAAGGGGAACCCTTTTCACCCGGCTCCCATACTATAATATTGTAAATACTATGGAAGGGGCAAATACTCATGCAGAATTATCGGAATGATACAAACGATTATATGAGGCGTGGAAACTGCAGTCGTGGCTATCGAATGAACAATGGCATGGCTCCGGGATCTGCGCCTTCTCCGTATTCCGGAAACAGAAATATGAACTCCAGATCATCCGATCTGCAGCCATATCGCGACACTTCTTCCTGCTGCGACCGGGATGATGCACTGGAAGGAATGCCGCTCGCGATGGCTTACGTACCGTGGCAGAACTGGCGAAAGATCTATGAACCGGAGAAAGCATTCTGCCGTGGTACGATTTTCGAAGAACTGGATAAACCATTTCAGGGAATAGGAGGATGCCAGTCATGAATGAGATGAATCAAGGAAAACCTTGCCGCCGGGAACTGCTTTGCACGATCAACCAGGCAAGCTTTATGGTGGATGACGTCAAATTATATCTGGACACCCACCCATGTGACAACGCTGCACTGCAGTTATTTCATGAATACAGTAAAATGCGGAATCAGGCATTGAAAGAATACGCGAAATATTATGGTCCGCTTACCATCGATACAACGGTTGCTTCCTGCACCGACAGATGGAACTGGATCCATGAGCCATGGCCATGGCAGGAAGGATGGTGTTAGGATATGTGGAATTATGAAAAACGTTTGCAGTATCCGGTCAAGATCACTCAGACTAATCCGAAAATAGCGCAGGTCATTTTGACACAATTTGGTGGCGCCGACGGGGAGCTTGCGGCTTCGATGCGATATCTCTCCCAGCGCTATACCATGCCTTACAAAGAAGTGACCGGTATTCTGACTGACATTGGCACAGAGGAACTTGCTCACCTTGAGATCGTCTGCGCAATCGTCTACCAGCTCACCAGAGACCTTTCCCTTGATGAAATAAGGGCCTCCGGCTTCGACAAATATTTTGTAGACCACACCCTCGCACTCTGGCCCCAGTCAGCCGGAGGAACGCCATGGACTGCAACATATTTTCAGTCGAAAGGGGATCCGATCACAGATCTTCATGAAGATATGGCGGCAGAGCAGAAGGCCCGCACAACATACGACAACATTCTCCGCCTGGTGAAAGATCCGGAAGTATGCGATCCAATCCGTTTTCTAAGAGAACGTGAGATCGTGCATTATCAAAGGTTTGGCGAAAGTCTGCGGATCGTTCAGGAAAATCTGGACAGCAGGAACTTCTATGCCATCAATCCGGAATTTGACAAAAAAGAAATGTGCGGGTGTAAGCAGAAATGAACCAGGTCCTGAATGAGACAATCCGGATCCTTCTGTCCCAAAAACCGGATGCGCAGGCAGAAGTTCACGGAAGCAAAGAATTCTCCGGTATTATGGGCGAAGTGATGTTTTATCCTCTCTGGCGCGGGACCCTTGTCGTCGCAAGCATCTCCGGGCTTCCCCAAAGTTCTGAACCTTGCAGGGGCGGCTTCTATGGATTCCACATTCATTCCGGAAGCCGTTGTACAGGAAATCAGGAAGATCCTTTTGCTGATACAGGCATGCACTGGGACACAACGAATTGTGAGCATCCGGGGCATTCGGGTGATTTTCCTGTCCTGATGGGAAATGACGGATATGCAATGGAAGCCTTCTATACCGATCGCTTCTATCCGGAAGAAGTCATTGAGAAAACGGTGATCATTCATGAAATGCCGGATGATTACAGGACACAACCCTCCGGGAACAGCGGACGCAAGATCGCATGCGGGCAGATCGTAAGCGGAAAATGAAGGAAAATGAGCATGAAAAAAGCGGACTGCAATAATCCGCTTTTTTCATGTACAATTCCAACTAAATATAGGAGGTCTTACGATGCTTTTCCAAGTTTTACAGTAACTTCCTGTTCCGTATATTCTCCGTTCTTCTCCGGAACCTGAACCTTCACTGTAATCTCCTCACCTGCTCTATAGTATTCCAGCAGTCCTTTCAGAGTTTCCATATCGTCAATGGAACTTCCGTCAAACTCTGTGATGATCATGCCTTTAGTCAGACCAGCTGCTTTCGCTCCGCCGCCATCAATGACTTCCGCAATGAAAACGCCGGTCGGCATATTATACATCTGTGCGCCTTCAGCTGTCACATCATATCCTTTAATTCCAAGATATCCTCGTTCTGCTTCACTGACCTTGCTTCTTGTCTCTTTATTCATCAGATTCTCGATGATGTCAGTTGTATCTGAAATCGGAATTGCAAATCCCATTCCTTCCACTTCGGAAGCATTGATCTTCGCAGAGTTAATACCAATTACTTCTCCGTTAATATTCAGCAGTGCTCCGCCGCTGTTTCCGGGGTTGATTGCCGCATCTGTCTGAATGTAGGTTCCGTCATAACCGGAAATCGTACGTTCTGTTGCACTGACGATTCCCATTGTTACAGACTGTCCATAACCAAGTGCATTTCCGATTGCAATGGCCGGTTCTCCGACTTTGATATCGTCCGAATCACAGAGAGTTGCAAGCTTGATCGCATCCATCGTCTCATCCGGAATGTTCTCCAGCGGAACTGCAACAACTGCCAGATCTCTTGCGGAATCTGTTCCTTTGATCAGTGCCTCCACACTCGTCTCATCGACAAATGTAACGGTAAGCGTCTCGCTTCCCTCTACTACATGGTTGTTCGTCACGATCAAAAGCTCTGTATCATTCTGGCTGATGATGATACCGGAACCCGCACTCTTGCTTTCCTGCTGCCGGATTCCTCCGAAGAAATCCTGTACCTGCTGAACACTCATATTTGTAATGGAAACGATTGACGGAAGGGTTTCATCCACAATGTCGGATACATCGGAAGAAACCGCTGTCTTCGAAGTCGTAAGCTGGGTATTGGAAACAGTCTTCGTACTTTTCGTCTCTTCTTTCGTGCTCGTCGTTCCCAAAAGTTTACCTGCTATATAGTTCGTTCCCTGGAAGGTCAGTCCCCCGATCACTCCGAACATAACCGCAAATCCTGCAATCGCTATTGCCTTTTTCGGAAATCTCTTCTTCGGCTTCGGTGCCTTTCTGCTTTCATAAAATGATCTGTCTGTATCGTTATCGTCATCTGGTCTATAATAATTGTACTGGTTTTCCATAACCAAAATCCCCTTTCCTTATCTTTATGACTTAGAGTTTAATCGATAATTGTGATAAAAGTGTGATAAAACAATAAAAAAATGTTGAAAAGGGCAGGAATACTCCCACCCTTTTTCTAAAGCATCACAAACATGCATTTCGCCGGTTCTATTCTGTTGTCGGTTCATAATCAATGTCATTGATCAGCATATCATAAAAATTGGATTTTTGACGAAGACGATCGCTCACTTCATCATATCCATATTTTTCTTCCAGAGTTTCCTCCGAAGAGAATAGATTCGTACCAAGTGCCAGTCTGTCCCCTTCTATCTGCGCTCCCAGAGCTGCCAGCGTAGTCGGGAACATATCCAAAACACAGCTTTTTCTCAAATGTGTCTGTTCATAAGAAGTATTAAGTCCTTCCGGAAGGTTAATAAATGCATTATAAACAGTCCTTTGATAATCAGCATCCAAACCTTCACAGAAATTCTTATCCATTGTAGGATGATCGCCGCAAAGTATGATCGTCGTATTCTCATAAAAATCCTGCTGCTGTATCCATTCAATAAATGATGCTACCTGTCTGCTTGAGCACGCCATAACGTTCGCGTACTGGTCATCTCCGAATTCATCCTGGCACAGATCACAGACATATCCGTCTTCAAAATGTGTATCCACCGTAAGAAGTGTAAGATTAAAAGGTTCTGAGCCCGAACTCAGCTCTGTCAGTTTTTCTCTCGCATATGTAAAGAGCTTCTCGTCCTCATATCCCCACCATCTGTAATAGTCTTCCGGAATTCTTCCTTCTTCGACAGCGGTGTAATAATCCCAGATCTCACAATTGCCATGACTGTTAAAATATGCTTTTCGTCCGCCGAATGTAATGTCTGATCCGATCATAAAACACTGTCTGTATCCCTGATCTTCAAGAATATCCTCCAGATTACACACTCTTGACGAGAAAAACATCTGCTCTCCCAAGGTCTGGTTCATGTCATCCGTTCCCACACTGTTTTTGATCGGCAGTCCGGATGTCTGCCCGAAGATTCCTCCCATTGTCCATCCGGTCCCCGGCACTGCAACCGGTCCTCCCAGTTTATCTGTATTGGAAAATGAAACATAATTCGTTGCAATCTCTGTCAATTCGGGGATACAATTAAAATCAAGCCCTCCCCCGACATCCTTGGAAGCATAAGTAGCTTCCATCGATTCAAGGAAAATATAGACCAGATTTCTTTTTTCTTCCGGGAACGTGATCTCCACACTTCTGGGGTCAACATAATGTTCCTCAATGAATTTGTCATCTTCCTTCTGACTGCGAAGATAATTTCCCACCTCAAGCTCTGAATACATATTGTACGCAGCCTTAACACCGCTTCCGGCGGAGAGGCAGGTAATACATAAAAACCCGAGCCCCAGTTTCCATTTACTGTGCTTCATACCGGCCGCATACACGATCATAAAGAGCACGACCAGTATAACAAGCGGAAGGCAGGTATTGATTCCATCCCAGACGATATCTGTATTTGTTCCTTCGATCGGTACCGTCAGATGAAATATAATCTCATCGATCGTTAACAGCCCCCAGGTATCCAAAACCCATCCCGCAAGATTATATACTGTCACACATATTGCAGAAATCACAATCATCCCCAAACAGTATAACGCAAAAAATGCATTGCCAATCTTTTTTCTCGCTTTCATACTTTTTCCTTCATTTCTTAATTTTTCTTTAATATTGAAGCATGAATTGTCGAAAAAAGCAAGTAATTTATATTTAATTTATTCAACTGTAACTGATTTTGCCAGGTTTCTCGGTTTATCTACATCGCATCCTCTTCCAATGGAAACGTAATATCCAAACAACTGGAGCGGGATAATCGCCAAAGAATTGGTGAAATACTTATTTGTCTTCGGAATATAAATCACATAATCAGCGGCTTTTTCCACTTCCGTATTACCGGTGTTGGTCACTGCCATGACAAATGCGCCCCTTGTCTTTACTTCAACCATATTGCTGATCATTTTCTTATACAGTTCCGGCTGAGTCAGGACTGCAGATACCAGTGTTCCCTCTTCGATCAGTGAAATGGTTCCGTGTTTCAGTTCACCGGCTGCATATGCCTCCGAATGAATGTAGGAAATTTCTTTCAATTTCAAAGAACCTTCCAATGAGATTGCATAATCGATTCCGCGGCCGATAAAGAAAATATCTTTCGCAGCAAGGTATCGGTTTGCAAATTTCTGAATCTTCTGTTTATTATTCAAGAGCATCTCGACCTGCTCCGGGAGACGCCGCAGATCTTCCAGCATATCAGCCAACTCCGCATCGTTCAGCTTTCCGCGGACATAGGCAAATTTCATAGCGAGCAGATACTGTGCGATCAACTGTGCTGAGTATGCTTTCGTCGTCGCAACCGCGATTTCCGGTCCTGCCCATGTGTACATGACATTGTCCGCTTCTCTTGCTATGGAACTTCCCACCACATTTACAATGCCGAGTACACGCGCCCCTCTTTTCTTTGCCTCCCGCAGAGCGGCAAGTGAATCTGCCGTTTCGCCGGACTGACTGATCACGATGACCATGGTGCCTTCTTCAATAATCGGATCACGGTACCGGAATTCCGAAGCCAGATCTACTTCAACCGGAATTCTTGCAAGCCCCTCATAAATATATTTACTGGTCACACCGGTATGATAAGCAGAGCCGCATGCCACGATCATGATCTTCTTGATTTCCCGAATCTCTTCGTCCGTCATTCCAAGCTCATCAATCACAATCTTTCCGTCTTTTAATCTCGGTGAAAATGTATCGGTGATTGCTTTCGGCTGCTCATACATTTCTTTCAGCATAAAATGCTCATAACCGCCTTTTTCTGCGGCATTTACATCCCAGTCAATATGAGTGGATTCTTTCTTAAGGGGTTCCTCATCCACCGTGAAAAACTCCATGGTGTCTTTCGTCATCCGCACGATTTCTTCATTTTCAATAAAGAATACGTCTCTGGTGTATTTCAAAACTGCCGGGACATCCGAAGCAATGATATTTCCGTCTTCCGTGTGTCCGACGATCAGCGGACTGTCTTTTCTTACCGCATACAGTTCATCCGGATGATCTCTGAAAATGATGCCCAGTGCATAGGATCCTTCCATACGATGCATGATCTTTGTGACGGCCTGAAGCGGATTACCTGTATAATAATAATCCAGCAAATGAGCAATTACTTCCGTATCTGTATCCGAGATAAACTGATATCCTTTTGCCTCCAGCTTCTTTTTCAGCTTCAGATAATTCTCAATAATGCCATTATGAACCACCACAATACTCTCATCTTTATTAAAATGCGGATGTGCATTGGTGTCAGACGGTTCCCCATGCGTAGCCCAGCGTGTATGTCCGATTCCCAGTGTTCCCGGCATCATTCTGCCGTCATGAGTCATCTCACTTAGAACCTTCAATCTTCCCTTTGACTTCACCACTTCAATTTCATTTCCATTATATACAGCAATACCGGCCGAGTCATATCCTCTGTACTCCAGCTTTGAAAGACCATCAAGCAATATAGGCGCCGCCTGGCTCTCTCCGATATATCCCACGATTCCACACATAATTAAGCCCTCCATTTTTTTGCACAAAAGTGTATTTTTTTTGCACTTTTCCATGTATTGTAACAAACTTGTAACATTTTGTAAATAGAAAAAGGAATATTGTTTCCAATATCCCTTTTCATAAGCTACTCTAAATCAATAAAATCCATCTCGAATGTATCATCTCTTGTTGATTTAGTTGAAGTGTCCTCATAGGAATCATCATAAGATTCTTCATCGTAATCATCATAATCATAGTCGTCATCCGCGTAATCATCATCGTCATAGTACTCATCCAGATTACTGTTTGACGGAGCAGCCGACATGAAGTCTTCTCTCAGCTCTGCGAGATCGTCATCTGCCTCTTCATCATCGTAATAATAGGCATCCTCGTCATCATCGTAATAGTCATCGAATTCGTCTTCGTCTTCTTCCACCGGCTTTTTGAACTGATTCTTCTTAGGATGAACTTTCGGCGTATCCTCTTCCTCATCGATACCATATTCGTCATACAATTCATCCAGCTCTACATTCCTGTTGCGCAGCTTCACAGCCGTTACAATCAAAAGAATGAGCATGATAAAGATCAGGCATCCGACACCAACCAGCACCCAGATCAGATAATCGGAAATCACACCAAGCACCTTATCCAGCTTGCTTTCTTCTTTCGGTGCCACCGTTGTACCGGTCTTCGGGGTTTCCATTCTCTGATAAGTGTGTTCCAGAGAATCATAGAGATAAAGCGACTTCTCGCCGTCATTGTTGACTGCATAAAGGATCAGGAATCCATCTCTGTCGGGTTCCACCCATGCCGGGAAACTGACACCGTTGATATCAAGTGCAGCCTCCACATATTTTTCAGGCATTTTTACTTCATTCGTTCCGTCAAGGATTACGATGGAATATGTATCTGAAATCATGATCTCTTCAAACGGATAAAAGGAACTGTCTTCTGCATTATACAGCCAGAATTTACCGCTCTGCTCGCTGTCGATCAGATAAGCTGCTGTCAGTCCGCTGTTCGCCTGAACTGCGCCCTTAAATGTCTCTCCTTCAAAATTGAATTCCCCTGCGGTAAATCCGGTAGGAATCTCATTTTCGTTAAACGCTTCCGACAGCGTATATGCAGCACCATTAACGGTAACGCTTTTCGTATTTCCGACCGGCAGGATCTTGCTTGGATCTCCTTCACCGATCGTTACATCTGCGTATCCGGTCTCGCACTCCACCGTCTCACCGTTCTGGTTTGTAACGGAAGCGATTCCCTGTTCCAGTCTCGTATTTCCTTCCAGAAGTGCCTGAAACTGCATGTCATATTCCAGACGGTCACTGCTGCCGTCTCCCGATCCGGTGAAGACCAGTTTCCCGCTTTCGCTCTCACTGACTCCTTCTCCTTCTATAAACCGAAGATAAGTCGTGTCATACGTCATCTCCACTCTTGCATCACCGATCGTATCATTCCTTGCCACCACAGTACCTGTAATGGTGAAGGTATCTCCTACCTTCGTTTCCAGATCCGTGAAAAATACAATTCCGTCTGCCGCCATCGCTATCGTTGCAAAACATGGCACCAGCAGGCATACTGTTAATAACATTGTCGCGATTCGCTTTAGTATCTTCATTTGCATTCCTCTTTCTATTTTTCTAATTGCATACTCACTTAATATTATACCTTTTTTACCGGTCCATGTCCAGATGATAATTACTATTCTATCACAACTGCGTTCTTACCCATGTTTTTATATGCTTTCTCGAAATCAGACATGGAGTATTCCACCGTTCCACGAATTGGATCATTGACCTTGACAATTCCACGGTTCAAGTCATATCCGGTCAGCACCATGCAATGCGCTCTTCTGGGCCAGTACACCGCTTTGCCGTCCACAGTCCCGGCCTGAAACCACTCTCCGGTACTTCCCATATCCAATGTAACCCATACGATAACCGGCTGTCCCAATGCAACGTATTTGTACAAATCCGTAGGCGTGCTGTCACTGATATTTTTTGCTCTTTTTGGCGAAATCCCTTTGCTTTCGAAATATTTATCCGCCGTCTTGACGATCACAGATGCCCAACAGCCGTAACCGGCATTTTCTCCAGCCGGATTTCCCATGTATGCCACATACGGATCGGTCGAATGCATGGGGCCTTTGGGCAGATAAATATTGCACATTTCGGTATTGGATATCTCGTATCCCAGATAACGCATGACCATATTCAGCGATATTGCTTCACATCCGTTCGGGAAATCGGGATATTGTTTGATCAGCGGAACGTCGCTGATATTCTTACTTTTGGGAAATACAACGTAATAACCCGAATTCTCCCCGGGAGCCGCATTCCCTTTGACGACCAGCTTAATCTGCAGTGCCTCGATCCGAAGACTACTTTCCGTCGTTCCTGCGATCTGGCCGTTTTTCGCCCAGCCAAGCCATCCCAGAGACTGGACATGGGTTCGATAGTAAATGTCGTAATACTTTGATGCATCGCCTTTGACTCGGATCTTAACGGCCTCCATTCGCTTTGATTCTCCGGTCGTACCGGCCAGCTGACCGTTCTCTTTCCACGACTGCCACCCGACATTCTGAACATGCGCCTGATATTCCACCACACCATCCAGTCCATTCGATGTATCCAGTGTAATCGCTAATGCTTCCAGTCTTCTGGAACTTCCTACCGTTCCCAGCGTCTCACCGCTCGTAACTGCTTCTGTGGTTCCGATTCCCTGAACATGTCCTGAGTATTTCAAATCACTTGAAGAATATCCTTTGACAAATCCCCGTTCTGATGTATCCTGCTCGTTTTCTTTGTGATCCATTCCGATCGAAACCGCTTCGATCCGCTTCGACATCCCCTCTGTACCGGAATACTCTCCGCCTTTTACCAGGCCGAACCATCCGAAGGTTGCAGTATGGGATTTGTAATACACTTCATATTTCTCTGCTATTTCCCCGGTCAGACGTATCTGAATCGCTTCAATCTGAAGCTTCTCTCCGGTCGTACCGGCCAATTCTCCATCTTTCTTCCATTCCTGCCAGCCCACATTTCTTACGTGTACCCGGTATTCTACATGGGACTCCTCTTTCACTTCGGTTTCCTGATTCTCTGTCAATTCATCCTCTGTCTGTTCCGGCTCCTCTTCTTCGACCAGTTTTATTCTGACCGCTTCTACTCTTAAGGATTCTCCCGTCGTGCCGGCCACTTCAAAATCCGACACCCAGTCCATCCAGCCTTTCTTCTGGACATGAACCTGATACATAATCTGCGGCATCTTCTCCTGAAGTTCAGCCTCTTCTTCCTGATTGTGTTCCATTTCCGGATTATTTTCCGCTTCCGGACTATTTTCCTCCTCCAGGCTGTTTTCTTCCTCAGGCGTTTCCGATTCTGACGGGATATCTGTCTGTTCATCTTCAGAAGAATCCCCCTCAGCCTGCTCTCCTGATTCATTTTCAACATTTTCTATATCTTCTGATTTGTCCACACCCTCATTTTCCGCTTCACTCTGATCTTCCTGTTCTGTTTTTTCAAACACATTATCGATATCATTCTCTATAGATGTCAAAGTGTAAGTCTCATCTGAGGATGCAGCAGATGCCATGATCGGAGATGTCATATTTCCCATTAGCATACATGCACATATGGCACCCGCTATCATCCTTTTTCTTTTTTTCATTATTTTGATCCGATTCTGCTCTTACACAAACGGACGCGCAACCCCCTTTATGATAGAACGATGAGAATTCTTGATCGGCCAAACGACTACTTTGTCAGGCCATGACTCAATCACCTGATCGTTTCCAAGATAAATGGCAACATGTATGATCGTCCCTGATGAATTTGCATAAAAGATCAGATCGCCGCGCTGCCTTTCACTGTATGAAACATGTTTCATAGGCAGATTCCATAAATTTCTTGATTCATATTCATAACCCGGCTGTGAATGTCTGATCGGACTCACCGGATCCGGATCGATACCGGCTGAATACAATGCCTGCATAACCAGTCCGCTGCAGTCGGCTCCCGTTCCCGGTTTTCCCGATGCACCGATAATATACTCCGTATCCAGATAAGAATAAGCTGTATCAATCATCGCTTCAATACAGTCAGAACGTGTACTGGACGGATTTGTTTTCAGCGGGCTGGCATAAGCACCCAGATTGTACCAGTCATCTTCTGACAATCCCATTTTCTTCCAGGTGGTCAGATCTACAACTCCATTCGCGGTAAGTCCGTTATTCTTCTGGAACGTCTTTACTGCAGAAATCGTAGTTGAATCCATAATTGCCCGACGAACACCCAGCCCCAGCTTTCTCTGTACATAAGCAACCTTAAGTCCCATATAATTCTCGGATAAATTGTATCCTCCGCCTGTCAATACCTTCTGCTTATGTTTAATCTGCAGATACTGTGACGGATTCTGATATACATATGTATTCCGGAAAGCAGCCTTGGAACTCTGGTATGCACTCTGATCTTTACATTTCGGAACAAGAACGATCTGGAAGGCTTCCATTCTCTGTGAAATGGATTCACTTCCTGCTTTTTCTCCGTTTTTAGCCCAGCCCATCCATCCAAAATTCTGAATATGTGCCCGATAGTATACATTGTAGAATTTTGCCGCTTCACCGGTAAGCTGTACCTGGATTGCTTCGATTCGCAGCGACTCTCCAGTCGTTCCTGCAAATTCTCCGTTGCTCTTCCACTCCTGCCAACCCACATTCTGAACATGGGCTCTGTATGTAATATCACCTTTCAGAGCGTTCAGCGCAGTGGTATCCAAATTCACACAAAATCCTTCAACACGCAGGCTTTGTCCTGTCGTACCCTGCGTTTCGCCGCTGGTCACCGCTTCAAGATCACCCAGTCTCTGGACATGGGCTGTATAGGTCAGATCTTCTGAAGAAAACTCTTTTACAAATCCTCTTCCTGACGTGTCCGGTGCTTCTTCCGAGCCCTTCTCCACTAACTGAATCACCAATGCTTCCATTCTTGCGCCCAATCCCTGTGAACCGGCACTTGCTCCGTTTGCGACATAATCCAGATCGCCGATATTAGAGACGTGTGTAGAGTAGATAATATCATACTTTTCAGCAAGTTCCCCTGTCAGTCTGATTTCCATTGCCTCGGCCCGAAGGGATTCTCCGATCGTACCTGCAACTTCTCCTCCATTAACCCAATCCTGCCATCCAATACTCTGTACATGTGCACGATACTGGATCTGACTGTTCCACTCTTCTGTTCCCAGATCGATCTTGAACGCTTCCAGACGCAGGGATTCTCCAGTCGTTCCTGCCTGTTCTCCTGAGTTCTTCCACTCCTGCCAGCCAATCTTCTGCACATGTGCCTGATAACGAAGCACAACTTCCTCAGTCGGATCAACTTCCGGTTTTTCACCCGGTTCTTCTTCGTCAGGTGTTTCAGACGATTCCTCTTCATCTGGTGCATCAGAAGGCTCCTCGGATGGTTCTTCTTCCGTCTGCTCTTCAGATGTACCTTCTTCTGCATCTTCTTCTGTCATCTCTTCAGACGGATCCTCAATCGGTTCCTCTGCCGTATCTTCCAGATCAACAGTTCCTGTTTCAGCAATATACGGTTCATTCTCCTGAGCAACTGCCGTTAAAGGAGCACAAGATAAACAGATTGCCAATGATACCGCTAAAATCCTTTTATACATAATTTTCCCCCTCTACTTTTCTTCAAATGGATGCTCTGTAGCTCCGGGCGCTTCCTGACCTTTTTCTACCAGCATGATCCGGATTCCTTCCAAACGATATCCGAATCCGGCGCTTCCTGCTTCTTCACCATTCTTAGCCCAGTCAAGCCAGCCCAGATGCTGTACATGTACCTGATAATAAATATCATATTTCTCTTCTGCTCCTCCGGATAACTTGATTCTCACAGCCTCCAGTCGTTTCTGCTCTCCGCTTGTTCCGGCAAGTTCTCCGTCTTTCTTCCAATCCTGCCAGCCGTAAGTCTGAACATGCGCCTGATATTCCACACTGCTGTCTTCTGACATATTGGTGAGCAATACGCGAAGTCCTTCCAGCCGTTTGCTCTGTCCGCTCGTTCCGGCCATGTCACCGTCAAACTTGTAAGCCTGGTCACCGATTCCCTGAACATGCACCTGATATTTGATGAGACTTTCATGGAACGGTTCTTCTGTACTGCCCGGGAAATCCGTTCCTTTCTCTACAATCTTGATTTCAATTGCTTCCAGCCTGTAAGAATATCCTGCCGTTCCGGCGCTTTCACCATTCTTCGCCCAGTCGAGCCAGCCAAAGTTCTGTGCATGTACCCGATAATAAATATCATAGTTTTCCGCCATCTTGCCTGTAAGTCTGATTTCGATTGCTTCCAGACGTCTGCTCTGTCCGCTTGTTCCCGACATTTCTCCGTCGCTCACCCAGTCCTGCCAGCCGATTCCCTGGATGTGTGTGCGGTATTCAACAGAGCCCTTATACTCGGCATTATTCAGTTGAATCTTGATTGCTTCCAGACGTTTGCTCTGTCCGCTTGTTCCCGACGTTTCTCCCTGATACTTCAGTTCCTGCCAGCCGATTCCCTGTACATGTGTCTGATAAGAGACAAGTTTCAATTCGGATGGTCTCTCGGTAGTTCCGGGAGCTTCGCCGTCCTTCTTCACCAGTACGACTTCCAGTGCTTCCAGATTATAGCCAAATCCCGTCGTACCTGCTATCTGTCCATTCTTTGCCCATCCAAGCCATCCAAGCTTTGCAGAATGAGCCCGATAATATACATCATATTCCTGAGCCAGACTTCCCTTCAGTCGGATGCGAACTGCCTGCAGTGCTTTTCCATTGGTAGATCCTGCCGTTTCACCATTTGTAAATCCGTTGACCCATCCGGTTCCCGCCTGATGTACATCATATTCTACGGATCCGTCTTCCGAATCAATACTCAGTCCGGTCAATGGTGTGCTTTGACCGATACTTCCCACCAATTGACCATTTGTCATATTCTTCTGCCATTCTCCGTTTACGGCACCGGAGAGAAGAAGCGTTGCTCCATCGGAAGTCTCCGGATGATCAGTCGCTCCCGGTGCCTCTTCGTTCTTGCTTTGAATGCAGACTTTCCATGCGCCAAGTCCGGTCTGATCCATAAAGTTACCGGAAGTCTCGCCATTCACTGCCCAGTCATTCCACTCTTTTCCGTTTACTTTGGTAGCATAATAGAGTTCGAACTGATCGGTGTCGGAACCGGTAAGCTTCATCTGTATTGCCTTGATCTTCTTCTCACCGCTGGTATCGCCGCTCGCTTCCTTCGGGCTCATCCAGTCCGTCCACCCCTGATCTTCTACATACGTGCGGTACTGAAGTTTGCAGTTTCCGACATTATTGAACTGATCCACACGGATTGCACTGATATCGCCATCCACAACATTTTCTTCTCCGTCTGTGGTCATCTCAGTCCATCCGGTCTCAGCAGTATATACCGAATAGCTGACCTTTTTATTGCTTACTTTCACACCGGTCACTTCATCCGTGTAGGTACCGGTTGAATCGTTCGCTACTACCTTGATATCACTGTTATTTACAAGAACCACATCTTCCCAGACAAATACGCCGTCCTGCTGCTTTTTGCCTGCTCCGATCAATTTGCCGTTCACATAAAGATCAACCGAATCACAATTGGAGTATGCCTTAATGTTCTGCGTTGTCTTATTTCTCTCGGTAAACCGCTTACTGGTCAGATATACGAATTTATCCTCTTTGTTCCAGTTCGCTTTGTAGAAATAGAATGCGTCCTTCTTCGTCTCGTGGTCGTAGCATACCAGACCTTTTGTATTTCTTCTGACAAGCCCGCCTTCATTTCTGTAGCATGAGAAATCAAACATATTCCATACAAAACTCAGCGGAATATCGTCGCGGTTCTGCAGCATTTCATAATATGCTTCCAGAACAAAGGACTGATACTCTTCATAATGGTAGTCCCCGGAAGCATCACTGCCGTCCCAGGAGAAATCCTCGTCCACTTCCGTATGCTGATTGATATTGGCTCCTGCACCGTATTCTGTAAGCATGAGTTCAGATGCGCCATAGATTTCTTTGTAATTATCCAGTTTATTATTCAGAGAGTCGATCAGCTTTTTCCGTCCGGTATCCCCCGCACTGCTGACCGAAGACTTAAATCCCACGTACAGATTAAGCCCTGTGTAATCAACTCTGCCATCCTTCGCCCACTCAGCGCTGTCCAGCGCGTTGGTCGTATTGTCGATCGTCGCCTGTACAATATATCTGGTCTTATCCTCTTCCTGCGCCAATTCAGCCACTTTCTTGTTAAACGCGATCAAAGTCTCAGAATCCACATCAAAATCCTCGCCGAATTGTGCAAATTCTTCCGATGCTTTTACTTCGTTGTTCATGCCCCACATAATGATGGATGGGTGATTATATCCCTGTCGGATCATCTCTTTCAGCTGTTCGGTTACCGAACTCTGATAGGATTCTGCTTTTGAAAGCAACAGATAATACGGTATTTCATTATACACCAGTAGTCCGTTCTGATCCATGAGCTCATAAACATACGGATCATGCGGATAATGAGCCGTTCTCACGGCATTCACACCCATTTCCAGCATCAATTCGACATCTTCTTCTTTCTGGGCTTTTCCGGCTGCATTGCCGTATCCTTCCCGGTCCTGATGATAGCCCACCCCGTGGATCTCATATTCTTTTCCGTTCAGATAGGCCTTCCCGTCTTTGATCTCAAATACCCGAACTCCGAATTGCTGCTCTTCACTGTCAAGAACCTGTCCGTCCGAATTCAGAATGGATACATTCATAGTATATAAATATGGATCATCCACGCCCTGCCAGAGATGAACTCCGGAAATCACGGTCGAAACCGCATACTCGCCTGCCACTGTTCCGGCCGATGCAGTAATTTCCTGCTGTACATTTGCAACAAGGTTGCCGGATGCATCCTTCACTTCGGCACTCAGTGTCAAATTGGCATCCTGTTCTGCTTTATTGGATACCTTTGCCCTAAGAGAGACTTCCGCATCATTTCCACTTATCGTCGAATCAATGTATAATCCACTGCTTCCATAGTCTTCCAGTGCAATATACTGTTCTTCTGTCGAGATCAGTTCCACGTCACGATAAATACCTGCCCACTGTGTATAATCCACATTGATCGGTATGCTGTCTGTATCGATGTTGGTCACATCGACCCGGATTGCAACGCTCTGTTTTCCCTGAATATAATCTGTGATATCAAAGACAAATGCAGAATATCCACCCACATGTGTGCCGACAAATTCCCCGTCAATATACAGATCTGTGTTTTTGCTGGAGCCGTTGAATTTGAGAAACAGATTCCTTCCCTGATAATCGGATACATCCAGTTCTTTTGAATATGTTACCGTCTTCTTATTCATCGCCGGGATATAAGACTTTTCAGGATGGGTATATTCCCAGCTGTGCGGCAGATCAATCGAACCGCTTTCTCCGCCCAGTGGGAAATCCCAGCCGTCAGATGTGGTATCATTTTTGTCAAACTGCCATCCCTTATTGATATTTACGACCGTTCTTCCGGAAATCTCGCTGAGTTCTTCCGCTTCTTCATCCAGTGCATCCGTCTCTTCGGGAAGCTCCTCCGTCGTCGCCTCTTCTTCCGTATACACTTCCCCCTGCCCGGCTTCCTTCTCATCCATTTCCGTTTTCTGAATCACTTCCTCGTCAGAACCTTCATCTTCACCCATGTCTTCATCTGTCGGGATTTCATCTTGTGTCTCTTCCAGCTCCGGAGCTCCCTCTTCTGCCACTGCAGTAATTTCCTCATCCTGAGCCTTTGCTGCCAACGAACATTCCCCGATCATCATAGAGCCGACCAGAAGGAACGCCAGAAATCTTGAGATCTTCTTTTTCATTTTCCCCAGTTCCTTTCTTTAAATTATTATAAATGTTCAGAGCCATAATGACTCTGAACATTTACTTGCTACTTTTTATAAAATGCGGTTCCTGAAGTAGACGGTGCTTCTTCCCCTTTCGTCACGATCTTAATCTGAATTGCTTCCATCTGCTTGCTGTAACCTTCCGTTCCTGCGGCTTCGCCGTTCTTGGTCCATGCCAGCCAGCCGTATCCCGGAACATTAACGCGGTAATAGACATCACAGTAATCGGCAATATCTCCCGTTAACTGGATCTTGATTGCCTCCACTCTCTTCTGCTGACCGACTGTTCCGCCGATCTCGCCATCTGATACGTAAGACTGCCAACCGATTCCCTGTACATGTGCACTGTACTTGATGCCGCCGTCACAATTCAGATTCGCCAGCTGAATCTTGAGTGCCTCCATTCGAAGTCCCTGATCTACGGTACCTGCCTGAGCTCCGTCACTTACAAAAGACTGCCAGCCTACTCTCTGCACATGTGCAGAATACTTGACAGACGCATATCTCTTTTTAAAAGTATTATCTGTGCTTCCCGGTGCTGCATCGCCTTTTGTGACGAGCTGGATCTCAATTGCTTCAACCCGGTAGCTATATCCTTCTGTTCCGGCTGCCTGACCGTTCTTCGCCCAGCCAAGCCATCCGAACTGCTGACAATGAACACGGTAATAAATGTCATAATTCTCTGCCATCTCATCCGTAAGCTGTATCTTAACCGCCTCGAACCGCTTCGTTCCGTCCGCAGTTCCGCTGACTGCTCCGTTCTGTCTCCATACATCCCAGCCTTTGTTCTGGATATGTCCGGAATACTGAATACTTCCATCAAAAACCTGATTCTCCAATACGACTTTCAGTCCTCCCAGTGCCTTGGACTGTCCCGTTGTTCCGGCAGATTCACCGTTCTGTACTGCATCCTGCCAGCCGTCTCCATTTACATATGCTGTATAAACAACATCCGTCGGTTTTAATTTAAATGCACCTTCTGTACTTCCCGGTGCTTCACTTCCCGCTTTCACCACAACGATCTGTAATGCCTCAACACGGTAAGAATAGCCCTGGCTTCCGGCCTTCTCATCGTTTTTCGCCCAGCCAAGCCAGCCGAATTTCTGGCAGTGAACACGATAGTATACATCATAGTCATCTGCATTTTCACCGGTCAGCCTTATCTGGATCGCTTCGATACGCTTCGGAGAATCGGTCACCTTGGATTCCTCTCCGTCAGCCGCGTAATCCTGCCAGCCTACATTTGGAATATGCGTACTGTATTCTACACCTACTCCTTCGATACCGCTTTCGATCTTAATACTCTCAATCGGAAGAGACATGCCGATCACACCGGCCTGTTCTCCATTCTGAGATGCCGCGCCGCCCCAGCCAAATGTACTTGTATAAGCGCTGTATGAAATAAGATCCTTGCTGTCGACGCTGATATCCTTCTCCTTTTTCACGATCACGATCTGAAGCGCCTGCAGATCTTTGGTCTCTTCTGTTATGCCGGCCACCTCATCTGAGGAAACATAATCCTGCCAGCCATATGTCTGTACATGTGAGCGATAGAAAATATCGTATTCATCGCTTTTACTTCCTGTCAGACGGATCCGGATAGCCTGCATCGCTGTATCCTTTCCTGTGGAACCTGCAGTTTCTCCGTCAGCCACATAATCCTGCCAGCCTGTTCCGGCCAGATATGCAGAATACTCAATTCCCAGTCCTGCTATACCGTTGATCTTCATTTTAACAGCTTCCATCTGGTGACTGATACCGGTCGTTCCGGCCTGCTCTCCATTCTTCACTTCTGAAAGCCATCCGTATTCTTCTACATATGGTGTCACCGTCAAAACATCTGCCACATTGGACGGAACACTTACAGGCGTAACCGTATCCCATGTAGGCGTATCATCCGGATCATCCGGCTCGTTCGCTTCAGATCCGTTTCCGTTATGTACGATCGTAACATAATCACTATGTGCATATGCGTACATCGTACTGAAATTATAGTTTCCGGTCGATGTATCTATTTCCGTTCTCTCACTGTTCAGAACCGGATCACTCTGTACCTTATAAAAACCGTTTTCCAGCGTTCCGTTATTTAAAATCAGGAATGCATACTGAGACTGTGAAACGGTCTTGTATAATACAGTGGATGAAGAATCTGTAGAACTAATATTGCGGACATTCAATGTCGTGTGTTCATTGCTGAGAAGGTCTTTGATTCCGATCGTGTATTTCTCATAATCCTTCTGACCATTATTGTTGTCTAAACTCCATGCAACATTCGCTGCTTTTTCTCCCCAATACGGATCCGATGCATAATGGACATTGATGCCACTTGCTTTATTACCAACATATCCACCTTTATAATATGTATATCCGGATCTTAAATATCTCTTAGACATATAAGTCTCTGTAAAATCTTTAATACATGTAGCAACATCGTCATAATAATTTGCAGATTCATTCGGATTGGAGTCAACCGCATTCAGTCCGAACAAGTTATTCTTTGTCTGTGAAATATTACTGCTTCCCCATGCACTTTCATTTGCCGCAATGCCGGTCACGATCAAAGCATTGACTCCATACGTATTCTGATCCGTCACAAGATCATTTCCGATGTCTCTCATTTTTGAATCACTGTCTGTTTTTGCATTAATCATATCGTTCATTTCTGAAGCACTGTAATTGGTCTTACTTCTCAATGGCAGATACTGGTAATAATTAAAATATGGATTATTCGGATTTACGGAATTTGTCCGGGTTCCGTTATTATAATCCGAAATCATGGAATCAAAATTGCTGTATGTATAAAAATAATGTCCGTCGTAACTATAATACTTCGTACCTTCACTCAAATACGAAGGTGCCGGACCATTGTCCAGTTTCGAAGCATAAGAATCGTTTGATAAATTTGTCGTGATATAATGCATCAGTCTTCCGGATGACACGGCATAATAACTGATGGAACTTGCATCTGAGATATTCACAATCTGAACTTCCGACTCATCCACTTCACCGATCACACCGGACAGCATGAACTTCACTTTTCCTGAGCTTGTACCAAGATACGCCGCATCTGCACCATATGTACCGCAGGTATAACCGGATGCTCCCGTCTCCACTTCCGTATAATCCGTTGTGCTGGATCCCTTTGTATTGAAGTTCACAATCTGCCCCTCGGCAGCTCTGGTATTGGATTTGTTAGTTTTTACAATGCCGGCTTCATCACTTATCTCATAAACGTTGCCGTCCGCGTCCATTCCTGTGACATGTTCCAGCCTCTCACCATTTTCCTGGAAAGGTTCCACACTTTCCTCCTGTACAGGCGTTTCTGTCACCTCGCCGGAAGAATCCTCCTGACTTTCCGTCTCTTCGGCGGATATATCCTCCTCCGTCTGCGCTTCGTCTATGATTTCATTGTCTTCATTTTGTGCTGCTTCTTCATTCTGGACAAGTATCTCTTCTCCGGTTTCTGTGCTGTCCTCAGCCTTACTGGTATAACCACCCAGGCTCGACGCGACTAACGCACTGACAAGTATAGCCGCTAAAAATCTTGATGCCTTTTTCCGAAACATAAGTAGTCCTCCTATCGTATAAATCTGTATCCATTGTATAACAGTTGGCATGGCTTGTCAAACCAACTTAAAAAGGATTATCCCCGATCATGTAATCAGTGATAACCCTATATGTGATCAATATAAATAGCGTACGATTCTGCATTTTAGCTTCATAACAACTCTCCTTTTATGGAACAACCCTTTGTATCACCGGTATGCGCTTCAATATTTTTACTACGATCAATGAAATCCCATAAACCAGAATCACTCCTAAGGTTCTCCACTTTCCACCGGAAACATTGACATTGCATACACTGCAAACAATATTGATTACAAAAATATGAGTCAGATAAACACCAAAACTACACCCCGCCATCTCGATTACAACGGCTCCTAATCTGGAATTATTCTCAAGCCAGTTCCAGTCATGATATCGGAACCAGACAAAAACAGCCACTGCTAACAACAACGCGGGCCAGTTTAAATAGCCCCAGAACAGCTTGTTCAGCTCTCCATTTTTAATCGAAAGGAAATAAGTACCGCAATATCTGGCAAATGCTCCAACAATCCCCAACAAATATATCAGGATTCTTTCGTTTTTTGACAAATCGGCTTTGGACAGCCAGAATCCTAAAAGAACATACAATACATAACCGCCGGTCAACGGGAAAGACATAAATGTATTAAACGGTATTTCTAACACATTACACAAAAACGGTGCTATGGATATTGTCGCAATTCCGACAACAATCATATATTCCACCCACCGATAAGAGTCTTGAATCAGGCAGGCCAATACCGGTATACACAAATATACTGCAAACAACGGTATAAAAAACCAATAGATATTCTCAATTTTACAATTAATAAACATCGATAACAATTCCCTGACAGAAAGACTTTTTATCGCTATCGCTCCAGTTAAACTTTTAAATATCAAGGCAAGAATACTCCAGGCAATAAAAGGGATCAGTGTTTTTTCTGCCCTTTTCTTCAAAAACACTTCTGTAGTATACTTTGAACGATATTCCATCAGCGTTGCACCAGATAGCATGAAAAAAACCGGTACCGCCCAATATGCTGCCACCTCTACAATCAAACTCTGCTTCCATGGTATTGTATTGCTAAAGGAATGTACGATTCCGTTACAATGCATGGCAACAACACCAAAACTGGCAGTAATATTAAGTAGATCGAAATATATGACTCTTTTTTTCATTATATCATTCCTTTTCTGTGCAGTTTAATTATCCTTTCATACTCTCAATCAATCTTCTATACGCTTCCTCAAGCCCGATGTAATCCCGCCTCCAACCTGTCAATTCTGTTCCTCATCCATCATCTTCTTCCAAAGTTGATCTCTGATTTCCTGATGGTCCATTAACCATTCAATCAGCTTTCGATTCACCGGAGATTTCCTGTATCTCTCATCTTCGAACTTCAGCCATTCAAATCCAACGTCAAATGTATCTGCTATATCATGTAGTGTTTTGTCGGTCGCATGATTCAGGCGCGTTTCTATTTTGAAGATAGCTGACGGCGAATATCCAGCCTTCTCTCCAAAGTCTTTTTGGATCAGTTTTTTCTCTTTTCGCAGTTCCCGCATCCTTTCACCTATCGAGCGGTAATCTATTACTTCTGGAACATAATTGCAATATGCTTCTATATGATCCGGATCATCAAACACTCTTTTGTCCACACTACACGACTCACA
>JBJENH010000034.1:0-4025 GCA_051880095.1 Bariatricus sp. | reverse complement strand
CAAAAAAGGGACGTCCGATGTCAGGGCTTTTGACCCCAGCATCGTGGCAAAAGAAACGTCCCTAAAGAAATTGTTCGATTACATATAACACGCCGTCTTCATCGTTGGAGCGTGTGATAAAGTCTGCTTTTTCGCGAACCGGGGGCTGTGCGTTCTGCATGGCAACGCCGAGTCCGGCATATTCGATCATCGTTATATCATTATACCCGTCACCGCAGCAGATCATTTCATCTGCGGTCAGGCCGATGCTGTTTAGCAGACGCTGGAGAGAGTATGCCTTATCGATGTTCTGCGGCATAATTTCGAGGAAAAACGGGTCGGAACAGTAAATGTTCAAATAGCCGCGGAAGTGAGCGATCATCTCTTTACGTGCCTTTTCGATGTCCTCCGGTTCTCCGGTGAGAAGAAACTTGTTATTGGAGAAGGAGGAGATCTCTTCCAGAAAAGCAGATGTCTGGTGGATCGGCATATGGTTGATCCGGGATTCCAGCTCGGTATATTTGTTTAGATTCAGCCCGGAAATCAGTTTATCGGGGCCGTATGCGAGGATGTCGACCGGATACCGTGAAGCGATTTCGTAAATCGGCTGGAAGGAATCTGCCGGAAGCGCTTTGTTGTAAATAATCTGTCCGGAACGGCAGTCGGTGATACGAGCGCCGTTAAAAGAAAGAATATAGCTTCCGTAGCGTTCCAGATGAAGTTCTCTGGCAAGTGGCTCTACTCCATAGGTGGGGCGTCCGGATGCCAGAACAACTTTTTTACCGTTCTCCTGAATTCGAATCAACGCCTCCAATGTAGGAGGCGTAATCTTTTTTTCCGAGTTGGTCAAGGTGCCGTCTAAATCCAGTACAAGAATCTGATAGTTCATCGCTTTACCTCAATTTCATTTCTTTCAGTGCCGAAACGATTTCCGGGAATTCCATGCTGTGGGATGCTTTTACAAGGATCGTATCCCCTTTCTGAATGACATTCTGAATTTTTTCAAGGAATTCCTGCCGTGTCTCGAAATAGAGTACGATATTCTGTGTAGCGTGTGCTTTTGCGCCGCTGTAAGCGTGGCGGGAAAGTTTGCCGATACAGCAGATGATATCGATCTGTTTTTCAGCAGCGTAGGAACCGGTGTTGTAATGAAGTTCGCATTCGTTCGGGCCCAGCTCAAACATGTCACCCATGATGGCAACTTTTCTTCCGGAAGCGGTTGCAAGCACGTCCAGAGAGCTTTTCATGGAGATTGGATTCGCGTTATAACAGTCATCAATGATGAGCAGGGAATCGGTCTCAATCAGGTTGGTTCTTCCGGAAATGGTCTTTAGGGATTCGATTCCTGCTTTGATTTCTTCCGGTGTAAGGCCGAGTGCCAGTCCGGTGCAGGCTGCTGCAAGGGCATTGTATATCATGTGTTCGCCAGGAACAGGGATATGTACGCGGATAGAACCGGCAGACAGGTGCAGTGTGCACTTTGTTCCACGGAGTCCGAGATTCTCGATCTCATCGGCGTAGGCATCCTGCTCAGGAGAAAGCCCGAAGAAAACGGGAGGCTTTCCCTGGACAGAAGAAACGGTGCAAAGTTTGTCATCGTCGCCGTTCAGGATGACACATGCATTTGGTTTTAAATGGTCGAATACTTCGGTTTTTGCTTTCAGAATTCCGTCACGGCTGCCCAGGTTTTCCATGTGTGCCAGTCCGATGTTGGTGATGACGCAGATATCCGGCTGGCTGATTGATGCGAGACGGTGCATTTCACCGAAATGATCGATTCCCATTTCCAGAACTGCAACCTCGTGTTCTTCGCGGATGTTGAAAATAGTCAGCGGGAGTCCTATTTCATTATTAAAGTTACCTTCTGTTTTTAACACGTTATATTTCTGTGAAAGAACAGAAGCGATGGTTTCCTTTGTGCTGGTTTTGCCCACGCTTCCGGTGATCCCTACGACTTTGATATCCAGTGCGTTCCGGTAGAACGCAGCGATATCCTTCAGCGCCTGTTCACAGGAATCTACCAGAATGTATGGATGAGGACCTTCATCAAGAGGATGCTCCGTCAGCGTAACAAGAGCTCCGTTTTCCATTACCTGCGGGATAAATGTATGGCCGTCCACTTTTGCACCTTTGATCGGTACGAACAGATAGCCAGGTTTAATTTTGCGGCTGTCAATTGCCACGCCCTGAACCTCCTGTTCGAGAAAAGGGGCATTTCCGCAGAAGGTGCCATGACATGCTTCGGTAATATTCTGTATTGTCATATGTTTCATAAGTACATTCCTCTTTCTTAACGGTATCTTGCATCCAGAGATTTCTCAATGATCATTTCGCACAGTTCACCGTAGCTGATTCCCACGGCAGCAGCTTCTTTCGGAAGAAGGCTGGCAGAGGTCATACCCGGCAGTGTATTGACTTCCAGGCAGTAGATATTTCCGTCTTCATCCAGAAGAAAATCGGCACGGGAATAAACATTCAGCTTGAGAGCGCGGAATGCCCTCTCGGTCGCCTTCATCATTTTAGCGGCAACCTCGTCCGGAATATTTGCAGGACAGATTTCTTCAGAACCGCCGGCCTGGTATTTGTTTGCGTAATCAAAGAACCCGCTCTTCGGGATGATCTCGATGACCGGAAGTGCCTTGCCGTCGATAATTCCGCAGGCAAATTCGCGGCCGCGGATATATTTCTCAATAATGACACAGGTCTCGTTCTGGAAAGATTTTTCAATGGCATCCCGATACTCTTCTTCCGTATGACAGATATAAACTCCGATGCTGGAACCTCCGGAACATGGTTTTACTACAACCGGAAGAGAGAGACCGAATTCGGATAACGGCTTATCTTTGGATTTCTTATACAGCCAGGTTCCTTCCGGTGTCGGGATGTGGTTCAGCTGGAAAATCTGTTTGGTCACACTCTTGTCCATGGCGAGTGCATTTCCCAGAGAGTCGGGACCGGTATAACGGATGCCCAGAATATCAAAAGCTGCCTGAAGACGGCCGTCTTCGCCCACACCTCCGTGAAGTCCGAGGAAGGAAATGTCTGCCATACGGCAGAGTTCAATGACATTCGGTCCCAGGAAACAGTCGGACTTATCTTCACGGGAAGCTTTGACAGCTTCAATGTCCGGTTCTGTGGTGCTGATGTTTTCGGCGATGCCCAGATTTCCGTCCGGAAGGTCGAAAACTTCTTCCAGATTTTCAGGTGCATTTGGAAGTCCCAGGAATACATCCAGAAGGATCGCTTTGTGTCCGCGTTCGCGCAGGGTACGGCATATGCCGGCACCGGAACATAAGGAAACGTCACGTTCGGTACTGAGCCCTCCGGCTAATACGATAATTTTCATGATATAGTCACTCCTTTGAACAGTCTGTTATTTCTTAGTCAGTCATACTCATTCTATCAAGCAGTTCTTTCTTGACTGCATACAACCGGTCTGATAAATCCACATAAACATTGTGTGGATAGAAGAGACGTTTTGTCTCGTCCCAGAGCGTATTTTTTTCCTGACGGCAGTATGCGGCAATCTCTTTGACACTCGGAGAATCGTAGACGCATGCTCCGTTGATGAAAACGGGAACCATCATCTCACGGACTGTATAGGTGCCGCCTTTGAGCTTCGTTTTCTTCCAGGTCTCAACAGGATCGAAGAGAAGCAGATCTTTGGAAGTATCGATGGTTTCGTCGGCAAAGCAGATCAGGTCGGCCTTGATCTTGCCGTTATCTTTCTCGTAAATTCGGAAAATTGTTTTATTTCCCGGGTTGGTAATTTTCTCCGTGTTTTCGGAGAGCTTGATCTTCGGGATAAATTCACCATCCTTATTCTGAATAGCGGCAAGTTTGTAAACACCGCCAAAGGACGGGCAGTCTTTGGAGGTGATCAGATTGGTTCCGACACCCCATGAATCAATGGCAGCGCCCTGAATCTTGAGATCGTGGATCAGGTACTCATCCAGATCGTTGGATGCGCAGATCGTTGCCTCCGGATGACCGGCCTCATCTAACATTTTACGTGCTTTTTTGGAAAGATATGCCAGGTCACCGCT
>JBJENH010000033.1:0-4054 GCA_051880095.1 Bariatricus sp. | reverse complement strand
TGCCATATCTGCTTCAATTCCTGACACATGTGCCAGATTTACCAGATAACTCACATTACATCTGGCAAAATGAAATTTCTGAAGGCGCTCTTCCATATTCTTCATGGATTCTCTCGTCTGTAAGATCCCCTTTCCTGTATGTAGAATGATCTTGTGTTTCTGGCTCTCTATATAGTGGATCTCACTTATACGAACCCGGCACATCCCTTCCTCCCCCTGAATGAGAAGGGAATTTTCCTTCTTTTTAGACAGTGTACCGATCGCTTCAGACAGTTCGAATTCAAAACCAATATAGTTTACCGGTTTCAAAAGGTAAGACCTGGCCCGCACCTGATATCCTTGTATCGCATACTGTGCCATATTTGTGATAAAAATGATGATGACCTCTTTATCCTGCTCCCGGATCTTCTTCGCAGCGGTCATTCCATCCATCTGTGGCATTTCTATATCCATTAAAATAATGTCAAATCTCGAATCATAATGAAACAGAAGTTTTTCACCATTCCGAAAGACTTCCGTCCTGATCGATATTTCTTTTTCTTTTGTAAATCTGGATATGTATTCCTTCAGCGTATTGATATAGTTCTCGTCATCCTCGACGATTGCAACTTTGATCATTTCCCTTTCCTCCACGGCTCCCTCATCCGTTATAAAAGAACTGCTATGATTCTATCGACGTATATGAGTCAATATTTTTCCTGCTTCGCATCTGCAGTTCGCTTATAAACTGCATCACACATTCTCTGAGTTTTAAGATACTCTCAGGCATTTGCTCATTTCTGCGCATTCCCATTCCAAGTTCCCGGATTGTCTTTGGTACAACCGGAACACACAAAACATCATCTGTTCTGCCGCGGATCATCAGCTCCGTCATCATGGAAACGCCCAGTCCCTTACCAACCATGCGGATCACAGTTTCATCGTCGACATAGGCCGCCTTTTCTTTGATTTTGACCCCCACCTGAGCAAGAGCCGCATGGACGTCGATATCAAATCGTCCATAAGGCATCAGAAAATCTTTTCCTTCCAGTTCTTCCAACGGAAATGCCGTACGCCCATCTATCGGATAACTTTTCGGAAGAATTGCATACATAAGCTCATCGTACAATGGTATCCAGTCACAATTGCTACATTTCTGCCTGCTTGCAAAAATAACATCTGTTCTCCCTTCCTGCAAAAGCTCAAAAGGTTCCAGCGCATTATCCACCATGCGCAGATCCACATCCACATTCGGGCATCGTCTCCGAAACCGGTATAAAATCTCCGGCATCCAGTGCATGGCTATGCTGGCATACGCTGCCACCCGGATCGTCTCTGTCTGCTGTTCATTCATTGCCTGGATTTTATTTTCCAGATTGGTATTTGCCTGCAAAAATTCCCTTATGGCAGGCATAAGCGTAGTTCCCTGTTCGGTAAGCGAAATTCCGTTATGACTTCTTTTAATAACCGGAAACCCGATTTCCCTCTCAAGACTGTTGACAAGATGTGTCAGACCGGACTGCGTATAGCCGACCACCTCCGAGGCCCTGGAAAAACTCCCCAGATCCACTGCTGTCATTAATATTTCCAACTTCTTTGCATCCATAAAATCGATCCTCGCTCTAAAACCGTCTTTTCTCAACATTATACCAATTTGGAATCAGGAATGCCAAGTCTTTGTATAAGATATTACATTTTGTCATATTTCTATTATAACCATGCGTTTCACAAAACACAAGCATACTACTACAATAGAACAAAAAGGGGGTTCAAATATATGAAGCAAAATACAAATCTTTCCATAAAACAGCGTATTCTGGTGAGTGGGACTTTATTCGGCATGTTCTTTGGTGCCGGCAACCTGATTTTCCCGGTTCATCTTGGGCAGATAGCCGGCAGAAATGTCGTCTCTGCCATGATGGGTTTTATCATAACGGCTGTTGGCATCCCGATTCTCGGCGTTGCCGCCATAGGAAATACGCATTCCGATGGCCTGCAGGCACTTGCAAACAAGATTGGTAAGAAATATAGTTATTTCTTTACCTGCCTGCTCTATCTCACCATCGGACCTTTTTTCGCAATCCCCAGATGCGCCACCACATCATTTACAACCGGAATTGCCCCCATGATGAATGGCAAAACATCAGAAACACTGGCACTCTTTGTTTTCTCTTTTATTTTCTTCGCCTCTGTTCTGTTGTTTTCACTGCGTCCCGGCAATATTACCCTGTGGATCGGTAAAATCATCAATCCGATCTTCCTTATATTCCTTGCTATCCTTGTGATATCAGCCCTGCTCCACCCAGGTACTGCTGTTTTTGCAGTGGAGCCTGACAATACGTACCAAAGCGGCGCACTTTTTTCAGCAATGGTGGAAGGATATGGAACGATGGATGCCATTGCCGGCCTTGCCTTTGGTATCGTCGTAATTGATGTGATCCGTCAGATGGGAATAAAAAGCGATGCACGTATTGCCAAAGAAGTCCTTCATTCCGGCATCCTGACCGGACTTCTGATGGCACTGATTTATGTGCTTACAATTTTAATGGGAGCGCAGTCCCGAGGACTTTTTGAAATATCCGAAAACGGTGGCATTGCACTTGCCCAGATTTCCGATTATTATCTTGGCAGCGCCGGCAGTATTATTCTGGCCATAACAATCACATTCGCCTGCCTGAAGACCTCCATCGGCCTGGTTACAAGCTGTTCTGAAACCTTTGTAAAATTGTTTCCGAACCAGCTTTCATACAAGGCATGGGCTATTATTTTTACTGTTTTTTCCTTCTGTATCTCCAACATCGGCCTTTCTTCGATTATCACTTATTCGATTCCTGTGCTGATGCTGATTTATCCGCCGGCAATTGCACTGATCCTGCTTGCTCTGTGCGGGAAACTGTTTGACCACGATCGGACAATCTATATCTGTGTCACTGCATTTACATGGTTTGCGTCCATTTTTGATTTTTTCAAAACGCTGCCGGAAAATATCCAGACTCCCCTTCATCTGGATTATTTAGTTGAGATTGCCCGAAAAATTCTGCCACTCTTTGACCTGAATCTCGGATGGACGATACCTGCCCTCATCGGTCTTGTTATCGGAATGATTCTTCGCTCCATGAGAAAAAATAATTTTTAGTTGCGATGAAATTTATCTTCACGGAATAAGATGACTTTACCAGACAATAATGATAAAATGTAGAATAATAAAAATGATGATTAAAAGGAGCCTTTATGGAATATCTAAAAGAAATAGGCAAGACAGGTATTAAGCCAGTTGTTTTAGAAGAAATCATAAATTTTGCACAAAAATACCAAATAAAACAAGTCATCTTATTTGGTTCCAGAGCACGTGGAGATTTTTGCCGTGCAAGTGACATTGACCTTGCAGTGCACGGCGGCAATGTTTCATGTTTTACTCTTGACTTGAAGGAGTACACTTCTACGCTGTTAGATTTCGATGTTGTCGATCTAGAGCAGCCTGTTGACAAGAAACTACTGAGTTCTATTGAAAAGGATGGGAGAATTCTCTATGAAAAAATTTGATAATTATGTTTCCAATTTGTCGATTCTTTCCAAAGCTCGAAATGAAGATCTTACAAATGAATTTATTGTTAGTGGCATCATTGATAAATTCTTTATTCAGTTTGAACTGGGTTGGAAAGTTCTGAAGGAACTGTTGAAATATGAAGGGAAAAGCATTGCACTCACTGGTTCACCCAGAGAAATTATCAAGGCAGCCTACTCCATATATGATTTTCTTGATGAAGATGTATGGCTTTCTATGCTGAAGTCACGCAACGATATGACACATATTTATAATGGCGAAGCCGCCAGAAACCTGGTCCAGATTATTATAGAAAGTTATATACCTGCATTTATATCCTTGAAAGAGCATATTATGGAAAAATATGAGAATATTTTAGAAGAGATTTGAGTGGATGATGAAGGGACGCTCCCCCGCCCCATCTGTCCCATGCAGAACTCGCTTTCGCTCGGGGGAAAACGCAGCGGTACTACGCTTGCAGGGTGCCGCTAAATGCGGCTTCTGCAAGCAAGTGCCGGCGTTTTCCACGGT
>JBJENH010000032.1:0-23955 GCA_051880095.1 Bariatricus sp. | reverse complement strand
AGTCACTTATCTGATAAATCCCTGCTGATATGCTCTCATTTTATTAAATGAATACATCTCAGCAATCGTTGCCTGATAATACGGTTCTACATAAAGCACGGACAGAATTCCGCATGTAAATGCAGATAAGATATTCCATCCGATGAAGGAAAGATCGAGTACGAATGCTTCCCATTTCTGGCCTTCCATCATCTGTTTGCTGATCAGGAATGCTTCTTTTCTGTCCATTCCCGGATTCTCAGCCAAGATGTACGGAACCATTTTATATTCGTAAGATTTTATGATTCCCGGTACTACAAGAAGAAGTGACCATAAGAACACATACAAGTCTCTGAGAAACATGGTCAGTACAATGTTGCCGTAGTGTCCTGATTTGAACGGGTCGAGCATCGTTCCTACTCCCGGTCTTTCGGTCGGGTTCAATACGAAGAAACGTGATCCGCCGACTACCAGTACGTTTTCCACGAAGTACTGGAGCAGCATTCCGACCAGTGCCATCACAAGCACGATGGATGTTGCGATTCCCGCGAACAACATTCCTTTCGGTGAGCTCAAGAACTCGTCGATCACATTCTGGGATGTTGAACCGGAATACTCGACTGTATCCGAATACTGAAGTCTTTCAGTGACATTTCCTCCTCCGAAGATCAGGGAAATGATCCCCATCAGAAGTGCAACTGCAACTGCTGCACCATAGTTGCGTTTAAACGCCAATTTTCCTCTCATTTTTAGTTCCTGTCTGTTCCACATAGCTGTTACCTCCTAAACTAAATCATTCTTTTGCTTCTTGTATGCGCTCATTCAGATCATTTAAATAGACCCAGCGCTCCATCTTTTCTTCTAATTCAGCTTCCACCCCTTCTTTCTCAGCTATTAGTTCACCAAGGCGAAGAGAGTTGGTTGCATTTTTCAAAATCTCTTCGTCCAGATTTTCAATTTTTGCCTCTAATATGGCAATATCGTCATCGATCGTCTCGAATTCTTTCTGTTCTTTATAGGTAAATTTTAATTTCTTCTCCCGCTGTTTCCACGTGTCTTTGGCGGATTGTTTCTGATTTTCCGTAGTTCCGGCACTGTCTCTGTTATTCTTGTCCGAAACTGCATCTCGTCTGCCGTTTTCGTCTTCTGAAACGGTCTCCAGCTCTTTCCGGATCAAATAATCCGAATACCCTCCTTCAGACTGTCGGATCACTCCGTCTCCTTCAAATGCGAAAATACGGTTCACTGTCCGGTCAAGGAAATACCGGTCGTGTGAAACGATTATGATAATCCCCGCAAAATGGTCCAGGTAATCCTCAAGGACCGTAAGTGTCTGGATATCCAGATCGTTGGTCGGCTCATCCAGGATCAGCACATTGGGCGCTCCCATCAGAATGCGCAGCAAATACAGCCTCCGCCTTTCCCCACCGGAAAGTTTCTCGATCGGAGACCACTGCATCGCCCCGTCAAATAAAAAACGCTCCAGCATCTGCGAAGCTGTAATCTTGCCGTCCAATGTGGTGATGTATTCCCCCACTTCTTTGATATAATCGATCACTTTGAGCGATGTATCCATATATTCATTTTCCTGGGAAAAATATCCCATGCGGATGGTCTGTCCCACTTCCACCGTTCCTTTATCCGGCTTTACGATCCCGTTCACGATCTTGAGCAGTGTGGATTTACCGCATCCGTTCGGTCCGATGATTCCGATCCGGTCATTGCGCAGGAAAATATAGGAATAATCCTGAATCAGACATCGTTCCCCATATGACTTGGAAATCCCGGACAGTTCGATCGTCTTATTCCCCATGCGGGATGCCACCGAGTCAAATTGTACCCGGCGTTCGGCCTGAATGTCCTTCATCTCCTGCATCGCTTTGATCCGGTCAATATGTGCTTTCTGCTTTGTACTGCGTGCACGAGCCCCTCTGTGCAGCCACTCCAGTTCCGTTCGAAGCAGGCTTTTCCGCTTTCTCTCTGTCGCCAGCTCCATGCTTTCCCGCTCTTCTTTCAAGCGCACAAATTCCGAATAATTGCCCGGATAGCTGTATAATTTCCCTTTATCCACCTCAACGATCCGGTTCACCACCCGATCCAGGAAATAACGGTCATGCGTCACCATCAAAATGGCGCCCCTGAAACGTATCAGATACTCTTCCAGCCATTCCGACATCGCATGATCCAGGTGGTTGGTCGGCTCATCCAGGATCAGAATGTCTGCCGGTGTCAGCAGTGCCTGAACCAGTGCGACACGTTTCTTCTGTCCGCCTGACATATGTTCGATCTTCTCGTCATAATCCGTGAAGCCGAACTGGTTCAGCATCGCTTTCGCTTCGGCCTCTATCGACCATCGATTCATCTCGTCGGTATTCCCCTCAACCGCTGCCCCAAGAATCGTTGTCCCTTCCGCAAAAACCGGTGTCTGGGGAAGGTAACAGATCTTCACATGATTCCCCATACTGATCTTTCCGGAATCATATGGTTCTATCTGTGCCGCCACTTTCAAAAGGGTCGATTTGCCCATCCCGTTAATTCCGATCACACCGATTTTTTCATTTTCATTGATTCCAAATCCGACATCATCCAGCAAGATCCGGTCTGTGTAGGATTTGGTCACATGTTCCATAGTCAGCAAATTCATAATCTATATTCCTTATGACGATGCCGCATACGGCATTGTCAGTTTTCTTTATTCTACTTCTTATTGCTAACTTATTATACTCACATTTCCCTGTTCACGTCAACACCAGATTCCATTGCTTTGTCTGCAATTTCGGCAAGTGTCATATCCTGAAGCAATGCGATCACATCTTCATCGATCTGGTTCCAGACCAGTTTTCTGATTGCTTTCTGGAGTGCATCCAGTTCTTTTTCCTCTTTCTTGTCGACAATGCAGAATTTCCCCTCGATTGCAGCCAGTATTTCCTCCACCGTGATCTGTTCCGGCTCTTTTTCTAACGAATAGCCTCCTTTTGGTCCCTTCATACTCTTCACGATTCCGGCTTTTCTCAGTGCACTGAAGACTTGTTCCAGATAATTCAGAGACATTTCCTGCCGCTTGGCGATCTCCGCCAGAGGCATCGGACACTCCTGAACGTGGACCGCCAGGTCCACTAACGCTCTTAACCCGTATCTTGCTTTTTTAGAGACTTTCATAACATACCTCTCTACGTTTCTTTGCTCACTTTTTCCACTTCATCAACAATATCCTGAAGTGTGACTTTCTCTGTAGTCTTCTGAATTCTCTCCCAGAGCTGCTGCCACACTTCCTGAACAGGACATGCGCCCTCGTTCCTGTCACCTTCCCTTTCTTCTCCGGGACAGGAGACCGGCATCATATCATCTTCCACTGCAGACAGCACATCATATGCCGTAATTTCTTCAGCTTTTTTTGCAAGACAGTATCCGCCATAGGCTCCGCGTATACTTACAACAATCCCTTTGTCTTTTAATCCTTTCATGATTCGTTCCAGATATTTTTCTGATAGATTTCTCCGGTTCGCAATATTTTTAAGGCTTTCCCAGGAATCCTCTGTCGAATGCATGGCAAGGTCTGCTACTATTTCTAATGCATATATTCCTTTCGTAGATATTCTCATACAAGATTCCCTCCAAATTTTCTTTCTTTTCTATCATTGTAAAGGATAATGCATTTTCACACAATGAAAAATCACTAAATTTTTTTGCTTTTTGTTAAAATTACATAGATTTTTGCGCATTTACCAGTCAACTATTGACGAATTTATAAAACCATGTTAGAGTAATAGGGAATATTTATACACTCGGGCAACAATGTTTCAGCGTTACCCGCTACTCACAATTTAAAAATGGAGGTAGTCACGATGAACAAGGGCACCGTAAAATGGTTTAACAACCAGAAAGGCTATGGATTCATCTCCGACGAAGCTGGCAATGACATTTTCGTTCATTACAGCGGACTGAATATGGAAGGATACAAAAGCCTTGAAGAAGGTCAGGAAGTCGAATTTGAGATTTTCCAGGGCGCTAAAGGACCTCAGGCAGTGAATGTAACGAAGCTGTAATCGCAATTTGGTGTACCTTTTATATATATAAATCGCAATTTTATTTAAATATTTAAAAGTAATACATGAAATTAGATGAGGGAGAAAAAGGAATCGTAAATATTACGATTCCTTTTTTGTTTCCAATTATGTAAAGTCAAAGAGTGAGAGCTGATTGGTTTCCGGGAGATCTCCGAGAAGCCCCATCTCATCCATCAGATCGATGACCGTTTTGCTGACTTTGGTTCTCTGCCTGAAATCATCCTTCGACAGATACGGTCCGTTCTTGGAAGCAATCTCGACCGCTTCTGCAGCCTTGTCTCCCATTCCCTCGATGGTATTTAAAGGAGGCAGCAGCTTCCCGTCCACGATTCTGAATTTTGTCGCAGTCGATTCATAGATATCGATCGGAAGGAATTCGAAACCTCTCGCATACATTTCCAGTACATTTTTCATATCCTTCAAAGTATCCTGGTCTTTTTTGCTGAGCTGGTTCAGCTCCGCCCGCCGCTTATATTCTTTCATATGATACAGCAGTTTTTCTTTTCCCTGTCCCATCAGTTCATAAGAGAATGCAGACGCACGGATTCCGAAATAGGCCGCATAATAGGCAAGCGGATAATTCAGTTTACAGTAGGCGATCCGGTATGCCATCATGACGTATGCCGCCGCATGGGCTTTCGGGAACATGTACTTGATCTTCTCGCAGGACCAGATATACCATTCCGGCACATCGTGCTCCAGCATATCCTTCTTGAACTCCGGCCACTCCTTACATTTGCCTTTCGCCACGGCTCCTTTACGGACACGTTCCATGATCGTAAAGGATTCTTCGCTGTCAAGCCCTTTATTGATCAGATAGGTCATAATATCGTCTCGGGTACAGATTGCCGTGGAAATCGTCGCTTTTCCCTCTTCGATCAGGGTCTGTGCATTGTTCAGCCACACATCGGTTCCGTGTGAAAGTCCGGAAATACGGATCAGATCGGATAAGGTTTTGGGTTTGGTATCCACCACCATCTGGATAACGAAATCGGTTCCGAACTCCGGAATTCCAAGGCATCCCACCGGACACCCGTCGATGTCCTCCGGTTTGATTCCCAGTGCCTCGGTTCCCGCAAAAAGGGACATGACCCCCGGATCGTCGAGGGGGATATCGGTCGCCTTGAAAATACGGTTCACGCCGTCATAGCCTGTATCCATGGAATCAGAATTGATCAGTTCCTCCAATGTCTTGATCATCGTCGGATCATCGTGTCCGAGAATATCCAGTTTCAACAGGTTGTGGTCGATGGAATGGTAATCAAAATGAGTCGTAATGATGTCCGTCGTCATATCATTTGCCGGATGCTGGATCGGAGTAAAGGAGTTGATGTCCTCGCCGTGCGGAAGGACAACGATTCCTCCCGGATGCTGCCCGGTACTGCGCCGGATCCCTGTACAGCCCTGCACAATGCGGTCGATCTCACAATTCCGTTTGCGGTCACCCCGCTCTTCATAATAGTTCTTCACATATCCATACGCCGTCTTATCCGCCAGCGCTGCAATCGTTCCCGCACGGAAGGTCTGGCCCTGACCGAAAATAACCTCCGTATATTTATGTGCTTTACTCTGATAATCGCCGGAAAAGTTCAAGTCGATATCCGGCTCTTTGTTTCCCTTAAATCCGAGGAAGGTCTCAAACGGAATATCAAATCCGTCTTTGATCAGTTTCTCTCCACAGACCGGGCACAGCTTGTCCGGCATATCGTGTCCGCATCCTCCGGCATATTTTCGCACTTCATCCGAAGTAAAATCACTGTAATGGCATTTCTGGCAGTAGTAATGCGGGGACAGTGGATTAACCTCCGTAATTCCGGACATGGTCGCCACGAAAGAGGAACCTACGGAACCACGGGAACCTACCAGATATCCGTCTTCGTTTGATTTCCACACCAGTTTCTGCGCAATGATATACATAACGGCAAATCCATTGGAAATAATGGAATGCAGCTCCCTTTTCAATCGTTCTTCTACGATTTCCGGAAGCGGATTCCCATACATGGAATATGCCTTGGTGTAACAGATGTCCGTCAGAAGCTGATCGGAATTCTCAATGACAGGCGGACATTTATCCGGCCTTACCGGTGAGATTTTCTCGACCATGTTGGCGATCTTGTTCGTATTTGCGATCACCACTTCATAGGCCTTTTCGGAACCCAAGTAGGCAAATTCCTCCAGCATTTCTTCCGTCGTCCGGAGATAGAGGGGCGCCTGCTGGTCCGCATCCGTAAATCCTTTTCCCGCCATGATGATCCGGCGGTAAACTTCATCGTCCGGATCCATGAAATGCACGTCACAGGTTCCCACGACCGGCTTATGGAACTGCTCTCCCAGCCGGACGATCTTCCGATTCATGTCTTTTACATCTTCCATGGAATTGATCGCGCTGACTTTGTCGCTGTCGATCATAAATGCATTATTCCCCAGCGGCTGGATTTCCAGATAATCATAGAAATCTACGATCTTCGCGATGGTCTCGTCAGATTTTCCGTTCAGGAGTGCCTGGTAAAGCTCCCCTGCTTCGCAGGCGCTGCCCACGATCAGCCCCTCCCGGTACTGATTCAGTACGCTCTTGGGAATTCTCGGCCGCCTTCCGTAATAAGTCAGGTGGGACAGCGAAACAAGTGTATACAGATTCACCCTTCCCAGGTCATTTTTTGCAAGAATGATGACATGATACGTCGGAAGCTTGCGGATCGCATCCGGATTCAGGTTTCCAAAACGGTTCACACCCTTCAGCGTTGTGATATCACGTTCTTTCAGCATTTCAATAAATTTCACAAAGATCTCTGCCGTTGCGCCTGCGTCATCCACCGCGCGATGGTGATTTTCCAGAGAAATATCCAGCGCTTTTGCCACCACATCCAGCTTATATTTGGACAGGGACGGCAGAAGAACCCGCGCCAGTGCCACGGTATCAACCGACACAAAATGCGGTTCGATATCCTGATAACGGCAGTTCTGTTCGATAAATCCCACATCAAATCCGGCATTATGCGCTACCAGAGGTGCGTCGCCCACGAATTCCAGAAACTGCGGAAGGATCACCTCAATGCCCGGATAATCCATGACCATCTCGTCCGTGATGCTGGTCAGCTCCGTGATCTTAAATGGAATCGGCCTTCCCGGATTGACAAAGGTACTGAATTTGTCCGTTATTACTCCGTGCTCCACCTTCACCGCCCCGATCTCAATGATCCGATCCGAGATTGCGGAGAAACCGGTCGTCTCAATATCAAACACGACATAGGTATCATCCAGGCTCTGACTTCCGGCTCCTTTGGCGATCTCTGTCAGATCATCGACCAGATATCCCTCCACACCGTAGATCACTTTGAAGGGATCGTCTTTATCCAGCCCCTCGATGAAATGGTTCGCATCCGGGAATGCCTGCACAACACCGTGGTCGGTGATCGCAATGGCCGGATGTCCCCAGGAATGTGCTCTTTTCACCAGCGCTGTCGCCTCGGACACGCCATCCATGTCACTCATTTTGGTATGGCAGTGCAGTTCCACACGTTTCTCCGGGTATTTATCCTTGCGGCCGACCCGGATGTCTGTCGCTTTGCGGATTCCCGTCACGGACCCGATCGTCAGCTCTCCGTCAAATTTATCGATGGTAGTGACACCCTTGACCTTCAGGAACACACCCGTTTTGATCTCTGCGAGAAGCTCCGGGAGCTGGTCGTTCCGGGTAAACATCTTAACCATGATCGTATCGGTAAAATCCGTCACCGCAAACATGATGATCGTCTTTTCATTTCGGATCTCGCGGGTATCGAAACTGATGACCTGTCCGCGGATCGTAATCTCTCCCATTTCCGATACGACCTGCTTTAATTCAATCGGCGTATCATCAAAATCACGCCCGTAGATCACGTTCGGATCATCTGAACGCTTCAGCGGATAATCCCGTTTCTGGAATGTTCCGCCTTTGCCTCCTTTGAATCCACCGGTCTTTCCGGCAAATTCCTGTTTTGGCTCCGTAGATTTCGCCTCGGCTTTTTCCGTCTTCTTCGTTTCCTGCTTTCCTGTCTCGTTCTCTTTCTTCTTCTCAGTCTGCAATTTCTTTTCAGACGAGCTGCCTCTGGATGCGTCTCCTGCATGTTCCTCCTTGTCGGCTGCGTGCTGTGTCTGCAGCGCGTGATTCCGCTCCAGGATCGCATCCACTTCCTGCTGAAGCTGCATCTCGTTGAACTTGCGGTATTTACTCTCTTTGACTTCCTCATAATCCACCCGGATTTCCACAGGAAGATGGAATCTTCCTTCAAAGAGTTCCCTAAGATAAGCAGATAGTGCATCCGTTCTTCCCTCGGCGACGATCGTATCTGCAAGCGTCAGACGGATGATGTTATCGCCTTCAAAGCCGATCTTCGCCTTCTGAAACATATTTTTCTCCAGAACACTCCTCTGCTCCAGTTCGAACAGAATACTATCCCGGTACACATCCATCAGGTTCTCCGGCGTATAAAGTCCCGACAGGCGGTACTCCTCCAGAATTGTCACCGGAATCCCCATCCCCGAAAAGAGCTGCATCTCAATCTGCCGCTCGATGTCATACACCGTTTTCTTCGGGATCAGATGGGTACTGAAAATATGTACCTTAATGTGGTTTTTCGCAGAAGTAGAGGTGATTTTCGTCACCTCTACCTCCCGAAACAGCGCCTGGCTGTCACTATCCAGTTTTAATGTTGGAAATACATCAAAAAATAATTTTGTCATTCTCTATTCGCCCCAATGTACCAATTCTTCTCTGAGTGCGTCCAGAAGTTCTTCTTCTTTCACCTTTCTGATGATCTCGCCTTTCTTGATCAGAAGACCTTCTCCGATCCCTCCGGCAATTCCGATATCCGCTTCTTTTGCCTCACCAGGGCCATTTACCACGCAGCCCATAACCGCAACCTTGATATCCAGCGGAAATTCCGCAACCATCGTCTCCACCTGATTGGCAAGAGAAATGAGGTCAATCCGGGTTCTTCCGCAGGTCGGGCATGACACCACTTCGATCCCGCCTTTTCGAAGACCGAGTGTCTTCAGGATCAGCTTCCCACTCTTGATCTCCTCCAGCGGATCTCCGGTCAGGGATACCCGGATGGTGTCTCCGATTCCCTCATGGAGAATGATTCCAAGGCCGACAGAGGATTTGATATTACCGGACATCAGCGTTCCGGATTCGGTAATACCCACATGCAGTGGGTACGGACATTCTCTTGCAATCAGTTCATGTGCTTTCACGCACATCATGACATCGGAAGATTTGATGCTGACCACCAGATTCTCATATCCCATCCGCTCAATCATATGGACTTTGTCCAAGGCGCTTTCCACGATTCCTTCTGCGGTCACGCCGCCGTATTTTTCAACCAGTTCTTTTTCCAGAGAGCCGCTGTTTACTCCCACACGGATCGGAACATTGTACTCTTTAGCCTTTTCAACCACGGCTCTTACCCGGTCCTCGCTTCCGATATTTCCCGGATTGATCCGGATCTTATCTGCACCGTTCTCGATTGCCGCAATTGCAAGTCTATAATCAAAATGAATATCCGCAACCAGCGGAATATGGATCCGTTTCTTGATCTCTTTTAAAGCCTCCGCCGCTTCCATTGTCGGAACCGCACAGCGGATAATATCACATCCTGCCCGTTCCAGTGCCAGGATCTGGCTCACTGTGGCATCCACATCCTCCGTCTTCGTATTCGTCATAGACTGAATCGCAACCGGATTCCCGCCTCCGATCCGGCAGCTTCCAATCTGGATTACTTTTGTATCATTTCTCGTCATCTTCCGTCTTCCTTTCTCAAATTCTGCATATCTCAACTCTTACGCTCAAACGTTCCAAATGCCGATTATTTCCCTTTTGTGAAGAACATCTGATCCCCATAATCCCATTCTGTCAATGTCAGTTCCCTTCCGTCCACACTATAATGGAACTTGGTCTGCATAGAACTGACAGCGGATTCGATATCCTCAGCCGAAGCACCGCCCTCCACCTCTTTCGCAGCCGCGTCCAACGCTGCCTGATGGATCTGGAAAGTGATCTCTTTGTTGGCTTTGTCCAGTGAATACTCCATATCCACAGTCAATGTCTGATTCTCGATCAGATTATCCCATACAAGAAGTGCCTGATTCTTCCCCTGGATTTCCAGAATCATATCACTGTCCTCCTGATTCCACGTCCCTTCCAGTGGGTTTCCAAAGAATCCTTTATATAAGAAAAACACTGCCACGATGAGCATCAGTACCGTCGCTCCACTCATGGCATAATTCCACAATCTGTTTCTCTTTTCTTCGTCATTTCCTGCAATAAGCATTGAACTATCATCCTCCTGTATATGACTTTCTTTGTTATCAATTATACGGGGTTTCAACTTTCATGTCAACGGTGCCAAAAAACTTAAAAAGATCCACCGGATCTTTTTGGCGTATGCACGGCAACTAAAAAAGGCCCATTAGGACCTTTTTCTTACTAACTATTCTGAAATATCACGGAACAGATCTTTTACTGCCGGATAGATTTTACGGAATTTCTGATACTGTCTTTCATATTTTACAACCAGTTCTCTTTCCGGTTCAATAATCTTTTTCACTTTCACCAGTTTTTTTGCGGCCGTCTCCACATCCGGATATTCGCCGCAGCCAACCGCGGCAAGGATCGCTCCTCCGAGTGCAGGACCTTCTTCGCTTTCGATCACTTCCACCGTCAGGTTCATAATATTGGCAATCATCGCTCTCCACAGCGGACTTTTGGCTCCCCCGCCGCAGATTCTGGTGCATTCCGGGCGGATGCCGAGACTTCTCGCCACTTCGAGGGAATCTCTGAGTGCAAATGCCACGCCCTCCAGAACGGCCTGTGTCATATCCGATCTGGAAGTATCCATCGTCATTCCGATGAATGTCGCTCTTGCAAACGGGTCGTTATGCGGTGAACGCTCTCCCATCAGATACGGAAGATAGTATACATGATTTTCTCCCAGCTTCGTGATCTGCTCCTGCTCCGCCGCGTAATCCGTCGTCCCCAGGATCTCTTCGGACCACCATTTATTGCAGGACGCAGCGCTTAGCATGCATCCCATCAGGTGATACTTTCCATCCGCATGGGCAAAGGAATGCAGTGCATTGTGTTCATCCACACCGAATTTCCCGCTGGAAATGAAGATCGTTCCGGAAGTTCCGAGGGAAATATTGCATTTCCCATCGCCTACGGTTCCCGTTCCGACTGCTGCCGCCGCATTGTCTCCGGCTCCTGCGATCACCTTCACCTGTTCATGCAGTCCCAGTTCCCGGGCTGCTTCCGGTGTCAGATTTCCAACCACTTCATAGCTCTCATAAAGCTTCGGGAGCTGTTCTTCTGTAATACCGCAGATCTCCATCATTTCCTTAGACCAGCACTTGTTCTTCACATCCATGAGAAGCATACCGGATGCATCGGAATAATCCGTGCAGAAGCTTCCGGTAAGCCGGTAAGCGAGATAGTCCTTCGGAAGCATGATCTTCTTTATCCTTGCAAAATTCTCCGGTTCCTTTTCTTTCACCCAGAGGATCTTCGGGGCAGTGAATCCGGTAAATGCAATATTGGCCGTGTATTCCGATAACTTGTCTTTTCCGATCACCTGGTTCAGATAATCCGTCTCTTTTGTCGTTCTTCCGTCATTCCACAAAATGGCAGGGCGGATGACCTCATCGTTCTCGTCCAGAATGACGAGCCCGTGCATCTGTCCTCCGAAACTGATGCCTGCAATCTGCTCTTTGTCGAACCCATCCACAAGTTCCCGGATCCCTTCCGCAGATTTCTCATACCAGTCCCCCGGATGCTGCTCAGACCATCCCGGATACGGGAATTCCAGAGGATATTCCTTCGATACGATTCTTTTTATCTCACCTTTTTCGTCCATAAGCAGCAGTTTCACCGCTGACGTTCCCAAATCTACTCCAATATACAGCATGTTTATTCCTCCATTTACCTGCTGATCCGAACGTTTCTTACGCCCATGGATTCTCGGTCGGATATCTTACACCCTTCGGCTGGTTATATCCGATTTCCTCAACCGGCACACCGATGTATTTAAATACTTCGAACAGCGCTTTTCCGTAATGTCCAAACGCAACGGCTCCGTGATGCGGGTAGTTTTTCTCGATCAGTACATGACGATAGAAACGTCCCATCTCCGGAATTGCGAAAATACCGATGGAGCCAAAGGAACGGGTCGCTACCGGGAGTACTTCTCCCTGTGCGATGTATGCGCGAAGGATGTTGTCGGCAGTACTCTGCAGTCTGAAGAACGTAATGTCACCCGGCACGATGTCGCCTTCCAGCGTTCCCTGTGTCACTTCTTCCGGAAGTGCTCTTGCCATGATCATCTGGTATTTCATTTCACAGAAAGAAAGTTTGGAAGAAGCGGTATTGCCGCAGTGGAATCCCATAAATGTATCTTTCTGTGTATAGTCATATTTTCCTTTGATATCTTCTTCAAACAGATCCGCCGGTACGGAATTGTTGATATCAAGCAGGGTAACTGCATCCTGGCTGATGACCGTTCCGATAAATTCGCTGAGTGCTCCGTAAATATCCACTTCACAGGAAACCGGGATTCCCTGCGCTGTCAGACGGCTGTTCACATAGCATGGAACGAATCCGAACTGCGTCTGGAATGCAGGCCAGCATTTTCCTGCGATCGCAACGTATTTTCTGTATCCTCTGTGTTCCTCCACCCAGTCCTTCAAGGTCAGCTCATACTGTGCAAGTTTCTTCAGGATTTCCGGTTTTTTATTGCCGGCGCCGAGCTCTTCTTCCATCTCTTTCACAACAGCAGGGATTCTCTCATCACCTGCATGTTTATTAAATGCTTCAAATAAATCCAGTTCGGAGTTCTCTTCAATCTCAACGCCGATATTGTAGAGCTGCTTGATCGGCGCATTGCAGGCCAGGAAATTAAGCGGTCTCGGCCCAAAACTGATGATCTTCAGATCGTTCAGCCCGACGATCGCGCGTGCGATCGGTACAAACTCATGGATCATATCCGCACATTCCTCAGCGGTTCCCACCGGATATTCCGGAATATATGCCTTGATATTGCGAAGTTTCAGATTGTAGCTTGCATTCAGCATACCGCAGTATGCATCCCCGCGTCCCTGAACCAGGTTATTTCCAGTCTCTTCTGCTGCAGCCACGAACATCTTCGGTCCGTCAAAATGCTTTGCAAGGAGCGTCTCTGCGATCTCCGGTCCGAAGTTTCCAAGATAAACGACCAGCGCATTACATCCGGCCTTTTTGATGTCTTCCAGTGCCTGTACCATGTGGATCTCGCTCTCTACGATACAGACCGGACATTCGTAAATATCATTATCCCCGTATTTTGCTTTGTATGCATTTACAAGGGCTTCTCTTCTTGTTACGGAAAGGCTCTCCGGAAAACAGTCACGGCTGACTGCAACGATTCCGATTTTTACTTCTGGCATGTTGTTCATGATTCATTCCTCCTGTTCATTCATTCAAATCCAATCACACGTCCCTGATTCCTATTTGGAAAGATCAAGATTCTCTCCGGTAAGTCCGACAAATGCTCCTTCGATCCCGGCTTCTTCATGAGCCAGAAGCCATTTGTTCTTTGCAAAAAGAAGTTTGTCATCATAAGACTTGGTATGACAGGTCATAAGGTCCGTGTTGGTTCCCTCCGGCAGTACAACGACGCATTTGAACCCATTTTCGTCCGTGCTGCACGGTGCATAGTGAAGCGTTGTCGCATAAAGTTCCACTCCGGTTCCTGCCGGCACAAAGAACGCTTCCACATTTGCAGTGTCATATGTAACCATGTTCTGAATATCCTGCTGTCTTCCCAAAAGCAGGATCATATCAGTAACCGCGATATCGACTTCTGAACTTCTGTGATACTCCAGTGCATTCAATTTGGTATTCTTGCCGATACAGTACCCGATCTGAATCGGAAGTTCCCCGAACATGCGCATTTTGAGATTGATTGCCGTCCTTCCGGTTTCAAGCTGTTCCACAGAAGGCACATAGACTACATCGTCCGGAACCGGATACTGTTCCATCACTTCCATAATTCCTTCGAATTCATAGTAGTCATCGAGAATACGTCCATACTGTGCAAATTCCTTGTCTGTTACGTTTTTAATTTTCATAATCCTCTCTCCTTCTGTCTGAATACCTGTGAAACAGGAATTTCACATTCCATTTTTTGTCCCCATCTTATTTCCGGCTTCTCACTGTCCAGAATTCATATCGTTAGCTATAGTATAGCATTTTCAGTGATTTTTCAACTACCGAAAACTTGTCCATTTAACTGCATTTTTTTGTCTTTTTATAATCACTTGGCAGCATTCCGTATTTTTTTCTGAAGGCTCTTGTAAATGCCCTTCCGTCCGTAAATCCATGGTGCTCTGCTATTTCTCCTATGCTGTTCTCAGAATTTACCAATTCGCGGTATGCATACTCCAGCCGGACGCTCTGCAGATATGATTTATAATTCATATGTGCATATTTCTGGAACATCCGGGACAGATACGTGGGGGAATACCCGAACACCTCCGAGAGCTTTTCCAGCGAGATCTCAGATGTATAATTTTCCTTAATGTAGCTGATAATCTCCGACAGACGCCCCAGATTTCTGCGGGATCTGATGATCTCCTCACTCACCTCAAGCTTGCGGTAACGAGTGACCAGAAGATAGATCAGCATATAATAAAAACTCTGCACTTTCAGTTCATAGCCCGTCTTTTTCTCCTGATACGTAACGAACATGTCACGGACAAGCTGCATAACGTCTGCATCCTGGTCCCGGTCACTGTGTGTAAAACAAATAAACTGCTCATCCGTATAATAAGACTCGAATGTCGCAAGCGGCATCTGCAGCACCACAGTTTTATTCGGCTCTCTGGCCACTATGGAATGAATCTCATTGGAATTCACGATCACAAATTCTCCGGCTGCGAGAAGCGTCTTTTCTTCGTCAATATAAAATTCCAGATTGCCGCCAAATACCGCAAAAATCTCAACCGAACGGTGCCAGTGTTTTTCCCGGTAATAATTCCCGTCTTTTCCTTCAAATAAAAACATTTTAAAGGGCAGGTCCTCATTCGGCACGATCAGTTCATGTGTCACTTCCATTTTTTCACCCCACACATTCTTTCAGCAGCTTCATCGCCGCATGATATTTATCCACCGCCACGCCTGCACAATTCATCATGATCGTACATTTTGACTCCCTGTTATCAGCAGGCACCGGTGAAAGAAGCATCCCTTTCTCTTTCGCCTTTTTCGCAATTTCCCCGGCGGGTAATTTCGTATCAAGCTCCACATAGACATGGAACCCCGAGTCGCCGATCCTGACTTTTGCCTTCTTTCCGAGAACCTGTTCCACCGTAAATGCCAGCTGTTCTGCCTTCGCCATATGTATTTTCCGGGATTTCCGGATCTGTCCGGCAAGATGCCCGTCGCGGATAAACTGTGTCAGTGCGATCTGCTCTGCCTTGGATGCCGTCTGGTTATAACGGTCCTTGCGTGCATCATAGCTTTCCAGAAGTTCCGGCGGAAGTACCATGAAACTCATTCGGATGGACGGAAGCAGCATTTTGGAAAAGGTCCCCAGATACACCACGCCTCTTCCGCCTGCCAGTCCCTGAAGAGACGGAGTCGGTCTCTGGAAATAGCGGAACTCACTGTTATAATCATCTTCTATGATCAGCAGATCCCTCTCAGCAGCTTCCCCAATCAGCGCAAGTCGTTCGGAAGCCGTCATCACACCGCCCCACTTCGTCATTTGTGATGGTGAAAGATAATATACTTTGCAGCCCTCTTCCTTGTAGTTTTCTGCAAATGTAAATCCGTAATCTTCAAAGATCGCGCGCCCCTGTACAAACTCCGGATTATAAAATGCAGCCGTCTTCCGCTCCCGGATCATCGGACAGAGAATATGCAGAAGGCTCTGCACACCTGCCCCTATCACAATCTGTTCCGGCGAACAGATCACGCCCCGCACCTTGTGAAGGTAAGAACTGAGCACTTCCCGGAACTCCTGCTCTCCCTGCGGTTCGCCATAGGTCAGAAGTCTCGTGTCCTGACGCAGCGCGCTCTTCATATAACGTCTCCAGAGTTCAAACCTGAAACTCTCCCGGTCCACGTTCGAGGTCACGAAATCGTACTGTATTTCCTGTTTCTTCCTGCTTTTCCTCACCTCTCCGATGTCCGACGGCTTTTTCTTCTGCACCGCAATGTCCGTGACATAATACCCGCTCTGCGGTTTGGAGAGAATGTATCCCTCGGCGGCAAGGAGCAGATAAGCGTTCTCCAGCGTCGTGCGGCTGATCTGAAGCTGGATCGCCCCCTTCCGGATCGACGGAAGCTTCGTATCCGGTGCCAGCTTTCCGCCAAGGATCAGTTCTTTATAGTAGTTGTATACGCGCAGATACCGCGGAATATCCTGGTTTTCCAGTGCTGTAGACATCTCTGCCACCTCCCGTGCTTTTATCAGAAACGAATTTAAATGAAATAAAGAGGACTGCACCTGCAATCCTCTTTTTATCATACCATATCCTAACCAGGCACTCAACGCCCGTTTTAATACCGTTTAATTTTCTTAGATGGTGTTTTCTCAAACTCCTGCTCTCTGACCTTCAGTTTGTACACTCTTTTATACACCGGTGCTGTCTGATTATACGCATCGACCACTTTCTGAAGCTCTTCTTCCACATTTTTGATTCGTTTCTTTTTCACATAATCCATATCCGGGAAGATTTCCGCCTCGATTACGCCTTCTTTTTCACGAACCAGAATTTCCTGTACAAGGCGGGCCTCACCAATCTTGTTCTCCAGTTCTTCCGGAGACACATTCTCTCCATTTTTCGTAATGATCAGATTCTTCTTCCGTCCGGTCAGATAGACAAAGCCGTCTTCATCCACATATCCCAGATCTCCGGTTCTGAGCCAGCCGTCCACCAGCGTCTCATCGGTCTCTTCCGGCATATGATAGTATCCCTGCATTACACTGCTGCCGCGGACCCATAGCTCTCCCTCCACTACCTTCGCCTCACAGTTCGGCATAAGTCTGCCGACAGAATTTTTCCTGATATCCCAGCTTACATTCGTGCTGATGACCGGCGCACACTCCGTCATGCCATATCCCTGCAGGATCGTGATCCCATAGGATTCAAACAGATCGATCATGTCAGGAGACAGATAGGCTCCTCCGCTGCAGATCGTATGCAGCTTCTTTCCAAACACCTCTGTCTTCACCAGTTTCTTGGGTATAAACTGCACTTCCTCCAGTTTTTTCGCCATCGTCTCGATCATAAGCGGTACCATGAGGATCATATCCGGCTGGAACAGACGGATATTCTTTGCCACACGAAGCAGTGAGTCATTAATACAAATGATACTGCCCAGTGAAATACCCTTGAGTATGTCCATACTGAGGCAATACGCATGATGGATCGGAAGCACAGAAAGGATCGTCGTACGGGGCGGGATCTTCATATCCAGACAGGTCGCATTCTCTGCCAGATTCCGGTGGGACAGCATGACGCCTTTACTTTTCCCGGTCGTACCGGATGTAAACATGATCGTGCAGAGCTGGTCCGCTTCCGGTTCATACGCATATCCAGCCTCCTGCTTTTCAAGGAGCTGCCAGAACGAATATGCCTGTTCGTCCTGTTCCGTTTTCTGCATGGAAATCAGGGCTTTCAGCTTCGGACACCGCTCTTTTACAATGGCCGCCACATCCGCACGGATCTCATCCAACACCAAAACGGTCGCATCTGCCCGATCGATCAGCTCACACATTTCCTCCGCCGAAAGGGATACATCCAGAGGAACCGCGACGCTTCCGCTGTTCACAGTCCCCATGAAAGAGACGATCCACGGATAGGATGTCATACCCGTAATCGCAACGTGTTCTCCCACTGCGCCAAGTTCTGCAAGTGCCGCCGAAAATTTTTCGCTGTCTTCTCTCAGATTGGTATAACTTTTTGACTCTGTAACATCTTTTTTTATTTTATATCGGATAGCATCTTCCGGTCCAAAGCTCTTCTCCGCCTGCACCAGAAGCTCTCTGATCGTAGATACACTCATCATTTTACAACCTCTATTCTTCCACAAGCGTTTCCAGATACTCGGCCGCTTCTTTCACCGTACGGATATCCGCCGCCTTCTGCTGTTCAATTTCCACATCGAATTCATCCTCGATCTCACCGAGCATACTCATGAAATCAAAAGAAGTGAATCCAAGATCTTCCATGAAGCGGGATTCCGGACGGATATCCTCCGGCTTTACTTCAACATAATTGCAAATAATATCTTTTAATTTTTCAAACATGCGATTCTCCTCCTGCCTAGACAAGTTTAATAATATCTCCGATCTTCAGATTCGGATTCTCAACGCCTTTAAACATAATTTTGCAAACATAATAATACATGAATTCCAGCTTTTCTCTGGAAACTGCTTTCACCTGATGTTCGAAGTTGAAATCCAGTCCGTTGTCATCCGGGCGATGCATAACGGTCAGATACATAGCCTGGGTCGTTGCACCGTTCGGATACCATTTCGTCTTGTACCGGATATCGCCGAGCTGCTCCAGTCCTTTCTCTTTCAGAGTCATCGGCTGATAAGTCAGTGACATCGGCTCATAGGTCTGTCCGCCCTGGTGCGGATACAGCTTGCTCCGATATGCGAAATATTCTACCGGATCGAAATTTGCATGGCGGAACATTTCATTCTGCTGATCCCGGATCATATAAATTCCTTCGAGAAATGTCTTGTCTTCCGAAATAACCGTCCGGAACGGGAACGAATGAATTCTGGTTCCGCCCGATTTTTTCTCTTTCAAAGTTGCCCGCCTTGCAATCGCGGTATTGATAGACACATCGTCATTTCCGTTCATTTTCTGGAAATACGTCCGAAGTCCCATGATCAGCAGGCATGAAAGTGAGACATGGTATTTCTCACAGAATTTCATCAGTCTGGAAGTCGGCTCTTCTTCCAGATGGAAAATATCCAGTGCCGAATCCACGGAATCAGACACATTGACTGCCGCGCGCGCTTCCGGGTTGCCGCTTCGCTCGCGCTCTGCCTCCAACTGTCCTCTTCCTTCCAGACCATTGTAGATCGGCTCGGAGTCCTCGATCAGTTTGTGGAAATACTGGGTATCACGCTCTCTTGCCTTACTTCCGGCCTCGTATGCCAGATCTTTTTGAAGCTGTTCTATGTAGGAAGCCATATCACTCGGATACGCGACTCCTTCAAATTTCGCATTACAATAGATCTCAATCACATCTTTCAGGAAACAGATCAGGGACTGTGCGTCCATTGTCAGATGATTCGCGAGGAAATAGATTCCGTTAAATCCATCCGGCATCTTGATCATCACGACCCGGTTAACCGGAGCATCCTGGAGCTTGAACGGAATCTGGGTCCAGCTTCTCATCGTCTTCTCCGCTTCCTCCATGGTCTTATCTGAAAAATCTACAAATTCAATATCGCGTTCTTCCTTATCCACCACATACTGATACCAGTTTCCCTCTTTATCCTGAGCAAATCTCAGCCTCATAGATTCACAGCGGTCATAGGCTTTGTATATAGATTGTTTCAGTACTTCCCAGTCGATCTCCGATTCGATCGTCAGACTGGTTCCGATATTCAATACTTCTTTCTTCGGGCAGAAATTCATGTAAAATAAATGGAATTTCTGAGCTGCGGTTAACGGATACACCGGGTATCCTTTTCGTTTTCTCATCATATCGCATTACCTCCTGTCTTAAGACTCATCCTCTTTGGATTTTGTATCAGTGACACAGCGCTCAATCAATTCTGTCAGCGCATTTTCATAAGCCTGCATATCTTTGTAATAGCTTTCTGCATGTGCAGCTCCCTTTACGATCAGCTTTCGTTTGTCTGATACGCAGTTCTCGTAGATTTCATCACACATCGAACACGGAACAAAGGTATCCGCATCCCCGTGGATCAGAAGCACAGGTATCTTCGCTTTCCCGACCTCACGCGCCGCATTGCAGTCGTCCAGACCGTATCCCGCCCGCTTCTGATTTACAAAACTTGCGATCTGAATCATCGGAAATGCAGGGAGATGGTACATCGTATGTAACACATGGGTAAACACATATTTCGGTGAAGTAAATCCGCAGTCAGACACCAGCGCCTTTACCTGAGCCGGAAGTTCAAGTCCGGCAGTCATAAGGACGGTTGCTCCGCCCATGGAAATGCCATGGAGCAGAATTTCCACATCTTCGCCGCAGATTTCGATCACCTTCTTGATCCATCCCATAGCGTCGTGCCGGTCCAGACACCCGAATCCGATCTGCTCCCCTTCGCTCATTCCATGCGCTCTCTCATCCGCCAAAAGCATTGCAAAACCATTTCTTAGATAATAATCCGACAGACCGACGAAATCATTCATCCCCTGACTGGTATACCCGTGGAAACAGATGACCACTTTCTTCGCATCCTGATTCGGAAACCAGGTGGCATGAAGCTTTAATCCATCGTCCGATATCAGATACAGATCCTGATGTTGATTCGCAAGAAGTTTTTCCTTCCTGTCCCGAATGACATCCATGTATTGATTCCAGTCTGTCCCTGCCATCTTCATGGTTCTTTTCATGTCTGCATTATTTCTTATCATCGTTCTTCTGTAGAAATAGGCCGTTCCTCCTGCTTCTGCCACAGTAAGTGTTCCGGCCAGAAGCGCTGCTGCTTTCCAAAATTTCATGCTGATCTTCTCCTTATTATAGCTTGTAAGGCATCCTTCTATTTTCTGCTGTCAATCAGCTGTTTGAAACGAAGTGCCTTGTCAATATTTCCTTCCACCTTCATTTTCTGAAGCGTCACTGCCATGATCGGATCCAGCTTTCCGTCCGCGATCTTCATCAACGTCTCTCCGCTGCAGGTAAACATGGCATCCCTGTCATAGTATTCATATGGTTCTACGGACAGCTTGCCTTCTTTTACTTCCACATAAAAAATACCGGATCCTTCACCTGTGATATTAAACTGATAAGCCAGATGTTCCTGAATATCACTCACATCCGCTTCCATAAACCTTCTTTTTATTTCTGAAAATATATCTGCATAAGTCATCTCCATATCCTCCCTCTGGATTTGTTTTTCGACCACCGGTCGATTTATTTTTCATTAATCATACTATACTTTCGACCACCGGTCAATTCATGAATTGTCACAATTTTTTTCCCATTTATCTCGGTTTCTGTGTATTTTTACGGTTGTAACTGCGATTTTATAATGTTATACTGAATAAAATCACTGTTCGTTATCGACAAAAAATCACAATTTTCGGAGGGAAATATGCATAATTCCACAAAATATGACAAAATATTAGATGCTCTGCAGTCTCTTCTGGAACACAAAACACTCCATAGCGTATCTGTCAGTGAAATTGCACAGACTGCGGGGATCGGGAAAGGCAGCATCTACTATTATTTTCCATCCAAAGATGCCATACTGGACGCTCTCGTGAAACGCAATTATGAAGCACCGATCCAGACTGCGAAGACCCTCTCACACCAGACCGATATTTCTGCATTCACGCGTATGGCCATGATCTTCCAGGCGTGCAGAAATTCTTCTTCCGCATTCCGTTATCATCAGTCCGGCAGTCTGGGGATGAATGCAAATGAAGAATCATTTCTTCATCAGAAATATATGAAGCATCTGATTTCCGAACTCAAACCGGAACTGACCGAGATCATCCATCAGGGAATAGAAAACGGCGATATTCACTTTGACCAGCCGGCGGCGCTTGCAGAGATCGCGCTCATCATCCTCACGGTCAAACTGGACAATACTCTGGTTCCGTCCAGTGAGGAAGAAATCGAAGATACCATCCGCGGGCTCATCTCGCTTCTGGAAAAAGGAACGGAGAACCCGCCCGGATCTCTGAATTTTCTTACGGTTTTCTAAAGCAACATTTTCAGAAAGGATACAAGAATTATGGTGAAAAAAGTGGCAGTCATCCAGGATCTGTCCGGTCTTGGCAAATGTTCTCTGACCGCAGCGATCCCTGTCATCTCCGTCATGGGTGTGCAGGCATGCCCGGTGCCCACCGCGATTCTGACGAATCAAACCGGATACGACAGCTATTATTGTGATGACTATACAGACAAAATTGATTATTTTACAGAAGAATGGCAAAAACGGGGGCTTGCGCTGGACGGAATCTATACCGGTTTTCTCGGAAGCGAAACCCAGGTTGAGAAGATCCTGAAGTTCAATGAAGTATTCCGCAGGGAAAATACACTTCTATTTGTCGATCCCGTCATGGGAGATATGGGAAAGGTATTTGATATGTATACGCCTGCACTCAGGGAACAGATGCGAAAGCTGGCACTCCACGCAGATGTCATTACTCCGAATCTGACCGAGTGCTGCCTTCTTGCCGACGCCGATTATGATGCAATCTCTTCTCATGCAGGAGAGCCCGATTACCTGAGACACATTGAAGCTATGGCAAGGCCGCTTCTGAAGTCCCGGGTCAGCACCGTGATCATCACCGGAATCATTCATAAGGCTGCAGAAGATCCTGCGCCGAAATATTACAACCTGATCGTCACCTCAGACGGCTACCAAAGCGTCTCCTCCGAGATCCACGGCGGAAGCTATTCCGGAACCGGTGATCTTCTGGCATCTGTTGTCTGCGCCGATATGCTGCGCGGGAACAGCGCGTACTGCGGGGTCGCACGGGCCGTCCGTTTTCTGGAAGCCTCACTGGCCGAAACGGCTGCGGAAGCCGTTCCGCGAAATGACGGCATCAATTTCGAACCATTTCTTCCGCTTTTGCTGGATCAATAGAACTTAAAAAGATGGCAGAGTCCCATTAATTTCAGGATCTGCCATCTTTTTTAATCATATTCTATTCCATTTCTGTCAAAAATTCCGCGATCAGTTCGATGCATCCTTCTACATCTTTTTCATCCGCCACTTCCGCCGGTGTATGCATGTAGCGCAGCGGGATCGATACGAGAACCATCGGAACGCCCTCATTTGAGAAATGAATCTTATCCCCGTCTGTACAGGTAAGACGGCTCGCCGCTTCTCTCTGAACCGGAATCCCCACCTTTTGGGCACACGCTTCCATTTTCTGATTCAGTTTTTTCACAACGATCGGGCTGTTGCAGAGTACCGGTCCTTTTCCAAGTTCCACTGTCCCCATCTCGGCCGGATTCATCCCACTGCAATCACTGCAGTAGGTCACATCCACCACAATGGCCATAGACGGCTTGATGCGTGCGCTTGTCCAATATGCGCCGCTCTTCGTCGTCTCCTCTCCGACCGTCGACGCGGCATAGACGCCCACTTTACACCCTTTTTCTTTTGCCCGTTTCAGCGCTTCCATGATAATGAACACCCCCAGGCGGTCATCCAGCGCACGCGCCGTGAATCTTCCATTCATCATAGTACGGATATGGGTATCCGGCACGACCGGTGCGCCGAGTGAAACCTTCTCAAGCGCTTCTTCTCTTGAATTTGCACCAATATCGATCAGAAAATCCGTCGCTCTCAGCTCACTGTTTTTGAAGAGTTCTCTTCTGCCTTCCACAACTCCATATACATCTCCGTCCGGCATATGAACTTTAATCTGCTGCCCCGGATAGGTTCCGGCGATGATTCCGCCACGGTCAACCACCTGAAGCCGTCCATTCTCCGTGATGTTGGAAACCATCACGCCGATCTCGTCCGCATGGGCAGAAAGCATGATCCGTCTCTCACTTTCCGGATTCAGAACGCAGATCAGATTCCCCATCTCATCCTCACGAATCTCGTCTGCCGTATGCTCCATATGTGCTTTTACAACCTCCTGCACCGGTTCTTCATAGCCGGATACAGAAACCTGGTTCAGTATTTCATTTAAAAATTGCTCATTCATTTTC
>JBJENH010000031.1:0-4093 GCA_051880095.1 Bariatricus sp. | reverse complement strand
AGTAAACTTCCGCATTCAGGACACACTTTAGGGTAGACATTTGTGGGAGCCGCGATTACAACAAAATCCGCAGCAGAATAAGATTCTTTTGCGTCTAATGTAGCAATCAGATTAAGTCCTTTTTCTGCCAGGTACTTTTCAATATATTCATCCCGAATCGGAGACTTCTTATTATTGATCAGATCAACCTTCTCCGGCACAATATCTACCGCGGTTACCTTATGGTGCTGCGCCAGCAGCGCGGCAATACCAAGGACCACATAACCTGTACCAGCTACACTATCTTAAAATCCTTCATTTTTTATTTTCCTCACAATGTAAATAATAAACTGTAAAGCAGATTCTCATAAAAGGTGTGTCTACACCGTCAATTCGATTATAGGGTTTGCGCAACGGTTTTTTAATAAAGCTTATTCCGTTTGTCAGACATTGCCCCTATAAGCCGGTCATTTCAGAAATTACAGAGATGACATCCCCGACCTTGTTTGTGACAGTATGCGCACCGTAACGACGAGCCGTCTCTCCATACTTCTGTATAGCTTTGCATGTGGTATAGACAACAACAGGCATCTGGCAACGCCGCTCCTTAATCCCTTTCAGGAATTCGATACCTGCGTCAGGTCTATCACCCCTACCCATGTCCGTGATAGCCAGGCCGTACTCCCTGCTGTCACAAAACTCCAGTCCCTGTTCTGTCGTTAAAGCCAGGTCAAAGTGGATACCCTTGTCCTCAAACAGATTCAGTACCGCTCTGTTATTTTCCGGAAAGTCATCCACCCATAGTACTTTCCTGTTCGCCCTCCCACTACTCCGGGATACGCTCGCATCCATGGGCATCTTGCCGACCAGTCGCCATATCAGCCCCTGCATTTCCTCCAGTTTCTTTTCAAGCTGGTTGTACTCTCTGCTGTTCAGAGTGCTGATCACGGGGCTGTCCATGTTCTCTCCCTCCAATTTGTCCAGGTAATCCTTTATTGCTTTTTTCAACCGCTGCTCCAGCCCCAAATTGTCCTTATAAAAGACCATCCCGAAGTCATGGACATCAAACGGCACTCTGGAACCCTCCTGCATGAGCATTATGGTTCCTGTTTTCAGGGTATGCCGAATCCCCAGTTCATACCATACGTTTGCATTGAGATCAGTCAGCACTGCTATGACAATATCGCTGGTTTCCAGGTTCCTGACAATGTTGGAAAACAGCTTATACGGCCCAGTCTCAGATCTTGAGCAAGAGTATCCATATCCTTCCATGATCCTTCTGAGGATTTCAAAAAATGTTGTCCAGTATTCTTCATCATGCTTCTCCGTAGTCTTGGAGAATGGCATGATCACAAAACATTTCTTCATCGCCTTATCCCCCTGTATGTCAGTACAATCAGCCCTGTGCATTTTGTCCCCCCACCGTCCCTATTAAAAATTCACCCGTAACTTCCGATAGATATCATTACCTTGTGACATAATTTTCCACTACACTAGCCAAAACTCCTTGCGAAAATTCACATAAATGTTTTGCCATATGTGCTATTAAAACCTTTTTATTGGTCTTTTTATCCCGCAAAAGCTGACTAATCTTTGCATATTCCAGCGAATTGACATCCATTTCGACATTATCCACTGAAACATCAATATTTTCCTCTGTATTACCGGTTATCCTTGCATTGTTTAATACTTTGCTTTTTCAGGGTATTAAATGATTTGAATATTAGGTCCGGTGTTTCAATACATTTTTCATTTTCTTTTTTAAACATATTCAATCCTTCTCTTCTAAGAAAAGAATCACACTTCACTGAAAATTAAGGCCAGACATTGGCGAAAACCGCAATAACAACAACCTTATCATTAATCCAGAATCCATTCCTCCGGCTCCGAAATACCAACTTCACCACCGTCACCAAAAGTAGTGATCTCGCCGTTTCCGGCTGTCACCCATATCTGATCCAGACCATCCTTAACTTTCTTGCCTTTTACGATTTTCCCGGAAGAATCTAACAGCCGCTTACCAACCTTCGGAATATCGAATACCTGATATTTTGCATCTTTCTCAGCGGTCTGCAGCTTTCCTTTATAATAGAAATAACCATTGCGGACACCGGTAATGCCCTTACTGTCCGAGTCGAAGTAATACATTGCCTTTTCGTCTGATACATCCTCAATCGTTGTCCTGCCGACTGCTCCCTCTAATCCGTTTGTTCCTTTGCCAAAGTAATAGAACTCGCCGTTCAGCTCCACTAATCCCCGGTGAGCAATTCCATATTCATCAAAAAGATAACTTTTCCCATCAATCTTTCGGATTGCATACTCTTTTCCGGCAGGAGCGGTATAGGCATAGCCGTCAGAATCGAAATAATACCAGCCCTCCGTATCAACTGTGTCCAAATCCTCTGGGCATTCCAGATATCTCCATTGAGAAAGGATCGGACTTCCTAAGGCACTTTCACCTGCATCCTCCTTTTCAAAATACCGATATCCTGCTGCTGCCGGACTTTTCGAGGCGTATTTTACCCATCCAGTCTGCATAATTCCGTAATTGTCAAAGCAGTACTTTTTTCCTTCCACCTCCAGTACTTTATATCTTCCTGAGACAGAATGCTTTTTCTTTCCGGTAGACAGATCAAAATAGAAATACGCTCTTTCTTCATGATCGCTCACATAATCGGAAAGATAGTCGCTGTCTTTAATCCAATCTTCTGGTATTTCCAGGTACTGCCAGCCCTTTAAAGCTGCGCCGTCTTCTCCGCAGTATGCAATCTTGTCATCTACCCATCCGGTGCTGGCTCGGCCGCTTCCGCTGATGTAATAGCGCTCACCATTGATGGTGCGCCATCTGCTCTCATCACTGCGACGTACATATCCTGCAGAATCTGCATAATACCAATTATTTACATCATTTCCGTCTCCATCCTGGGTGATCACATTAAACCATCCGTCCTGGGTGATCACACCATTTTCATCGGCATAAAGAGCAGTCTTCGAACTCTTTGTGATCCAACGCTTTTTATACATCAGACCATTAGCATCAAAGCCATACAGCTTGCCGTCAATTGTTTGATAGCAATCGGTATAAACACTGCCGTCATCCGTCGCGTAGTACCAGTTTTCATATTTTTCGCCCTTGCTGTTTTCTCCGGTAATGGCAAACCAGCCGTCATCCTCCAATACACCATCTTCAGTCAGATAAAACCTCTGCTTCGTAGCAGGATGAACATACCAGCGCTTTCGGTAATTCAATCCATTTGCATCAAAGTAATACCAGTTTCCTCCTAACTGCAGCCAACCTCCCCGCATGACAGTTCCGTCATTCCCGGCGAAATACCAGTTTTCATATTTCACCCCCTGAGAATTCTCGCCGGTAATAGCAAACCAACCGATCTGCATATCGCCGTCTGCATCTACATAATAACGATCCGTCCCAACATTCACCCATGTCTTTCTGGGAGAATTGCCATTGGCGTCAAAATAGCAAGTCTTTCCATCAATCTCATACCAACCATTCCGGTATAGTACGCCATCCGGTTTTGCATAATACCAGTTCGTATATTCAACACCTTTGGAATTCACATTTGTTATAGAAAACCAGCCATCCTGCTTTCGGATGCCGTCCTCGTCTGCGTACCAGCGGTCATCGCCGATATTCACCCAGTTTTTACGAACATTCACTCCGCTGCCGTTAAAATAGTAGAATTTTTCATCGATCTCATACCAGCCGTTTTTATAAATTGCACCGTCCGGGCCGGCATAATACCAGTCCGTTACGATCTCATCTTCTTTCACCGGATCAGATGGCAGCTTCTGCTGATAATGAACCTCACGTTCAATATGGAACCACTGACTGGTCAGCTGCTGTCCGTTCTGAACATAATAGCGGTTTCCGTCCTCCTGCTTCCAGCCGTCAGCCGCTATTGCCGGAAAACAGCTCAGGTAAAAGGCTGCGCCAATTGCTGCCAGAAAACCAATTTTTCTCAATTTTATATCCATCCACATGCTTCCATTCACCTTTTTGCTAAAATTTCTAATCCGGCTTCTACCCGCTGTACCCGGCCAAACATCTCCATTTCCAGATAAGCTTTCCGCTTATGCCGGTCTATTTTTCGTA
>JBJENH010000030.1:0-24023 GCA_051880095.1 Bariatricus sp. | reverse complement strand
ATTGTGATTGTAATAAATAGATAATAACCGGCTTTATGCCGGTAAAAAAATATAAGACAAATAGAAAGATTCGAATGTATGAATGCAAGGAGGAAAAAGATGGAAGTTTTAAAATCGATAGGTCTGTTTATTCAGAATCAGATCTTAGGAATGAAATGGCTGAATGAAGTAATTAGTAATGGTTTATCTGCGTTAGGAGTGGATGTTTCAACAAGGGTAGGTGGAAGTGCACAGTTTTTCATCTATGATGTAATTAAGATTACGGTATTATTATGTTTTTTGATTTTTGTAATTTCTTATATTCAAAGTTATTTTCCACCGGAACGAAGTAGGAAAATTCTGGGTCGCTTTCATGGAATATGGGCTAATATGATTGCTGCTCTTCTCGGAACAGTGACACCATTTTGTTCCTGTTCTTCGATTCCGTTATTTATCGGTTTTACAAGTGCAGGACTTCCTTTAGGAGTTACTTTTTCATTTTTGATCTCCTCACCGATGGTCGATCTGGGAAGTCTCGTACTTCTTATGAGTGTTTTTGGAGCTAAAGTTGCGGTTGTCTATGTGGTTGTAGGATTGATTATTGCTGTTCTTGGCGGTACATTCATTGAAAAAATGCACATGGAGAACTATGTGGAAGAATTTATTCGGAGTGCAAGTGGAGTAGATATTGAATTGCCTGATTTAACAGTTAAGGATCGTTTGATTTATGCAAAAGACCAGATGACAGGCACGTTCCGAAAAGTATTTCCGTACATTCTTATAGGTGTTGGAGTCGGTGCAATAATCCATAACTGGATACCGGAACATATCATTCAGACTGTTCTTGGTAATAATAATCCATTTGGAGTCATTCTGGCTGTTATAGTTGGAGTTCCAATGTATGCGGATATATTTGGGACCATCCCGGTTGCGGAGGCATTACTGGCAAAAGGAGCTCAGCTTGGGACAATTCTCAGTTTTATGATGGCGGTTACGACGCTGAGTCTTCCCTCAATTATTATGCTTAAAAAGGCGATAAAACCGAAATTATTAGGATTATTTGTTGGAATTTGTACGTGCGGCATTATTATTGTCGGATACTTGTTTAATTTATTTCAATATTTACTGATATAGGAAGGGGAGAATAGTATGGCAAAAAAATGGTATCCAGTTATTGATTATTCAGAATGTGCTGAGTGTGGAATATGTGTGGCGAGGTGCACACATGGAGTTTATGATAAGAATAAAGCACCGGTGCCGGTAGTAATCAATCCAGATGCATGTATTGATCATTGTCATGGGTGTGGAAACATATGTCCGAAAGGTGCCATTGCTTATGTGGGAGATGATACTGGATGGAAACCATCTCAGGGAGAAAATCAGACAGATAATTTCGAGTGTTGCTGTTGTAATGAGAGAAACGAAAAGAAGATAGTTATAGAGTATCTATATTTAGATTTAAAAACCTGTGATCGTTGTATTGGGACAGATGATGTACTGGATGAAGTGATACCTGTGCTTCTTCCGGTATTAGAGATGGCAGGATATAACGTAGAATATAAAAAAATCGAGATTAAGACAGAGGAGATGGCAGAACAATATCATTTCTTATCATCGCCAACGATTCAAGTAAATGGTCAGGATATTTTTCCGACAATAGTGGAAACAAATTGTGCCTGCTGCGGTGAAATCTGTGGGTCAGATGTTGATTGCAGGGTATTTGAACAGGATGGGAAAACATATGAAGTTCCAACTAAAGCAATGATTATTGATGCAATCTTGCACAGTTTCTATTCGCCATCGTGCTGCTGTTGTGGTGAATATAAATTACCTGATAATTTGAAACGCTTTTTTGATGGCAAAAAGAAGAAAGAGTATTAATTATTGTAGGTATTTGCATTTGTTATGTAAGCCTGCTAAAAATAAAAGGAGAACAAAGATGGGATTATTTAGTTTTGGAAAGAAAAGAGAAGAAAGTGCAGAAGCATCATCTTGCTGTTGTAATGGGAGTACAGAGGGATTTGAAGTGTCTGGAGGCTCTTGCTGTTGCGGGGGAAAATCATGCGAAATTACAAGCGTCAAGGTACTGGGAGCAGGATGCAAATCTTGTCATGAACAGTATGAATATGTAAAAACTGCAATGAGAACAATGGATATTCCGATAGAAGTAGAGTATATTACAGACATGGAAAAGGTGATGGCTTATGGTGCAATGAGTATGCCTGCTATTGTAGTAAATGAAAGAATTGTTTCAATGGGAAAGGTATTGAAAGCGGCTGATGTAGAAAAAATGTTTCATAAGCTTGGGTTTTAGAAAAGTATAACTCGAAAAACTTTACGAGCATGAAAATGGAGGCGAAGGAAGCATAAGCCCTGTGACAGGTCTGGGAGTAGAGTATGGGACGAAGGTTTTATCCTGCTTAATAAATTGCGTATAAAAATGGAAGAGTACGGATTATTGAGAAATGACAATGCAAAAAGATAACAAATGTTTGCATTGTTATTTATAATCCATTCATGTATAATAATATTTATAGAATTTTTCTAGCGCATTAAAATGAGGAGGGGGATCATGCGTCTTAGTAAATCACAAAAGTTAGTTTATGATATGGAAAAATACGCGGGAGAGAGTTCGATTTCCATCATTTGCGGCAGTATGTTATTGAAAGAGAATACGCCGATAGAACAGATGCAGAAAGCCGTAAATGAGATCTACCGTCTGAATGACGGATTAAGAATACACATTGTAGAAGATGAGAATGGAGTTTATCAAGAAATAACTCCATATTATGAAAGAAAGCATGAAGTACTTCGATTTGAAACAAAAGAAGAATTAGACGAATATGCGGAACATTATGCGAAGATTCCGATTGATCTATATGGAGCGTTGTGCGAGACGAAGATCATCATATTACCGGACAGGTGCGGAGTTCTCGTAAAGCTGCATCATCTGGTCGGAGATGCATGGACGCTCGCCCTGTTGGGAAATCAATTAACGGATCTGTTACATGGGGCGACGCCGGAAGCGTATTCCTATATGGACCATATCGAAGAAGAAGAGAAATACATTCGAAGTAAAAGATATGAGAAAGACAGGCAATTCTTCCTGGAACAGTTCCGGAAATGTACAGAGCCGGTATGGCTGTCGGAAGACAGAAGTGAGACCTTTTCGGCAAAAAGAAAAACCTTCGTAATCGATAAAGAAGAAGTGAAAAAGCTGATTGCTTATATTGAGAAAGAAAATACATCTGCATTTATGCTTTTTACATCTGCAGTAGCCGCTTATATAAACCGCGTCAGGATGAACGCGGATCGATTCTATATCGGAACAGCGGTATTGAACCGAAGTACGGCAAAAGAAAAAAATACCGCAGGAATGTTTGTCAATACGGCTCCGGTATTGGTCGAACTGGATAATACGAAATCTTTTGCCGATAACAGAAGTAAAATCGAGGAATCCGCCTTTGGTGTGCTTCGCCATCAGAAATTCAATTATGGAGAGGTCCTTGCAAATATACGAAAAGAATTCGGATTTGGAGAAAAGCTGTTTGATGTTATGCTGAGTTATCAGAATGCGACCGTGACCGGTGAATCCATAGAGACAACGTGGTATTCATGTGGCATGCAGACAGAGAGTCTTCAGATTCATATTGATGACAGAGACAGAGAAGGAATTTTTAGAATACATTATGATTATTTAACAGATAGATTTACAGAAGAAAATATAGGCAGAATTCACAGGCATATCATGAATATTTTATTCACATCTATCGAAGATGATTCGAAACATTTATACGAACTTCCGATGCTGACAGAGGAAGAATCAGAAAAAGTGATCGAAATCTTCAATCAGGACTCAAATGAGTATCCGAAAAATGAATGTATCCATCAACTTATTGAACATCAGGCAGAAAAGTATCCGGATCAAACGGCGATCGTTGCACAGGATGCTTCTTTGACATATGAACAGTTCAATGAGCAGGCCAACAGGATCGCGCATTATCTTGTGGGACATTGCGATGCAAAGCCGGTGATAGCCGTTGCGCTTCCGCGTAAGAGTTATCTGCTTTCCGCGATACTTGGTATTTTGAAAGCAGGGGCGGCCTATATGCCGATCGATCCGAATTATCCGGGTGACCGGATTCAGTATATGCTTCATGAGAGTGGCGCACAGCTTTGCATTACGGAAGAGAATATCGGTGAAATGCTGCAAGAAGCAGCGACAGACAATCTGAATCTTGCTGTAAGCGGGGAGGATCTGTATTGTGCGCTTCACACCTCCGGTTCTACCGGAAAACCGAAGATGGCGCTTTTGAGACATCGAAATCTGCGCAGCTTTCTGGCGGCCAATCAGAGATTCTGGGAAGGAGTCGACACCGTCGTATCTGCTACGATCGTGACATTTGATGCCTTTATTCTGGATTCCGTGTTATCGCTCGCTAAGGGGTGTCGTTTGATATTGGCGAAAGAAGAAGAGATCTATAATCAGAATGAATTTGAGAAGCTTTTCGACCATTCTGAAAATAACATGTTCTTTGCGACACCTACCAAATTGGAGAACTACATTCGGAACAGTGAAACGAAAGCATTTTTAACAAGAATCAAGAATTTCATTGTGGGAGGTGAAGTGTTTAATCGGAATCTGCTGGATCTGATTAAAACAACGACTCCGGACAGCAGAGTCTTTAATATATACGGTCCGACGGAAGCTGCCATCTGCGTACTTGTGGATGAACTGCAAATCGGACAGGAAATTACCATAGGGGAACCGGCTGGCAATACACAGATTTACATTGTGGACCGTTTCATGACACCGGTGCCGATAGGAGTCACCGGTGAAATCTGTATCGCAGGAGACTGTGTCGGTGCAGGATATATCAATCAGCCGGAAATGACAGCAGAAAAGTTCATAGAGAATCCTTTTGGAAATGGGAAATTATACAGAACAGGCGATCTGGGATACTGGAGGGAAGACGGAAAGGTAGTTTATGTGGGAAGAAATGACTTCCAGGTTAAGATCCGCGGACTTCGAATCGAATTGGGTGAAATCGAAAATGCAATCTGCACTGTGGACGGAATTACACAGGCTGTTGTTGTGGTGCGCAGAAATAAAGAGGGAAGGCAGATCATCTGTGCATTTTATACCGGAACGGAAACGGATGCAAAAGAAATACGGCGGGTGACAGGAAAGATCCTTCCCCAATATATGATTCCGCATATTTTCACACATATGGAAAGTCTTCCGCTTACGACAAGCGGTAAAATCAGCCGGACAGCGCTTCCGGAGGTTGACTTATATCATCTCGATCTGTCGGTAGAATATGTGGCACCAAGGACAGAGCAGGAAGCACTTCTGGTACAGATGACGGAGGAAGTGCTCAAAACGGAAAAAATCAGTATGCTTGATAATTTCTTTGATCTTGGCGGAGACTCACTGAAAGGAATCGAACTGATTGCAAAAATGGAAGCCAGGGGTTACCGCATCAATACAAAGGATATATTTGACAGTAGCACGATGATGGATCTGGCGGCAAAACTGATGAATACAGAAAAACAGGAGCAGGAATTTGATTATTCCGGCGACATTCCGGTATCCGCGGCCCAGCTTCGGGTGTACACGGCTCAGAGTATGAGTCCTGAAAGCACAACGTATAATGTGCCATACGCGTTTAAAATAAAAGATGTGGATCAGGAAAGATTACAGGCTGCCATTCAGAAATTAATTTTGCGCCATGAGATACTGAGAACCCGCTTTGAGAACAAAAACGGGAAGATCATTCAGATCATCGAAGAGAATGCCGAGTGTAAAGTAGAACATATGGATTCAGAGGATATTTCTACATTTATCCGTCCGTTTGATTTATCGGCGGCACCTTTGCTTCGCGTGGGATGCACTTCGAATATGGTTGTGATCGATATGCATCATATCATCACAGACGGAGCATCCATGCCGGTGTTTATGCAGGAACTGAATGAGCTCTATATGGGACGTGAATTGACAGATCGGGTCGTTCCCTATAAACAGTTTGCGGTACAGACACCGGATTATGAAGAGAGTGAAGCATACTGGCTGTCGGTCTTCAAAGATGAAATTCCGGTTTTGGAAATGAATCCGGATTTTAAACCGGAGCAGAAACAATCCTTCAGCGGAGATGCATTCTATGATCTGGCGGATTTTACACTGCATCAGAGGATTCTTGCGAAGTGCAAAGAACTGAATATTACGCCATATGTATACTATATGGGAGCGTTCAACGTATTGCTTTCTAAATATTCCGGAGCGGATGACGTAGTGGTCGGCATGCCGATCAGCGGCCGGAGCAGCCGGTTCATGCGGACGATCGGAATGTTTGTCAATACGGTAGCACTGAGAAATCAGCCGGTGGGCACCAAGACGATCCAAAGGTTTCTGGAAGAGGTGAAGGAACACTCCGTCAATGCGATTGCGCATCAGGATTACCCGTATGGTGAGCTGGTTAAGAAACTGCAGATTCCGGATGGACGAAATACACTCTTTGATGTCATGTTTGCCTATCAGAGCGAAGAGATGATGGAAACGGTGTTTGGCGATCAAAAAGCGGAATTGATTCCGGTTCCGGTTAAGGCTGCAAAATATGACTTTACGTTCAACATCATGCCGCGGGAAAAAGATGTGGTCATCATGGTGGAATACTGCGATGAAATGTACAGAAAATCGACCATACAGCGTTTGACGGACAGCTACAAAATGATTCTGGAACAGTTCCTGGAAACGGATAGAATGATTGAGGAAATCTGTGTTGTCACCAATCAGGATAAGGAAAAGCTACTCCTTCAGTTCAATGAAAGAAAAGAGGATTATAACAGGGAACTTTGCCTGCATCATATCTTTGAAGAACAGGTGAAGAATCACCCGGATCGGCAGGCCGTGATTGCAGCGGATGGAATTGTGACGTATGAAGAATTGAATCAGAAGGCGAACCGGATTGCCCATAATCTTCTGAAAATGGGAGTGTGTCCGGGCGATATCGTTGCATTTGCACTGCCGCGGACAAGCAGTCTGATCGCAGTAATGTTTGGTATTTTAAAAGCAGGTGCGGCGTATCTGCCGATCGATCCGGATTATCCGGCGGACAGAATCGAATATATGCTTGATGACAGTAAAGCAAAAGTGTTTATTCAAGGGAAGGATGTCGCGGCGTTGCTGGAAGGAGAGGGCGCGTCCGATCCGGCGGTTGCAGTTACGTCTGATAGCCTTTGTTACTGCATTTATACCTCCGGATCGACCGGAAAACCGAAGGCAGTCGCCATTTCACATGCGAACGTGCATAATTTTATTCTGGAACATGCAGGAGATTTCCAGAGTACGATGAAAGAACAGTGTGATTGTGTCTTTGCAACCAATGCGGTGGTATTCGATATTACGGTTCAGGATATCCTTTTCCCGCTGCTCAATGGAATGAATGTGGTATTCGCGGAAACGGATACGCTGACTCATGTTACAAAACTGATTAAATATGCGCCGGAGGGAAGGACAGGACTGATCATCACTCCGACGAAACTGCAGATGTACATGCAGTCCAAAGAATTTTGCAGGAATCTGGAACGTTTTTCTGTCATTATGGTCGGAGCGGAGAATTTCCCGCCGAATCTGTTTCATGAATTGCGTAAATATACCGATGCAGTTGTTTTCAACGGATATGGACCGACAGAAACGACCTGCGGTGTGCTGTATGACAAGATTGAACAGGGAAAGAGAATCACCATCGGCAAACCGATCGCGAATACGCAGATCTACATTACGGATGCTCAGATGAGAATCGTGCCGATCGGTGTGACGGGTGAATTATGTATCGCCGGAGACAGTGTCGGAGCCGGATATCTGTACCGTCCGGAGCTGACGGAAGAGAAATTTATTCCAAATCCTTTCGGAGAAGGGAAAGTATACAAAACCGGAGACCTTGCTTATTGTCAGGATGATGGCCGTATCGTCTATATCGGGCGTAATGATTCACAGGTAAAAATCCGGGGACTGCGTATTGAATTGGGTGAGATCGAAAATGCGATCAGTTCGATGGAACAGATCGCGCAGGCAACTGTAGTCGTACGCAAAAACAGAGAAGGCAGACAGCTGATTTGTGCATTTTATACCGGTGAGGAAATGGAGGCACAGAAGATCCGTCTACATATCGGGAAAACACTGCCCAAATATATGCTTCCGCATATTTACACGCATCTGGAACATATGCCGCTCACCGCAGGCGGAAAGGTGAATCAGAAGGCGCTGCCGGAAGTGGATCTTTATAATACAGATATTCTGGTTGAATATGTAGAACCGGAGACGAGAGAAGAAATGATCCTTGCAAAAGCGGCGGCCGAAGTGCTGCAGGTGGAAAAAATCGGTCTCCTGGATAATTTCTTTGATCTGGGAGGAGATTCCATGCGGGCACTGGAACTGGTTTCCAGATTAGAGACGGAGGGGTATTCTGTCGATACAAAAACAATATTTGAAAGTAATACAGTGAAAGATCTGGCTGAAAAAATGATCAAGGCCGAAAGAATCGAGGAGACTTTTGAATATGAAGGAGATATCCCGGCAACACAGGCTCAGATGCGTGTATATACAGCGCAGGGAATGGCGAGCGACAGCACGACTTATAATGTATCCTTTGTGTTCCGCACAGAAGATCTGAACCCGGAAAAACTGCAGACTGCAGTGGATGGGATTTTGAAGAGACATGAGATCCTGCGGACTAGATTTGAAAACAGGGAAGGTCGTATCATTCAGGTTGTGGAAGAAAACGCCGTCTGCAAAGTAGTAGCGTTGGAAAGCGATGATATCTCAGCTTTTATTCGTCCATTTGATCTGAATCAGGCACCGCTGATCCGTGTGGGATATTATCAAAATACGGTTATGATCGATATACATCATATCGTAACGGACGGAAGTTCAATGCCTGTATTCGTGCGGGAACTCAATGAACTTTATATGGGAAGAGAGATTCCAAAACCAACCGTGCCGTATAAAATGTTTGCCGTACAGGAAACGGATTATTCGGAAAGTGAAAAGTACTGGCTGTCTGTCTATCACGATGAGCCGCCTGTGTTGGAAATGAATACAGACTTTAAGGCAGGACCGAAACAGACATTTAACGGCAGCGGACTTTATGACCTGGTGCCGGAAAAGCTGCATGGCAGAATCGTACTGAAATCAAAAGAATTCGGGATTACCCCGTATGTATTCTATATGAGTGCGTTCAACGTGATGCTTGCGCGTTTCTCAGGCGGGGAAGACATTGTGGTCGGAGTTCCGATGAGCGGAAGAAGCAGTAAATTCCTGGATACCATCGGAATGTTCGTCAATACCGTGGCGCTGCGCAGTAAACCGATTGGAAATAAAACAGTGAAAGAATTCCTGCTTGAGGTGAAGGAGAATTCCATTCAGGCACTTGCCCATCAGGATTATCCGTATGGTGAATTAGTGAAGAAACTGAAGCTTGCTCCGGGCGGAAGAAATCCGCTGTTTGATATCATGTTTGCATATCAGAGCGAAGAGATGACGGAAATTATTTTCGGCGATAAAAAGGCAGAGCTCCTGAAGCTTCCGATCACATCATCCAAGTACGATATCACATTCAGTGTGCTTCCTCAGGAAAAGGATGTACTCTTGCTGGCTGAGTATTGTACGGATCTGTATCGGGAATCCACCATGAAACGTTTTATGGAAAGCTATAAGTATATTCTGAGCCAGATGCTGGACGGTATGAAACGTCTGAAGGATATTGCGGCGATCACTGAAGAGGAGCGCAGGAAAGTCTTATATCAGTTTAATGAAACAGCAAGAGACTTAAGCAGGGGAATCTATCTGCACAAGATCTTTGAGCAGCAGGCAGAACGCATGCCGGATCAGATCGCTGTGATCGCACCGGACTGCAATCTGACATATGCAGAACTTAATATACAGGCAAACCAAATCGCGCATTCCCTGATCGATCAGGGAATCGTACCGGGTGATATCGTTGCATTTGCGCTGCCGAGAAAGAGCAGCATGATTACGGTCATTCTTGGTATTTTGAAGGCGGGCGCAGTCTATCTGCCGGTCGACCCGGACTATCCGCAGGAACGAATCGATTATATGCTGAAGGATTCGGATGCGAAGCTGTTTCTCACGCAGGTTAATCTGGATACTGTGAGAGAAAATGATAAAAAACATAATCCGGAAGTGGAGCTGGATGAAGATGCGCTCTGTTACTGCATTTACACCTCCGGATCCACCGGAAAACCGAAAGGAACTCTGCTTCGGCACCGTGGAATCACGAATCTGGTGACGGATCTGAGCCTGTATGAAGAGATTTCAGAATGTAAGCGTATTGGATTTATGACAACCATCACATTCGACGTGGCAAGTCAGGAGATCTTTACAGCACTTCTGAACGGAATGACCGGCGTGCTCATGCCGGAACGAAAGGAAACAAAGACGGATACTATTATCCGGAATATTGTGGAGCATCAGGTGGAGGTCATCTATGCGACGACGACCTATCTGGATTCACTGACCAATACGAAAGAGAAAGCGGAGGCACTGGCTTCCACTGTTAAAATCTGTGTACTCGCCGGGGAAGCATTTGCTGTAAATGATCATCTGGCGAGAATGGAAGGAATCCATTTTTACAATCAGTACGGTCCGGCCGAGACACATGTGGCAACGGCAGCAGGCATCAGCAGTCTGAAGGATATCCATATCGGGAAACCGATCGCAAATACGCAGATTTATATCGTGGATGCATTCATGAATCCGGTTCCGATCGGAGTGAAAGGTGAATTGTGTATTGCCGGAGAATGTGTCGGGGCAGGATACCTGAAGCGCCCGGAACTGAATCGGGAAAAGTTTGTGAAAAATCCGTTTGGAACAGGCAAGCTTTATAAAACAGGAGACCTGGCCTTTTGGAGAGAAGACGGCAACATTGCTTATATGGGACGAAACGATTTTCAGGTGAAGATACGCGGGCAGCGTATCGAGCTCGGTGAAATCGAAAGTGCAATGTGTACGATGGAAAATATAGAGCAGGCAGTCGTGATCGTGCGAAAGAACCCGGAAGGACGTCAGCTGATCTGTGCCTTCTATACCGGGGAAGAGACGGATACGCGGGATATTCGCCGCCATATCAGCAAGAGACTTCCCAAATATATGATACCGCATATTTTTACATGGCTGAATGTCATGCCGCTTACGGCCAGCGGAAAAATAAGCAGAACGGCACTGCCTGAGATCGATCTGAGTCATATGGATACGTCTGTGGAATATGTGGCTCCCGAGACGGATAAAGAAAGGAGTCTTGAGGAAGCAGTCTGCGAAGTGCTGGGAATTGAAAAAGCAGGTATGCTTGACAATTTCTTCGATCTGGGCGGCGATTCGCTGAAGGGCATTGAATTAATTTCCAGACTGGAAGAGGCAGGATATAAAGCGGATACGAAGAGTATTTTCGAATGTGACACGATGCGGGAGCTGGCTGCGGCTATGAAGACGCAGCAGCAGACAGCAGAAGAGTTCGAGTATGAAGGCAATATTCCTGCTACACCGGCACAGATGCGGATCTACACGGCGCAGAGCATGAATGAGGACATCACAACTTATAATGTGCCTTATATATTCAAGGTGGCAGAGCTGGATGCGGACCGTCTTCAGAAAGCGGTCGACCAGATGGTAGCTCGCCATGACATTCTCCGCACCTGGTTTGAAAATCATGACGGTCAGATTATACAGGTGATCGAGGATTCTGCTGCATGTGAAGTGGAAAAACTGGAAAGTGATGATAGTTCAGCCTTTATCCGCCCGTTTAATCTGAAGAAAGCACCGCTTCTGAGAGTAGGGTACTATGAAAATATCGTGATGATCGATATGCATCATACGATTACAGACGGCGGTTCTATGCCTGTATTTTTACAGGAATTAAATGAACTGTATATGGGAAGAGAGTTGACTTCGGAACCGGTGCAGTATAAGAGGTTCGCAGTGAAACCGGTCGATTACAGTAAGAGTGAGGAATACTGGCTGTCCGTATTTCACGATGAGCCGCCGGTGCTTGATATGAATACTGATTATAAGGCAGGGCAGAAAAAGACTTATAACGGAAATGCAATTTATGAAGTCGTAAAACCAGAGCTGTATAATCAGATCGTGGACCGGTCAAAAGAGCTGGGAATCACACCATATGTATTTTATATGGGTGCATTTCATGTTCTGCTTTCAAAATATTCAGGAAAAGAGGATATTGTAGTCGGAATGCCGATGAGCGGCAGAAGCGGAAAATTCATGAACACCTTAGGTATGTTCGTCAATACGATCGCTTTGCGGAATCAGCCGGAAGGCGGGAAAACAGTTCGGAATTTCCTGAATGAGGTAAAAGAGCATTCTGTTGATGCAATTGCGCATCAGGATTACCCGTTTGGGGAGCTTGTTAAAAAATTAAATATCGGAACCGATGTAAGGAATCCTTTGTTTGATGTGATGTTCGCATATCAGAGTGAAGAAACCAGCAGAATCATTTTTGGAGATAAAGAGGCAGAGATCATACCGATGCCGGTCCATACTTCCAAATATGATTTTACGTTCAACATTCTTCCAAAGGATAATTATGCGGTTGTTATGGTGGAATACTGTACGGATCTCTATAAAAAAGCTACCGTGCAGCGCATGGCCGCGAGCTATAAGACCATTCTGGAAGAGATGCTGGATGAAAAGCTGAAACTGAAAGATATTTCTGCAATGACAAGGGACGATGAAACACGCGTTCTTATCGAATTCAATGATACAAATGTCATGTATGATAAGACGGAATGCATCCATCATCTGTTTGAAAAACAGGCGGAACAGGGTCCGGATCGGACGGCAGTGATCGCATGTGATCGGACGCTTACGTATCGGCAGCTGAACGAGAGTGCAAACAGGATCGCACATAGTCTGATCGACAGGGGAATCAAAAAAGGTGGTATCATCGCCGTGGCGCTCCCAAGAAAGAGTTCATTAATCGCAGCCTTATTCGGTGTTTTGAAAGCAGGTGCTGCTTATGTTCCTGTGGATCCGGAATTTCCGAAAGAGCGAATCGAATATATTGTAAAGGACAGCAGAGCGGACATGTTGATAACGGCTGAGAATATCGATGAAATGTTGAACCATAGCCTAAGCGATAATCCGCTGGTGGACGTGTGCGGTGAGGATCTGTGTTACAGCATCTATACTTCCGGGACAACAGGAAATCCGAAAGGAACGATGATCTGCCACAGGAACTTTGTGAATTTCTGTAATAACAACCGCAAAAACCATCAAGCATGTATGGTCACGGAAGGTTCCAGACTGCTGTCGACATTCAAGCATTGTTTTGATGCCTTCGGCGTGGATTATGGTTTGTTCCTGACGAATGGGCGCACCGTTGTGCTGGCAGGGGATGAAGCGATCGTGTCGGCAGAGAAGCTGGCAGAGTTAATGAATCGGTATGAGGTCGATGTGATCCACACGACACCGTCCACATTTAAAGCATATTGTAACTGTAAGGAGTATGTTGCCTGTCTGAAGAAACTGAACGTGGTCATGCTCGGTGCTGAGAATTTCACACCGGAATTATATGAGTTCTTTGCAGAACATACCAATGCGAGAGTATTTAACGGATATGGACCGTCAGAGACAACGATCGGTGTCACATTCGGTGAAGTGAAATCGGAAGATATTACCATTGGAAAACCGATCGCCAATACACAGATTTATATTTTGGATCAGTACGGAAATCCTGTGCCGATCGGTGTGACCGGAGAATTGTGCATCGGAGGAGACAGTGTAGGGCAGGGATATCTGAATAAGGAGGAATTGACGGCAGAGAAATTTGTTCAGAATCCATTTGGAGAAGGAAAGATCTACAAAACAGGGGACCTTGCGTTCTGGCGAGAGGACGGAAACGTTGCCTATGTGGGACGGAATGATTTCCAGGTCAAGATCAGGGGACTTCGCATCGAACTGGGTGAAATCGAGAGTGCGATGTGCAGCATGGAAGGAATCTCACAGGCTGTGGTGCTTGTGCGAAAGAACCGTGACGGCAGACAGATCATCTGTGCATTCTATTCCGGTGAAGAGACTGAAGCAAAAAAGATCCGTTTACATATTGGGAAAATCCTTCCCAAATATATGCTTCCACATGTATTTGTATATGTGGAAAACATGCCGCTGTCATCCAGTGGAAAAATTAACAGGAATGCATTGCCGGAGGTGGATCTCGATCATATTGTAAATGAGCAGGAATATGCGGCTCCGAAAACAAACCTGCAGATGGAATTATGCAGAATGCTGGAAGAGCTGCTTGAAATACGGCCGATTGGCATTTCCGATGATTTCTTTGAATTAGGCGGAGACAGCCTGAAAGCTATTGAGTTTGTTTCCAGAGCACATGACGAGGGTGTTTACTTTAGCCTGCAGAATGTGTTTGACTATAAAACCGTGGAAGAACTGGCTGAATTTATTGAAAACGGCGACGAACAGATGATTCGTTTTGATGATGTGGACTTTACAAAGATCGACGAATTGCTCAGTCACAATATGAATGAGAACGTTTCACTTCCGAAGAGGAAAGATATAGGCAGCATACTGCTGACCGGTGCAACGGGGTATCTGGGTGTCCATGTGCTGGCTGATTATCTGGAGAACGACAGTGGAACTGCATATTGCCTGGTTCGCGGTGCCGACAGAGAAGACAGTCAAAGAAGACTTAGGGAGGCGCTCACGTACTATTTTGGAAACCGGTATGCACGGACCGACCGAATCGAAGTGCTTTGTGCAGATTTGTCCAAAGAACGGTTCGGATTGGAAGAAGAATACGATGAGCTGACATCCAAAGTGGATATGGTCATACATACTGCGGCCAGTGTGAAGCATTACGGTTCCTATCCGTATTTTTATGAAAATAATGTAGAAACGACGAAACGAATCATTCAGTTCTGCAAAGATGCAGGAGCGAAATTGATTCATGCTTCTACATTAAGTATTTCCGGCACCCATCTGATCGATGGACCTGCCGGTGAGATGGAAGAGGATCTGCGTGTATTTCATGAAGGAAATCTGTATATCGGGCAGCAGTTGGACAATGTGTATCTCCGCAGCAAATTTGAGGCAGAGATGGCGGTGCTGACTGCGATGACAGAAGGACTTCAGGCGAATATCATGCGTATGGGCAACCTGACCAACCGGACTTCGGACGGAATGTTCCAGAAAAACCATGAATCCAATGCATTTTTGCAGAAATTGAAAGCGATCCTTGAACTGGGAGTCTGCCCGGATTACCTGATGGAATTCTATCTGGAATTCACGCCGATCGATGAGGCGGCCGGGGCGGTCATGATGCTGGCAAGGCATTTCAGTATGGACCAGACTGTTTTCCATATCAGCAACATAAAGCATGCCAGACTGAAACAGTTAGGGGAAGATTTTGGCAGACTGGGATATACGCTCAAGTCAGTAGACGGAGACAAGTTTGCACAAGCGCTGACCGCTACGTCGAAGCAGAAGGGAAAAGAACACATATTTAACGCATTTATCACGGAGCTGGATGAAAATAATCAGCTGAATACCATTGGTGACATCTATGCCGACAGCAATTATACAGCCGGTTATCTGCGTGCCCTTGGATTTGAATGGAGCGAGATCGATTACGAATATCTTGCAAAATATGTGGCTTATTTCGAAAAAATAGGTTATCTGGAGGGGAAGAATGAAGAACGAACAAGTGAATGAATTTCACCGGCACAGGACGCTGAAAGAGCTTTTGATTTTTGGGGCACAGACGTATCCGGACGATCCGGCCTTTTTATACAAGGAGAAGAAAGAGGAAATCGTGGTCAGTTACCGTCAGTTTAAAAATGATGTGGATGGACTGGGAACATGGTTTTATCAGAACGGATATAAAAACTGCAAGATAGCTGTGTTCGGAGAGAACAGCTATCCGTGGATCGTAACGTATTTCTCGGCAGTATGCGGAAAGAATGTGATCGTCCCGATCGATAAGGATCTGTCTCCGGAGGGAATAGCAGAGTTATTGGCAGACAGTGAGAGCCGTTTTATGATGTATTCCGATCAGTATGAAGATATCGCACAGGCAGTGAATGAAATGACACCGGGAAATGTGCAGCTCTGCTGCATGAAGCGGATATGGGAACTGATTTCGCAAGGAAGAAAGATTATAGAAGCAGGAGACCGGTCTTATATCGAAGAAGAGATTCAGGAAGATGATCTGGCGTCTATTGTCTATACTTCCGGGACAAGCGGAAAGAGCAAGGGTGTTATGATGTCGCATCGCAATTTCTGCTCAAATACATACGGATCATGTGATGCGGTTGATATTAAAAGTGGCACAGCGCTTTTGCTGCTGCCGCTGCATCACACCTTTGGTCTGGTGACCAATGTATTCAGTGCGATTGCATATGGATACCCGTTATATATCAACAGAAGTCTGAAACGTCTGCTTTCGGATATCCAGAAGGTCAAGCCCTATTTATTATGTGCGGTACCGCTCATGATCGAACTCATGCATAAGAAAATCTGGGAGACTTCCCGGAAAGAAGGAAAAGAAGTTACACTGAGAAGACTGATGAAATTCAGTGATATACTTCTGAAATGTGGAATCGACGTGCGGAGAAAGCTGTTTAAATCGGTGCTGGATGCATTTGGCGGGAATCTGGAACTGATCGTTTCCGGGGGTGCCCCAATCGAAGAAAAATACATCCGGGATTTCAGATCTCTGGGAATCATTGTTCAAAACGGATATGGAATCACAGAATGTGGTCCGGTCGTTTCGGTGACAAGAGGAAGATTTCCGACGATCGGCAGCGTCGGGACGCCCTTATGCTGTAATCAGATCAAAATTTCCGACGAGGGAGAAATTCTTGTGAAGGGTGAAAATGTGATGCAGGGATATTTTCACAATGAAGAAGAAAACAGAAATGCGTTCGATGGAGAATGGCTGCGTACCGGAGATCTGGGACACATCAAGAAGGGAGAACTGTATATAACCGGAAGGATCAAGAATCTGATCATTCTGAGTAATGGAGAAAATCTTTCGGCGGAGGCTATTGAAAATGAGATATACCGTAAGATTCCATATGTGAAAGAAGTGATTGCATACGGTGAAAATGGAGTGATCGTTGCGGAAGTATATCTGGATGAAGAGACAACTGACGCAAAAGAGCGGATCCATGAAGATATCCGGGCGCTGAATAGGCAGCTTCCGCAAGTAAAAACGATTGGAAAGATCGTGGTACGTGACACAGAATTTCCAAAGACCAGTACAAAGAAAATCAAAAGATACAAGGAGAAGTAACATGTTAGAGAAGTTGACAAACATCATTAGAGAACACACCGGAAATGAAAGCATCGTAATCCGCGAGGATATGGATTTGAAAGCGGATCTGGGGCTTAATTCACTGGATCTGGTCAATATGGCCTGTGTCGTGGAAGATGAATTTGACATTGAAATTCCGGATAGAAATATTAAAGACTTCCGGACTGTAAAAGATGTGATCGATTTTATCGAAGAACAGTTATAAACTCGAACGATATCGAAGAGATTGAGGAGAGTGAAGAATGAAAAAAACACAGTGGACCGATTTATTCCGCGGAATCAGGAAAAGCAAAGGACGGTATATCTCGCTTCTGTTCATAGTGGCATTAGGTACTGCGTTCTTCGCAGGAGTACGATCGGCAGAACCGGATATGATCGCGTCAGCGGATAAATATTATGATGAATCAAATTTGATGGATGTCCGTATCCTTGGAACATTGGGACTTACGAAAGAAGACGTCGACGCAATTGAAGCGACGGACGGAATTGTCAAGGCGGAAGGCGGATATTCTACTGAAGTCCTGGCGAATTTTGATGGGACGGAAATGGTATTCAATGTCATGTCGGCAGGCGAAGACATGAACCGCATGACACTCTGGGATGGGCGCATGCCGGAAAAAGTCAATGAATGTTTCATGGACCAGGGCTTCATGATCTATATGGGGTATGAAATCGGAGATACGATCACCGTAACCGATGAGGAGGGAAATAAACCGGAAAATCTGAAAACCGACACATTTACCATCGTCGGAAGCGGAACATGGTCCTGGTACCTTTCCTGGAGCCGCGGCTCGTCATCCATCGGAGACGGATCACTGGATGCATTTATCGTTGTGCCGGAAAATACCTTTGCGATGGATTATTATACCGAGATCTATGCAATGGTAAGCGGAGTCCGGGAATTGAGTACGTTCTCGGATACTTACGATGAAGCGGTAGAGCTTGTGACGGAGCGCATTAAGGAAATCGCAGGTGAGCGGTGTGATATCCGGTATATGGAAGTTTATGAGGATGCGGAGAAAGCACTGGCGGACGCTAAAGAAAAAGTCAAAGAGGGAGAACAGGTATTAGCGGATACGGCAAAAGTACTGGAAGACGGCGGAACAGCGTACGAAGAAGGGAAAACAGCTTATGAAGAAGGGCTGAAAGAGTATCAGTCCGGTTTGGAGGAATGGGAAAAGAACAGCAGGAAACTGGAAGCCTCTAAAAGAGAATTAGAAGCGGGACGCGCAGAATATACGAAAGGTGTTCAGGCTCTTGGGCAGGCGGAGGCATCCCTGGAATCCGGGAAGAACGAAGTACAGAGACAGGAAAAACAGCTGAAAGAAAGCGAGGTTCAAATTGCAAGTGCGAAAGAGCAGATTGTGGCGTCAGAGCAGCAGATCAATCAGGCTCAGAAGCAGATCGATGCAAAAGAAAGTGAATACCAGACCCAGAAATCGGAGTATGATAAACAGGCCTCTGCCTATGAGCAGGAGGCTTCCAAAGTAAAGGAACTGGAATCCAGACTCGCAGATCGTAAACAGCAGGTCTCAAAAACGCAAAGTGAGATTGAGGAGCTTCAGCGACAGCTGGAACAGGCTGAACAAGAGGAAGGAACCGGCAGCGAGAAATACCAGAGTATTGCATCCCAGATCAGTGATAAGAAGGAAGAACTGAAAACGCAGCAGGCCGAGGTTGATACACTCCAGTCCCAGTACGATGAGGCAAACGCCGAACTTCAGTCTGCCAAAAAAGAACTGGATCAGGCTTCGGAACAGCTGCAGTCTGCGGAGCAGGAATTGAACGCGGCAAAAAGCGAATTGTCTTCCCAAAAGCAGGAGCTGTCGGCAAAAAAAGCACAGGTAGCAGAAGCTGAACAAAGCCTTGAAAACGGAAAAAAATCTCTTGCAGAGGCGAAAAAAGAACTCAGTGCAAATGAGAAACTGATTGCAGAGAAGAAAGCAGAACTGGAAGCGGCGAAGAAAAAACTGGAATCCGGTGAAAAAGCGATTCGGGACGGCGAGAAGCAACTAATTGCAGGCAAAAAACAGCTGAAAGAAGCAGAAGAAGAGCTGAACAAGGCTCAGGAAGAACTTCTAAAAGCCAGAGAAGAGCTGGAAGAGGGATGGAAAACATACAAGGAAGAAGCAGAAGAAGCAAATCAAAAGCTGGATGAAGCCAGAGAACAGATCGCAAAAGGGGAAAAAGAGCTGATCGAGCTGGAAGCAGGAAAATGGTACGTTCTGGGAAGAGATACAATTCAGAACAGCGTTGAATACGGAATGGACGCAGAACGAATCGGTGCGATCGGAAATGTATTTCCGCTGATCTTTTTCCTGGTCGCAGCCCTGGTCAGTCTGACGACGATGACACGTATGATCGAAGAAGAGAGAACGCTGATCGGAACCATGAAAGCATTGGGCTACAGCAAATTTGCAATTGCCTCCAAGTATATTTTCTATTCCTTCAGTGCAACACTGATCGGCGGAGTCTTTGGCGTACTGTTCGGCTCGAAGGTACTGCCATTTGTGATCATGAAGGCGTACGGAATGCTGTACAGCAATATACAATATATGGTGACCCCGATCCACTGGGATCTATGCCTGATTTCCATTGCGATGGCCATGTTCTGTACCGTCGGCGCGTCAATCGCGGCATGTTATAAGGCACTTTTGTCCACACCGGCATCCCTGATGAGACCGCCGGCACCCAAACAGGGAAAACGTGTATTCCTGGAATACGTACCAATGATCTGGAAGAGACTGAATTTCAACATGAAATCCGCAATCCGTAATCTGGTACGGTATAAAAAGAGATTCTTCATGACTGTCATAGGAATCGGCGGTTGTATGGCGATCCTTCTGGTCAGCTTCGGACTCAGCGATTCCATCGCCGAGATTGCCAATAATCAGTACCGGAACATATGGACATACTCAGCAGTAAGCGGAATCAAAGAAGAAGCGCTGGAACAACAGAAAACAGATCTGGATACCATAGTAAAGAACAGCGACAGCATAAAATGCGGAATGCTTGCAAAACTGATTTCTGTAGATGTATTTACAGAAGAAGCAGAAAAAACAGCACAGGTTTATGTAATTGAAGATACAGGACAAATGAGCGAATACCTGGATCTCCATGAACGCGTGTCAAAAGAACAGCACGTGCTGACAGACGAGGGAGTCATCATAAGCGAAAAACTGGCCTCCCTTCTGGATGTAGAAGAAGGAGACCCGGTGACACTGAAAATCAGCGATACCAAAAGCGCAGAAGTGACCGTATCAGGAATCGTAGAAAACTATATGTATCATTACATGTATATCACACCGGCACAATATGAAAAGGCATTCGGCAAAACAGCCCAGTATAATCAGATCTTCTTCAAATTTGAAGAGGAAATCGGTGAAAAAGAAGAACAAAAAACAGCAGAATACCTCTTAGAACAGGATATGATCGAATCCGTCACCCTGGTCGGAGAAATACAGAAATCAGTTGACGACATGATGAACGCGTTAAATCTGGTCGTATGGGTTCTGATCATCGCAGCAGGCTTACTCGTATTTGTCGTATTGTTCAATCTGAACAACATCAACATATCCGAAAGACGGCGCGAACTGGCTTCCTTGAAAGTATTGGGATTTAGCGATATCGAAGTGGCCATGTACGTATACCGCGAGAATATAATTCTGACATTATTCGGCGTATGTGTCGGCGTATTTCTGGGAAGCTGGATGCACAAATACCTGATCCTCACCCTCGAAGTTGACATGATCATGTTCGGACGGCACATCAATCCGATGAGTTATGTATATGGCGTGATACTTACCATTGTCTTTGCAATGCTTGTAAATATCAGTATGTACTATAAACTCCGGCAGATCGATATGATCGAATCATTGAAGAGTGTTGAGTAGGGACGGTTCTTTTGCCACGACCAGCGCCCATTGGCTTTTATTAACAATTCTCTAACAAAACTGAAATAAGAAACAAATAAAAAATAGATAGAATGCAGGTTAGATTATATAAAAATGTGACTTGCATTCTATTTTTTATGAGAGGTGAGAGATGAAGCTGCAAAAAATTCAGAAAATAGTGAAGCGAATTTTTTCCCTTTCTCCGGTCCCTACATTATTCATTTCAATTCCCTGCTTCGGGTTTGTCATTTGGGTCCTGATGGACAATGAGGTAAATCCTGCGATTACTTATTTGGCATATATCTTATCAGCCTATGCCCTGATTATTACGGTCACCGGTATTGTAAGAGCCGTGAAATGGGGAAAAGCAGAGTTCTTGGAGCATCCGAAGGTGAAGAAAATACTGGGAATATCGTATGTGGACAGATTTTTGAAAGAAAAGATGTATCGTGCGGAAATATCTTTGTATCCTGGATTGTTGATCAATTTTCTCTATGCGGGTATCAAATTATTTTCGGGAATCCGGTATCATTCTGTCTGGTTTGGAACTCTGGCGGTATATTATATTTTGCTGGCGGTGATGCGTTTTTCCTTGCTTCATCACGTGAGAACGAAAGGAATCGGGCAGGAGAATTGGGGAGAGGAATTGAAAAGATGCCGTTTGTGCGGTATCATTCTTTTGATACTTAACTGGGCGTTGGCAGGGATCACGATTCTTGCAGTCAGTAAGAACAGTGGATTCACTTACCCCGGAGTGCTGATCTACGTCATGGCACTCTATACATTTTATGCAGTGATCACTGCTGTAATCAACGTAGTAAAATTCAGAAAATACGGAAGCCCTGTGATGTCGGCGGCTAAAATCATTAATTTGACAGCGGCGCTGGTATCCTTGCTATCGCTGGAAACGGCGATGCTGTCACAGTTTGGCGATCCGGATGATCTTATGTTCCGACAGTATATGACTGCCATCACCGGTGCCGGTGTGTGCGCGGTCGTTCTTGGAATGGCTGTTTATACGATCATTCAGACGACGATACAGATCAGAAAGAATCAAGGAGGGAGAAAAGAATGATCAACATACTAGTTTTAGAAGATGATACAAGACTGAATCAGACAGTCTGCACCTATTTAAACGACAGTGGATTTCGGGCAAAGGGATGCCTGAATGCAAATGAGGCATATGAGGAGATGTACAATCATCTCTATGAACTGATTATTTCCGATATTATGATGCCTGAAATTGACGGATTTGAGTTCGCGGAAACCGTAAGAAAGGTAAATAAGCATATCCCGATCCTGTTCATGTCTGCGAGGGACGATTTGCCTTCAAAACAGAAGGGATTTCGGTTGGGAATTGACGATTACATGGTAAAACCGGTGGAACTGGATGAACTGCTGCTTCGGGTGCACGCTCTTTTGCGAAGGGCAAATATTGAAATGGAGCGAAAACTGGCGGTCGGTAATCTGGAGCTGGATGCAGATGCCATGACAGCTACGGTAAATGGAGAGGAAATCCCGGTGACGACCAGAGAATTCAATATCCTTTATAAATTGCTTTCTTATCCGAAAAAAACATTTTCCCGGGCACAGCTGATGGATGAGTTCTGGGGTGTAGACAGCAATACAAGCCTGCGTGCGGTAGATGTCTATATAACAAAGCTCCGGGATAAATTTGCCGACTGTGACGGGTTTGAAATCAAGACAGTCCGGGGACTTGGATATAAGGCGGTATTATTATGATGAAAGAGGAAAGGCAAAATAGAGAGGTCAGGCAGTCAAGATTTCCGGTATTTGTATTCGGAATTGTATTTGGTATCCTTCTTTTGATGTCCGGAATTCATGCAGGCCTGATCGTATGGGTAAATACAGTGGAAATGCCAACATTGATACAGATTATAATTCCGGTAGTTTACTGGGCATTGGTGGCCGGAGGAGTGACATTTTACACCAGAAATCAGATGAAAAAAACATATGAGATCCCAATGCAGACGCTTGCCGATGCCGCCAGCCGTGTGGCGCATGGGGATTTCTCTGTGTTCGTACCCACCATCAATACTCCGGATAAATGGGATTATCTGGATATTATGATCATGGATTTTAACAGCATGGTGGAAGAACTGGGGAGTATAGAAACGCTGAAAACGGATTTTATTTCAAATGTATCCCATGAATTCAAAACGCCGCTTGCCGTCATTTATAATAATGCGCAGCTCCTGGATAAAGCGGAGCCTTCCGTAGAAAGGCAGAAGGAGTATACGCAGAATATTCTGAAAGCAACCAGACGCCTTTCAGACCTGATCATGAACATGCTGAAACTGAACAAACTGGAAAAACAGACGATTCAGTCGGCGCCGGAGAAATACGATCTTTGCCGGCAGATCTGTGACTGTGCATTGCAGTTTGAAGATGACTGGGAAAAGAAAAATATAGAATTGGAAGTTGATATAGAAGAAAAGCTTGAAATCATGGCAGATGCAGGTCTTTTGGAGCTGGTGTGGACAAATCTGCTGTCGAATGCCGTGAAGTTCACACCGGACGGAGGAAAGGTGACCATCACAGAAGTTTCGGACCAGGACAGTGTCACTGTATCTGTGGATGACACCGGATGTGGAATGGATGCGGAAACACGGAATCGGATTTTTGAAAAATTCTTTCAGGGGGATACTTCGCATTCCATGGAAGGAAACGGTCTTGGACTTTCTCTGGTTCAAAGAATCCTTCAGCTTTCAGAAGGAACGATTTCCGTAGAAAGTACAGTGGGAGAAGGCAGCATTTTCACAGTAAAACTACC
>JBJENH010000029.1:0-24094 GCA_051880095.1 Bariatricus sp. | reverse complement strand
ATTTTGAGGAGGAAGCAATGAGTAAGAATTTGGAGAAAACATATAATCCGAAGGAGATCGAACCGAAGCTTTACGAAAAATGGTGTGAGAAAAAGTATTTTCATGCTGAGGTAGACAGAGACAGAAAACCTTTTACAACGGTGATGCCGCCGCCGAATATCACAGGAAAACTGCACATGGGACATGCGCTTGACAATACACTTCAGGACATTCTGATCCGCTACAAGAGAATGCAGGGGTATAATGCACTTTGGATTCCCGGAACAGACCATGCGGCAATCTCTACCGAGGTAAAGGTTACCAACCAGCTTAAAGCAGAAGGTATTGATAAGAAAGAACTGGGAAGAGAAGGATTCCTTAAGAGAACCTGGCAGTGGAAAGAAGAATATGCGGGAACCATCGAGAGACAGCTGGAGAAGCTGGGGGTATCCTGTGACTGGGACAGAGAACGTTTCACCATGGACGAAGGATGTTCCAAAGCGGTAGAAGAAGTATTCATCCGCCTATATGAGAAGGGATATATTTACAAAGGTTCACGTATCGTCAACTGGTGTCCGGTATGTAAGACCTGTCTTTCAGACGCAGAAGTAGAGCACGAAGAACAGGCCGGACATTTCTGGCATATCAAATATCCGATCATCGGAACAGACCGGTTCCTTGAGATCGCTACGACGCGTCCGGAGACGATGCTTGGTGATACGGCGATCGCTGTACATCCGGATGATGAGAGATATACAGAGATTGTAGGCAAGATGGTTCTGCTCCCACTGGTTGGAAGAGAAATCCCGATCGTTGCCGATTCCTATGTAGATAAAGAATTCGGAACAGGAGCGGTTAAGATCACGCCGGCTCACGATCCGAACGACTTTGAAGTAGGAAAACGTCATAACCTTCCGGAGATCAACATCATGAATGATGACGCAACGATCGTGGAAGGTTATGGAAAATATTCCGGCATGGATCGCTATGAAGCAAGAAAGGCTATCGTAGCAGATCTGGAAGAACAGGGATATCTGGTTAAAATTGAAGAACATACACATAATGTAGGAACACATGACCGATGTGGAACAACGGTAGAACCGCTGATCAAACCACAGTGGTTTGTCAAGATGGATGAACTGGCAAAGCCGGCGATTGAAGCAATCCAGAAGGGAGAACTTAAGTTTGTTCCGGAGCGTTTTAATAAGATTTACCTGCACTGGCTGGAGAATATCCGTGACTGGTGTATTTCACGTCAGATCTGGTGGGGACACAGAATCCCGGCTTACTACTGTGATGAATGTGGTGAGTTTGTGGTTGCAAGAGAGATGCCGGAGGTTTGTCCGCATTGTGGATGCAGGCATTTTACACAGGATGAGGATACACTGGATACCTGGTTCAGTTCTGCACTGTGGCCATTCTCCACACTCGGATGGCCGGACAAGACAGAGGATCTGGATTACTTCTATCCGACAGATGTACTGGTAACCGGATACGATATTATATTCTTCTGGGTTATCCGTATGGTATTCTCCGGATATGAGCATACCGGAAAATCACCGTTCCATACTGTGCTGATCCATGGACTGGTACGTGACTCTCAGGGACGTAAGATGAGTAAATCACTCGGAAACGGAATCGATCCGCTGGAAATCATCGACGAATATGGTGCCGATGCACTGAGGCTTACACTGGTAACAGGAAATGCGCCGGGTAATGATATGCGTTTCTATAACGAACGTGTGGAATCCAGCCGGAATTTTGCAAATAAAGTTTGGAATGCGTCCCGTTTCATCCTGATGAATATGGAAGATAAAGTGATTTCCAAACCGGATGACAGGGATCTTACAATGACGGATAAATGGATCCTGTCCAAGGTGAATACACTTGCAAAAGATGTGACTGACAACATGGACAAGTTCGAACTTGGTATCGCAGTACAGAAAGTATATGATTTCATCTGGGATGAATTCTGTGACTGGTACATTGAGCTTGTAAAATACAGAATTTATCATTCTGATGAAAATTATAAGAGTGCAAATGCAGCGCTCTGGACGCTGAAGACGGTTCTTGGCAATGCACTTAAGATGCTGCATCCGTTCATGCCGTTTGTAACGGAGGAGATTTATGGAGCACTGGTTCCGGAGGAAGAATCTCTGATGATGTCTTCATGGCCGTGTTATGAAGATGAGTGGAATTTCCCGGAAGCCGAGAAGATCACAGATCATATGAAAGAAGTAATCCGGGGCGTGAGAAATGCGCGTGCAGAAATGAATGTTCCGCCGAGCCGCAAAGCGAAGGTGTTTGTGGTATGTGAGAGTGAAGAACTCAGGGAAGGCCTTGCTCAGCTGATTACTTCAGCTTGTCCGCTTATGAGTGCAAGCGAATTGGGAATCCAGGCAGACAAAGCAGGTATTGCCGATGATGCAGTGTCAATTGTAGTTCCGGATGCAGTCGTTTATGTTCCGCTTGAAGAATTGATCGACTTTGAACAGGAAATCGAGCGTCTTACAAAAGAAGAAGCAAGACTGAACAAAGAAATTGCCCGTGCAAATGGAATGCTGAACAATGAGAAATTTGTCAGCAAAGCGCCTCAGGCAAAGGTTGATGAGGAAAAGGCAAAGCTTGAGAAATATACACAGATGCTTGAGCAGGTAAAAGAACGTCTTGCAGGTCTGAAAAAATAAACGTATGGCAGGCAGATGCCTTAAGGTGTCTGCCTGAATGGTGCATAGTAACTTAAAAAGAGAGGAATACAAGAGGTTGTATTATGAAAAAGATTCAGTTTAAGAAATTCAAATTCAAAAAACCTGATATCAGTGGAAGTATTCAAAAACTGAAGAATTTAAAAATGGAAGACATCAAGGCTTACTGGAGGATGAGACGCGAACGGCGGGAAAGAATTCTGGAAGAACGGAAAAACAGTGAATTTTCCAGAAAGATGGCGCCGTATTACCGTTTGATGAACCGTATTTCCCTGCTGCTTCATGCAATCTGGGCAATTCTTATTAATTTTATAATAGAAGCGTTGTCAAGGCATTCTCTGATGGAAGCATGGAATTACATGACCGAATCGCCGCTTGTATTTTTCTACAATGCATTTATGATATTTGTAACCTTCACCGTCGTATATCTGGTGCGGCGGAGGGTATTTGCCAGAATCATTATCAGTGTTGTATGGCTGTTTCTGGGTGTCTGCAACGGCATCATGCTTTTGAAGCGTGTCACGCCTTTTAATGCCCAGGACTTAAAGACATTCAAAGAAGGACTGTCGCTTTTTACCAATTATTTTTCTCCGTTTGAACTGATCATGATTGCAGTCGGTGTGAGTGCACTTCTGGTATGGGGCGTAGCCATGTGGAGAAGAGGTGGTCAGTATGAAGGCAAGATGCACCGCCTTTTGGCACTTGCCGGTGTCATTGTAAGTTTCGGAGCCTTGCAGGTGGTGACGGATCTGGCAGTTGAAAATAGAGTCGTTTCCACATATTTCGGCAATATTGCATTTGCCTATGAGGATTATGGACTTCCGTACTGTTTTTCTGCAAGTTTGTTTAATACAGGAATTTCTCAGCCGAATGATTACAACGAGGAAACGATTGAGAGAATCGGAAACAGCGGAGAATTGACAGAGAGCACGGCTGATTCGGATGTTATGCCGAATGTGATCTTTGTGCAGCTTGAGTCGTTTTTTGACACTTCCGAGTATGAAGCTCTTGAGACATCTATGGATCCGCTGCCGAATCTGAGGAAAATGTTTGAAGAATATTCATCCGGATATTTTAAGGTTCCATCTGTCGGCGCAGGTACGGCGAACACGGAATTTGAGGTCCTGACAGGGATGAATCTGCGTTATTTCGGACCGGGAGAATACCCGTATAAAACGGTTCTGAAGAATCAGACGGCAGAGAGCGCGGCCACCGCATTTGCTGAGTTCGGATATGGTACTCATGCGATTCATAACAATGGTGGTAATTTTTACAGTCGTGCGAAGGTATTTAACAACATCGGATTTGATTCATTTACCAGCAAAGAATTCATGAATATTCTTCAGCTCACTGAAAACGGATGGGCGAAGGATGATATTCTGCTGACCCATATTGAGGACGCTCTGGATTCGACCGAGCAGCAGGATTTTGTTTTTACCATCAGTGTGCAGGGGCATGGAAATTATCCGGAGACGAAGCTGATCGAAAATCCGAGGATTACAGTCAGCGGTATGGAGACCGAGGAAAAGAATAATGCGTGGGAATACTATGTGAATCAGGTATATGAGATGGACCAGTTCGCCGGAAATCTTGTGAAGATGATGGAAGAGAGGGGAGAACCTACCGTTATTGTTTTCTATGGGGACCATCTTCCTACGATGGGGCTGGAGGCAAAGGATCTGAAGAGCCGCTATCTCTATAATACAAATTATGTGATCTGGGATAATATCGGTCTTGAGAAACAAGACCGCAATATTCCGTCATATCAGATCATGGCCGATGTGATGGAACGTCTGGGACTTCATTCGGGAACTGTATTCAATTATCATCAGCAAAGAAGAAAGACGAAGGATTATCTCCTCGATCTGGAACTTCTGCAGTATGATATTCTTTATGGAAAACAGTATGTGTACGAGGGAGAACCGCCGATCACAGAAGGTCATATGGAAATGGGAATTAAAGAGGTGACGCTGACCGGCCTGAACAGTAATCTGAACGGAAGTTACAGTCTCTATGGAACAAACTTTACAAAATGGAGTAAAGTCTACATTAACGAAGAGAAACAGAAGAGTACCTTCCTGAATAATACACGAATTGAACTTCCGGAGAGCAAACTGGAAGATGGCGATATTATTACAGTCAGTCAGGTGGGATCCAGCAACACGATTTTCCGCACATCCGCGGAATATATCTGGATGAACGGAAACCTCGTTAAATATACAGATGAACTGAAACAACAACTGGAAAAATACCGGGGGACATCAGGTCCCGCAGTGAATGACACCGATGCAGTTGAGAATCCGGAAACGGAGGAAAATCAGTAGCATTGGTTACGGTGAGGGGTAAGTGTGAATTACGAAGAGATTATTCATTATATAGAAGAGATACCTAAATTTACAAAAAAGCATACATTGGAGCATACTCAGGATTTTTTGAGAAGACTTGGAAATCCCTGCCGCAGCAGAAAGATCATTCACGTGGCAGGGACGAACGGAAAGGGGAGCGTCTGCGCATATATGCAGGCGATTCTTCTTTCTGAGGGAAAACGTGTCGGACTTTTTACGTCCCCTCACTTGGAGAGGATGAATGAGAGAATCAAAATCGACGGTATTGATATCACGGATGACGCTTTTGAAAAAGTGTTTAACCACGTGAAGTGTGTCGCAGATACAATGGAAGAAGAAGGCATCGGACATCCTTCATATTTTGAATTTTTGTATGGAATGGGTATGATGGCGTTTGAAGAGGCAGGGGTAGAGTATGTAATTCTGGAGACCGGTCTTGGAGGACGTCTGGATGCGACGAATTCATTTGCACATCCGTGTCTTACGGTGCTCACTTCCATCGGTATGGATCATACAGAGATTCTGGGAGATACGTTGGAACAGATTGTAGCAGAAAAGGCAGGGATCATTAAGGCAGAGGTTCCGGTTTTCTTTGATGGGAGTTGTCCGGAAGCATCTGTCGTAATACGTCGGAAAGCAGAAGATGTTGGAGCGCCTTGTAGAGAAATCGGGAAAGATGCGTTCGAAATTCAGGAAATTACGGACAAACATATTGCTTTTTCCATTTGCAGTGAGTATGATAGTAATACCAAATGGCAGGTTGGAAGTACCGGTGTTTATCAGGTGATGAATGCTTCGATTGCCATTTTGGCGATGAAGAATTTATTTGGTGATGCGGCAGATACGGATAAATGGAAGAACGCAGTGGCTTCCACATACTGGCCGGGAAGAATGGAACCGGTCATGGAGAACGTTATACTGGATGGAGCACATAATCTTGCCGCAATGAACCGATTTGCAGAAAGTATCCGGGAACAGAAGAAAAACGGCAATTTGCCGGAGGGTAAACTGGTCATTCTGTTTTCGGCAGTTTCGGATAAAGACTATGAACATATGATCAGGGTGATCTGCCGGGATGTGGACGCGGACGCGTATGTGATAACGAAACTGGAAGATAAACGGGGGGAAGAAGCCGAGACTCTGGCGGAAGTATTTGCAAAGTATACGGAAAAACCGGTCTGGGCAGAGGAGTCTCTTGATGAGGCATTTGAACGTGCAATGGAAGAGAGAGGGGAGAACGGAAGGCTGTATTGCCTTGGTTCCCTGTATCTGATTGGTGAGCTGAAGAGGCTGATAGGAGGCAGACATGCTTAATTTTGAAGAAGAACTTAAGAAATTTAAACCAAGTCTGGAAGTAGAAGAGATTGAGAAGGCTGTTTATGAAGAAGATCTGACGGATATGACAGATATTTTGCGGGAGATGCTTGAGAAAGCAAAATAGGGGAGAGTTTCATGGATTATTTACAGAAGTTTGCGTATCAGTCAAATTACTGGTACAATGATGGGCTGAAGAAGGCAAAAATCCGGGACTTGTCCGGGGCTGTTTTGTCTTTGAGGAGGAGTTTACAATATAACAGAGAGAATATTGCGGCAAGAAATCTGCTGGGACTTGTGTATTATGGCCGAGGTGAAGTGGTAGAGGCGCTGGTGGAGTGGATCATCAGTAAGAATTTTAAGTCTTATGAGAACATTGCCAATTATTATATCAAGAAAGTACAGGAGACGCCGAGCGAGTTGGAGACGATCAATCAGGCGATTCACAAATATAATCAGTGTCTTCTTTATTGTCGTCAGAACGGAGAGGATCTCGCAATCATCCAGCTCAAGAAGGTCATTGCCGCACATCCGAGTTTCCTGAAGGCACACCAGCTTCTTGCACTTTTATATCTGCATACCGAGCAGTATGCGAAGGCAAGGCAGATCCTCAGGCGTGCACATAAGATGGATATTACCAATGATATCACACTTGCATATATGCATGAGCTGACGCAGATGCGGAGCCAGAAGGTGGCCAGGCTGAAAGAAGAAAAAGAACAGACCGTTACTTATAATCTTGGCAATGAGACGATCATCCAGCCGGTTTCAGCGAGTCTTAAAGATAATGCTGCGGTGCTGACGATCGTCAATATTCTGATCGGAATTCTGGTCGGAGCAGCGGTAGTCTGGTTCCTCATTACTCCGGCTGTCAACCAGAAGCGCACTGAAACGGCGAACCGGAATGTGATCGCCCTGAGCGAAGAAGTTGAGTCGAGGGATACACAGATCGAGACATTGAAAAAAGAACTTGAGAGTTATCGTAATACCAGTGATGAGGCAGAAAATGCATTGCAGACTGCACAGTCTACACAGCAGAGCTATGAAGCGCTGATGAAAGTGGCAGCGCAGTACGAAGGAGGGGCGACCAGCAATGCGGATATGCTGGACGGGCTGCTTACGGTGAGCCCGGACGCATTGGGTGAACAAGGAAAGGCTATTTATGATGAGATCTCAGGAGAACTTTTCCCGACGATGTGTTCACGTCTCCTTGCGCAGGCACAGGAAAGCCTGAACGGAGGTAATTATGCAGATGCGGTAACAAATCTTGAAAAGGTCGTCAGAATGGATGCCGGTTACAACGATGGTGAAGCCATGAAACTTCTGGGAGATGCCTATGCCGGAAATGGTGATGCCGATAAGGCGAAGGAAACCTATGAGAAGGTTGTGGCCGATTATCCGGGAACGCAGTCTGCCACGGATGCCCAGAATGCGCTGGATGCAATGAATACCGTATCGGGACAGAATGACGGACAGAATACGACAGAGGGAAGTCAGTCGGGAAATACAGGAACAGAATAGGGAAAATCATAATGTACGAAAGAGAAGGAGATGCGAATATGCATACCCTTCTCTTTTTTTCGGTTGCCAAGCATACGTCAAAAACATCCGATGGATGAGTTTTAATAAAAAGGAGGATTCTATATGCAGTATCAGGTGGAAGAAAATTGTCTGACGATTTTTCTGCCAAAGGAGGTGGATCATCACAATGCGGAAGAAATCAGAAAAGAGGCCGATCAGGTCATTGAAAGGAAACATATTAAACATGTGATCTTTGATTTTAGCAGTACGAACTTTATGGACAGTTCCGGTATCGGAGTCATTATGGGACGATACCGACAGATCTATCTTCTCGGAGGAGAAGTCTGGGCTGTCCATGTGGGAGAACGCATGAAGAAGATTCTGAATATGTCGGGAGTGACAAAAATTATGCAGCTTTATGAGGAGGATATGGAGTAATGGAATATGCAGCAGAAGGTAAGAAAAATGAGATGGAGCTGGTATTTGACAGCCTGTCGGAAAATGAAGGGTTTGCGAGGGTTGCCGTGGCGGCATTTATGACACAGATGAATCCGATACTGGAAGAAGTGTCAGATGTGAAAACAGCAGTCTCCGAGGCAGTTACCAATTCGATTATTCACGGCTATGAAAAGGAAGATGGCAAAATACGGATCTATTGCTGTGTTACGGGCAAAGAACTTTACATAGAAGTGGAGGATCACGGAGTCGGAATAGAAGACGTTGAAAGAGCTATGGAGCCGCTCTACACCTCAAAACCCGAGCAGGACCGTTCCGGTATGGGCTTTGCATTTATGGAAGCATTTATGGATCAGGTGGAAGTAGAATCCGTACCCGGGGAAGGGACGATCGTAAAAATGAAAAAAACAACAGGAGACAGTGATAAAATATGGAACACACCCTCGCTTTAATTCAAAAATCTCACGAAGGAGATGAAGAAGCGAGAGCACGTTTGGTAGAGGAAAATACCGGACTGATCTGGTGTGTGGTAAAACGATTTTATGGAAGAGGTGCAGAAGCGGAGGATCTATTTCAGATCGGAAGTATCGGTCTTTTAAAAGCCATCGATAAATTTGATCTGTCTTATGACGTGAAATTCTCAACCTATGCGGTTCCGATGATTTCGGGAGAAATTAAACGTTTTCTGCGGGATGACGGAATGATCAAAGTAAGCAGAACTTTGAAAGAGCTGGCATACAAGGCTTTTGTATGTCAGGAGGAACTGCAGAGAAAATGGGGAAGAGATCCGATGCTCCATGAACTTGCAGAATATATGGGAGTAGAAAAGGAAGAACTGGTCATGGCAATGGAGGCGAATGCCGAGGTAGAGTCGATTCACAAAACAGTTTATCAGAAAGACGGACAGGAAATTCAGCTTCTTGATAAACTGAAAGAACCGGAATCCGGAGAAGACCGGGTACTGGAGCGCATTTTGCTGAGAGAACTCCTTGAGCAGCTTGGAAAAGAAGAAAGACAGCTGATCTATCTTCGGTATTTTGCGGACAAGACTCAGACAGAAGTCGGGGAAAAGATGGGGATTTCCCAGGTACAGGTGTCCAGAATGGAGAAAAAGATACTGGAAGAACTCAGAAGGCAGCTTTAACAAAAGAAAATTGCATATTTTATTGAAAAGATGACATACTACCAGCAGAAAGAGAGGTGTGTGGATTATGGAGAAAACAAAAAGAAGGATCCGCATCTTACTGCTGGCAGTTTTGATGTTTGCGGTCATTATCGGCGCGGTGTACTATTTCCAGACTTTGGAATCCCCGGATAACCGGACAGACGGGACGCTGGTTGTAAAAATGTGTGGATGGGAAGGAAACAACTGCTATGGCATCAGGAAATGATATTTTGTATATTAAAGGAGAAAAAAACACAGAAGTATCAAAACTGGAAGTGACTCTGGGAGATCTTCTATCCATGGAATGCAGTAATCAGAATGTGCTGAACAAGGTGAAAACTCTCCGTATTTTGAAAATTCCCGAAAACGGGCAGCATCGTTTTGTGATTTCTGTTCTGAAAGTGATTGAATGTATTCATAAGGAGTATCCTAATCTGACGATCCAGAATGAAGGGGAAATCGACTTCATCGTCACATATGAGAATCCGAAAAAACAGAACAAACTGTATCATTTTGCCAAAGTATGCATTATTTCGGGTATTACATTTCTTGGAGCGGCCTTTTCCATCATGTCGTTTAACAATGACGTAGGGATAACGAAGATGTTCGGACAGGTCTACAGTCAGGTGATGGGGCATCCTTCGGACGGTTTTTCGCTGTTGGAACTCACATACAGTATCGGTATTATTATAGGGATACTGGTATTTTTCAATCATTTCGGAGGTAAGCGTTTCTCGGTCGATCCCACTCCTATGGAGGTGGAGATGCGGCTCTATGAAAATGATATTCAGACAACCTTGATCGAGGCATACTCCAGAAAGGAGATGGAGCTGGATGTGGGGAAAACAGATTCTTCTGGGAATACTGGGGCTTAGTGCCGGAATGGGGACAGCGGCAGGATTGTTCTCGTTTATCATAGGGTTGGGAGTCGTGTCGGATTTCGCGGACCGGACCCACACCGGAGACAAGATCCTGTGGTATGAGGACTGCATTGCAGCCGGCGGGATTCTGGGAAATCTTTTCTGGGTCTATCAGGTTAAGATACCGGGAGGAGGGTGGCTTCTTCCTGTCTTTGGCCTGTTTTCCGGGATTTTTGTGGGATGCTGGTCTATGGCACTGGCAGAGGTGCTGAATATTTTCCCTATTTTTGTGCGGAGAATCAAATTGCTGAAGTGCATTCCATTTTTGATCCTGGGAATGGCACTTGGAAAAGGAATCGGTTCCATCTGGTATTTTTATATGAGATGGTAAATAAAAATGGTTGGAGGACGCAAATGAAACAGAATGGTTATGAAAAATATGTAAAAGAAAAAACGCCGGTGAGAAAGCTTGGACCGGATATGGCAAAAGCATTTGTGACAGGGGGAGTGATCTGTACAATCGGACAGGGAATCCTGAATTACTGTGAAATGCTGGGACTTGACAAAGATACAAGCGGAGGATGGTGCTCCATGATTCTGGTCCTTTTGAGCGTGATTCTGACCGGATTTGGGATTTACCCCAAAATTGCAGACTGGGGAGGCGCGGGCGCCCTTGTGCCGATCACGGGATTTGCCAACTCGGTTGCCGCACCGGCGATCGAGTATAAAAAAGAAGGGCAGGTTATGGGAATCGGATGTAAGATATTCACGATAGCGGGGCCGGTGATTTTATATGGAATATTTACAAGCTGGATATTGGGGTTCATATATTGGATTGGAACTGTGACTGGAGTGGTGTAAGCCGCTCCTTTATTTGATTAATGTATGGAAATGTAAAAAGTGCTCACATTAATCTAGTAAAATACTTCTTTTTTTGGTAAAATGAAACATATAGTAGCATTTTTGAGATAATTGTGCTGCTGGAAAGAGTAGTGTTATATAGATATGAAAGAAAGAGAGATCGGGGGGGGGTACTGTGGTAACGGAAAACAGAATGCAGGGAAGAGAGTGTGATCATCTTACCGGGCTTTGCAGCAGAGAAGCTTTTTACTGGCGGGTTTCGGACATTCTGGAGAAAGATCCGGATACACAGTATGACATGGTCGTAGCAGACGTAGAGAATTTTAAAGTTGTCAATGAACGTTTTGGTACAAAGAATGGCGATAAAGTACTTTGCTATTTGGCTGATAAGTATCAGAATTTGCTGAATGGAGAGGGAATCTGTACCCGCATGCACGGAGATGTCTTTGCAATGCTGATCCGGCACGGGGACGGAAGCTGGAAGGATCGTATTCTCTGGCAGTTTGGAGAAAAAGAGACGGAAATGATGTTTTGCAATCTGGTGATTAAGTATGGGATATACGAACATGTAGACCGAAAGATCGTTCCGGCCGGAATGTGCGACAGAGCGGTTCTGGCTTTGAACAGCATCAAGAAATTATATGGAAAAAATGTTGCGATGTACGACGATTCTCTGCGTGCAACACTTCTTCGGGAACAGCAGATACTGGACACGATGGAGAAGGCGTTAAAAGAACGGCAGTTTCAGGTTTATTATCAGGCCAAGTATGATATCAATACAGAGAACATTATCGGTGCAGAGGCACTGGTACGATGGATTCATCCGGAGATGGGCTTTATGTCTCCGGCAGAATTTATTCCGCTATTTGAAAAGAACGGATTTATTGCAAAAGTGGATTACTACGTGTGGGAAGAAGTCTGTAAGGTATTGAGAAAATGGAAAGAAGAAAACAGAACACTGATTCCGATTTCGGTTAATGTTTCGCGGGTGGACTTTGAGATTCCGGGACTGGTGGAACGTATTACTCATCTTGTGGATCAATATGAGATTGACAGAAATTACATGCATCTGGAAATTACAGAATCTGTTTATACCGATGAACCGCAGCAGATCATACAGATGGTGAGCAGACTGAGGGAGAATGGATTTAAAATTGAGATGGATGACTTTGGGTCAGGATATTCTTCTTTAAATATGCTCAGTGAGCTTTCTGTAGATACTTTGAAGCTGGATATGAAGTTCATACAAAAGAATTCCAGTGACCGCAAGAATATTCTGGGTTTTATCATCAGCCTTTCGAAATGGCTGAATCTGTCTACGATTGCAGAAGGCGTGGAGACGAAAGAGCAGATTGAAAAACTGAAAAGCTTCGGTTGTGATTATGTTCAGGGATATTATTATGCAAAGCCTGTCCCTTATGAGGAATTTGAACAGATGTTGGATAAAGAAACTGAAGTAAAAAAGGTCTCTGAAGCAGATACAGAAGAAAACATACTGGAAACAGACGATGGGGAGAAACAATCGATTCTGATCGTTGATGATAATGAAATGAACAGAGAGATACTCAAATCCATGCTGGAAGAGTATTACGATGTATATGAGGTTTGCAATGGCCAGGAGGCGATGGATTATCTTCTTGAATACCCGGGAAAGATTGCCTTGATTCTTCTTGATATGGTCATGCCGGTCATGGATGGATTTCAGTTTATGAAGAAAAGAAAAGAGAGGAAAGAGCTCGCCGAGATTCCGGTTATCATTACATCCGAAGCGGAGCGTGACAGTGAAGTGATGGCGTTGCGCCTGGGAGCGGAGCGGTTTGTGGGGAAACCGTATCACAGAGAGCTCCTGATGCTTTCCGTAAAGAAGGTTATTGGCGGATAGCTGCCGCGATTCGGATGGAAGGTTCCGATAACGGCGGAGGGAATGAGATGAAAAAGTGGTTTAAAGAGAATAAAAAACATGGTTACATTCTGGTCTTTGTCCTGGCGATTTTTGTTCTGGTCGGTTCATTGTATGATTTCAGTATGATCGTGATGAAGCATGAAACGAATCAGGGATATGAGAATCTGAGATATACGAATCAGCAGCATTCTTTAATCTTACAGAATCAGATCGATCAGTATTTTGTGGCACTGATCAAGGATGCGCTTCTGCTTTGTGATCAGGAACTGGAAGATCAGGAAAATTGTCTGACATTTTTCGGGCAGCTGCGGGAGCTTCCGGACATGGATTTCAATGTTTTGGGAATAGCGGATCTGGATGGAAGAGCATTCCTGTCAACAGGAGAAGAGATCCAGGTGAACGGAAAGCAGTTTTTCGAGGAGGCTGTAAGTGGCAAACAGTTTATAACCGAGAAGATAGAAGGTGAGGAGGTTATGGCTGTCATAGCAGTTCCGATTCTGAATGGGGAGGAAAGAATAAAAGGAGTCCTTTACGGAGAAATCCCGCTGGAGAATATGGGGCTGTTTGACCAGATCCTGGAGAAAAAACAGGCAAAATATCTATTTCTCCTGGATGCCGACGGAAATTATATTGTTCGATATGGAATTACTCTGAAGGAAAAAGGCCTCATGGAAACATTGGAGACGGTCCGGTTCGATAAGAACAATCCACAGGTGCAGGACAGTGCGCAGGTGTTGGAACAGATGCAGAAGAAGGAAGAGATTCTTTATGCGATCAGTCGGGGGCAGAATGAAGAAATCGGGGTTCTCACCCCGATTCCTGACAGTTCGTGGTATTTGTGTGAGGTTACGGACCGGGGAACGATCATCAAGGATGTAAAGTATTATCAGCGGGATATGCTGCTTTTGACGGTCAAGCTCCTTACGCTGGCCGTTGTCCTGATCGGAATATACATTTATTATAACGTCAAGGAAAAAAAGAAGATCAAGCAGCTCTATACCGAGCTCAGTCTCAACGAAGAACTCTACAGAGTAACGGCAGAACACAGTGAACAGTGCATCTTTACCTATGACGGAAATACGAAGAAGATTCAGTTTATGAATGAGAAATACAGGGAATTCGGAATGCCGCAGCAGAATCTTGAACTGGACTGGGTATTGAAAGAGTTGGAGAAGAAAAATCTGTCAGCTCGTCATCGTGTGGAGAAGCTTGCTGCATCGGTATACGATTACATACCTGAGATGGAGGTTGAACTGCTGGTTCAGATCAACGGACAGAAACGATTCCTGAATGTTTGTCTGATCAATCTCTTTGATCAGCATAAGCTGGTTGCGCGCTCGATTGGAATCATTGAGGATGTCACCGAACAGAAAGAAAATGAAATCATGATGCGACGTGAACAGGAGTTCCGTAAATCACTTCTTGCAGACTGCCTTGGATATCTGGAAGTGGATGTGAAAGAAGATATGATTACCGATAATTCGTTTGATCTGGGTACGACCGAAGCGATGAAAGGTTCATTCAGTACGATGATCCGGTTTTACGCGGAGAGAAAAGTGGTGCCGGAACATCGCGAAAGAGTTATAGAACAGATGTCAAAGCAGGCAATTGAAGCAAACTGTAAGTTCGGTGCATGCGATATGACTCTGGAGTATCAGACGATAGAAAAGGATGGCACGCGCTATTGGACAGAGTGTGAGATCAGAGCCAAGCAGTCGGAGAATAAGAAGAGTTTGACAGCTTACCTGGTATACCGGAATATTGATGACAAGAAAAAAGAAAAGATGAGACTTGAGAAAGAAGCAATGACGGATATGCTTACAGGGGCGCTGAAAAGGAATGCAGCAGTGGAACGGATGAAGCAGATGGGAAAAAGCATACTTCCGGAGGAGCGGTGTCATGTCTTTATGATCCTGGATATGGATAATTTCAAGCAGCTGAATGACACATTGGGACATATCTGCGGAGATCAGGCACTGAAGGACTTTGTTGAAAAGGCCAGACATAACTGTCGCCGTGACGATATTATATGCCGTCTGGGTGGGGACGAATTTGTCATCATTCTGAATGCGGTTCCAAGAGAGACGGTAGAGAAAAAAGTTTCCGAGCTTCAGAAAATTTTCAGGACGGAGTACGAACAGAATGGTTACAAAGTGGTTGTGACGGCATCTGTCGGTGTTGCATTGATGCCGGATCACGGAAGTAGTTTTGATGAACTGTATGCTGCAGCGGATAAAGCGCTGTATACGGTAAAGACCGGAACAAAAGATGGTTATTGTATCGCAGGATAGAGGGGGAAGGGTATGAAAAAAAGGGCAAAATGTTTTAGATTTTCCGTGCTGCTTATCACAATCATGCTCTTTTGCCTGTGCAGCACAAAGCAGCTTCTGGCGGCGGATGAAAGCACTGGGAAAGGCAGAGTTCTATTTATCAGTTCATATTCCTACACCTGGCCGACTGTCCCGCTTCAAATGAACGGAATTCGTTCAGTGCTGGAGGATTATGCCGCTTTGGAAGTGGAATTCATGGATACGAAAGAGCTTCCGGCAGAATTGGCAGAGCAGGCGCTCCTGGAGAGACTTCAGTTTAAGGAAAATAATATTGGACATTATGATGCGGTGATCGTCGGCGATGATGCAGCACTTCAATTTGCAATCAAGTATCAGAAAGAACTGTTTGACGGGATTCCGATTATATTTGAGGGTATCAATAATATAGAATATGCGCGGGAAGTCAGTCGGGATCCTATGGTAACGGGAGTGATCGAAAGTTTTTCTTATGAAGAAAACATTGACTTTGCAATGAAAATCCAGCCAAAAGCCGATAAAATTCTGGCAATTGTTGATAACACCGTGACCGGAATCGGAGAACAGCAGCAGTTTCTTGCACAGAAAGAGCATTATCCTCAGCTTTCCTTTTACGTACTTAATAGTTCTCTGATGTCAGAAGAGGAAATTATCCGAAAGATTTCCGATGTGAAAGAGGATACGATTTTATTATATCTGATTCTTTCTGAAGATGTGCAGGGGAATGTGTACAGCAATGAACAGGTCTGCCAAATGCTTGAACAGTATGCCAAAGTTCCTGTCTTCCGGTTTGTACAGGCCGGTATAGGAGAGGGTGTTCTGGGAGGAAATATTGTATTTCATGAAGAGTCCGGTGCGATAGCCGCACGTATGCTGCTGGAGATTATGAACGGAGAGGAACCGGCATCGATAGAAATGCAGTCGGACAGCCCGAACGGATTCTATCTTGATCAGGAAGTGATCGATAAATATGAAATTCCGAAGAATCTGATCCCGGAAGATGCGGTAATTATTAATCAGAAAACCGGATTTTGGGAAAGGCATGGAAAAGTGGTTGTCACTGTGTCGGTTTTTGCGGCAGCAGTCATGCTGGTGATTATACTTATTATGAGAAATGTGTATGAACGTCAGAAGGCAGCGGAACTGGAGATAAAAAATGCAGAGCTGGCCAAAGCGGTTCAGGCAGCAGAGAAGGCAAACGGAGCAAAATCACAATTTCTGGCTCAGATGAGTCATGAGATACGTACTCCGATGAATGCGATTATCGGATTGACGACGATTGCAAAGACAGAGCCGGAGAACCAGGACAAAATCAAAGAGTATTTGTCCAAAATCGAATCCAGTTCCCGTATTCTCCTTGGAATTATCAATGATATTCTGGATATGTCGGCAATTGAACGCGGAAAAATGAAGCTGGATTCATCGATATTTAATTTTAAAAAGCAGCTTTCCGGAATTGTAAATATTTTTTATCAGCAGGCAAAACAGAAACATATCGTATTTCGCCTTCATATGAACGGTGTGACGGAGGAACTGCTGATCGGCGATGAACTGCGCGTTAGTCAGATTCTGATGAACCTTTTGTCAAATGCAGTGAAGTTTACGAAATCCGGCGGGATGATCGATCTTACGGTTACGCAGACAAGCCGCTGTATGGATAAGGTTTATATGCGTTTTACGGTGAAAGACAACGGATGTGGAATGAGTGAGGATATGCTTGAAAGGCTGTTTCAGCCGTTTGAACAGCAGGACGCATCTACTGCCCGTAAGTATGGAGGAAGCGGACTCGGACTTTCCATTACCAAAAACCTGGTAGAAATGATGGGAGGAACGATCCGTGCTGAAAGTGTTCTGAATGAAGGCACGACATTTATTGTAGATATCCCGTTTGGAGACTGTGAACAGAGAAATATGAAACTTGGAAATGTCGGAGACCTGCGGGTGCTGATCGTTGACGATGACGAAGCGGCCTGTCAGTACTGTAAAGTGCTTTTGGATCGTATCGGAGTTCCGAATGATTATGTGATGGATGGAGAGAGTGCACTTTCAGCTCTCGGAGAAGCAGAGGATGAGGGAAGACCTTACCGTATGTGTATCATTGACTGGCAGATGCCGTCCGGAAATGGAATTGAGATCACGGAGAAGATTCGGACTATATTCGGGGAAGAATCGGTGATTGTGATTGCGTCCGCTTTTGACCTGAACGAATTTGAGGAGGAAGGAAGACGGGCAGGGGCAAATTATTTTGTGGCAAAACCGATGTTCCAGTCGAGTCTCTTTTCTATCCTTGCCAGAATTGCCGGCAGCGAGATTGAGGGGGAAGAGGAAAAGCCTTCCGGACAGTTTGATTTTACCGGAAAACAGGTGCTGCTCGCGGAAGACGTAGAACTGAATATGGAAGTGGCAGTCCGGATGCTGAGTGGAGCAGGAATGAAAGTAAGCTGTGCCGAGAACGGAAGAAAAGCACTGGATACTTACGAAGAGGCGCCGGACGGATTTTTTGACTGCATCTTCCTGGATATCAATATGCCGGAGATGGATGGATATGAGACGGCGCGCGCAATTCGGAAAAGCCATAAACCGGATGCGGGAAGAATTCCTATCATAGCAATGACTGCCAATGCGTTTGCGGAAGATATTGCAGCGGCGATGGATGCCGGTATGAATGTACATATTGCGAAGCCGATTGAAATAAATATCTTATTTGAGACGCTTCAGGAGGTGTTTAAAAATCATGAACAGATATAAGCTTTATAAAGCGGGCGTCGATATCAATCAGGGGCTTAGCAGACTGAATAATAATGTGGAATTTTATGAATCCATGATGAAGAAGTTCCGTGACGATATACATTTTGGGATGCTTCGCAATGCAATGGAGGCAGGAGATGTGCAGCAGGCTTTTCAGGAGGCACATGCATTAAAGGGAATTACAGGAACTTTGAGTTTTGTACGTCTTTATGATTCGATCGTTCCTCTGGTGGAAGACCTCCGAAGCGGCGATATGGAAGCGGCAAAAAAACGTTTTCCGGAAGTAGAAGAAGCATATGAAGTTCTGATAGAAGCTTTATAGAGAGATCCTGTTGTTGAAACGGAATAAATTGGATAATGTTTCCAGCTTAGGAATGAAAGATATGAGTCATACTAAGCAGGTAGAAGATGATCTGATTTATCAGAAGAAAATGACAGGAGTAAGAAGTATGGAAGAAAAAAATGCAAGAGAATTGCCGATTGGTTTTACGATGAACCTGGCAATGAATGAGAAGGCAATGAAAGCATTTTCCAATATGGATGAAATGCAGAAAAGAAATGTGGAAGAAGAAAGCAGGCGAGTGAAATCTAAAAACGAAATGGAAAATCTTGTGAACCGTCTGGCACAGGAAGAAATGAGGTGCCGGCAATGAATCACATGAAAGGGATGCAGAGCATTTTGTTTGGAGAATCGCCGTTTCTTACCAGCAGTGGTTCGGTCGTCGGAAAGAAGGAGAGCGAAGGACCTCTGGGGAAAAAATTTGATATTGCGTCAGATGACGATCTGTTTGGGGAGCAGACATGGGAGGCTGCAGAGAGTACGATGCAGACTATGGCATGCCAGCTTGCAATGAAAAAGGCAGGAGTGATGCCGGAAGAAGTCCGATACCTTTTTGGAGGTGATCTGCTCCGCCAGGGAATTGCCACGTCTTTGGGAGTGGAGGAACTTGAGATACCCATGTTCGGACTTTTTGGGGCTTGTTCTACCTCCGGGGAGGCGATTGCACTTGCGTCAATGACGGTAGCAGGAGGTTACGCAGAGCAGGTGCTGGCAGTAACCTCCAGTCATTTCGGGAGCGCGGAAAAAGAGTTCCGGTTTCCGCTGGGGTATGCGAATCAGAGACCGCTCTCTTCATCCTGGACTGTGACCGGAAGCGGGGCATTTCTTGTGGGCAAAAAGAAAAGTCATGTGCGAATCGGAGGAGTGACGATCGGGAAAATTGTGGATTACGGCATGAAAGATTCACAAAATATGGGAGCCTGTATGGCGCCTGCGGCATGTGATACGATTTTGCAGAATCTTGCGGATTTCGGATATCAGACAAGTGATTATGATCGGATCATAACCGGAGATCTTGGATATGTAGGACAAACGATCTTATTTGACCTGATCCGCAAAAACGGAGAAGATATCAAGGAAAATCATATGGACTGCGGAATGTTGATCTTTGACCAGAAAACACAGAACACCAATGCCGGAGGAAGCGGCTGCGGATGTGCGGCAGCAACACTGTCTGCATATATTCTTCCAAAACTGGAAAAGGGTGAATGGAAGAGGATCTTATTTGTACCGACCGGCGCACTGATGTCCACCGTCAGCTATAACGAAGGAGAAAGCGTACCGGGAATCGCACATGGAATCATTCTCGAACACTGTTAAGCTGAAAGAGAAAGACTGGATGTGCATGAGAAAATGTGATTAAAACAGGAGGAGAGATAAATGGATTATGTGAATGCATTCTGGGTAGGCGGGCTGATCTGTGCACTGGCACAGATTCTGCTGGATCGTACGAAGATGATGCCCGGAAGAGTTATGGTGCTTTTGGTTGTGACAGGCTGTATTCTGGGATTTACCCAGATTTTCAAACCATTGCAGGAATATGCGGGGGCAGGTGTGAGTGTGCCGCTTCTGGGATTTGGAAATACATTGTGGAAGGGTGTAAAAGAGGCAGTCGATCAAAACGGATTTATCGGAATCTTCATGGGAGGATTTAAGGCCAGCGCGGTAGGGATCTGTGCTGCTCTTGTATTCGGATATCTGGCATCCTGGATTTTTGAACCGAAGATGAAGAAATAAAAAACGTCATTGTGTTCTCGTATAAAGAATGATACAATCAAATTTAACGGCAAGATGTCTGAAATGAGGACGGAACAATGGTATTAACAACATTATGTTATATTGAAAATGAAGATTCTTATCTGATGCTTCATCGTGTCAAAAAGAAAAATGATGTGAATAAGGATAAATGGATTGGAGTAGGCGGGAAGTTTGAGCCTGACGAAAGTCCGGAAGAATGCCTGCTGCGGGAGGTGTGGGAAGAGACGGGACTATGTCTTACCTCCTACCGCCTGCGCGGTATTCTGACTTTTTTGAGTGAAGGATGGGAATCGGAGTATATTTTTCTGTACACAGCAGATGGTTATACCGGTGAGATCGGTGAGTGTCGGGAAGGTACACTGAAATGGGTGAAAAAGCAGGAGATCGAGAAACTGAATCTGTGGGAAGGGGATAAGATTTTCTTCCGGCTTTTGAATGAAAATGCTCCGTTCTTCTCTATGAAGCTCTGTTACTGCGGCGATGTATTAAAGGAGGTTACTCTGAATGGGCATCGCATCATACCGGAAGGATCCGGGACAGAGTAGTCTGACATTTCAACCAATCATACATAAGAGGAGAAAAAGGCATGGATTATGTAAGTATTATCATCCCCTTTGTGGGGGGACTGGGAATGTTCATCTATGGTATGCAGATCATGGCGCAGGGGCTGGAAAATGCTGCCGGGGATCGTATGAAGTCACTGCTGGGAGTTCTGACGAAAAATAAATTTTTCGGGGTTCTTCTCGGAGCGTTTATTACGGCAGTGATCCAGAGTTCTTCAGCTACAACGGTCATGGTTGTCGGTTTTGTAAATGCCGGAATCATGAATCTGCAGCAGGCCATGGGTGTTATCATGGGAGCCAATGTAGGTACAACGATCACCGGCTGGCTGGTGTCCAGTGTGGAATGGGCCGAGTTCCTGAGTCCGTCTACGCTTGCACCGATTGCGATCATGCTTGGTGTTATCATTATGCTGACCGGAAAGAGACGTTCGTCAAAAGATGTTTCCAGTATTGTGATCGGATTCGGTCTTCTGTTCGTCGGAATCTCAACAATGTCCGCATCCGTTGCACCACTTAAGGATTCCGAGGCGTTCTGCAGTATTTTTGTTAAACTCGGACATAATCCGATACTTGGCATTATCGCAGGTGCGGTTGTGACGGCAGTGATCCAGAGTTCTTCTGCATCGGTCGGGATTTTGCAGAGTCTTGCTGCAGCGGGACTGGTACCATTCGGTGCTGCAATTTATATCATCATGGGTCAGAATATCGGTACTTGTGTGACCGCGATCCTTTCGAGTATGGGAGCGAAGAAGAATGCCAAAACAGCAGCGCTGATGCATCTTCTGTTTAATATTATAGGAACTGTGTTATTCAGTATTGTGGCAATTATTTACCTGAAAACTGTAAATCCTGCATGGGCAGCAGGATCGATAACGCAGACACAGATCAGTATGGTTCATACGGTATTTAATATTGTGACAACTGTGATGCTTTTCCCGCTTTCCGATTATATTATCAAACTTGCGAAGAAGATCGGCAAAGTTGAGGATGGTGAGAAAGATGACAGTATGGTACTTTTGGATGAACGTATGATGGAGACTCCGAGTATTGCACTCCAATCTCTTTTTTCGGAAGTTATCAGAATGGGACATATTGTTGAACAATCACTTCAGGTGGCCAAAAATGTATTGTTCTCTTTGAATGAAGATGAGATTCAGCTCCTCAGGGAGGACGAAGAGACTGTTGATAAACTGAGTGCCGGTATTACATCGTATGCGATCAAGCTGACGTCACTGCAGATCAGCCAGAGAGAGCATAAGGACGTCGCCCACATCCTTCAGGTTGTATCTGATATGGAACGTATCAGCGATTACTGTGAAAATATTTCCGAATTTGCAGAAGCCCTGGCGGAAAAGAAAGTGATGTTCTCAGAAGTGGGAAGAGAACATCTGACGGAGATGATAGAAGTCTGTACGGACAGCTATTTGTATGCATTAAAATCGTTTGAAAATAACGATAAAGACAATGCACTTAAGACAATTGAAAAAGAAACGGAAGCGGACGGAATGGAGATTTCGCTTCGGGCTAAACATATTGACAGGCTGGCGAATAACCAGTGCAACACGGAAGCGGGTATCGTATTTCTTGATACACTTGTATGTATGGAACGTATTTCCGATCATGCAAGAAATATCGCAGAAGAAGTGCTGGAAGCACATAATTAATTAATCAGGTGTTGGAAAACAGACAGATTTCTCTTGAAATGCTGTCTGTTTTTTCTTCTCGAGATTGCGGGAAAAGATAGAATATTGTATAATATAATCAACTATTTTCAGATAAAATGGGAGGCGGTCATTATGAAAAAAAACGTTATTATCACTATTGGAAGACAATTCGGAAGCGGCGGACATGAAGTCGGAAAGCGTTTGTCCGACAGACTGGGGATACCCCTCTATGACCGCAACCTGATTCAGATGGCAACCAAAGAAATGGGGCTTTCGCCGGATCAGTCCGATGAAGGTCAGCTCAGCAAAGAGGTATTTCAGATACAGTCGGACCTGATTCGTAAGCTGGCGGATAAAGAACCCTGCATCATTATCGGGCGGTGTGCGGATTACATTCTGGAGGGGCGGCATACCTGTCTGAATGCGTTTGTTTATGCGGAGATCAGGGACAGAATTCACCGGATCATGAGAATATATAATCTGAATGAAGAAGAGGCATGGGAAAAAATCAAGAAAACCGATGCCGAACGAAAAGAATACTATGAAAAGCATACCGGAAATACATGGGGAAGCATCGAGTCACATCAGATGTTATTTAATGTGAGCCTCATGGATATTCAGGATGTAGTAGATACGCTGGCAGCTATGTATCGGGCAAGAAGATAGTCTGTCTGCTCCTTCTGCTTAAAATTAAGAATTTCTTAACTAATTTCACCGTTTTTTATGTAGAATTATCCGATATACTGAGTGCATAACTTTGTGAGAGGAGGAGTTTCATGGAGAATGTGATTGAAGTACATAATCTGTATAAACTCTACCGCGTCGGAGACAGTGTGGTTCGTGCACTGAACGGAGTTGACTTTGAGATCCATCAAGGTGAGTTCTGCGCGATAGTCGGGACGTCCGGATCCGGGAAATCTACACTTCTGAATATGCTGGCAGGTCTTGAAAAGCCTACGAAAGGAGAAATCATCATAGGCGGTCAACATATTGAAAAGCTGAAGGAAGATGAACTGGTCAGTTTCCGGCGGGATAACGTAGGATTTATCTTTCAGTCCTTTCACCTCATCGGTACGATGAATGCGTTGGAAAATGTGGCGTTGCCGCTTACTTTTAGAGGGGAAGGAAGGGCCAGCCGATTGAAAAAAGCGGATCAGATGCTGGAACTGGTAAATCTGAAGAAACATAAGAAACATCTTCCGAATCAGATGTCCGGCGGACAGCAGCAAAGAGTCGGAGTCGCAAGAGCCTTGGTTGTGAATCCAAAGATCATATTTGCGGATGAGCCGACCGGTAATCTGGATTCGCATACCTCCGAAGAGGTGATGAAGCTGATGCAGGATGTGGTGCGTAAACAGAATAAAACGCTGGTCATGGTTACGCATGACGATCATCTTGCCACTTATGCGGACAGAGTCTTTCACATTATTGACGGAGAGATCGTCCGAATCGAGGATAACAGGGTCAAGGACGAAGCACTTGAGACGGTGAAGGAAGAAAAGAAAGAGGAAAAAGCAGAAAATAAGGAGCAGAGAGTATGAAAAAATTGAGAAAACTGGGAGCGATCATGATTTGCCTGGCAGTCCTGGTGGGATTGGTGCCGGCA
>JBJENH010000028.1:0-4152 GCA_051880095.1 Bariatricus sp. | reverse complement strand
GGAATGTGCTCTTGAACGCATTACAAAAGCATTAAAAAACAGCGGAAAGGAATAGAAAATCAAATGCGCTATGCCATAGTGGGATTTGGATGTGCAGGCTATCATTGTGCTCAGGAGATACGAAAACTGGATGCGGACGGAGAAATTGTGGTGTTCAGCAGCCATAGTGAAGCCCCCTATAATCCAATGCTTACTACCTATTATGCCGGAGGAATTCTGGATTACAGAGGAATGTTTCCTTTTGGAAGCTTGGATGAAATTGCATCCAGGCTCAGACTGAATGTGAAGAGGAACACGATGGTGTCCCATGTTTTGGGCGCCTCCCGGGAGATTCTTTTGAATACGGGAGAGAAAATACACTTTGACCGTATTCTGATTGCTTCGGGGGCGAGAGCCTGGGCTCCTTCTATCCCAGGGCTCAGGCCGGAAAAAGCATGTTTCATGAGAACTTTGGATGATGCCTGCCGATTGAGAGAGATCCTTGAAAGAGAGGGAGAAAGTATCAGGACGGCAGTGGTGGTTGGAGCTTCCATGGTAGGAATTAAAGTGGTGGAGCTGTTGAATCGTCGTGGTATACACACGGTTTTGGCAGATCTGGCTCCTTCTATTTTTCCTTTGGCTGCTTATGCAGACGTGGCAGAGGAAATTGAAAATAGAGTAGAGAAAGCAGGAGTTGAGCTGGCTTTTGAGTGTACAATAGCATCCGTTCAGGAGAAAGACAAAACAAAAATTTGCCGGATGACAGATGGAAGGGAGATACAAGCGCAGCTGATTGTACTTTGTATCGGTACCCGGGCAGAAACCACATTGGTTGATTCTAAAGAAATTCAAGTAAATCGTGGAATTGTTGTAAATGATGCCATGGAAACCAGTTGTCCCGGAATCTATGCAGCAGGAGACTGCTGCGAAGGAAAAGATATGCTGGAAAGTGATACGAAGATTATCGGACTGTGGGCCAATGCGGGTCATCAGGGTGGTACGGCAGGACATAGCATGGCTGGTCAGAAAGGAACATTTGATGGGAATATTCTTCATAATATTACCCATTTTATGGGAATGGATTTTGTGGGAATGGGAGATAACCGGAAGAAAGGAAAAATTCTTACCTGTGGACATATAGCAGAAGGAATGTATATTAAGGCTGTAGTCGCTGACGGGCGTTTGGAGGGTGTCAATATATTGGATAATTATCGTATCAGTGGGGCCGTAAAGAATTATTTTTATGTACAGCTTGGTGAAAAGGAAAGACGGACAGATATATCGCCTCTTCAGAGAGGACTTTTAGTTAAGGAAGGAGTAAGACCGTCATTTCTGCGCCGTTTGGAGGAGGAACTGAAATGAACGACAGAGAAGCACGAATAAAAGCGAAAATACCGGGACAGGATACCGGCATTGAGATCCGTCATACGCTCTGTGATATTTGTACTCCTCAGATGCACTGCGGGCTGGATGTATATGTGAAGGACGGAAAGGTACTGAAAGTGGAGGGAAGCCCTCATCATCCGGTAAACCACGGATATCTCTGTACTAAGGGAGCAAACAACCGACAGTATCTTTATCGAAGTGACAGGATTCAGACTCCGCTGCGTCGGACAGGGGAAAGAGGTGAAGGAAAATTCGAACCGGTTTCCTGGGAGGAAGCAATTGATATCATAGCCGGAAAACTGACAGAAGGGAAGAAAAGATACGGAGCAGAAAGTACTGCGTTTTTTTCCGGATATGGAAAATGGTACCGGCCTATGTATCGCCGCTTTGCCCATGCTTTTGGAACGCAGAATTACGGGACAGAATCCAGCTGCTGTTTTACATCTGGATTGATGGCCTGGCAGGTTGCCACAGGCATGCCGGCAGCAGCGGATATGGCACACAGTGATCTTTTTATCGGTTGGGGAACCAACGGTTATTATTCCCGGTATCTGATGCCCGGGGCGATGGAAAAAAGAAGGTCAGAAGGGATGAAGATTATTATCGTGGATCCGCGCCTTACGCCTGCCAGTGAACGTTTGGCAGATCTTCATCTGAGACCAAAACTGGGGACGGACGGAGCACTGGCCCTCTCCATTGCCTGTGAGCTGATCCGAAACGGATGGGTGGATCAGGCATATATTGAAAAATATGTCTGGGGATATGAGGAATATTGTCAGTATGTAACGAGCTTTTCTCCTGAGTCAGGAGAGAAGATGACAGGAGTTCCGGCAAAGCTGATATGCATGGCAGCTGAAATGATTCATGAGAGTTCTTCCATGAGTATTTGTGAAAGTTCAGCGCCTATCGGCCATCACAGGAACGGGCTTCAGAATTACCGGGCGATCATGTCTCTTCTGGCTATCACTGGCAATTATGACAGAGTGGGAGGACAGCTTCCGTCGCCGCATACTTATATGGAGCTTTCCTGCGGATTTGGAACGGAGGAAGAGGAACTGATGAGCGAGCTTTTTCCGGCAGATGCAAAAAAAGCTGTGGGAGCAGAACGTTTCCCGCTGTGGTATGAGCTCAGACGTGATATGCAGGCAAATGATCTTGCGCGCTGTATCCTTTCAGACAGTCAGGAAAGAATTCGTACATTGTTTGCTTTGGGAATGAATATGCGGATGTTTGCCGGGGACAAAAGGATGGAACAGGCTTTAAAACAGCTGGATTTTTTTGTGGATGTAGATCTGTTTATGACAGACACTGCCAGATACGCAGATATTCTTCTTCCTGCCTGTACTTCGCTGGAGCGGGGAGAGTTTAAATGTTATCCGGGCGGTTATGCCTGGTATACGAAGCCGGTAGTACCTCCGGTTGGCCAGGCAAAGCCGGATACAGAAATACTGACTCTTCTGGCCAGAAAAATGAATTTTGAGGATGGACTTTTGAAAGCCGGATACAAAGAGTGTGTTCGCCGGATGATCCGGAAGCTTCCTGTAACAGTGGAACAACTGGAACTGAGTGAGGAGCCGGTAAGGCTTGAGAGTCTGGCAGGGTACAGGGCGGGGGGCTGTATTGAAAAAGGGCTGCCTACACCCAGCGGACGTTTTGAATTGGATTCTGTTCTGATTTCTTCTCACAGTGAGTGGGGGCTGGACAGTCTTCCTACCTATACTCCGCCACAGAATCCGGACCCTGAAAAATGGCCTGTGCGGCTTTGTGCCGGAGCCCGAATTCCTAATGCGATTCATTCCAGACTTCATGATCAGCCGTGGGCAAGAAGCCTGAGACCAAATCCACAGGCAGAGATCAGTATGGAGGATGCTAAAAGACTGAAAGTGGAACAGGGGGATAAAATCGAACTGTCCACACCTTTCGGAAGCCTTGTTTTAGAGGCATTTCCTACAAAATTCGTACAGCCTGGGGAAATTTATATGTTCCACGGCTATAGGGAAGCGGATGTGAACAGTATCCTGGATCCTGATAATCTGGATCCTTATAGCGGATTCCCTGCCTTCAGAAGTGCATACTGTCAGATCAGGAGGTGCAGCGAGTGAAAATTGATCTTGATACCAGTCGCTGCTGTGCCTGCGGTGCCTGCGCCGTCGCGTGCATGGATCAGAATGATACCGATACAGCGAATGGAATGCATCCTTTTCGTTCTGTTTTTCGGGATGAGTGGGGAGACGGAATATTTCCGTCCTATTTTTCTATTGCATGCATGCATTGTAAAGAGGCACCGTGTGTGCTGGCGTGTCCATGCGGATGTCTTTACAAGGACGAAGAAACAGGTCTTACTCTTTATAACAATGATTGCTGCATCGGCTGTCACAGCTGCGCTATGGCATGCCCGTTCGGAGCTCCGGCTTTTGGACCGGATGGAAAAATGAACAAGTGTGACGGATGTATTCAGCGGCTCAGAGCGGGGATGGCTCCTGCATGTGTCAGAGCCTGCGCATTTGGGGCATTGCAGCTGGTGAGTAAAGCTGAGGACGAAATTATGCCGGAACATTCTCTTAGTTATTTGTGCGGGAAACTGGTGAAAAAACAGAAATAAATATCTGAGACAGAGACAGCGAAACAGACAGCCGGAAGCGGCAGTCAGATTTTAAGAAGCCGAGGGGAAGATGATTTTCATTGAAAACACATCTTCCCTTGTTCATACCTGAATACAGAAATTTCTTCAGAAAATCCCTCTCATTGTATTTTTTGAAAAATAATGTTATAGTAATATGATGTTAA
>JBJENH010000027.1:0-24888 GCA_051880095.1 Bariatricus sp. | reverse complement strand
TCATACATCCCGCCTGTTCCTTCCAAGTTTGAATCTCCCCAGAACCATTCACGGATATTCTTTGCCCAGGTTTCCATCGGGCCTTGCGTCTCGATATAGCTTTCAAGAATCTTATTGTCAAAGGCTTTTATGATATTTTCAGCAAACTTTGTCCATGATACAGCATTGATGCCCTGGTTCTCGTCCTGCCCAGTAAACCAATCTCTCGAACTCTTGGCCCATGTTTCCATAGGTTCCTGAGAGTCCTTGGTTCTTGCCTTGATTTCCTTATTGAAACCGCTGGCAGAATCAGTAGCAGCCTTTCCGAATGTCTCAGCATTAACACCGCCATACTGCTTGTTCGTATAATACTCTCTGGTCAGATCTGCCCATTTCTTAACCGGTTCCTGGGTAGTCTGGGCATTATCATTGATAGATTGATTGTATCCTCCTACGGTATCTTTTCCGGCAGCATATCCGATATTATAGCTCTCAGCAAGGCTCTGGGAGGTATTCTCCATAACCACCTGACCAGCTTCCATTGTGGATGTGGCGCTCTCGTCCACCATTCCAGCAGTGGTTCCTGTAATAACTAAGCGACCGCCTTCATATCCTACGGTATATCCCCTGGAAGCATAATCCGCCTCTATCTGAGACCATAATTCATCTGTCATAGTTGGTACAGCTTCGGCAACCCCGGCTTTTCCACCAGCGCCAAACTGCACTATTCCACGATTGCCAAGATCATACATATCCTGGTCGATCGTTCCGTATGCATTAATGATCTCCTGATACAGGGCCACTGCTTCAGGGCCGACCACCTGTTTTCCGTTTACAAACACTCCGCCAAGATTATCAATGGCCTGAGCTGCATTTAAAGCAATCTGGCTAAAATCAGCGCTGTTAATTTCATTCGTCAGGTTCTGGTAAGCTGTTCTGTGCTTTTCCAATTCGCCTGTCGCTGTATCATAGGCAAGCGAAGCTTCTTCCACAGCTTCTTTGCACGTCCTCTGCGCTTCTTCTGCCAGATTTAATTCCTGACCGTAATTGCTTATTGTTCGAGCAAGGGCTGCAGAAACTGATTCGTGATCTCCAACAACAATATTGTACTCTTCAAACAGGCCTCTATTTTCAGACAACCAGATATTTTCGTCCTTATAGCTATCAATTAAGCTGTTCTGTGCATCATTCAATACAGCAAGAGCTTCTTTGTTGTCATTGTATTTCTTTTCAGAAATAGAAAGCTCAACATTGGCTTTTGCCAGCGCATTGGAATACTCACCCACAACCTGAGTGTAGGCCATTACCTGTAAATACTCCTGCTGCTTTTGAATTACCGCATTGATTTCATCTTTTTGTGCAGTATATCGCCCAGTGGTCTGATCGATCATGTTCTTCAATTCAGGGCATTTATCAATCAGCTGCTGTGCATATTCTTTTAATTCAATCTGCTCCTGAGCTGTTAAATAGGTTTGGTCAGCCAACCTGAAATATGCTTCTTTCAGCGTATCTAACTGCTTCGCATCTGCCTCTGCTGATGCTACAATTCTGGAACTGCTGTCTGCCAGCTCATAGAGCGAATCCGCAGCCGCCTGTACATTCGAAGTGTTTGAACCTATGCTCTGCTGGAACTGCAAGAACTGTTCTGCCACCTGGTTTGACCAATTCTGTTCCATGGCAATAAAAGCACCAGCAAGCGCACCTAACGCCCCTGCCAACGCAAGCACAGGATTTGCCGCCGCAGCTGCTAAAAGCCCGCTGAAGGCTTTTCCTGCATTTTCAATCGCTATAATAGCTGCAGAAATTCCATTGAAAGCCAGAATTGCTGTTGCCAGCCCTCCGATAGCTCCGCCAACAGCAGCCAACGTTCCTTCCGGAATTAACTTTATAGCATCAGCAATACCATTCAGGGCCAGCGATAACAGATCTACGGATGCACTGATCGCCGGAGTAAGCACTTTTGCCAGCCCTTCAACAAACGCTACCAATCCTTCACCTATGCCGATAGTAAAATAGGACAATGCCCCGTATAGATTCTTAAGAGAGGATACCAGTCCTTCCCAATTTATACTTTCGGAAAGGTTTGTAAGTACATCAAGCAAGCGCGGTAAAGCATCGCCAAATGTCCAGACCGCAATTGGAACTAAAAATTCCTCATAAAAATCCATCATGCTTGTGAACGTAAGGATTGTAAGCCTTGCCAGCTGTTCGTAAAACCTCCGTAAGCTATCCTGTAACCGTGTCCAATTAATCCGGTTTAACATATCATTGGTGATATTGATAAACCGGGGCAAGCCTTCCTCACTTAATGTCCACAGTCCCACAGGTTTAAGGAACTTGTCATAGAAATCCTGAAGTGTGCCAAAGGTGAAGTCCTTTAATTTGGACAGACCTTCATCCCACAATTTTTTCAGCGCATTGGTGGTAGGTTCCAGAAGATCCAGCATCTCTGAAAGCTTTGAGTTGAGATCATCAATAAAACTTGTGCCCTCACTCAACGTTCCATAATCTACTGCCGCGCCGCCGACGCCTCCAGCTCCGCCGCTGCCTGATCCGCTTGCATCATCCTGAGAAACAATATTCAGTTCATCAATGCCCATTGTGGCATTCTTCAGTTCTTTTGCAGCCTTTGAAGCTCCTCCCAGATTGTTTGCCAGATTATCCGCAGCACCGGCGGCACCCGTAATTTCATCTGCGATTCCACCGCCCCCAGCCTGCGCAGAGTTATCGCCAAAAATGAGCGCAGTAAAAGCACGGAAAGCATTGGCAACCGTCTGAAGATGTGCGAGGAGGGAATTAAGGGCGCTGATAACGTGGACGATCACATTAATAAAGCCCTGCCCCATCGTTGCAGAGAATGACTGGAAATTCAGCTGTAAAATCCTCAACTGGTTTGCAAAAGAACCGGACGTACGCTCAAAATCACCGGACACCTGGTTTGTCGTGGACATAATGTACTGATACCGGAGCATGGCCTGTTCTGCCAAGCTCATTTTGTCGTACAGCTTCCCGAAACCATTTGCCAGAGCATAGGCATTCAGGTTCGCCACGTTCATATTGACGCCCAGCTGTTTCATTGGCTCTGTCTCACCAGACACCGCAGACCGGATTTTTGCGAATGCATCTTTTGAATCGATATTGTAGAAAGAAGCCAGATCACCGGCGCGACTGGTCAGCCCTAGGGCCATTTCTGTTCCCTGCGCATTGTTCACGCCCAGAGAATTGTACATGGCCTTTAAAACGCCGCTGTACTGTTTCGCAGCCAGTTCAGACAGGCCAAACTTTTGCGCATTATTCGCGGCAAAATTATTTGCGGCGTTTGCCATGTTGCCAAAAGCAACATCAACAACATTCTGTACCTCAGTGAGACTGGAACCAAATTCAAGGCACTGCTTTCCAAATTGCATCAGCTGACGGATTCCAAGATAAATACCCGCAGCCCCCAGTAAGTTCCGGATACTCGACGCAAAGGAATTTACCCCGGCAACTCCCCGCCTGCTGGACGTTGATATTCCGTTCAATGCTGCGGAAAGACCCGCTGCCGCCGTTCTGGCCCTGCCGCCCTGCGCTGCAAGATTCGCCAGTGCATTTGTCAGAGAAATGACATTCTGGCTTACTCTGGGAGCCGTGGAAAGCGTCTGCATAGCCTGATTAAGGGCATTTGCCAGATTCGGAAGATTGCTGATTGCATTTCCTACGGATTTATTTCCCAGTTTCGAAATTGTTGTGACAAACTGGGAAATGTCCGGGAACTGCCCCAAATTCGATACAGAGCTATTGAGCGCAGTCAGCGCCGGAGCAAGCGCATTAATGTTCCCAACAGCAGCATTAACCTTTACGCCTCCGAACTTTGCTATTCCAGATGCCGCAGTTGCAATATTGGATGCTGCTGAAGCTACGCCGCTTATGTTCTGCATGCCGGCTGCCATTCTCTGCATTCCCTGTCCAATTGCAGAAAGCTTCGAACCATCTGCGGCGCTTAATTTGGAAATACCATTGGCTATCCTTGTAAAATCCGTGGTCTTAACAGACTGGATTCCACGCATTGCACCGCTTAAGCTGGAAATCCCATTGGAAATGCCAAAAAGCTTGCCGGTATCAAAACCGCCAAGCGTATTTGACATTCTGGAAAGGCTGTTGGAAAGACGATCGAGCGCCTTATCAGCATCCCCAAGATTCGAAACGATATCAATACTTAACTCTTCAATAGTAGCTCCCACGGTATACCACCAGCCTTTCCGGTGGTACACTGCGGTACACTATTTTTTCTTTGTCAGATCTTCAAATTCATCGTCCACAGCCTTGCAATACTGCAAGAACTTCAACGCATCCAACTGATAGTCATGGTTCTCTGGATTCTCCTGAGCATCTTTCATCTGTCCGAACGGCTGTTTCGGGTAAACATCAGCTTTCCCATTCCACGCCGCATTTACGGCCATCATGATATACTGTCCTGAAATCCATGCCTTAAAATCATCATAGTCTAGGCGAAGTTCATGCGCCCGTTTCCAAGGCTTCATTTTGCGAGGGTTCAGCTGCCAAAAGCGTTCTTCCGGGATTCCCAGAAAGATTGCCTGAGGCAGCCATATTTGATAAATTGCATCCTTGAAGCTTCTTATTTCACTACCTTCGGCTGATGGTCCTGAGGCTGAACCGGAGGCTCCTGCTCTCCCATCATCTTTGATAAAAAATCCGCTTCTGATGCACATTCATCAATAACATTGAAAATATCAATAATATTTGCGCCATTCTCAGAGATAGCGCGCTGAATGAGCTTTCCTGCCTGCTTTTCTGTCTGAAACTCGTCTTCGTGATTTTCCTGGAGGCAGACAAACATCATATAGCGAACAAGCCCAAACAGTTTTGTGGTAATCTGAAGAATTTCTTTCCTTGCTTCTGCATTTTTCTTCTTTGTGGCATCCTGAAGGTCTTTGATGATCTTCTGGCAGTCCTCCATCTTTTCCATCAGATCGGTATCAACTACCGTATTGAAAGACAGCTCCAGCTGATACGTTCTCTGATCTTTTCCTTTTCCTACAATAAACTCTTTCATTTATGATTCGCTCCTTTTTCTCAGATTATCAGGTTGACGGAGTGGAAAACGTTACTTTGGAAGTTCTGGCAATCGTGATAGTCATATCACGGGCTGCATTTACATCTCCACCCACGGCATATACGGTATGGCTTCCCTGAAAAGCAAAGATACCGTCCTTGCCGGTTTCGTCACCGAATCGAACCTCATAGAGTCCTTCAACATCTGCCTTATCTTCCACATCCTTGTAGGCTTCCGGGGTGTAGTTGGCAGTAAAAGCCATATCAGAAGCCTTTCTCACGCCCCTGATTTTGGATTCATCAGTATCTTCCAGATCGGTAACATCGATCATATCCGGTGATCCACCCAGATCCGGATATTTCTTAATTTTGCAAAGTTTGGTTAAGGTTTCCTTGCTGGTACCCTGAAATAAAAATGTACCAATTGTACTTAATGCTTTTACTTCAGCCATAGTTGCTTCCTCCTTGCATTAAAAAAATTGGTACACCGCGGTACACTGGATTTATTAAGTTATCGGTTCCATATAACGCCTTCGCTGTCCACTTTTGCTTCATATTTGGCAATGTAGCGAAGCACGGAATCATCAAGAATATTTTTCACTTCCTGCGGCCCGAAGGTTCTCAGCCAGCCGTCAGAAATCATCTGCGCGTCTGCCAGAGCCATAATCTCCTCATTGTCTGTCAACGAGGTATCGCCCTGCGTATACACGCTGATCTGAACCGTAGGGGCAACTGCATTTTCCACGCAATCACTGTCAATCCGGTCTTTTGCAATCGGATTATTCAACTGCTCAAAAACTACATACGGCAGTTTCGGAAGGGTTCTGGGCTCAACACGACCTGAGTTTTTGCATTTGGACTTAATGGCCGTTTTAACCCTCGCATACTGCTCAATGGATATGTTTATCATTCTGCAAACACCCAATCTTCTGCCAGCATATCGGCCTGACTTGCCAGCCATCCCATCTGTACACCGCTTGTTCCAACGAATGTAATGGCTTTATTACCGATGGCATCATGATCGCAATTTACAATTTCACCAGCAGCATTTTTGCAGCTGATATTGGTTGCCAGCTCAATATACTGTCCTTTTCCATTCCAACCCTTACGCGCCACCTTGAGACCACGCTTCAAATACTTAATTGCGTCGCCGAACGGAAACATTGCTTCGCCTCCCAGAACTGAGCAATTTTCTTCGGTTGCTACCTGCCAATCTTCGGAGAGTACATTTTCGAGTGTGTACTCAACTCTCTGTGTTTCTCTGATATCAATTACCGGACCCTGACCTTTATCAGCGTCCTGCGCCCTACAATGCATCATAATGGTCTGTTTTTCATCATCCCAGCACCAGTATCCGCCCCATGACGGAAGTTTCATAGGAGTTCCCTGTTTCATAAGTTTCAATGCTTCATTAAATTTCATGTGATTATCCTCCAAATACTTCCTTTGCTATCCGCACCGTTTCCTGTATCATTTTCTGGGACGCATTGTACATTGGCATCTGCGCCCGGATACCATATGTATGATGCCATACACCGGAGGCATCCTGATAGCTCCATCCGTTCGGATCATCCCAGTGGCCTTTCCCCGGATATGTACCGGGGCCCATGCCCAATTCCGCAGCTTTTGGATTCTGGGTGCCGGAATATCGAATACCGGTACCAAACTCCACAAACAGAATCATGCTGGACGCCACCACAATGCGCATCCTCACTGCACTGTACAATGCCATATTGTCAATATAAGCTGTGCCTATAGGCTCATCGTGTGGAACTACTGCGCCGATAGATTGCAGGCTTGCATTGATGTCTTTGGCTCCCATTTCAGCCAAACGCTGAACGAATACTTCATTCTTGCGGTGAAGGTCATCTTTGAATCTCTGCACCTGTCGAATGGCATCATCTACGCTGGATTTATCAAGGGAAATCTTAATCTTCATTCTGGCCCTCCATCATGGCGCTGTATTTATCATACTCTGCCTGCGAAATGGAACCGTTTGAAAGAAGCTTTTTAAGATATTCCATATCATCCATATTTGCGGCCTTTTTCTTGATGGCATAGGTCTTTTGTCCTCCCCACAGCGCATATTTTTTGATTTCATAATCCGGGGGAGTATCGGTGGAGCCATCTGCTTTAATCAGCGGCATATCATCCACCCAAAGAACTGAATGCTCATCCGCCTTAAAATCATCGTTCGCCGTGGTCATAACCTTGTCGTAATCCGTAAAAGAGCCAAAAGGCGTACTTTCGTTTTCACCTGTCGGCGTGGAAATACATACCATTGCCGGACGTGGATTGGTATATTGTGGCGCAGGCTGACCGGAAGGGAAACCATTCACAGTGCCTTCCATAAAGCCCACATACATCGCATAATATATCGGCTGCAAGTTTACCTGAAGGTCTCTCATGACAGAACACCAACTTCCGGTGTGATCTCATAAAAGAACTCTGAAGGGATTCCGGCAGAACCATACTGTCTCGTAACACCTGCGGCAGTATGTTGGGTCTCACCGGCTGCCCCATCCTTGCTGTAAAGATAATCCGCAACGTTTATTACCACGTTGGAATATTCTTCGACTGCCTGAGCTGCCTTTTCCTCTGTATAACCAAAAGGAAATGCCCTCTTTACTACAGCCTTTTTGGCATCTTCCAGAAAATCATTCAGGGACAGCACAGCATCTTCATCCAGGCTTTCAACATTCTTTTTTACCCGGCGGCAAAAGCGCCGAAACAGCTCATCTTTTTTGATTTCAACTGCGTCTGCCATACTGTTCCCCTCCTTACTGCTTTTCCAAAATCAGATTGATAAGGATTCCCTTTGTTGCATCCTCTGTGTACTCAATGCCTTTTTCATGGCAGATTTCCACAAGCTTGTCCCTGTTCATGGCCTTAAGCTGCCATTCCTTGTATTTCTCAGATGCGTCATTGTCATGAACCGGTTCATCCTCCAGAGGATCATCTTCTGGGATTTCATCTGCAAAATCATCTCCTGGGATCTCTGCCACGGATTCTACAGGCTCCGGCACATCTTCGCCGGGCCAGTAGAATTTTCCGTTTGCTTTCACCAGATGGTCATATTTCATCTTCATGCCCTCCTTAAGCTACCTTCATCACGTAGGTATCCATGATTCTCTCATAGGTCGGGAGAACGATCTCGGAGCAGATGCAGTGGGTCTTAAGTGGATGAGGCTCCGTATAGGTATACAGCGTTACACCGGTATCCACGATGCTCAGCTCTCCAGTAGACTGGTTTCCGGAACGCTCCTCAGGAGTACGGCCATAGCAGGTATTTCCCAGTGCGCTGGTTCCCGGAAGAAGTGTAACTACATTATCCGGAACAAACGTCTTGGATACTTTGGATTCATTCATGTACATCAGATCATATACGTAAATGGTAAGCTTTAACTGCTCTCTGAAAAACTGCTTCACAATCGCATCTGTCACCATGATGTTTGCACTCATGTTCTGAGCCAGAAGGTAATTATGAATTTTCTTGTTCTTCACGATCAGCTGGAACGTGTTATCGTTCATTACTGCAACCGAAGGAACGGTTCCGTACTTCTTCTTGTGAGCCTTCTGGGCAGCCCTTAAATCCTCGTAAGGGTCAGAATTTTCGGTATCTGTCCATTTATCGGTAGAAGAGGTCAGCTCCATGAAGTTATTGGTCTTATACTCGCCGTTCGGGTCATAATTGTAGTCGTAGTTCACTCCGTTTGCAGAGATCGCAATCTTTGGAGAGCCATCTTCCGGAGCAAGCAGCTGCCAGATCATTCTCTCCGGAACCACATTTGCGCCCTGAATCAGATCAGTCGGCCCGATCATAATTCGCTGCATCAGTTCAGCAACATATGCTTCATCGGAATTCATCAGCTTCTCGTACTCAGCTGCATCCTTCTCTTTTACCAGATAAGACTCACGGAAAAACGGCATTTCCGTCTCGATCTGGTTGAATCCGATACGGTCTCTTAAGGTTGCCTGAGCATCGTAATTGGACGGAGTAAGGGAAACAGGAAGCCCACTCGCTCCATAGAACCATTTAAGATCCATCAGCGGAGTTTTCTTTTTCGGGAATAATGCGCTTCCCAGATACGGCCGTAAGCCAAGGGTCTTCTGGTAAGAATTCCAGAACAAACCAATAGCTCTGGCCGTAAATGCTTCATTTAACGGTAATGCTGGCATAATATGTACCTCCTTCTACTTAGTCAAAAAACGTCACTCTCGGAACTGCGGACTTGGCCAACTCCGCTACCGTCACACCGTTCGCTGTGAGGGCAGAATTTTTAATAGCCCCTTCATAAATATAGGTTGCCGGTCTTTCTCCATCCGTAACATCTACATCATGGAGCAGGAAACCCAGACAGCTTGCATCATTAGACGGATAAGGCGTACCAGCCTTCAAGATCTTGCGCCCGCCTACCTCCTGGCAGGTTCCGGTAGATTCACTTACCATGCAAGCTGCGCCCTTAAAATCATTAAACTTCAAAATTTCAATTGGCTGCCCAAAGCTTTTCCCAATCACCTTCATAGTGTCGTGCCTCCTTATTTGTAATAATCAAATACGCTGGTTTCCGGAGCTTTTGGCATGGATCCAGCAAGTTTCTCAGCAAATTCCACGTCAGGAGTCTTTTCACCTTTTCCCTTTCCTCCGTCTCCGCCGCCCTCGTCTCCCAGGCCGTCGGTTAATTCCTTTTCCTTTGCCTTGGCTGCTGCGGCGTTCTTAGCAGCAAATGTCTTTGTAAATGCCTGCACGCTGGCCAGAGAGGTGTTTAAATCTTCGCTCACAAAACTGTCAATGAATCCGGAATAGTCTTCCTCTGTCAGTCCAGCCTTGACCAGCTCCTCTGCTACCTTAACTTTGTTCTGGGCTTTGATATACTTTGACTTTTCGGCTTCCGCATCCTTCAAAGCTTTGTCCAGTTTTTCCTGGTCGGTCAGCTTTTCATTTTTCATGGTTTCCAGCTCCTTCTCAACACCCTTCAACCGCTTAACCTCTGCGGCATCCGCAGCAGCTTTCTTTCTCTCTTCCTGAATGTCTGCCTGATATGAATTGAGAATTGCTGTGATCTGTTCATCCGTTGCATCCGGGAACTGTTTCTTGATGTCCTCACGTGTTAATGCCATATAATCTCCTTCCGTCGCCTACGCTTTGTTATCGCGGGTCGCTCCGCTGGCTCACTGCTGTTTTAACGCCACAGCTGGCAAAAATAAAAGAGCGCCATATCAAAAAACCATTACTGGTCTTGAATGGTACTCTCGGTACACTAAAGTTTCTCTGTTCTGTCAATAAATCGACTTTTCCCACTGTCATAGTAGAAAATCGTCCTGCCTTTGCATCGACGGCAATCCGCAACTACATCACCCCTGGCCTTTACCAGGAGCCTATTGCACTCCGGATTTGCGCATCTCACTTCAACCAGAGGCAGTTCCTTTTTCTTGGATTGCAATATTGCCGCCTCCTATATCTTTATTAAATTTTGAATCATACCGATTCTGCATCCGATCCTTAGATTTTGCATATACCTTCTGCGGATCAGAGAAAAGCTGTACGATTGCCAATGCTGTTTCGTCATCCACGCCGCAGTCCAAAAGAATCTGAAGCGCCTGCGATTTCACCAGCATATTGTCCGTTTTGTTTCTGGTGATATTGACATCAATATCTTTCAGTTGTATATCAAGAATATCGTAATTTCGAAGAATTTTCGTAACCACCTTAAGAAATTCCATTTCGGATTTCTTATCAATAGGTTCCCCTATCTCTTCCCTTTTTTCAGCGAAATCCCATCCATTTCTCAAATAAACCGCAGAACCCGTATCACCGCCGGTATTCTGTTCCCTGGACGGCATTCCCTGCACAATCAGGTAGGATTTATACAGATCATCTTTTGTTACCTGGGTCTGGCTCTGGTCAAGCTGAGAAGATACGACATCCACATCCGCAGGAAGCCCCGGTTCTCCTTTTACAGTGACCGCACCAAGCTGTACCATTTCAAGGAACTTGTCCTTGTCAATTTTACAGTTTACAAACTTCATAAACGCCTGTACGAACTGTTCAATTCCATCAAGACGATTGGAAGTTGCTGTGTTCATGGCGTCCGTTATGGTGATCGTCATTTCTATGACGCCCATCCGCCGGCTGTTCTTTGGATACTCAATAATAGGGATTGCATTAAGAGGATTGATTTTTTCCTGAATGATTTTTCCGCCCTGTATCCTCCATCGATACTGCCTGGTGTAGCACTCATAGATGTCTCCGTCTTTCTCGTTTTCAATGATTCTGACACCCATAGCTGCTTTTTTACCTATCCGTTTAGAATAGACCACAAAGGCAAATCTCGGGTCAAGCACGTCCAGGGTAAACGGACACTCGCTATCCTTGATATTCGCCGATCTGTCCGGAAGAACAAAACGGTATGCTGTGCCGGCAATGTTTTGCCAGGTTCCAAGCTCAATGTCCCAATATGCTTTATTTTCCAGCCGCATCAGGGAATTTAACATATTGATTTCTTTGGAGATATCTTTGTCCGGTGAAGCGTTGACATACTGAATTGGCTCTCCATAATTCTGCGCAGTATGGAAATTAACCGCATCAAGGGCGAAATTTTCAACAATCTTATTATTGATCTCTGGCCGAACCTTTTTCACGCGATAAAGAATAGGCTGATCTCCGCGATAGTAATTATCCAAATATTCAATTTCAGACCGGTTTATATTGTGGTACACAAGAGCTTTATTTAAGACTTCCACCACATTTTTTCTTGTAATGCTTTCCTCATCTGTAAAATAAACCCTGCGACCGAACAAATTTTCACGTTTATGATAGTTTCTTGTTCTTATCGGAATTCCCACGTTCGCACCTCAACAATCAATCTGGTACATTTCAATAAATGGCGGCCCATTGTAGGCCGCCGTGTAGGGGGAAAAGGCAAATGGTGATTACATGACCATCCACATACACAATAACACAAACGTATGTCCCGTATTCTGGCAATTAATCTTTTTCCTGATTTAAAATCACAAAAAATCGCTTCCGGGCAGCGTAAAATTCCTTATCTCGGTACGGCATCCTCATAACTTGTTTGAGATACCAGTACGGACGATCTTCCGTCACGTTCTTGATTATGTACTCTGCCAGACCATAATCCCCGCGAATTTCTTCTGAACTCTGATTTGCCGCATACTCAACCAGATTTACTTTTTGGCGCAGTTTCGGGTTCTCCTGCCGACTCAGACCGTCAATCCACTCCTTATATTGCAGAGCAAATGCAACCAGCTCCATCCGGCGCTCGTCCGATATTCCATATTGTGATAGGTTGACATATCGTTTGCTTGGCAAATCCTTACCTCCCTTTTTACCATGGGCGTTCTACGGGTTCGCACCATCCGGCATCGCCTTTCCAGAAATCAATTAACATCGCTAAAGAATCCGGCGCATCATCATGTTCATTTTTTCCTTCGACCGATAATGATGTTACTTCTTCCATAAATTCCCTGTATTCCTTGCTTGCATTTTTATCATTGATAAAATATAGCTGTTTGATCTCAGGCGCATACTGCACCATGCGTGTCATTTTACTCTTGTCACTTCCAGTTACGCGATTGGTAATATTGCAGAAATATCCTGCATTCTTTATGTTCTGGTCGATCACGTCACTATACATGTGCCCTCCATTGTTTCCTTCCACTCGTATAAGCTGTATTCTGTGTTGAAGAATTTTTCCCTCAACCAACGGCATGGTAATAGTCTTATCTCCCTTTGAAAAAACCACATCTTGAACATATCCCCGGCCCCCATAAACATATAATATAGGCATCGCTAAACTGTCTCCGCCTCCCCACGCCACGTCTATCGCAGCCATAATTACATCAGGTTCTCCTACAGGCAGAACTCCATTATATGTTTTTAGCTCCTCTGCCGGGAATAACAATCCCTCTCGTTTGAATGGCCGGCCCTGATATTTTGCCATCCATTCATTATTGTCCAGCGTTTCCCGAAGGCTTTTATAATACTTTGTTGAAAATCCCTTCCCGAACTTATAGACGAAATTACTCTCGTCGTCCTCATTCAGTGCTGGTATGACGCGAAACCTATATCTCGGGTTATCTTTTTGTTTTGACTGTATTTTTCCCAGTGGATCTGCCACATTCCATCTGGTTCCTACCATAAGCTCTTTGGCATTATCAAGCTTACGATCGAGAATCTTATTTAGATAATCCTGATATTTGGTTTCCAGACGCTGGGGGCTTAAAGATTCCTTACGGTCTTTGATAAGGTCATCCGTATACAGCAGATTCGCCGCCTCTACTGCACCAGTGGTTGTGCCTTCGATGGATCTGCAGGTCAAGGTTGGGAAACGAGATGGGGAATTGAGGTTGATTGCTTCATCTTCTGCCGATGTGCTTTCAAATGATACATCCGGGAACACATCTTTCCAGCAATATTCTTCACTGCGGATGATATTCAGAGTTTCCTTGTAGAACCCTTTTGTCAACGGATCAGAATGACCAGACATAAGGTTTGCCATATCCGGATGAAGTCCCATCTGCCAGGTCATAAAGAAGATACAGGTTGTTGATTTTCCAACTCGAGGTGGCATGGATACGCCAAGGAAATCAATAACTCCATCCTCCAGGTCTTGCAGATCCTCAACCACAGTCCTAAGCACATGGCATCTCGGAAGATAAAACTGCTTTTCCGGCGGGCGTTTATGTTCCACATACAGTAAATACTCATGGAAGTAATGCCGTGACAGGAAAAGCAGCGCTCTTATGTACAAATCATAGAATCGGGCATCTTTTCTGGCCATTTCATTTGCCTTGGCTTCAACCAGACGGCCCAGTTTTAATGCCCGTTCCTTATCTTCTTCCAAAATATTTCGGCATGTTTCAAAAAGCAAATTCAGATTTTCATATTCTGACAAATCTCTCTTTAAAAGCAGCCGTGCATTTCTCTCATTTCTTGTAATATTCACGTGTACCACACCTTCCTGTGGTACACCGCGGTACACGTGAATCTATTTACTGCTCTTTCTCAAAAAGCTGACATTTCCTGCAATATTCATATGCCGGTAAATCTAAGCAGCAATCGCAATCCTGATTAACGCAAACTTCATTTACCAAATAACGACAGGCATTCTTATCGGCTGATTTTCCCCGTATCGTTCCGTCCGGAAATCTCAATTGTTCTTTACTCATCAAAAACAACCTTTCGTATTATCTCGCTTACTCGCTTTCCTCTTCATGGGCAATCCATGCATTTTCAACCAATTATTTGATCTGGTTCTGCGTTTATACATTTTTGCCACTACTTCAAGTAATTTGAAAAAATAACTCGCAGCTTCCGAAGCTGATTCTCCAAATAATGTTAATGAGTCTGCCAAATCCTCATTTTTGGTAACACATATTTCCTTCAATACTTTTTCATCAACTTTCGTCTGCATGTGATCCACCTTCCTTTTTGATTCTTAGCTTGTCCGCTTCTTTTACCAAATTATGAGGTGTCTGGAGTACAGTTATCAGGTTAGTATCATGGAAAATATACGTCTTGTCTCCATACAAGCGGATTTGATTTGCTACCGTATTCTTGAAATACAGGCCATCCACCCATTTTTTCAGATTCCCGGTCAAATCTGCGTGCCTTAGGCCCTTCTCATATGCAATTTTCGCCATGCGGTTAGAAGATTTCGCATTCAGACCGCAGCGTTGTTTCATCCGTTCTTTTGCATGCTTTGTGACTTTCATAACTTCTCCTGATTTTGAGCAATAAAAAAACTAACCATTTTTGTGGTGCGCGCCGCCGCTCTGCCTATTGAGCTATGTTCCGAATGGGAAAGAGTGGGCTTGAACCACCCACCCACGTTATACCGGGTAATCACTGTGTTGTCACCTGGCAAATTGAACCCTCACGGCGGATTCGCTCCGCCTTAACAGCAAACAGCTATGAGGGGAAAGGGTAAATACGAGACCCCACACATCATTAAATGTGTGGAATGGGAAGAGTTGGGATCGAACCAACGACAGGGATTTGTCCCCTGCTCTGCCATCTGAGCTACCTTCCCATAACCGGACATTTCTGACCGGTCATTGATTAGGCGTATTCTGCGGCGGATATTTCAGCAGTTTACCGCCATGATTTCACTGCCATTGGCCTGCGGAAAAATGATATTCGGGAAGGACAGTTTCATTTTTATGTTTTTTCCGCTGGCACAAGCTACTCTGGATGCCTCGACCTGTCAGCTTCATAGGACATCCCGAAGCCATCTGAAACCGCAGGTGAACGTATTTTTATGAATTTAACCCGTTCTACTATGAGAAACAGGAAAATTCCGAAAATAGTAATTATCATTTTATGACCAACCTTTCACGTTCTTACCTCCAAATTTCATAAGCTATAAATATTGCGGCCGTAGCATATAACAAAAATGTCAATTTGTTTGGTGTTCTTGTCTTATTATCATCTATTCCAAAAATGAAAGCCAATTCTAATGTTAAAATAGGTACGGTCAAAATGACTTTTCTAAAAATCTCCATTGTCGCTCCTCCACGGCCCAACCTCATAAGATGCAACCTGATCCAAACTCACAGCCATATTGTGCAGCCGATTGAGGGATTTAAAGTTGTACTCATTCCCATAGCGCTTTCCAACAAGTAATTCTGTTGTTACATCCTGGATGCTTTTGTCACTTTCTTTACACCCATATAGCACATGACCGCTCTTTAAAACAAATCTCACAAAATACCGGTTCACGTCATTTCCTCCATCCCTATGATTCTATTTGCCAGCCCCACAGCCATGGTTCCTGCAATCTCAGGGTCAATTTCCCCATCGTAATATTCATTCAGGTAACCGGAAATAGATGCAACCAAAGCATTGTACCAGTCTTTACGCTTCATAAGCTCTTTGCGGACAATCTCAGCAGCGACATAAAGGTTCATGCTCCATAAAACATCTGCATGACCGCAAACTAATTCGCCAGATCCCCATGGAATATCAATATTGACTGTTGGGACAAAATCTCGGCCTATACGAACATCCAATCCCGTACAAATCTGATTTATTTCGTGCCCGTCCACTTTGACGGAAAACCCGCCATTTTCAATTTCTTTGATTTCGACCTTTGCCATACCCTCACCGCCTTTTTTATTTTAATTTTTTTCAGAATACCAAGGCTGGATTGAAAACGCTTCAACCTCGCCCAGAATAACAAAGACATTTTCTCTCCCGTTAAAGCTGATTTTAGGATTTTTCGCTCTAAAAACTTCTCTTGCAACTTTATCGGAGTTGTCCGCATCGGAGCAATAAATGACCCTGATCTCCTTGCCGCTTTTCATAAAAAATTTAATTAACCACTCATTCATCATTTTCACCTCACTGCCTTAAAAATAAATGGAAGCATGATCGCCATAATGATTGTATCTACTTCGTTGGGCCTTGCTTCACCGTACACATATACTTCCAGCCACATCCAGATAACGTCTATCGCAAGTGCAGCCATAAATGTACGAATGATCTGACCGGTCAGCCCGCCATTTTTGATATACCGGCATTTCTGCTCAACAGCCTTTAACATCTCCCCCCCCCCCCCACAGAACGCTATCCCACTCTGTCCGGATGTATTTAAATCCGTCGCAAAGCATTTTCTTAAACTCTTCGCTCATTTATTGCTCCAATCCAACGCCTGACCGCACTCTACGCAGAATTTCGGGTGATAAAACGGAATTCCTTGTTTCAATTCCTCTGTTTTATCCGTAATGCCTGTTGGGTGTTTACATGACGGGCAGACATAATTCTTCCAGGTGATTCCCAGCTCTTTACGCTTTTTGTCATTCATCTTCGGAAATGGCTTCTGAAGAATCACAGTCCGCTTTTCCCTCTTTTGTAAGGCTTCTATGACTGATTCCGCCCTGTCTCCACGTATGCAGACTACTGTTTCATCTTTCCTCTCCGTGTAATCTACGCCAATTCCGTCCATTTTGGAGATAATCTCCGCTGCTGCTTCCATGTATTTACTCATGCTCTTCCTCCCTTATGGCCTTTTTCTTTAAATTTTGGATGGGGGACTCCTACGCCGCCAGAAAATCCTCAAATATACCCCCTGCCCCCTCCCCTCTGGGCAAACTGTGCGAATTGTCGCAAAAACAAGGGGAAATCATGCCGTGGTAGGCTTCTCGTGGTTTCCTCATCTCAACTATTCGCGAAACAATTCTTTCGCGAATAGTTTATCAACTAAAATGCACAAAAAATCAAATATACGATTGTTAAAATCAACGAAAGAGTATCTTTTATCAACCAAAATGTACTTATTGTCTCTGCGTCACTCGTTATTGTCTGATAATTCACCGCCGGCAGAGGGTGTGATCTCGCGGAAATCTGCGTCTATTACGTCCGCATCTGGTAGCCTCTGGGCTATGTCTTCCGCGCTCATGCGATCACCCAGGGCGCTATCTGTGGTTATGTTGACCTCCGTCTTATCCACGTAGCCGTGATTATTTTTGCTCAAAAAAATAAAGGTCACAGGGTTTATTTTGCCTTTTAAGGCCAAAAACTCGTTATATGAGGCAATTAATTGCTTCGCTTTTTTGATTATGTCTCTTCTGTCCGGCCCATTTTCCCCATGCTCCCACCTATTTAGCGTGCCTCTAGTAACGCCGCAGGCCAGCGCCAGCGCCTCCACGCCAGGGCGGATTCCGCCATCTTTGCACCAATTGAAGAACCAAGCCACACGCTCCGCAAGCTCTACCGGGTTGCCTGTGTCTATTACCGGAAGATTATAAAGCTCAATCATTTTGTCAATTGCTTCGCCGCTGTCCTCTTTGCTGACTTTTTTATGGCCGCTTGCTATTGGGCTGTTTTCCATTGCTTTCTTCTGGGCCTCGATCTTACCGCGGCTGCGCCCGGATGGCAAACAAACAACCCTTTCTTCTGGCTTTGGAGCTGTTGATCTCTCTTCTCCCCGCGAAGCTTTGTATTCCGCGATCACATCGGCATGCTCTGGCCCTAATTCTCTTTCCAGTAATCCGGGCTTTTCTGGCCTGGTTCTGGGCCTGCCTATCTTCTTTGGTTCTTTGTCGTCCATCTCCCGGCCTCCTTCCCAAAATAAAAAGCGCCTATCCAGTTTGCCCGAATAAGCGCTACACCTCAAATATATTCTGTTTTCCCCGGGGCTGCGCCCGGATATGTATTACTCCAGCGTCTCTGTATAGATTGCCTTGCCTGTCTTGGCATCGACAAAACTATATCTAAATTTGCAATCTGTTACCTTGGCGATCTGCATCAGGTCTTTGTCTTTTATGCTCCCTCGCTGCAATCTCTTATTAAAGTTCTGGGGGCTCTCGCCCAGTCGCCTTGCAAGCTCTGACGCCCTCATATTATCCCGCTTAGCCATCAGGCAGCGGATACCATCTACAAACATTTTTCCGCCCTCCTGACGCCTCCAGCGGCTTTGTGATTATAAGGATATACCAAAATGTACTTTTTTACAACCAAAACGGTAAAAAAATAAAATATACGGTTTCAGATTGTGCCATTTTTGGCAAAAGCAAGGGCCGGGACGCGCTGGCCTCTCTGGTTATGCTTTGCCCGCTTTGACCGCCTCGCGGTACTCTCTCCGCTTATCCTCATATTTTTGCAGATCTCTTTTTTTGCCCCTGTTAATGTCTCTTATACATTGCAAGAGCTTATTTTGCTCTGATCTGCAATACTCTGAGCAAAAACGCACTGGAGTATGACTTGTAAATGTCCTCTGGCAATAGCTGCACACCTTTTTTACGGATGCGCGGTTATCTCGCTTTTTGGCATCCTGTCCGGACATCTTGTTATAGGATGCCTTATACTCTCTTTGCTTATCCAGCAACGCTTTGCGCATACAGGCATTAGAGCAATATTTTTGCCTGCCAGACATAACGGTGTACTGTGATCCGCAAACTTTGCAAGTATCAGTGCTCCCGATCGGGCGCGCCGTCCCCTGCTTTTTGTGCCTCCTGCCATCCTCGAGCCTCGCTTTATATGCGCAATCTGGGCAACGTCTCGCCGTGGGTCCTCCGCTAAATTCGACCCCGCAATCCTGACAAATACGGATTTTAACAACGGCGTCGATTTTCCGCAGCTTCGCGCACTCTGGGCAGTAGATCCGGTCTCCAGATCCGCGAAAAGGCTTGCCGCAGGTCTTGCAAACTCTTATTGCCCTGTTGCTCACACATTGCCCTCTCTTTCCAGCTTTTCCTCGATTGCTTGGACAACAAAATTATTAAAACTCTCGTAGCCCAGTTCGCGTGCTCTATCCTTATATTCTTCCCTCTTCCCTTTCGGGACCCTGGTTTTGATGTCGTCAAAATTATTTTTAAGGTATTTATTTACCGCTTTTTGTTGTGCTTCTGACACCGGCATTGTATCACCCCTTTCTATCTTTCAAGGATAGCACATTTTTTATATTGGGTACATAGTGCATAATTACTAATATATTGGGTACATATTTGTTGATTATGCCTCTTGTCTATTGGGTACATATATTATATAATGGGTACATAGATAAGAGATACACAATCAACCAAATAAAAGGAGGAAAACACAATGACGAGATTTAAAGAGGAAATCAAGATTAATGACAATTTAATGAAGGCGATCACATCCTATATGAACGATGAGACCAGGGAACAGGTTCACATGGAACTGGCTCCATGCTCAAATGAGCAGTTCTTAACGAGATACGTAGAACTCGATCCGGGTTTCGAAGATATGTTAAGAGAGGAATTTGGAATTGAGTTTTAAGTTCTCCTTCCGGCGGCGGTACAGCCGTAGCATCAAAGCAACCGCCGGAATCGCCCAGAGGGTAATATAAAAGAAATATAGGAGGCCAAAAAATGAAGAATGAAACAATAATGCGGATTTTGAAAGATCATTCCGTTCCCTGTTTCCAAACGGACGGACATATCTTCGCCGACACAATGATTGCTGGGTCTGCTCTCTTTGAAGATGTTGAAGATCTAACCGGATACGATAAAAAACAGTTATATAATTGGTTAGGATATTAAAAAGCCGGCTTCACCGCTACCAACGGCCGAAACCGTCATCCCAAAGAAAGGAGTACTTATATTATGGCAAAATATTTTAAGAATGTAAAGAACTATGATGATCTGAAAAGCCAGTACAAGGTCTTATTAAAGACGAACCACCCAGACAACGGCGGAGACCTGGAGACCATGAAGGAAATCAACGTGGAGTATGACGCACTCTTCCCGATCTGGAAGAATCGCAAGGAAACCGAGACCGGAACCAAGGTCAATGAAACCGCCGACAGCACGCGCATCCAGTTTTATACTATGTTCGGCTGGGAGGGTAGCCGCCACGACTGGAACCGCAGTTTAAAAGAAGTTGCTCAGATCGTCCGGGCCTATGTAAAAGAGAAATACCCTACTTACAAATTTAGCGTTCGTACTTCCTACGCTTCCATGTGCCAAGAATTACGTGTGGATTTGAAGGAAAGCCCAATTGAAATCTATAAAACAGCAAACGAATTAACCGAAGAAGACAAAAACGAGTTCTTCCGGAGGGCAAACAGGAACGACTATTGGAGATTAGACTGTTGGAATGATGATGAATTCAAAGCGGAATACATCCGGATCACAGAAGAACATAGAAACTTTTTCAAAGTTCTGAATGAAGCAACGAAAGCAGTAATTGAAGATGTTGATAGTTTTGTAAAATCATACAACTTCGAAGACTGTGACGGACAGATTGATTATTTTCATGTTGATTTTTACTATTTCGGCTGCGCGCAGAACAACGGAATGGATATAAAAATAGTTCCCAAAACCGCCAGAACCAAAAATAATGCTGGCAAACCAGAAAAGTCTACCAGTTCCGCACCAAGCAAAGAAAAATCCGATAAAAAGGCTTCCGGCACTCCACAGATTGAAAATAAAATGGGTTATACATACAAAATCACCAAGGGCGAGGACACCCGCGACGGCTCTGAGCTCTGGCTTGTAAGGATCGAGGAAACGCTGGATAAATCTGCGTATATCGCAGAAAATCAGCGGATCAGGGCACTTGGCGGCTATTACAGTAAATTCCGGAAAGCTTTTATTTTCCGCCATGATCCAACGGATGCACTTAAAACCGCATAGTCACTACCCGCCGCAGAGAATGCACACCGGCCCGATACCGGCGGCGGGTTTTAACTTTATCACGAGGAGGCTTTAACCATGTTAAAATTTAAAGTTAATCACGAGCAGAAAAACGCGCTTGAGGGGCTGGCGTACTGGATCGCAGATTCGGCACACATGCGCGAGCGATACGGGGGCAATGAGCCAGAGCTTAAGATCTGTGCCGACACTCTGGAAAAAAGTATTTTTCCGCACCTCGATTCGCTTCAGGTGCCATTCTGGGTGCAAAATGCTGTCATTGCATACGCTCAGGACTGGCGGCGCTATACGGGTTGCTATTTCTGGCCAGAAATGGCCAAAATCAATATTACTTTGTAATTGTTTCCGGGACATAATCCCGGATCATTTGCATAATTACGTATAGAGTATTAGGCAGCCCCGGCGGCGTTGTGTGCGGGTCCAACTCCCTCCGCTGCTTTTTAAGTACCTCTCCGCAGTTTGCACCCGTCTGCAAACTCCAGGAAGGCCGGCAACTCATTAACCCATCCTCGCCCCGGTGACGCATCCGGCGCTTAATGGTTGCGCGATAGCATCCTGTATAATACAAGCACTGCCCTACAAGCTGCGAGACGGGGCGCAGACGGGTGGCGGCTTGTGTTATGCAAAAAATCATGTATAGAGGAGGTAAGGCCCCATGAGGCAACACACACGCGGGCCTCCGGAAAATGTCTTGTGGTTTTTGGAGGAAATAGTATAATTAATAACCGGAGGTAAATAACATGGGAGAATTTGTTAAATGTATTAATGAGGCTATTGAAGAGGCCTACGAACGTTTCCAGGGCGCTATTCGTGAAGCAAAAGAGGAAGCGGAGGAAGCGGGGTATTATGGAGACTCGTTAGACCTCCATATTGACTCTGCGGAAAGTCAGTTCAGGAGCGAACTTGGCGATCTGCTGTATCTATGCATGGATCACAATCTCCCAGAGAATGAGATTGACAAACTCTTCTCCGCATGGAAAGAGGACGGATATATATGTTAATAAAAACTCTGTGTCTGCTGATGTGTAACCGCATTGCAGGCACAGAGTTTTTGCGTTGACAAAACCCACATAAAGGCGTATATTTTGGATATACTAGGGATTTTCCCACCGGAGGCATTAAAGCGACTTTGTATGGCTTCTGGTGCGTTCCGCAGGGTGTTCTGCGCATCCCTGCCCCGCCCTTGCCATATGACCATTCATCAGCCTCTGGGGTCATCCTGGCTTTTGGTGATCTATTCATAATTGTATAATAATTAAGTGTATTTTCAGTTAATTATAAAAATGGCAAAAAATCCGCCAGAACTCTCAAAAAAATTTTCTGGAAATGGAAAAAGAGCTCTCGCGGATTTTAATAGTTACAAATCCACAATAGGTTTCTATTGCTGAACTTTTCGTTTTGTGGAAGTTTCCAAAATGTTTGTTTCATCAAATTTCTTCCTGGTATTCAGGACTTTCTTGTTCTTGATTCTCTTGCGTTCCCGGTTATCTCCACGGTTCTTTCTCCGGGTTCCGTATGCATTTCTACCTCCCATTTTGTGCCCCCATTCTTTTTCGCATCTGCTGGCTGAATCCGTCCAGGCAAACTATCGGAACATCCCCAAAAGTTCCTTGCTCAATGGGCTTTCCGATCAGAATAATTTGCTCAGGCTTCAATGTGGCAATCAGGAAGCGCATACCTAATTCAAAATAAATCCTCCCTTTTTCGGATAAACACCCGTTATTGCTTACCGCTATGGCGCTCTCACTGGGCAGCCCATCAAAACACCATTTAAAGCTTCCTCTATCACTCCAGCCGGCAGTAGGTATGATGTTGACCCCATTCTTCTGGAGATAATAAGCCAGTGCTCGATTCCGGTAACAATTCCAGATCTGCATAGCTCTTGGCATATCCGCATACATGGAAAAATCCGGCGTGCAGACATATTGGAACATCTGAAGAAGGCCTAAGTATTTATCAGGGTCGCTCCATATACCGGTAAATTTTTCATCATCAACAAAGAAATGGAGAATTGATTCCCTGGGATTCTTGCGCGACTTACCTCCGCCATACGGAATCGGGTTTTTCGGTTCCTCTACGATATGTACCGGGCTTAACTGGGGCATCCCAAATTCTCCCACAAGTTCCGCACCCTGTATGAGATATTCTTTCATGGTATCTCTCACTTCCGTTCCTCCTTCATAGTTTTCAGAATGCGCTGCGCCATGATTGCCAGCTCCACTGCCTTCACTGCCAATTCCAAGGATACCTTGTAAATGGTTCTGAATCTGATTTCGATTGTATCCTTTTTGGCTCCGGATGTCGTTGACTTCCATGCGTTCTTTATGGCTGATCGCACTTCCTCATGCTTTCCATCGACTTTTTCAAATTCGCAAAATGCAAAGGCACATGATTCAAAATTACTTCTTGGTGGTCTTACCTTGTCATTTTCCAACGACTGATTGACCAGAGCCTCGATTTTCTCTTTCATCTAATCCCTCCTCAAAATCATCCGATCTAGTTTCTGATGACATTTTCCTCACAGTTTACCCGGATTCAGATCAGTGTTACTGAATGTCGGGCAAGCCAGCATGCAGCCGTATAAAGCCTTCGGCAGATATTTATCAACCGGATTTTTATCAATCTTTTTCCGTCATATCATCCGTGATACCATTCATTTTATTTAAATACTCGCAATATTCTCGGCACTTCTCTTCTTCCAGAAAATAGATACCATCTTTTTTTTCAGATAATGCTTCGAAATCTTCACCGTCATAAACAAATTTACACAAATTGCTACTATCGTATTTATATCCGTCATAATCACTGCTATAATCACTATATTTTTTGAACCACATAAAAAGCGGAAGTTCACCCTTTCCAGTTTGATGATTAATTCTAAATTCGCTGAGACAATACGGTTTAGGACTATATTTATAAAATATTTTTGCACATTGGCAGTTTTCTACACAGTCTTTCCCTGACGGAGATTTAAAATGAATAAGCCTGGCCTTATCGCATTTGCCGCATTTAGGTTTACAAACAGCTTTAATTCTCGGCATCCAAAGAATTACATTCATTCCAGTTGCCTCAAACAGCTCATCCAGTCTCATACGTGCAGCATTGGCTTTGCAGGCTACTATTTCTCTTTGCAACTCCCGTTGTTTTTCTTCATATCCTCGCTTTACTTTATTCCAGTTATCTCTAACCCCGCGAAGCTCATTATTCTCCTTTTGCAATTTTTCAATCAGTTCTTGGGTTTCTTCCTTTACCGATTTACGGAGATAATCCTTAAATTCTTCAACCTTTTCATCAAACTCACTCGGTTCATAAAAATCATCATAACTCATATCTCTAATTTCCTCCTCACTTTAGCATCCACCTTATCAATACCGCCACCAGCCCCACGCTGGCAGCCACAATAACACCTGCCTGTGCCACTTAAATGCCTCCTCATACTTTTACGCACCTCCGGCCATACTACAACCGGAGGTGATCACCATGTTTGACCGCAATCCTGATACCGACCGCTACGGCGATGGGGATGTGCCTGAAGTGGACTACGAGCCGTACCGTAATGGCAGCCACGTTGTCACGCCTCAGGATCCGACTCCGGAACTATCCAAAGAGCGCCGTGACGATCCTGGTAGGGAGTAGAGGGGCTTAGGCTCCTCTGCTCTCCTAAATTTCAGTTTAACGCTTATACTCAATCCAATTACTCGCGCCTGGGAATTTCAC
>JBJENH010000026.1:0-4296 GCA_051880095.1 Bariatricus sp. | reverse complement strand
CAGACGATGAAGGATTTGCTTATGTGAAGAATCTTCCTCTTGGTGAATACTATGTGAAAGAATCGGCAGCTCCGGAAGGCTTCGTTCATAATGATCATAGTGAAAAAGCTGTTTTTGTGTATGCAGACCAGAGCACTCCGGTTGTATATGACCAGGTTTCCTTTACCAATGAACGTCAGAAAGTGTCGATTACTGTTGAAAAACAGGATGCAGATAATGGAAATGTTGTATCCGGAGCAGTCTTTGGTATTTATAATACCGAAGATATCATCAATAAAGATGGAGACGTAATCGTGAATGCAGATACCCTGCTTCAGGAGATAACTTCTGACGATGAAGGTCAGGCAAACTGTACTCTGGATCTTCCTCTCGGAAAATACTATGTGAAAGAACTGAAAGCACCGGCTGGTTTTGTATCCTCTGATGAAATCCTCACTTTTGATGCTTCCTATCAGGGACAGGATGTTCAGACTGTAGAATTGAAAGCAGTTAAGAAAAATGAGCCGACAGTTGTAGAAATTACAAAGTCTGATATTACCACAGGTGTCGAGCTGGATGGAGCTTACCTGCAGGTAATCGATCAGGATGGAAATGTGATTGACAGCTGGGAGTCTTCCAAAGAGGAACCACATGTTATCAAATATTTGACTGCAGGGGAAACTTATACTCTTCGCGAAGAATTTGCTCCGTATGGATATCTTGTTGCCAATGACATTACATTCACTGTGGAAGATACTGCAGAAATTCAGAAAGTAGAAATGAAAGATGAGGTTCCGGTAGCAGAACTGATCTTGAATAAAAAGGGTGAATTCCTTGATGATGTGTCTCTGGTGGATCAGGTGAAAGGTATTGTGGAACACATTTTCCATTACATCACAGGCAGTCTGACTGATGTTACTTTCGAAGTATATGCAGAGGAAGATATCAAGGCAGCAGATGGTGTCAGCGAGGATTATTATAAAGCTGACGAGCTGGTGGCAACAATCACAACGGATGAAACCGGTATTGCCAAATTGAGTAATCTTCCACTGGGCAAATACTATGTCAAAGAAGTGGGAACAGCTCATGGATATGTTCTGGATTCAGAAATCCGTCATGTGGATCTGAGCTATGTGGATCAGAATACACCGGTTGTAACGTATAACGAAGACTGGCAGAACTATCGTCAGAGAGTGGTTATCAACCTTGTGAAAAAAGAAAAGGATCAGGATCGTGTGCTGGAAGGCGGCGTGTTTGGTCTTTATGCGAAAGAGGATATCAAATCTTCTACCACCGGAAGGGTGCTGATCGAGGCAGATGAGATCATCGAGTTAAAAACAACCGATGCCGAAGGAAAGATTACCTTTGTTGCGGACCTTCCAATCGATGCCGAATACTATGTGAAAGAGCTCTATGCTCCTGCCGGATTTGTAAATGCGGAGGAAGTACAGGAATTTGCTGTTTCCTATGCTGGAGAGAAGGAAGATGCGGTTGTAGTAGATCTGACCTTCGAGGATGAAGCAACAACGGTTGAGATTACGAAGACGGATCTGACTGGCGGAAAGGAAATTCCGGGCTGTAAGCTGAAACTGGTGGACGAGGCTGGAAATACTGTTGAAGAGTGGACTTCCACAGAAGAGGCTCATGTCATCAAAGAACTGGTGGTTGGTAAGAAATATACTCTGGTAGAAACGCAGCCTGCAGATGGATACGTGACAGCAGAAAGTATTGAGTTTACCGTAGAAAATACTGCTGAGATTCAGAAGCATCAGATGAAGGATGATGTGACAAAGGTGGAAATTTCTAAACAGGATATTGCAGGAAAAGAACTTCCGGGTGCTAAACTTACGATCCTGGACAAGGATGGAAAGGTTGTGGAAAGCTGGATCTCCACAGAAAAGGCACATTACATCGAAATGCTTCCAATCGGAAAATACACGCTTCGGGAAGAAACTGCACCGGATGGATATCTGGTTGCCAATGATGTGGAATTTGAAGTAAAAGATACCGGAGAGGTTCAGCATGTAACGATGGTGGATGAAGCTAAACCATCTGCTCCGGCGGCAGATACACCAAAAACAGGGGATGACCGCAATATGAAACTGTGGCTGATCCTGCTTGGCATCAGTGCTGGTGGCATAGGAGCTGCTTTTGGAATACGAAGAAAGCGAAAATAGTAACTTAGAAACAAAATAATGACGATTCATAGTAATAAGAGCATTTGTGGAGATCGGAACAGAAATCCATAAGTGCTCTTATTGCATTTCAGAAAGATGAGGGAAAGAACATGGGAAGAAAAGGAACGATTTTACCGGGAGCAAAAATTGACGGGAGAAAATATCTGGAAGATAAGCCGAAATCTTGTGATTACTGCTACTGGTGGCAAGGGCAGAAAAAAGGATGTATTCTGCCGGAATGTTACTATCTGATGCCCGAGGAAGTAAAAAAGCCGGAAGATCATAAGGCAGGAAACTGCAAAACCTGCCCTTACGGGAAGCATACGCCCTGTATCGGATACTGTATTGCAAAGCTCCAAAAGGAAATGCGGGAGAAAAAAGGAGGCGGATGTATTGATACCAATGCTGCGAGTGGAAGTTAAAAATGACCGTCCGCTGATCTGTGCCAGAGAATTGTATGAAGCACTGGGCATTAAGACACAGTACAGTGTCTGGATCGATCGTATTATTGCTCTCGGCTTTGAGAGTGGGCAGGACTTTTATCCAAAAATGAATAAAAGTACCGGAGGCAGATGCAGTGTAGACCACTATATTACGGTGGATATGGCAAAACACATCTGTATGCTCCTTCGAAATGAAAAAGGAAAACTGTATCGCCAGTATTTTCTGGAGCTGGAAAAGGCATGGAATCAGCCGGAACAGGTGATGGCAAGAGCATTGCAGCTGGCCAATACCCAGATAGCCAAATTGCAGGATCAATGTACCGAGCTTGGAGATCAGCTGATCAAACAGCAGATGCTTTTGGAAGATATGGCACCGAAGGCTGCATATCTGGATCTGATCATGAATTCCCCCTCATCTGTTCTGGTCACACAGATTGCAAAAGATTATGGGTACAGCGCGGTTTCATTTAACCGGCTTCTTCATGATATGAGGATCCAGTATAAAGTCAATGACCAATGGGTGTTATATGCCGATTATGCCGGGAAAGGTTATGTCCAGAGCAGAACAATCTATATGCACCCAAACCGCACCGGTCCGGTCGTAAGGATCCAGACAGAATGGACGCAGAAAGGCAGAAGATTTTTATATGAGTTTTTAAAAGAACAGGGAATTCTTCCCCTGATTGAGAAGGAAGGTGGATAAATGCAGGAAGAGGTAAATGAGAAGATTATTACGCTCAGTGTACAGGGAGCCAGGATTACTGCTTCTATGGTAAAAGCAGCCATGAGAAAGTTTCTTATGGAGTTGGAGCGTGAAGGTCAGAAATCATCGCAGATTAAACAGGCAGAAAAACAAGGACAGGCCAGGGAGCGTGGAATTGAAAAAGAAAAGCAAAGACAGGAAAAGAAAAAGCCCCATGGAAAGCAGACCATCAAGCAGCTGCAGGAACAGGGAGCACAGCTGACAAATATTCAGATCACAAACCAGAATATCAGATCCTTTGACCGGGTTGCCCGTAAATATGGCATTGATTACAGCTTGAAAAGGGACGACAGTGTGACACCACAGAGATATCTGGTGTTCTTTAAGGCGAAGGATGTGGATGTGATGACAGCCGCATTTAAGGAATATGCAGGAGTCTCCATGAAGAAGTCAAAAAAGCCTTCTGTGCGGAAGAAACTTCAGAAGTCTGTACAGAAGATGAACGTTAAGCACCGCCAGAGAGAAAAAGTGAAACAGAAAGTGAGGGGACAGCAGCGATGAGTAAAAAGAAACCAAAAGCCAGAAGCCCGGGAAAGCTGGAAACAGCAATCCGTCAGAGCGTATCAAAGGTCAGTCTGAAAAAGCTGGTTGCAATGAATATTCCCTATCTCATCGCTTTCTATGTGGTAGAAAAATGTGCATGGCTTTACCGGCATTGCATCGGCGGCACTGTGGTTCAAAAGCTGGGTGTTATGCTGATGAATCTTTCAGTAGCTTTCCAGTCGTGGATGCCAAGCTTCCACATCCGGGATCTTGCAGCTGGTGTCATCGGGGCATTACTTCTCCGCTGTGTTGTGTACATGAAAGGGAAAAATGCAAAAAAGTTCCGGCAGGGCGAAGAATATGGTTCTGCAAGATGGGGAAATGAAAAAGACATTGAACCATTCATTGATCCGGTATTTGAAAATAATATCATCCTGACGCAGACAGAGCG
>JBJENH010000025.1:11949-25695 GCA_051880095.1 Bariatricus sp. | reverse complement strand
CTTGCATGTGTTCCGATCAGACATCCATAGCTTTCCTCAAATCCGAAAAGATATTCGCCCTTTCCGCTTGTTTCAAATCCGAGAATCTGCTGTCCGATATATTTGAAACCTGTCAGAACTTCAATCAGTCCTACGTTATAACCTTTCGCAATTGCATCTGCCAGATTAGACGTTACGATCGTCTTGATCAGATATCCGTCTTCCGGAAGTCCTTTTAACTCTTTCTTCTGTCCGATCTCGTAATCTGCGAGAAGGCATCCTGACATATTACCTGTCAATGTATGATATACACCGTCTTTGTCTTTTACACGTACTCCAAGTCGGTCTGCATCCGGGTCTGTTGCAAGTACCAGATCGGCATCTACTTCCTTCGCAAGCTTAAGTCCGAGTTCAAATGCTTCTTCTGCTTCCGGATTCGGATAAGAAACAGTCGGGAATTCTCCGTCCGGAAGTTCCTGTTCTTTCACAACATATACATTCTCAAAGCCAAGTTCTTTAAGCACACGTCTTGCAGGAACATTTCCGGTTCCGTGAAGCGGACTATATACGATCTTCAGATCTTTGCCGACTGCATCGATCGCATCCTGATGCTGTACCTGCTCTTTTAATCTTGCAATGTATGCGTCATCAATAGCCTGTCCGATCACCTCGTAGAGACCGGCTGCTTTCGCTTCTTCCAGTCCCATTGTCTTCATTGTTGTATAATCGGTAACAGCAAGAACCTCATCCATGATTCCTTTGTCATGCGGCGGAGTGATCTGTGCACCATCTTCCCAATATACTTTATATCCGTTATATTCCGGCGGATTGTGGCTGGCTGTGATATTGATTCCGGCAATACACTTCAGTTCACGCACTGCAAAGGACAGTTCCGGTGTCGGGCGAAGTGATTCGAATACATATGCTTTGATTCCGTTCGCTGCAAGACAAAGTGCTGCTTCATCTGCGAATTCCGGTGACATACGGCGTGAGTCGTAAGCGATCGCCACTCCGCGTTCCTTCGCACCTGCTTTGATGATATAGTTGGCAAGTCCCTGTGTTGCCTTTCTAACAGTATAAATATTCATGCGGTTCGTTCCTGCTCCGATCACACCACGAAGTCCAGCTGTACCAAACTCCAGATCTTTGTAAAAACGCTCCTTGATTTCTCCATCATTATCAGCAATTGCCTTCAGTTCTGCCTGTGTGTCCGCGTCAAAATACGGGTTAGAACACCATTCTTCGTATCTCTTTACATATTCTTCCATCTCTTTTTGTACCTCCGTTTGTTCTGAGCACATTTCTCCCTCAAGGGTACATTCTGGTACTCGCTTTATCCCTATTATACACCACTTGGCTATAAATGAAAAGCAAATATATTCGATAAAAAGCGCTTCTTTTCCTCATTCTGGCGAATTGCCGTCCTCAGTTTTTCAACATTTTTTTCCGGAATCCATGCTTTATTCGAGTGGTAATACAGATTCACAATCTTCCAGAACTTCTCCGGGTAGGCGAGCCTCACCGCAAGATAGTCCCTTTCTTTTTTTCCGAGCGTCATTTCCGCATCGTACATTCGCAGCATTTTATAACCCAGACGCTCATCGTACCTGTATTTTTCCATTGTTTTTCTCAGGAAATAATAAAAGTCATCCAGCTGGATCTCTCTGTGCGCACGGTCAAATCCGGTAACCGCCAACCCCTCTTTGCAAAAAAGCAGATTATGATAATTGTAGTCCCCGTGAACCCAGGTTCCTTTCTCCTGCGCCTCCTGCCATAACCGGCGGTACTCGGTTTCTTTCAGATGCTCGTTCGCACCTTCTGCCCATTCGTACATCTGGTCACAGCCTTTCAGAAATTCCGTCTCAAATGCTCCTTTGACACTTCTTTGGCAAATGAACGTCCGCACCTTCCGCAGTTCCCGGTTATGCCGCTTAAATTCCTCTTCCAGCGGGAAACTGATATCAAAGGCCGGTGCCGCTTCACCGGGTATCCGCATCAGTTTGTGCAGCTTTGCCAGATATTTCGTTCCCTCCAGGAGCTCCGATTCCCGGCGTACATCGCATTCTCTCCCCTGAAACCAGCGCCTTACCATATATCTGGTTCCGTCATCAGCTGTCGTAATGTACTCCCCCTCTTTGTTTGCCTGCGGTATATCAACCATACAGATTCCGCTTTCACTCAGCATTTTGTACAGTTCGATGAGCACGGGCAGCCTTTTCGGTGCAATATATACCTCTTTTAAAAGAAACAGCCCACGATCCGTATCGCACAAAACAGCACCCCTGATTCTGTGGGTGCTGTTTACTTCCATCTGGTATTGTTCTAAGACACTAATCCCATAATCTTTCATGGCATCCCCCTGCACTTTTCGTTTTCATGTCTTTCTAGTGTATGCCCTGGGACACCATTTTTAGAAGAACTTTCTTCTCATTCTTTTCGGGATCATCGATCACTTCTTTCAAAAGCCAGTCCAGCATCTCTCCGATCTGCGGTCCCGGTTCCATCCCCGCCTCGATCAGATCACGACCAGTCACTGCAAGGCCTTTCAGTGATACGCATTGTTTCTTCTCCAGAATTTCCTTATATACTTTTTCTATCTGCTCCAGATTTTCTATCTTTTTCGTCTTCTGATACTCGCTTTGTCCGGCAATATCGGCACGCTGCACCAACAAATAATATGGAAATAATTCCTCTCCGATTCTGTTCATTGCACGCCGCACATATTTCGCAGCCGCCGGCATTCGGTAATCGTGAAAACGTACCAGCCTGCTTACCTTTCTCAGGGTATCATTATCGAACTTGAGCCGCTGCATAATCTTTTTTGCCAGCTCTTCACTGACACATACATGTCCCCTGAAATGTGCGACTCCTTTCTCATCTATCGTTTTAGTCGCCGGTTTTCCCATGTCATGGAAAAACATTGTAAGCCGCAGCACCTTCTCAGGAGCAATACTCATCATCGTGTGAACCGTATGTTCACCAACATTATAGCAGTGGTGAAGATTCTCCTGCTCCGTTACCATCATGGCGTCAAATTCCGGGAGAATCACATCTGTGATCCCAAGTTCATATGCCAGCCGGATGCGCTCCGGATGCGGCGATACCAACAGCTTAACAAGTTCCACCTGAATTCGCTCGGCACTGATATTTCTTAAATTGGATGCCAGAGCGCTGATTGCCTCCCGGGTCTTCTCTTCAATGTCAAATCCAAGCTGCGCGGAAAACCGCACTGCTCTGAGAATCCGAAGAGCGTCTTCTGAGAAACGTTCGCTTGCATCTCCCACGCATCGGATAACTTTCTGGTTCAGATCCTTAAGACCGCCGAAAATATCTACCAATCCTGTCTCTTCATTATATGCCATTGCATTGATCGTAAAATCCCGCCGCTTTAGATCTTCTTCCAGACTTCGTGTAAACTGAACTTCTTTGGGATGTCTGCTGTCTTCATATTTACCGTCTATCCGATAAGTCGTCACTTCAAAGCCTTCTCTATCCAGAAGTACCGTGATGGTCCCATGTTCAATTCCGGTATCAAAGGTACGTTCAAACAACGCCTTTGTTTCCAAAGGCGTTGCTGATGTTGTTATATCCCAGTCCTGCGGCTCCCGTCCGAGGATACTGTCCCTGACACAGCCTCCTACGGCATATGCCTCGTACCCGTGTTCTTGTAAAGTTGTAATAATATGATGCACCTTTTCAGGTAATTGAATCTTCATATTTCTTTACATTCACCTGTTCTTTATACTCTCTTAATATGCCTTGCCGAAATAAACCATATGTTTCGCCGGTTTACCGCAGTAAATACATTTATCACTGATCGGATCCTCTTTACAGATACATCTTGAAGATGCGCCGCCGGTCTCAAATTTGATCTCGTCTTCGCACTCTTCGCTTCCGCACCACATTGCTTTAATGAATCCACGGTTTTCATTGAATTTTTCTTTCATTTCATCCATGGTCACTGCTGTATCAATATGGCTGTCAAGGAATGCTTTTGCACGCTCATACATATCTTTCTGGATCGTTTCCAGAATTTCTCCGAGTCTGGTTCCGATTTCATTGATCGGAACAATGATCTTCTCGCGTGTATCACGGCGCACAACAACAACCTGGCCCTGTTCGATGTCTTTCGGTCCGATTTCAATACGGGTAGGAATTCCAAGCATTTCCTGCTCACTGAATTTCCATCCCGGGCTCTTCTCGGAATCATCAATCTTCACGCTGTAGCCCGCTTTCTTTAATGTTTCAACCAGTTCATTTGCCTTCTCGAGCACACCTTCCTTATGCTGTGCGATTGGGATCACTCTCGTCTGAACCGGAGCAATTCTCGGTGGCAGTACGAGTCCGCTGTCATCACCGTGTACCATGATGATCGCGCCGATAATACGTGTGGAAAGTCCCCATGAGGTCTCATATACACTGTGAAGCTCATTATTCTTATCCAGATACTTGATGTCAAATGCATCCGGGAATCCTCTTCCGAAGAAATGGCTGGTTGCAGACTGCAGTGCTTTGCCGTCGTGCATCAGCGCTTCTACTGTATAAGTATCCTGCGCACCTGCGAATTTCTCACTCTCTGTCTTTGGTCCGGAAACAAACGGAATCGCCAGAGAATCCCGAATGAACTCCTGATAGACTCTCAGCATGGTAAGTGTTCTTTCCTCGGCCTCCTCATAAGTCGCATGAATCGTATGGCCTTCCTGCCATAAGAACTCTCTGGAGCGAAGGAACGGTCTTGTTGTCTTCTCCCATCGAAGTACAGAACACCACTGATTCCATACCTTCGGCAGGTCACGGTAGGACTGTACGGTTCTTGACCACAGATCACAGAACAGGGTCTCGGATGTCGGACGAATACACATCTTCTCCTGAAGGCGTTCCATTCCGCCTTTTGTTACCCATGCCACTTCCGGTGCAAATCCTTCGATATGATCACTTTCTTTCTGCAGAAGATTCTCCGGAATCAATACAGGAAGATACACATTCTCCACACCTGTATCTTTAAATCTCTTATCCAGATCAGCCTGAACCTTTTCCCAGATCGCATATCCGTTCGGTAAATAATTCAGACATCCTTTCACGCTGGAATAATCGCAAAGTTTCGCTTCGCGTACCACATCCGTATACCACTGCGCGAAATCTACGTCACGCGAAGTGATCGATTCTACAAACTTCTTTTCTTTTGCCATGTCAAACCTCTCCTCTTCTATTTATTTTGTTCTGTTTCAGGGGTACAGCGTAACTGACAATAAAAACAAAAACGCCGGTTCTTCCGCCCCTGACAAAAGGGACCGGAGAACCGGCGGTACCACCCTGATTAACCGTCTTACTTTGTAAAACAGTTCACTTCATTTCCCGTTAACGCCGGGTGCGCTGTATTTTCATACAGGGACTCCAAGGCAGGTTCTATATCTTCCATGCAGCTTCCTTGCACCAAATGGAAACCTCTCTGTGCCACTTCCAATATATACTAATCCTCTTCACAGCCCACATGTCTATTGTTTCTTTTCAGATACTAAGGATTTTAATTGAGATTTCTACATTTGTCAACCCGTCTTTGATATTTCACTGCAGTTATCTCACATAAATATATGCAAAATATACCGCATACAGCATCAGAAAGAGTACACCCTCTCTCTTGGACAATTCTTTACGGCTCTTTGCGCAGATCAACGCAAATACACTGAACACGATCAGTATGATCATATCATAGATTGCATTGATATCTACTGTGATCGGACAGATTGCGGAACTTGATCCCAGGATCAAAAGAATATTGAAAATATTCGAACCGACAACATTTCCCAGCGCGAGATCATTTTCTCCCTTTTTAGACGCGACCATCGATGTAACAAGTTCCGGCAGGGAAGTACCCATTGCAACGATCGTCAAACCGATAAAAGTCTGGCTCAGTCCAAAGCGGACTGCAATCTCCGTAGCAGAATCAACAACCAGATCTCCTCCCAGAACGATTCCTGCAATTCCACCTATAATAAAAATTGCGCTTTTCGCCGGACTCAAAACTGTATAATCTTCAACAGGCATAGCATTTCGCGCTCTTAGTGCCTCCTTAACCTGAAGTACCAGAAAAAGGACAAACATGATAAGAAGAATCACACCGCTTATTCTTCCAAGTACGAATTCTCCCTCGCCGGCAAGAATTTTCCCAAAAGCAAGCCTTGTCGTCATCAAAAGCATCGCTGCCGTAATGAAGATTGAAAACGGAAATTCTTTCTTCAGTACACTGTCGGTGGCACGAAGCGGCCTCATCAAGGCGCTGCAGCCAAGTACGATCAGAAGATTAAACATATTGGAACCTAAAACATTACTCACAGCAAGTGAATTTTGTCCTTTCAGCGCTGCGGTTATACTCACAGAAGCCTCCGGCATGCTGGTACCGAATGCGACAACCGTAAGCCCGATGATGATTGCAGGCACTTTCAGGATCTTCGCAACACTGGAGCTGCCTTCCACAAAATAGTCTGCTCCTTTAATCAATAATACAAATCCCAGAATCAACAATACATAGACCATATCTTTTCCTCCCGTTTTATTTATATTTTGGCGGTGCAAAGTTTCGTATTTTGAGTCGTTTCCTGTATAACGCAATGTTTTTTAGGCAAATAAAAAAGACTTCTTATTGCAAAACACTGCACCTGTGGCGTAAAATCTGCAATAAAAGTCTCGCTAATTGACAATACGAACCGGATTATGTTTAAATAATCGTGATGACGATTTCGTATCACACTGATTTCGGCATTTGATTATCTGACAAAACGAATCAATGGAAGCTACTCCCTTTTACTGGAAATAAGTGTAACTTCCTTTTTTTCAAAAGTCAAGCAAAAAATTCTCCGGAGGAAAATTATGGAACATCCTACTATATTATATGAAGATAAAGATATTATTGTATGTGACAAGCCTGCCGGCACACCGGTACAAACCCGCAGATTCGGGCAGCCTGACATGGAGAGCATTCTGAAAAATCATATTGCTTCTTCCAGCGGATCCAAGTCGCCTTATCTGGCGATCATTCACCGATTGGACCAGCCCGTATCCGGTCTTATGGTCTTTGCCAAAAATCAAAAAGCCGCGGCGGCGCTGAACAGGCAACTTACAGGAGATCATTTCTGTAAAGACTATCGCGCTGTCTGCTGCGGCACTTTGCCTTATACTGGCGGGACTCTGATTGATTACCTCGTAAAGGATGGCAGAACCAATACCTCCCGGGTATGTTCCAAAGACACACCGCAGGCCAGACGAGCAGAGCTTTCCTATGAAACCATTTCCACAGCCAAAGACGCTAACGGCAATACGCTGACCACCATACATGTTCACTTGAAAACGGGACGCCATCACCAGATCCGAGTACAGATGGCACACGCGGGTGCGCCGCTTTGGGGCGATAACAAATACAATCCGGAATTCGTGAAAAAGCCGGGATATGAACCCATCTCCCTCAGAGCCTTCCACCTCAGTTTCCGCCATCCGGAAACGGGAGAACCTATGGATTTCACTTTAGAGTAACTTTAAAGCAAATAGCACAATTATTGTTTTTTTTTGCACTTTCTATGTTTTCGATTTTCATTATCTTGTTTTTCAACATTTCTTTTGATACATTTATCATATGAAGGCATATAATGTTGATATGTTCATTGAGAAAGGGGAAAATTATGAAAATCTACAAAACCAAAAATTATGATGCTATGAGTCGTACCGCTGCCAACATTATTTCAGCACAGGTAATCATGAAACCGAACTGCGTCTTAGGTCTTGCTACCGGCTCTTCACCGATCGGGACTTACAAACAGTTAGTTGACTGGTACAATAAAGGAGATATCAATTTTGCTCAGGTTACGACTGTAAATCTGGATGAATATAAGGGACTTACTCGCGACAATGACCAGAGCTATTATTATTTTATGCATGAAAATCTGTTTGATCATGTAAATATCAAAGCTTCTTACCTGCCGGACGGCACCAAAGAAGACGCCAAAGAAGAATGCCGTCATTACGAAGAAATCATCCGTTCCCTTGGCGGAGTGGATCTTCAGCTTCTTGGACTCGGTCACAACGGACATATCGGTTTCAACGAACCGGCTGATCATTTCCCGAAGGAAACTCACTGCGTAGATCTTCAGGAAAGAACCATAGAAGCCAACAAACGCTTTTTCGCGTCCATCGACGACGTTCCGCGTCAGGCATACACCATGGGAATCGGTACAATCATGAATGCCCGGAAGATCCTCATCATTGTTAGTGGAGAAGATAAGGCGGATATCGTTCGTGATGCTTTCTTCGGACCGATCACCCCGGCTGTACCGGCTTCCATCCTTCAGCTTCACCCGGATGTAACGCTGGTCGCAGATGAGGCAGCTTTGTCCAAAATTCCACAGTAATATCTGTTCCATACATTAGAAAGAAGGCTGAATAATAATCATGATTATCAGAAATGCACTTGTTTACGGTGAAGACAAAACCTTTTCCAGACAGGATATTCGAATTGAGGACGGTGTTTTTGCAGAAATATCTCCTTCACTTGTCCCTACTGAAAATGAATCTGTCCTGGACGCAGACGGACTTTATGCCATTCCGGGGCTGATCGACATTCATTTCCATGGCTGCATGGGACATGATTTCTGTGACGGTACTTTGGAGGCAATCGATGCTATTACCCGTTATGAAGCTTCCTGCGGTGTCACATCCGTCTGTCCTGCAACCATGACGGTGTCCCCTGAATCACTGGCTCAGGTTATGGATGCGGCACGTGCCTATAACGAATCACCTGCCCGTCCGGGACAGGCTTCCCTGGTAGGGATCAACATGGAGGGTCCATTCATAAGTGAAGCAAAAAAAGGAGCTCAGGCGGCCGAACATATCCGACTCTGTGACGAAGCGCTTTTCTGCAGCCTTCAGGAACGTTCCGGCGGTCTCGTCAAGCTGATCGATATCGCCCCCGAGAACGAGGGAGCCATGGAATTTATCGACGCGCTCCACGATAAGGTTACCATTTCACTGGCCCATACTACTGCAGACTATCAGACTGCCAAAGAGGCCTATGACCGTGGTGCCAGACATGCTACCCACCTTTACAATGCCATGCCGCCCTTCACTCACCGTGCTCCGGGAGTTGTCGGTGCCGCATTCGACAGTCCGAACTGCCGTGTCGAACTGATCTGCGACGGTGTGCATATTCATCCTTCTGTCGTCAGAGCTACATTCCAGTTGTTCGGCGATGACCGCATGATTCTGATCAGTGACAGCATGCGCGCTGCCGGAATGGAAGATGGTCAGTACACCCTCGGCGGACAGGATGTTGCCGTAAAAGGGAAATATGCCACACTTGTCAGCGACGGCGCGCTTGCGGGTTCCGTAACCAATCTGATGGACTGCTTAAGAACCGCTGTGAAAGAGATGCAGATTCCTCTGGAAAGTGCCATCGCAAGTGCCACCATGAATCCGGCAAAGGCAATCGGAATCTATGACCGTTACGGAAGTATTTCCACCGGCAAAATTGCCAATCTGGTACTTTTGGATCAGGAACTGAATCTCAGACAGGTCATCATCCACGGATAAAAAATCGAATTTCATACTTTTATATTTAAGAGCTGTGCCTCGTCTGAAGCACAGCTCTTTTTTTGCCTTTTATTCTATTTCTCCAATTCTTCCACAAGCGGAATCACCTCAATCAGGGAATCTACCCGCCGGTAGTAAAGCTTCTGGATCTCTTCCGTCGGTTCAACAAGATCCGGCACCATGACCGGAATCATCCCCGCCGCATGCGATGCACGGATCCCGGCCGGCGCATCCTCCAATGCAATGCTTTTTTCCGGACATACACCGACTGCTTCACAAGCTTTCAGATAGATCTCCGGATCAGGCTTCGCCTTTGTCACCATATCCCCAAATACACATCCATCGAAATATTCCCATATTCCGGCCTCCGTGAGCAAACGGACAGAGTATTCCCGCCTGGATGAAGTCGCAAGTCCGATCTGAATTCCTCTTGCCTTAGCAAAATCCATCAGTTCACGAACACCCTTTTTCATGGTGATTCCTTCTGACTCTGCAATCTCATAGAAAATTTTCCGCGTCAGATTGCTGAATTCTTCCATTGGAAAATCTTCACCATATATGCTTTTAAAATATACTTCCCGCTGTTTTACATTAAATCCCAGTGTATGGTAAATCTGTTCCCCGACACGTCCATAACCGAGTTCTGTTCCTGCCTCATTCCAGCTTCGCTGAACCACCCGTTCCGAATCGAAAATCAGACCATCCATGTCAAATATCAGCGCTTCCACTCTTCTCATCAGAATTCAATTCCCTTTCCCATGGCGTCCTTCAGATAAGTGGTGACATCCTCCAGTTTCTCAAGGATTTCCTCTCTCTCTTCCCAATCATCACCTGACATGTCCACATTCACCAGTGCCTGCTTGATTCCCTTTATCTGTTTGATCAAATCTTCTGTCATTGTATACTCCCCTTTCTTATTATGATAATGAGACTGATTTTTATATAATTATATTTTACTATATTCACATTGGAATAGACAAGGCAGTTCACAAATTCTAAAGAAAACTTAATATTTTAGCAAATCACAAAGCACATTCTTACCATCTTGTGGTATAATGGCGACAGCGACAAAATAATAAGGGGAATTATTTCAGTGGATGAGAACAAATTAGAAGCCAAACTTTTAAAAATCAAAGCTCTTGCCGAGCGTGGGGAAGGCGGCGAACGTGAATCCGCCATCAAACTTTATCAGAAATTATTAAAAAAATACGACATTGATGAAGAATCATTACAAAAAGATACGCTGAGTAAGCACTGGTTTACATACGAAAGCGATATCGAAGAGAATCTTCTGGTGCAGATTTTCTATATGGTAACAGGGGATCCTGAGTATTTCCGACGTCAGAGCCGCACCCACGGCAGTCAGTGCGGATGCATTTGTACGAATTTTGAAAAAACAGAAATCAAATTCTACTTTGAATTCTACAAGGATGCGCTTCAGCAGGAACTCGAAGCCTTTCTCATGGCATTTAAGCTTAAGAATCATCTCTTCCCGGACGAAAGTGCACGCTGCTTTGTACCGGAAGAGGCAGAAGAAGAAACCGAAATAACGGATATTCTTCTGAAAGCTCAGAAAATTGCTGAGGATATTGACAAATCCAGCCCAGTCCGCATGCTCTCGGGAACAGTTACAGATCCCGGACCGGACGATTCCATTGAATGATAATTGGAATGTTCATAAAAAATACCAGGACGTTTAAAACGTTTCCTGGTATTTTTCTATTTATTCGTCTATGCACATTCCATTTTCTCTTCCTGTACATTCGCATTTGTTTCTTGTCTTTCTCCTCTGCGGCGCATTCCCGCAAAAACAGAACCGGATATATTATGCCACACGCTGAAGATCGCCCCCGGCAAGGTTGCAAGCGGATTCGCCGCAAAATTGACTGTCGCAAGTGAAACCGCAAGCCCGCTGTTCTGCATTCCCACTTCGATGGCGATCGCAGTCGCTTTATCATACGGTACCTTCAGGAACTTAGCCGCCGCCAATCCGATTCCCATTCCGCACAGATTATGAAGGATTACGACTCCCAGAACCAGTATGCCGCAGCTGATGATCTTATCTGCATTCACCGCAACAATTCCGGATATAATCATGACAATCGATACCACCGATATCAGGGGCAGAATCTCAGATATCTTCTGAATCTGTTTTCCCAGAATACTTCGGATAAGGATTCCGAGAAGAACCGGAACCAGTATCACCTTCACAACAGAAAGGACCATTGCGGCGAAGGAAACCTCCACCCATGCGCCGGCAAGCACGTACACTAAAGATGGGGTTGCAAGCGGTGCCAGAAGCGTCGATACGATCGTCATTCCTACCGACAAAGCCACATCTCCTCCCGCTATATATGTAATCACATTACTCGCAGTACCACCCGGGCAGCATCCCACCAGAATCACTCCCAACGCCAGATCTTCCGGTAATTTCAACACGACCGCAAGGAGCCATGCCAGAAGCGGCATGACCGTATACTGGGCCAGACATCCGATGAGTATTTCTTTCGGTCTGGAAAATACGACCTGAAAATCTCCCATTTTTATTGTGAGTCCCATTCCGAACATGGCAATCCCGAGGAACATGGATGTATAATTTGTCGTCCATGCAAATCCGTCGCGCCAAAAGAAAGCCAGCACAGAAAAAATAATAATGATCACTCCGATGTATCTCGTAAGAAAGGAACTGATTCTCCCGATTTTTTTCATCATTTTTTCCATCGCCTACACCTCATAACTGAAATTATCGATCAGTCTCGTTTTACCGATGTAGACAGCCATCGCCGCCAGGACATCCTTCTCTACCCGCTCCACCGGCTGCATCGAACGTGCATCGACGATGGAAACATAGTCGATCCGTGCCAGAGGCTCCGCCTCAATGACTTCTCGCATTCCTGCAAGGACCTTTTCCGCTTCAATTCCCGGATGAATCAGTTCCTGTCCGCGCTTTACAGCTCTTGAAAGACACAAAGCTGCTTTTCTTTCTTCATGATTTAAATATGTGTTTCTGGAAGATTTGGCCAGTCCATCCTCTTCTCGTACGATCGGGCATCCCACGATCTCAATATCAAAATTCAGATCCTCAACCATCTTACGGATGATGGCAAGCTGCTGGGCATCTTTCTGTCCAAAATATGCTCTGTCCGGAGCAACGATGTGAAACAGTTTGGATACTACCGTGCAAACTCCTCGAAAATGAATCGGTCTGGTCTTTCCGCAGAGTGTCTCTGACAAAGTGTCGATACTCACATACGCGCACGGATTCTGATACATATCCTCCGGCTCCGGATGGAAGATCAGATCTGTTCCAAGACTTTCACAAAGTTCGCTGTCCATCGCAAAGTCTCTCGGATACGCCTCCAGATCCTCGTTCGGACCAAACTGTGTCGGATTGACAAAATCCGATACGACCACGATGTCATTTTCCTCTCTGCATCTCTTGATCAGACTTGCATGGCCTTCGTGCAGAAATCCCATGGTCGGCACCAGTCCGATGCTCTTTCCCTCTTTCTTCCAGTTCTTAATAAGTGTTCTTGTTTCTTCTACAGTTTTCGTTACCTGCATGTTTTTCTCCTCTTTTCATAGAATTTGGAGACAGTCTCTTTCTGATTACACTGCTATTTCATCCACATGTACATGTGTTACTTCATGTCCGCTAAAAGCCCGTGTTTTTCATAATTCGTTACACGGCCTATCTTGTTCTCCTCATCTACAAAAACTACTGCAGGTTTCTGTTTTTTTGCTTCTTCAGGCTCATACGATGCATAAGCCATAATAATAATCTTATCTCCTACACTGACACATCTTGCCGCGGCGCCGTTCAGACAGATCATTCCGCTTCCGCGTTCCCCGCAGATAGTGTATGTTTCGAACCGGCTTCCATTATTGACATCCACAATCTGAACCTTCTCATACTCATAAATTCCGGCTGCATCCAACAGATCTTCGTCTACTGTGATACTTCCCACATAATCCAGTTCAGCCTGCTTAACAGTCGCACGATGTATCTTCCCTTTAAGCATTTCTACTGTCATCTTCAACTTCCTTTCCTACATAATCCCGGCATGAAAATCACAGTGAATCAGACAGAGTATAGTTTCCTTGGAATACTATCTCCGCAGGTATTATAGCACCCTGACTTTTCGTCTTGCAACTACAAATCAGTATATTTTTCCGGGGTGACTGAGGGGA
>JBJENH010000025.1:5353-11849 GCA_051880095.1 Bariatricus sp. | reverse complement strand
AGGTGACTGAGGGGACGGGTTCGTAGTCACAAAAGTGACTACGAACCCGTCCCCCCAGTCACTTTCTCGATTTCTTCTTTCTCCGGCATGGATCGGATAGCTCCTTTTCTGGTTGTGACAAGCGACGCCGCTGCATTCGCAAACGTCAGCATTTCTTCCAGATTCTCCTCTTCCAAATCCTCAATTCCATGTTCCAGGATATAATTCAGCACGCTTCCGCAGAAGGTATCTCCGGCTCCTGTCGTATCTGTTACATGTGCCTGGACAAATCCCGGAACTTCCACGCGCAGATCTTTATAATAGGCTCTGCTCCCATCCTTTCCAAGCGTCAGACAGATAAGCGGAATCTGAAACCGTTCACGGATGATCCGGATTCCTTCTTCATAGTCTTCCACCCCGGTCAAAAACTGAATCTCATTATCAGAGATTTTCAGAATATCACAGTACTCCATTGCTCGAAGCATCTGTTCCTTTGCCACATCCAGCGAACTCCACAGCGGTGGCCGAAGATTCGGATCTAACGAAACCAGAAGTCCGTTTTTCTTCGCAATTTCCACGGCTTTTAATGTGGCTTCCCGCACATTTTCATGTGTCATGGACAGGGTTCCGAAGTGGAAAATTCTTGCTTTCGCTATGTCTTCTTCTCTGATTTCTTCTTTCTCCAGCATCATATCCGCTCCGGGTTTCCGATAAAATGAAAACTCTCTGTCTCCATCTGGAAACGTATGTACAAAAGCCAGCGTCGTATTGACTTCTTTATCAACCAGAAGGTTGTCATCGTTAATTCCGACTTCCCGAATCGTCTCCCGGAGCAGCCTTCCGAACTGGTCGTCGCCGACTTTTCCAATAAACGCCGTCTTCTTCCCCAGCTTTTGAAGGATTGCCAGCACATTACAAGGTGCTCCTCCCGGATTGGCTTCAAACAGATTATTTCCCTGTCCGCTCTTCCCGTTCATTGTAAAATCGATCAACAGCTCTCCCAGAGCGATTACATCAAACTCTTTTTCCATCTTTTTGCTGCTCCTTTACATCTCTTCATCCTCGCCATGCCGCAAAAACAGAATTCTTTTCTCAGAACTGCAGGACAGTTCCATGCATTCTCCCAATCCATATACAACATGACTGATCACAAATTCTCCATCATTTATAAAAATTTCAATCAGATTTTTATCAACGAAAATTTCAAGCTCACAACTTCCGGATACAGTAGGACTCTTGCCAATCAGCGGACAACCTTTCATTCCTGCGAAAACAATGCTTCTGTCTGTATGGACCGCACCATTTTCCATCCAGATACGGTACCCTCCGATATTCAGGCTTTCTCCCTCCTCCAGATTCATTTTCAGACAGAAAGGACGAGAATAATCCAGTTTCTCCGGTATCGGTGTTTTTTCATTAAAATATGCTCTTACTTCCGGATGAACCCGAAAAAAAATATGTCCGTTTTCCACATCTATGACTCTTGGCTGGCACATCATCCCATTCCACTCCATACCGTTTTCTTCTTTCACTGCCTGTGGCATACGCATCCATCCTATCATCACTCTCCGGCCATCTTTATCAAGATTGGTCTGCGGCGCATAGAGATCCATTCCATAATCCATATACTTACACTCTCCCGAAATAGTCAGTTCACAATTTTCCGGCTCAAATACAGCCGGGGCACAGATTGCATGACTTTCATACCCTTCTTCCGGATCTCCGATATACATCGCCGAACCCTCGAACACCCAGTCATCTCCCACTCTGAAAATATCCGGGCATTCCAGAATCTTTCCGAATCTTCTGTCCTGCATCTGATTTGCAAAATCCCAGTGTATCCCGTCCTTACTGGTATAGATCACAAGTCTCCCTACTTCCTCTCCTATGGTACTTCCGAGCGCCATATAATATGTGTCTCCTTCTTTCCATACCTTCGGATCTCTCGTATGTGTATCGTGTGCCTGTGAAGCATCATGGTTCACAGGTATGATCTGCGTTTTTGCGTTCCAGTTGTCAAAATGCACTCCATCCTCAGAAACCACCATAGCCTGACTGGTCTCAAACTTTCCATCCTTTGCCATGTGGATATTTTCGCTCTCCGTTTCCAGATATTTTACAGCCGAATAATACAAATACAGCTTTCCATCTACTTCCAGCGCACTGCCGGAGAACACACCATTCTGATCGTAATCTTTTGTCGGGAACAACGCAATGCCCTGATGTTCCCAATGGACCAGATCTTCACTCACCGCATGCCCCCAGTGCATGGTTCCCCACACAGGAGCATACGGAAAATGCTGATAGAACAAATGGTATTTTCCTTTATAATATATAAATCCGTTCGGATCGTTGATCCAGTTTCCCGGAGCTTTTAAATGCAATACATTTTTCATCATATTCAAGCCATCCTTTTATTTCACTGCACCTGCTACCACTCCGCCGATGATCTGCTTCTGAAGGATAATGTAGAGAACCAGAATCGGAATCACACAAAGCAGCAGTCCTGCCATAATTGTACCATAATCCGCAGAGTAGGTTCCATAAAAACTGTAAGTTGAAAGCGGCAGCGTCAAAAGCTTCTTATCTGTCAGAACCAGTGACGGAAGCAGGAAATCATTCCAGAATGCCATAGAGTTCAGGATGACCATCGTGGAAATGATCGGCTTCAGAAGCGGAAGTACGATCTTAAAGAAGGTCTGTGAATGTGTACATCCGTCAATGTAGGCTGCCTCTTCCAGTGCGATCGGAATATTTCCTTTGATAAATCCGTGGAACATGAAAACCGACATTGCCATTGAAAATCCTGTATGCAGGAAAATCAGGGTTGCCCGGTGATTCAGAATATTAAGTGTACCTCCGTAAATACTTACCAACGGAATCATAAGTGCCTGGAACGGAATGATCATAGAAGCCACCATCAGGGCAAATGTAATTTTTGAGATCACATTGTTATTCCGAACGATATAGTACGCAAGCATTGCCGCAAACAAGGTTACAAGCAGAGTTGCCGAAACCGTCACGATCAACGAATTCTTGAATGCATTCAGGAAATCCATCTGTGTAAATGCTTTTACAAAATTGTCAAATGACAGGCCTTTGATTGTAAACAACCAGGAGAACGGACTCTTGATAATGTCTCTTTTCTGTTTCAGAGAGTTGATCACTACCATCAAAAACGGGAACATATACGCTGCAAAAATAATGATAAGTCCCAGCATCGCAAGCATATCTGCTGCTTTTTTCTTATTTCCTCCAACTTTTGTCTGCTTCATTATGCTTCTACCTCCTGCTTCTTCGTCAGGTATACCTGAATTCCACTGATACAAGCTACAATAATAAACAAAATCAATGCTTCCGCCTGGCCTACACCAAACTGTCTGGATGTAAATGCCTTCTCATACACATGCATCGCTGCCATCTCCGTTGTCCCGTAAGGTGCTCCCGCTGTCAATGACAAGTTCACATCGTAGACCATAAATGCACGGGATAATGTCAGGAACAGGCAGATCGTAATGGATGACATCATAAGCGGCATGATAATACTTTTTAATTTCACAAATCCGGAAGCTCCGTCGATCTGTGCCGCCTCCATCACGTCCTCACTGAGTCCCATAAATCCTGCCACATAGATCAGGATCATATATCCGGAAAGCTGCCATACAGACACCAGCACCAACGCCGCAAATGCCTTGTTCGGATCGGACAGCCATGACACTTCGAACAATTTCCATCCGGTCGTCTCTCCAATACTTACAAATACTCTGGAAAATACAAACTGCCAGATATATCCAAGTACGATTCCTCCGATCAGGTTCGGTGTAAAGAAACCGGCCCGGAAGAAATTCTGTCCTTTCATTCCCCTGGTCAAGAGATACGCAATTCCAAAGGCGAGTACATTTACCAGCAATACCACCACAATCACATATTTGAAAGTCAGAAGCAGGGATGTCCAGAACTGACCGTCTCTCATCACACCCGCGAAATTCTTAAGTCCTACAAAATTCTTTACCTTTGAAACCCCATTCCAGTCTGTCAGTGTAAGATAGACACCATATACAAACGGAACGATCACAACTGCCACGAAGCAAAACAGCCCCGGCAACGCAAACATACAGAAATCTTTTCCTTTATTATTTGATTTCATAACTCCATCCCTTTCTTATTCCTGCTCATCCCAGTAATCTTGAATTGACTCAATCAGTTCTTCCCTGTCACTGCGGCCCGCGAGATATTTCTGCATTGCAGATCCCAGAATAGACCAGTGGTCATTCGGAACGATCGCCGACGCGTTAAATGCTTCTCCTGCCTGAACTCTCTCGTAAATATCACGGCTAAGCGGATCGGCAGGTTCATATGGGTTATTGATAAACGGCGGGATGACATTACAGGTTTTAACCAGCATCTGCTGTCCGATCTCGCTGTACACGATCCAGTTCAGAAATTCCTTTGCTGCCGCCTGTTCCTTCTCCGTTGCTACGATAGAATCCATCATCACCTGTTTGGACGGAGATGCCTGAATTTTGCAGTTCACGAAATCATCCGGATCATTGTTCATAAAATACGGAAGGAACCCGTATTCATCCTCATTCTCCGCTCCGGCTTCCTCAAGATTCGGCCATGCCCAGTTTCCGTTAAACCAGAACGCCGTCTTTCCGTCTGCCAGATCAATCGCCATCTCATCGTAGTCTGCCCCCAGCGGATCGCCCTTTGCCACGTTGTATTTCTTAAGGACATCGAACATATCCAGCAATTCGTAAACCCGGTCATAAGACTCCACTTTCAACTCTCCGTTTTTCAGCGCTTCAATGATCTCTGCCGCGCCTTCAGAAGTACCGTCATAGGTCTCATATATGTACTGAAGATGATGCGCTCCCAATGACCAGTCTTCCTTTGCCAGAGAAACCGGCTTTTCGATTCCCGCGTCTACCAGTCTGTCGAGCAGTTCTACAAACTCGTCCAATGTAGTAACGGATTCCGGATCGAATTCTTCTCCCAATGCATCTTCAATCACTTTCTTATTGTAGATCATGCCCCTTCCCTCAATACAAAGCGGGAAACTGTACACCTTTCCATTTATCCTTGTCAAATATTCTTCCGCTTCCGCAGTCCACGGTTCCTCTGTCAGATCCACCGCTTTCTCCTCGGCGAGTGCAATCACATCTGTGGTATCCAGAATCGCCAGTGTCGGCGGATTTCCTGAGTTGTAAAGACTGACCATCTTCGTATAGGGTGAATCTCCGTCCGTCACCGGCATGACCTCCACATGAACGCCGGATTTTTCTTCAAAAGCCGCCCCCATCTTCTCCAGTGCTACCTGAATCTCCGCTTTCGTATTCAAAAGTGTGATTTCAGTACCTTCAAGAGAGGAATCATAAGTAAACGTATCCACCGAAGTATCGATCGGTTCTTCCTTCTTGACCTCGTTCGGATCGTCCGGATCACTCGCGAACCCGAATCTGCACCCTGTAAGCATCGTTGTCGTCAGCACCGCTGCAAGCCCTGCCGCCATGATCCTTGCCACAACATTCCTTTTCATCAATTTTTCCTCCTATAAATTTTCTCGTTTCCTCTTTCGTAACCGGTAAAGTAACCGGTTACTTTAAGGTAATATTAACATCCAAATTTCATTTCGTCAATCCATTTTTAAAACTTTGTCAATCTGCACTATTTTGCATATCCAATTTGTTTAAAATTTACATAACCGGTTACTTAACCGATTATTCTTGCTCATATTCCCTATTTCTGCTATACTCAAAGAAGGAGAAAAGGAGGAGGTTATGGGAACGAAGAAAAACGTAACCTTCAGCGACATTGCGGAATATACCCATTTTTCCAAAACAACGATTTCCCGTTATTTCAATAATCCGGATTCGCTCACTCTGGAAAATCAGCAGATTATCGCCGATGCGCTGGAGAAACTGAATTATAAAGAAAATAAAGTAGCCCGAATTCTCGCAAACGGCAAGACAGAATTCATCGGCGTGATCGTACCGGATCTGTACCACCACTATTATTCTGAAATGTTGAACCAGATACTCGCTTCATACGAAAAATTCGGCTACAAATTCCTTGTGTTCATCGGAAATGAACACGAAGAGACGGAACGACGCTATATTCAGGAACTGATGGCCTACAAGATCGAAGGTCTGATTATCATGAGCCATACCATTCCCTCACGGGAGCTCGCCGCCCTTCAGATTCCCGTCGTAACCATCGAGAGAGAAGATGAGTTTGTCTCAAGTGTAAATACCGACAATTACATGGGCGGCTATCAGGCCACCAGCCTGCTCGCCCGGCACAAGTGCGACATACTGATCCACATCAATTCACCGACCCACAAGTCCGTTCCATCCTACGGACGACTGCAGGGATTTCTCGATCTATGCGAAGAAAGACAGTTGAATTATAAAACTTATATCCAGGAAATGGGCCACAGCTACGAAAGTACTTACGATGTACTTTTTCCGATTGTCGAAGAACTTGAACAAAAATACCAGGGTATGAAAAAAGGTGT
>JBJENH010000025.1:0-5253 GCA_051880095.1 Bariatricus sp. | reverse complement strand
ATCTTTCACGATATCATATCCTGCCGCAAACACATGGCAGGTATCCAGACAGATTCCAATCCGCTCCGGGTGTTCCACCCCATCTCTAATTTCCTTAAGATGTTCGAATCGATCGCCTATTTCTGTCCCCTTCCCGGTCATCGTCTCCAGAAGCACCGTGATCTTCTCTTTACCGGTTATCGCCTGATTCAGTCCGGCAATAATATTTTGAATACCATCCTTAACTCCGATCCCGGTATGGCTTCCCGGATGAAATACCATATTTTCGATTCCGAGTGCATCCATTCTGGCTACATCCTCACGAATCACGGTACATGCAAATTCATAAACCTCCGGCTTTGGGCTGGCAAGATTCATCGTATACGGAGCATGTGCAAGAATAGGGCCAAAGTTATTCTCTTTTCGAATTCGTTGAAATTCTGATACTTCTTTCTCCGACGGCACTTTAAAATTCGATCCTCTCGGATTCCGGCTGAAAATCTGCATGGTATTTGCTTCCATTTTCACTACATTCTTCGCCGTCTTTTCCAGTCCTCCGGCAATGGACATGTGTGTTCCTATAATCATCTTTTTTCTCTCTTTCCTGCATATGGACTTTCTTTATTTTACTCATTCAATACTTCGACCTTACAAGAATGTTTCTTCTGCTTCTTGTCATAACTTATACCAACTGCAAGAATTCTTCCTGTATATCGTGGCTCTTCTCCAAGTTTTCCTTTGAAACGCAAGGCATATTTTTTATCTTTAATCTGTCGGACTGCCTCGTCCGGCGTATGGTCTACTTTCAATTCCAAAATAATACAATCTGCATCTTTATCTTTCAAAGGGTAGAATATAAAATCCACATATCCAACACCAGATTTATCTTCCCGCTCTACCCTATAATTATCTCTTGCCGCCAAATAAACGAGATTAACAACAGCCGTTAATTCTGTTTCATTATTATAGCTTAATAGTGGCACTTCTGTGTCGTGCGCCAGCTCCAAAATATTAGCCATCGTATCAGTATCTCCAGCTAATGTGGCTCTAAGCATTCTGTCCGACTCTTTCGCTAATCGGTATACATACCCCAGAGAAGACTCTTTTCTAAGCATATCAGAAAATTTCTCCATCAGCTCTTTATTCGGAATCATAACCTTTCCATTTTCATAGGTTAGGAAACCATATACCACCATTGCTGAAAATATTTCATTTCTTGTTTGCAGATTCATAGACGTTGCAGCGTATTCCTGAATCTTCGCAACAACCGGTATACCTGACACCATCAATGCAAGATCGTCTTTTACATCATCAGTATTGTTTTCGATATAGTAAAAGATTTCATCATACGGCCCAGAACTCGTCCAATAGTTTCCGGTATTATTATTTGCAAGTGCCAATACGATAGAACGCGGATTATACAACCTTTCACCCATACGTGTATGATACCCGTCATACCATATTCTCAAATCATCTCTCGTAACCAATTTCGGTGATAAATCATTTTTCAAATATCTCTCATATAATGAATCTACCTCCGCATCTGTAAATCCAAAATATTCCGCAAATCTTTGTTCAGCTGTCATAGTAAATTCTGCGAACATATTTAATTCTGAACCGCTCGAGTACTTTGCAATCGGAAGAATTCCAGTCATATAAACCAGCGAAATATAAGGCCTATCTTTCAACAGGTTCCGTAAAAAAAGCAAATAGGACGTTTTATCTTCTTCAGTAATAAATTTTTGATGCAAAATAAAATCCCATTCATCCAAAACAAATATAAACTTTTCGTCTTGTTTTTCAGCATTGATTTCCAAAAGGATATCCCATATCGCATATTCTTCATTGATATACAAATCTGGGTATTCTTTCTTTATATCATTTATGAGCAGCCCTTCAATTCGATCAATATACTGTTCATAAGAATTACATTTTCTTGGCAAGTCATTAAACATAATATGAATAACAGAGTATTTATTCATATGCTTTGCATAGTCTTTATCTTGTCGAATCTGTAATGTTGAAAATATATCTTCTGCGTCCCGTCCTTTCGAGAAGAAAGAAGAAATCATGTTCGCCATAACCGTTTTTCCGAAACGTCTGGGTCTTGTAATGCACAAATAATTATTTCCTTCTTCTACCAGTGGAAATAATTCTTTCAGAATCATAGTTTTATCAACAAAGTATGGCTTTACCGTTTCACTTTTATATAGTACATACGCTGTTTTGCTGTTCACATATATTCCCATTTATGCGCTCCTTCCATTATAGTCTGCTTTAGTTTCATCTTCTGTTTCATCTGCCGCTTTGCGTTCTTCCAGAACGGTAACCACTGTCATCTACGGATCCGTCATCAGATCTACAATTCTAGTCAAAGCATGCACTTAAATCTTTATCAACAATCAAATGCAATTCGTGAAGTGCTCTCGTAATTGCCACATAGAGCAGCTTTGCCTCCCGGGGATTTGCACCGTAATGCTCACTGTCCGGTCTCCACAAAATGACTGCATCAAATTCCAGACCTTTCGTCAGGCTCACCGGAAGCACCATAACTCCGTTTTTGAATCCTTCCGTTTCTTTTTGCATTCCCAGCAATGTTCTGACTTCATCCGCCTCTTCCTCTGTCCGGCAGACCACAGCAATCGTCTCATATCCCTGGCTTTCTACTTCCCCCAGTGTCTCCTTCAGCGTTTCCTCCATTTGCTCGGTCTGCACTTTTCTGACATTCACTTCTTTTCCGTGACGGATAACCGGCTGGATCTTATAACTCCCCTGAGATGCTTTCTCCAGCACTTTACCGGCACACTCCGATATCTCAATCGTATTTCGGTAACTCTTTGCCAAAAGGTAAAAACTGTCTTTTTTCTGCTCAAAAAGAGCTTCTTTTAAGCCTTCCCAGTCATTCATACCGGTCTCATAATGGATATTCTGCGATACGTCCCCCATAACCATGAAGTAACAATCTGTCAGGATCTGTTTCAGTACATAATAGATCATTTCCCCGAAGTCCTGCGCCTCATCAATAATGATCTGGCTGAACTCATCCGTATCCTTTTTAACCAGAATCCGTTTCCAGATCAGAGCAAGTGCAGCCGCATCATAGATATCCAGCAGCCCTTTTTGCACCTCTTGTCTGGTTGCTTCAAAACTACATCCCGGCCATTTTGCTTCCAGCCAGGTGAAAAATTCTGTATAAATCTGTGTTTCCGTCCATTTTCTTTTCCCGGAATCATAATATTTCCTGTATTCTGCCAGTTTCTCCTTCCGGAAATCCGTCTCCGAGCCCGTACAGAGGAACCTGATTCTTGACGCAATCCTTGCATTCAGCAATTTCTCCAACTGCAGAACGGAAAGTCCTTTACTGATACGCAATGTTTCTTCTATATTATTTTGCGAAAGGATCACTCCCAGCTTCTCATCCCGGATAGAGGTTACCGGAAGATATGTTTCTCTCCATTCTTCAAGAAATACTTCCAGTTCTTTTATAAAATTCAATTTGCTTTTTACCGGAGCATCTTCCCTGTCCGGTACGATCCGGTATTTTTTCTTCCAGGACTTCCCCATAAGATAGGGAATAAACCTGTCCATTCTCATCTGTTTCACATTCTTTACATCCAGCTCCGGAAGCCCGCTGCTGATATAATCAAGCAACATATCACTGCTGCCAACGATGCAGAATTCCGCCGGTTTATACCGATCCTCATAGTTGTAAAGCAGATACGAAATTCTATGTAACGCCACGGTCGTCTTTCCACTTCCCGCAACACCCTGCACAATGATATTTTTAAACGGCGTATCCCGGATAATCTGATTCTGCTCTTTCTGAATGGTTGCAATAATATCTCCCAGCACCGCTTCCTTATTCTGGGAAAGATATTTCACCAACAGCTCATCATTTGCAGCCACGTCATCATCATAGAATCCAACCAGTTCTTCGCCCGAAATATCATAAGTTCTCTTCAACTTCAGATCGACAGGACAGCTCGCCACTCCGGGTACCTCATAGCTGCCCTCTCCCAACTCGTTTTCATAATACACACTTGAAACCGGTGCTCTCCAGTCCACGATCACAACATCCGTCTGGTTCCGGGTAATTCCATTTTTGCCGATGTAGCAGCTCTCCGCCTTATCATAAGCAATATCCTGATAATCAATCCTCCCAAAATACGCTTTTTTCAGAGCTGCGCGGTTCTTTCTCAGGGCATTCTGGGTATGCTCCAGAATATTTCTCCCTGCCACCAGCAGGCCATAGGAATCGCCTTCACCTTTGCGGACATTCTGAAACAGGACGGTTACTTCGTGTTTGTAGGCCTTCTCTTTCTCCTCATACATACGGATATTTTCCCGAATGATGTCAAGAGAGGACTGCAAATGTTCCTCTTCCATCTTCCTTTCCTGATCCATGTCTTTCTCCTTTTCTTTTTTTGTTCCGCCGATTCCATCCCTACCAGCGTTTATATTAACAGATTATACTGTTAATTCTGTACTTTTACACTCATTACCTTATATTTTCTCCCGAAACATATTCATAATCTGACTGGTGAAAATATTCCGTATCTCCATATTAGGAATCGCAAGCTGCATTCTGTTCCCGTCCGGCTTCCCTCGCTGAGTCAAATATCCCGTTGCAAAAAGAACACTCCAGATATGTTCAATGGAATCATACAGCTGATTATATGTCAGCTGCTCGCAAATCTCCTTCGTCACCGTCTCTCCGGCAACCAGCGCTTCGATTTCGCTTTTCGTAAGTCCATTTCCTGTCTTCTCTATAAAATGCCTGACAACGTCGTTGCTGCTCGTATTGGACCAGTAATCCTTTGGTTCGATCCGCGGATCATCCGTCAGCTCATCACAGTAACTAATCACATCCCAGGGACAGTATACATCAACATTTCCAAAATGATATCCGTCATACCATTCTTTCATGGCGTGATATTTCTCTTCAAGGCCATAGTATTTCAGCAATTCTTTTACTTCATCGTCAGTAAATCCAAAATACTCATCAAACCGGACTGTTGTTATGGAAAGATTTTTCGGATTATTCAGTCCTGTAAAAATGCTTTCCTTCGCCACCCGAAGACAACCTGTCAGCACTGCAAAATGCAACGCTTCATTCGTCTTAAGCGCTTGTTCAAACAGATTTCGGATCAGCGTTACCATCTGATCATAATAACCTTTATCATTCGCTTTGGCCAGCGGAACATCATACTCATCGATCAAAATGATTACTTTTCTCTGATAATGCTTATTCAACAAATCCGACAGTATTCTCAG
>JBJENH010000024.1:8329-25861 GCA_051880095.1 Bariatricus sp. | reverse complement strand
GAAATGCAGGATACGATTGATTCGCAGAAAAAAACGATCGATACCCAACAAGATACGATTGATGCCCAACAGTTAAAGTTATCGAAAATGGAACAGGAACTCCTGGAATTACGAAAGAAGTTAAATTCTTAATCCTAATAGCAACTTCGAAATCGAAAAGCAGTCTTTACAGATTATTCTAATTCTCCTATAAAGACTGCTTTTTGTAATTGTCATATATGTTTCTCTTACCATAGTACTCGAAGCCAAAGGGCGCTGGTCGTGGCAAAAGAACCGTCCCTAAGTTCTAAGTTTACAATACACTACCGCCACTCCGGTACTCACCGCGGTAGCCACAATCCCCGCCCCGACAATCGCCGCCGGGTTAACGCTCCCATACTGGCTCCTGTAGGCGATCACATTTACCGGGATCAGCTGCAACGAGGAGATATTCATAACCAAAAAGGTACACATCTCATTACTTGCGATTCCTTTCTTCCTTACCGGTCCCGGAAGTTTTCCTCTCCGTCTGTCTTCTTCCAGATCTGCCAGTGCTTCCATGGCTTTCAGCCCGGCTGGGGTTGCGGCCCAGCCGAGGCCGAGGACATTGGCAATGATATTACTTGTTATATGTTCTTCCGCGGGATGTCCTTCGGGTAATTCCGGAAACAGAAACCGTATAAGTGGTCTCATTTTCTTCGCAGCAGTTTCCATGATCCCGCCTTTTTTCGCGATTTCCATGATTCCTACCCAGAATGACATCACTCCCATCATCGTAATACACAGGGTAACTGCTTCTTTAGAGGAATCCAATGCGGCATTGGTGACGTCTGCCATTTTCCCGGTAAATGCCGCAAATATGATTCCCACAATAATCATACCCGCCCACAAATAGTTCAGCATCTATTCCACCTGAAAAAGTTTCTCTATAATAGATATGCGAAACCTTTTCAATATTTCACTTATACTTCTTCTTCTTCAAATACCCAAATTGTCTCCGGGGTATCCGGGCCATAATCTCTGGTTGGATAGATTCGAAGCACCAGATTTGATCCGTCTTTTTTCCGATAATGATACCGGACTTCACGATGTTCTCCAAGGTGGAGACGTATATCATCATAATTCAGGAAACCCAGGAATTTCTTCTGTTCATCTTCTGCCACGTAATCACGGCTGTACGTCTGCATGGACGGAATAAAACGATAATCATTTTCTTCCAGGATCTCGGCAAAAAAGGCTGGTTTATAGATTGCGCGCGCCTGATCATGTTTCATATCAACCACATAAGTTCCTTTAAATCGAAACGCTATGATATCAAGGAACGCATCACTGTCCTTTTTCTCCAGAAGGATTCGCTCGAGTTTCTGGTTCATGAGTCGTGCCTTGGACAGATTGCCGGCCTGCTGATAATACTGATGTTTTGCCTCATACATTTTCTTTTCAGCGGCAGTGATCATATCTGTTACTGAAGATGATTCGCTTAACCATGCCGCTCCGATTGAGATGTGATACCCGAAAGACTCCATGCGTTCATTCAGATGGCTGATCCGCCTGTTCATTTCTTCCCTGGAGCAGTCCGTACACAGGACAATGAATTCATCTCCGCCAATACGATAACATTCCTGAGGTTTAAAATACATTTTCAAAGAATCGCCGATGCAGATAAGCATTGCATCTCCGGCTGCATGCCCCAGCGTATTATTCAGTTCATGCAGTCCGTTGGCATCGATGTACAGACAGCTCAACTCATCTTTCCTACCCTCTTCATAAGCTCCAATTGACATTTCGTAGCAATTACGATTCTGAAGACCGGTCAGTGCATCCATCATACTCATCTGTTCAATCTGATGATAGAACTTCATGTTGCTGATTGCCATCAGGAAGTTGCGAGAGACACATTCCAGCAGTGTACAGTCCTTCCAATGCTGCTTCATATTAAAGCAGCCCAGAATACCGGCAAGTTCTTCGTCTGTATTAAATACCGGCACAAGCATCATATTACTGATCTTTTGCCTGCCGGATTCATCCCCCGCGCAATTCTTGTGCATCATCTGCAGATCTTCCGAATAAAGCAACAGACTCCGTCCTGCTATAAGGCCATTTAATATCTCTGAAAAATGCTTTTCATACACTATTTTATCAAAAACCATTACCTGATCTGTATTTTCCCCGGAAGAGGAATATACCTGCTTCACCTGTACGCCGTCCAGAGTGAGGAAAATGGCTGTATCTGCCTTCAGCGTAGATGCCACTTTTTTCAAAGCATCTGCAAACACTTTCGGATCCTTATGTGCATCAAACAACGTCCTTTGCACATCATACATATAGATAGACTGTTCCAGTCTTCTATTCTTCTGAATCGTATCTTTCCGTACACGCATGAGTACCCAAAGGAAGTATACCGCAAACGCGATGATTTCTATAGCAGCTATAAAATACAGTACTCTACGTATTTTTATTACATTATCAAAAGCAATACTTTCCAGTACAGTCAGTTGGACCATCCACTGATTCACACCGATCGGCATATAATACGAGTAGAAATATTCTCCCGCCGTATTGGACCAAAAAGCAAGATGACCATCCTTACCCTCTATAAAGTCCTGCTTCATTTGCAGATAATCATAGCCCGGCTTAACCTTACGGTTCATAATCTCTTCATCAAAAATATTTCCCAGACTATCATGCCAGGTATCCACAAGGAAATCACCGGTTTCTCCGTCTGCAACAAAGATTTGTGCATTTCCGTCAAATGCAGTAGTCGAAATGCTGTCAGCCAAATCATCTAAACGGACAAATCCATACAAAATCCCGATTGTCTGCCCGTCCTTCTCCAGGGCAACCGCCTGATAAAATCCTTTCTCATCCTCTTCCTTCAGCGCCGTTACAATACCAGAGATATATGGAAGCCTTTCAATCTCTTCTTCAAAGCTGAATCCGTCTTCTGTTCTAATCTCCTCTCCGCTGCTAAGGATCAAACGATGATCCGTGAGGAGCATTCCAAACCCTGAGAGCATTCCCCGCTGGCGCAGAGCGCCCAAATGTCGTTTGATGATTTCTGTATCCTGCATATCATGCTGGGTCAGCAGATCCGCGATATTTTCCAAACGTTCCCTGTTATCTTCTACATGATCAAAAATCTCTTCAGCCACCTGGACAGCCGCATCATCCAGCGTATCAAAACAGGTATCTGTTGCAAGCTGATCAACCCGAACAGCTGCATAAGCGAAGAAAACACCAATGAAGCATATAAGAATTAATGTCGCAAGTATATTCGTGTTTAATACTTTTTTGACGCTCATTATAATATCCATCCCTTTCCGTTGCACAGAAAGACACAATCTGGTTGTGATTTCGTACTTCGTTTATAAAGTCTATTATTATTTTAGCATGGATATTTTTGACTGTCCACTTCATTGTAAACGTTTTGTTTCTTCTCAATCTTCCTCATGCTCCGCTTCGAATATCTCCTTCATTTTCTGAACTTCTTCCTCCGTGTATTCCTCCACAGTCTGTGCCGTCACATTCTTAATCTTATGCTTCTTAAGCTCAAGATACACGATTTCCCGGAACAATGTATAGATTACCGAAACAATCGGGATAAAGATCAGCATCCCGACAACGCCCATCAGGTTCCCTCCAATGCTGACTGCTGCCAGTACCCAGATTGACGGGAGCCCAACAGAATTTCCTACAACATGCGGATAGATCAGATTGCCCTCTACCTGCTGAAGTACCAGGAACATAATTACAAAAACAACTGCCTGCCTTGGATTTACCATGAAAATCATAAAAGCACCCAGTGCACATCCGATAAATGCACCAAAAATAGGAATCAGTGCGGTGAATGCTATGATAATTCCGATCAGAAGCGCATACGGCATTCTCAGGATTGTCATCGTCACCACAAACATACATCCCAGGATGATCGCTTCCAGGCATTGTCCTGTCAGGAAATTTGAAAAAATCTTATAGGTCAGTGAGCATACCTCCAACGTTGCCTCAGCTTTCCTTTTGGGGATGAATGCAAAAAATACTTTTCTGACCTGTACATGCAGTTTTTCCTTCTGAAAGAGGACATAACATGCAAATGAAAATGCAATGAAGAATTTAGCCACACCACCTACAATATTACTCACCGCATTGAAGGTCGAATTCATCACATTTCCAGCTCCGTTTCCGAGCAGTCCCATCAACCAACTGATCGTTTTATCCGGATTAAACTCAATCTGATCCACCCATTTCATCACATCCGGATTGTTATTCGTAAAATCCCCGATCCACTCCTGAAGTTTCGGAATGAACGCTGCAATACTGCTCCCCAGACTGGAAAATGTATCCCCCAACTGAGGTATGAGAACAAACATCACGAGTACGATCAGACCGACAACAATCGCGAGCGTTAAGATAAGACTGACCGGCCTTGCCAGCTTCTTTGCCGCTTTTCCCCTGCCTTCCTTATCTTTTCCGAACAGCTTTGTTTCGACAAAGCTCATCGGAACGTTAATGATAAATGCAATCGCTCCTCCAAGTACAAATGGAAACACAAGTCCCCATATAACTCCCACGATTCCCAAAACCTTGTCAAAATTCCAGAGTCCGACCATTATCAGTATCGTAAATATAATCAATCCTCTGATTTTTCGAAGTGTTTCCTGACTCCAATCCATTTCTGTCACTCTCCTCCTGCCATTTTTTCTGTAATTTTTTCTATTTTTCCTTCGGTCTTCTCCAGCCATTTCTCACTGCCTTGAGCAATTGTATCACCGGAAGATTCAAAAGAGCCAGTCCGCAGACGGTAAGGAACTGCCCGCCATCCAGCGTCACTACTTTGAACACATGGTGAAGTCCCGGTATCATCAAAACTGCTGTAATTAAAACAAATCCGATTCCAAATGCACCAATCAGGTATTTATTATTAAATAGTTTTTTGCTGAACATAATCATATCATCTGATTTGCAGTTGAAACCATGAACGAGCCTCGAGAGACACAATGTTCCAAATGCGAAGGTGCTTCCGAGTGCAGCACCGCCCTGACGGTATCCCAACAGGAAACCGATGGTTGTCATCACTCCGATCACCAGACCCTCCAGCCCGATTTTACTCAAAAATGATTTCGTCAGTATGGATTCATTCATCGGACGGGGTTTTTCTTCCATCACGTCTCTGCTGTGAGGTTCCAGTCCCAGTGCGATTGCAGGAAGACTGTCAGTCAGCAGGTTGATAAAGAGAAGATGAACCGGTTCAAACGGAACCGGAAGCGCTGCCAGCGAAGCAAATAGTACGGTGAGGATCGCCCCGAAATTGCCGGACAGGAGGAACTGGATTGAATTCTTAATGTTTCGATAGACATTCCGTCCATTTTCCACCGCTTTTACAATGGTGGCGAAATTATCATCCGTTAACACCATCGCCGCCGCATCTTTGGATACTTCTGTTCCGGTAATCCCCATCGCCACACCGATGTCCGCCTGTTTCAGAGCCGGTGCGTCATTGACTCCGTCACCGGTCATGGCAACAATATTGCCTCGTTCCTGCCAGGCGCGGACGATCCGGATCTTGTGCTCCGGTGAAACGCGGGCGTAAACTGAGATCCGAGGAACAAATTCTCTCAGTTCTTCATCCGTCATTCCATCAATCTGTGCTCCTTCACACGCTTCCGAAAAATCCTTTAATATGCCGATACGTTTTGCAATTGCCGCTGCAGTAATCTTATGATCCCCGGTGATCATGACCGGCCGGATCCCTGCTTTGATACATTCTGCGACTGCTTCCATGGATTCTTCTCTGGGCGGATCCATCATCGCGATCATTCCCAGAAATACCAGATTCTCTTCATCTTCCATTTGTAATACCGGCGCCTGTTCTTTCGCAATGCTTTCGTCTGACTTACCTCCGTCCTTTAACGGAATGTCCCGGTATGCAAATCCCAGAACCCGGAGTCCCTCTCCGGAGAAATCCTGATTCTGTTTTTCAATCTTTTCTATGTCCTTGGCACTTATTTCCCGGACACCGTCTGCCGTCTGGATCCGGATAGCACGGTTCAGGATTACGTCCACAGCACCTTTCACGGTCATACGGTACACGTGCTCTCCCTGCTGATTTTCCATCAAATGCAAAGTAGACATCAATTTTCTGTCACTGTCAAAAGGAATTTCCGACAGTCTCGGGTACTCTGCTCTCTCTTTGGCCGCCTCGATTCCCAGTGCGCTTCCCATATTAATAAGTGCTGTCTCTGTGGGATCACCAATCTCAATTCCGTCTTCATTTGTCGAATCGTTGCACAGAATGCTGTACCGCAAAAGCTGTCTCTGCAGCGGGTCATCCAGATCCACATCCGCAGCACGGATTCTTCTGTCATCCACATAATAATCTTCCACGGTCATTTTATTCTGTGTCAAAGTTCCTGTTTTATCGGAACAGATCACGGATACACTGCCCAGTCCTTCGACTGCCTGAAGTTTACGGATAATTGCATGCTCTTTAGCCATTTTCTGTGTTCCGAAAGAAAGCACAATCGTTACAATAGAACTGAGTGCTTCGGGAATAGCTGCAACCGCAAGCGCTACAGCAAATAGAAATGCATTTCCGATATCCTCTCCTCGCAAAACGCTGATTCCAAATAAGATGGCACAGAACACTAAAATAATAATAGACAGCTTCTGGCCGAACTGATCCAGATTCACTTGAAGCGGCGTCTTTTTCTCGGATGCATTTTTCAACAAACCGGCAATTTTCCCGACTTCTGTCTGCATGCCCACATCCGTCACCACAAAGCTTCCACGCCCGTATGTGACATAACTTCCCGAAAATACCATATTGGTCCGATCTCCCAGCGGAACTTCTCTTTCAATGACATCCTCCTGCTTCTCCACTCCAAGACTCTCTCCAGTGAGTGCACTTTCATCAATCTTAAGGCTTGCATTTTCCAGAATTCTTCCATCGGCCGGGACATAATCCCCTGCTTCCAGCATCACAAGATCTCCCACGACGAGTTCCCGTACCGGAATCGGCGTGACCGTACCGTCTCGCATAACCTTCGCTTCCGGACCTGATAGTTTCTTCAGGCTTTGCAGGGACTGTTCTGCTTTTAACGTCTGTACTGTTCCGAGAATCGCATTGATCGTAATGACCACCAGAATTACAATCGCGCTCTCCATATCTCCCAGAATTCCGGATATAATCGCAGATACGATCAGTATAATGACAAGAAAATCTTTGTATTGTTCCAGAAATATTTGCGGAACACTCTTTTTCTTTCCTTCTGTCAGTTCATTCCATCCTGTTTTCTCGCGGCTCTTTTCCACTTCTGTTTTTGAAAGTCCGTCCTGATGGCTGTTCACTCTTTCCTGCACCTCGGCAGCTGTTAACTGGTAAATCTCTTTCATCGCATTTTCCTCCTACTTCCAAGTATTTACAATTCAGAAGACACTATGCAAAAAGAAAAGACTTTCATTGCATACTTCTTCCTGCAATAAAAGTCTCACCGTTTTCTCACGATACCGGATGGTTTTCATCGTACTGACGATACCGCAAACGCATTCAATATAAACGTAGGTTACTCCCTTTTACTTATAAGTTATAATAAGCAGAATCAATGATTTTGTCAATGATTTTCAGAAATTTGAAATACAAAAACAAGAGACATATCTCATATGGGATATGTCTCTTGCGGATTACACATTCTTAGTTTGTGATTGTCTTTTCTGTTTCTTTGTCGAATACATGAATCTTGTCAGCATCTAATGCAAATTTAACAGTATCGCCTGTTCTTGCTGTTGTTCTAGGATCAACTCTTGCAGTCATGCTTGCTCCTTCGTAATCGAAGTGTAAGTAAACTTCTGCACCAAGCATTTCGTATACACGGATCGTAGCTTCGATCAGAGTGTTCTGAGATTTTGCGATAAATTCAGGCTCATCATGTACATCTTCCGGACGAATACCAAGAACAACTGTCTTTCCGTTATATCCGCCGTCGATAAGCTTTTTAGCTTTTGCAGCCGGAAGTTCGATATCAGAAGGACCAGCCTGAAGGTATACTTTGTCACCTTTTACTTTACATACAGCATCTACGAAGTTCATCTGCGGAGATCCGATGAATCCTGCTACGAACAGGTTGCACGGGGTATCGTATAATACCTGTGGAGTATCTACCTGCTGAACAACACCGGCGTTCATAACTACGATTCTGGTTCCCAGTGTCATAGCTTCTGTCTGGTCATGTGTTACGTAGATGATGGTTGTACCTAATCTCTGATGTAATTTAGAGATCTCAATACGCATCTGTCCACGAAGCTTAGCATCCAGGTTTGAAAGAGGCTCATCCATAAGGAATACTTTCGGGTTACGAACGATAGCACGTCCCATAGCAACACGCTGTCTCTGTCCACCTGACAATGCTTTCGGTTTACGATCAAGCAGGCTTTCCAGGTCAAGGATTCTTGCTGCTTCACGAACCATTTTATCAATTTCCGGTTTCGGAACTTTTCTTAATTTAAGACCAAATGCCATGTTATCATATACGGTCATATGCGGATACAGAGCGTAGTTCTGGAATACCATCGCGATATCTCTGTCTTTCGGTTCTACATCGTTAACTACTTTATCGCCAATCTTTAATTCACCGCTTGTGATGTCTTCAAGACCTGCAACCATACGAAGTGTTGTAGATTTTCCACATCCTGATGGTCCTACAAAGATGATAAATTCTTTATCTTCGATTTCAAGGTTGAAATCCTTAACTGCTTCAAATCCGTTTGGATATGTTTTGTTGATATGTTTCAATGATAAACTTGCCATTGGTTCTTTCCTCCTAAAATGTTTTGATTACTTTTTATTACGGCTCAGCCGTTTTCTCTATCTGTCATTTAGTATAGTAAAAAATTCGATTCAGGTCTATGTTCGGGTTGAACAAAGTTTTACAAACAAGGTGTACAAATTGACGAAACTACAGGAGTGCCTTATATACGTCGCGTTTGCCGATCCCTCTGTCCTTTGCGACGCATTTCATAGCCTCTTTTTTCTCAATGCCCTGGTTCAGATAATACTCCATATGCTCCGGAATACTCATCTGCTCCCATTTCCCCTGTTCTTCACGCCGTATCATTTCACGGCTTTTTCCCTCTGCAACCAGCACGCACTCTCCCTTAGGTTCATTTTCTTCATAATAAGAGATTGCTTCGGCAAATGTTGTGGAAAATGCTGTTTCGTGCTTCTTCGTAAGTTCTCTGCAGACAGTCAGACGGCGCTCTTCTCCCAGAACTTGTCCCAGCTCCTTCAAGGTCTTTACCAGACGGTGCGGTGCCTCGTAAATGATCATGGTTCTGGTTTCTTCTGCCAGTTCCGCCAGAACTTCCTGACGCTCTTTTTTGTCAGATGGCAGAAATGCTTCAAAAGCAAATCTTCTGGTTGACAGTCCGGATATTGTAAGCGCCGTAATACATGCGGCCGCCCCCGGAAGTGAAGTCACCGTAATCCCGGCTTCATAGCACATCTTCACCAGTTCTTCTCCCGGATCAGAAATCCCCGGCGTACCTGCGTCCGTGATCAGTGCTATATTCTGTCCTTCCAACAGCTTCTCTACGAGCTTTTGCCCTTTTTCTATTTTATTGTATTCATGGTAACTGGTCATCGGTGTTTTAATCTCAAAATGATTCAGCAGCTTGATACTGTTTCTTGTATCTTCTGCTGCAATCAGATCCACTTCCTTCAGTGTCCGGATCACCCGGAACGTCATATCTTCCAGATTCCCGATAGGTGTCGCACACAAATATAATGTTCCCGCCATACGCTCTCCTTTCCGTTACCTGCCGTCATTTCCCAAACCATCCATTCCATAGTGTTCCAGTACTTCCTGTGTATATGTTCCATCTTTTTCGTATACGATCAGAGGCGGTTCTATTGTCATCCTTGGCCTTGCTCCCCGGATTCCTTCGATCAAGACCATATTCGGTTCCTTATCTATGTAAGGATATACCAGACGCATCCTTTTGGGTTCCAGTCCCGTTTCTGTCATTTTGGACAGAATCTCAGCAAGCCGAAACGGTCTGTGAACCATGTAAAATCGTCCGCCCGGCTTTAATACTTTTGTACTTTCCCGGATAATATCATCCAGCGTGCACAGCACCTCATGGCGTGCGATCGCTTTCTCGCTTTTCGGATTCGCCAGTCCGTGTCCGCCGATCATATACGGTGGATTTGTACTCACCACATCCATCGATGAAGGCCCGAAGATCATCGATGCTTCCTTAATATCACCGGTCACGATTTCCACTCGTTCTTCCAGGTGATTGTGCTGTACACTTCTTCTCGCCATATCCGCACTCTCCTCCTGAATCTCCAGTCCGGCAAAATGCTGCCCTGCCGTTTTTGCGGCGAAAAGAATCGGGAGAATTCCCGTTCCTGTCCCAAGATCAAGAACACATTCTCCCGCTTTTATCTTTGCAAATGCACTGAGAAGAACCGCATCCATCCCGAAGCAGAACCTTCCCGGATGCTGTATGATCTCATATCCTTTTAACTGTAAATCGTCGAGCCTTTCCCCCTGTTTCAGATTAGTTGTCATCTAACTTTGACGCTCCTTCACCCTTTTCCAGAGCTGCAAGCTCTTTCATCTCCTGTTTCGTCAGCTTCACATCATTCTTACGCTTTCTCGGCCGGAATTTCAGTTCACTGACCTTATAATCCCGGATCTCTTTCTCGTCGTTATCCAGATTTACGATCACTTTCACCTGCTGTCTTAAGACACTCAATGAGTGTACCTCGCCCCGAAGGCCGTCACTGGTCGTCACGGTATCTCCCACAGCCGGAAGGCGGCTGTTCAGTTCTTCATATGTCTCTTCCTCATTCGTCAGACAGCACATCAGCCTGCCGCATACCCCAGAAATCTTTGACGGATTCAAAGACAGATTCTGTTCTTTCGCCATCTTGATCGACACCGGTGCAAACTCAGACAGGTAAGTGTGACAGCAGAGCTCGCGCCCGCAGATTCCGATTCCTCCGCGGATCTTCGTCTCATCACGGACACCGATCTGCCTTAACTCAATCCTCGTACGGAATACCGCCGCCAGATCCTTGACCAGTTCACGGAAGTCGATCCTTCCGTCAGCCGTAAAATAGAACAGCACTTTATTATTATCAAATGTATACTCCGCATCGATCAGCTTCATTTCCAGTCCATGCTTCTGAATCTTCTCAAGACAGATGTTGAATGCTTCTTTTTCTTTTTTCCGATTCTTCTCTTCAGTTCTTCGGTCTTCATCGGTGGCAACGCGGATCACTGTCTTGAGCGGCTGGGTGATCTCCTCATCAGGAATCTCCTTCGGTCCCATCACGACATTTCCGAATTCCACTCCCCGTGCCGTCTCCACGATCACCTGATCACCTCGCTGGATCTCCAGCTTTCCCGGAGCAAAAAAATAAATTTTCCCTGCAGTCCTGAAACGGACTCCTATTACTTTTGTCATCGGCTAATTCTCCTTTATCGTCAATAACAGAAGCTCCATTACCAGGTCAAAATTCACATTCGCTTTCAGACGGGCCTTTGCCTTCTCCAGCGCAGTCAAAATCGTTTCTATCCCTTCATAGGAGCTTTTCTTCGCGCGTTCCTTGATATAATCAAGCTGTTCGCCAAAAATCACTCTGTCTATATTCTTCGTTGCTTTGTAGATCAGGACATCCCGATACCAGATCATCAGGATATCCAGATAGTCATTGATCTCGATCTTATACGCGGTAATCCTCTTAACCGCCTCGACCAGATCGCTGACTTCCATCGTATCAATGTTCTTCAGAAGCTGGATTGCTTCTTCCTTGATCTCATTAAAATGTTCCGAGTTCGCCAACATAATGGCTCTTCCCACATTCCCCTGTGCAAATGCGGTGCAGACATCCGCTTTGTAATCCGGGATCTCCAGAGTCTCCATAAGATACTTTTTCACCAGTTTATCCTTGATGTTGCGAAGCTTCAGCATAACACATCTGGAACAGATCGTCGGGAGCAGACTGTCTGCATTCTCTGTAAGCAGGAAGATCACCGCATAAGACGGCGGCTCCTCGATCGTCTTCAACAATGCATTCTGCGCCTGTACCGTCATCAGATCTGCGTCCGGTACGATATAGATCTTATATTTCCCATTGTATGGCTTCACCTGAATGTCTTCATTGATCTGTACACGGATCTCATCAACACTGATGGAATTCGGTTTCTCATGGGTCACTCGGATGATATCCGGATGATTTCCGCTCATGGCCTGACGGCAGGAATGACATTTATTACACGGCTCATCTCCATTATTCTCGCACTGAAGTTCCTGGGCAAACAGCTTCGCCAGAAGCTTCTTTCCTGAGCCCCGCGCCCCATTCAGAATATAAGCATGAGACACTTTATCCTGCTTTACCGCATTTTTCATATATTCAATTATCTCAGTATGTCCAACGACATCTTTAAAACCTGACATAGCTTCACCTTCTTTAATGTATAAATTCCCGTAACTACCTGTTATTGTACCATAATTTCAGCGGAATACCTAGCCTAATTCGCCCGTTTTCTGCTGAATTCTTTCTGAAATTTTTCTTAACGTTTCTTCAAGCTCCCGATTCTCATACCGTTCGGTAATTCCTGCCGACCTCAAATTCTCTTCCGAGAAATCCTCGGTATCCGCAAGAAATCGTCTGCACATTTCCGCATATTTCGGTTCTGTCTGCATTCTCTCTCTGGTAAGTGCACGCATCAGGCGTTCCCCGTCCTCCACTTCAATATAAAGTGGCGCCACTTTTTCTTCGCCAAAATATTCTCTCATCTTCCGATAGGATTCCAATGTTCCGATCATAAGATAATCTGCCGTTTCCTGATCAAACTGTCCGTCATCCACAGTAAAATAGTTCCAGGGACCATGAACGGTGTCATAGGTGCGGAGCTCGATCACTTTTCCTGCATCCTGCAGCTGCCGGAGTCTTTCTTCGTTTACGAAATAATATTCTTCCCCATTCTTCTCCCCCTCGCGGATCGGGCGGGTCGTGTAAATCGTGACCGTTTTCAGTTCCGGATGCAATTCTTTGATTCTCTTGTAAATCGTATCCTTTCCGGATGAACTTTTTCCCATCAGATAATATATATTACTCATTTTTCAGCACCCTGATTCTTCCTTTTTCCTGAATTCCTGCTATCTGAAATTTCTGTTCTTCATAAAATGCAAGCAGCTCCACCGCCGCCCTGCTGATTCGCTCTCCCGGCACGATGACCGGGCTTCCCGGCGGATATAGATACGCATATTCCATAGAGATTCTTCCTTCACTCTGTCTCCAGGAAATACTTTCTCCCAGCCCCCGTTCGTTCTTTTCAGCGATCTCGAATGGTGTAAATACCTGCTCCTGACGCGGGAGCTCACCGGAAATCTCTACACACTGCTTCGGCTCTTCCAGTTCCCCGTCAATCTCTAAGAGTGCCTGCACCAGACGATCCAGGCCTTCCTTCGTATCGGCGACTGATGTCATAGCGATCAGATACGTCCCTGCCACCATTTCCATCTGCAAATGATAATCATGCAAAAGTTTCTCATATAACTCATGGCTCGTCAGATTCGATTTTGAAACCGAAATTACAATTTTGGACGGATCATAATGCTCGGATTCCAGAAGTCTCAGAAAGCGCAAAGCGGCAAGTTTATTTCTGGTTTCCGCAAGGCGTTCAGCATAAATATGAAATGCTCTTTTCCCTTTCTCCCCTGCTGCAAAATCAATGCAGGCATCCATGCTCGCCATGAAGACATAAGAAGGGCTGCTGCTCTGCAGCATATCCAGATAACGCCGTATCCGTTCCCTATTCGCAATCGGTCCGTTAATATGAAGAAGTGCTGTCTGGGTCAAGGATGGCAGAGTCTTATGAAGACTCTGGATCACCACATCGGCTCCCAGTCCATTCGACCGCTCCGGGAAATATGGGTGAAATCCAAAATGCGCTCCATGCGCCTCATCCACGATCAAAGGAATCCCCTTTTCGTGCACGATCCGGGCAATCTCCCTGATGTCTGAAACCACCCCATCATAATTCGGAGAGACCACAACGACCGCCCGGATGTCTGGCTCTTCTTCAAGTGCTTTTCCGACATCTTCCGCGCGGATTTCTCCATTCCAGTGTTTTTCACCGTCAAAATCCGGATAGAGGTATCTCGGTCTCAGTTCATTTAAATAGATTGCATGATGAACCGACTTGTGACAATGGCGTGCCACCAGGATCTTGTCTCCCTTCTTTGTGCATCCCAGAATTCCACTCAGAATTCCTACTGTACTTCCATTTACCAGAAAATGTGTCTCATCTGCCCCGAATACGGATGCCGCTCTTTCCTGTGCTTCCTTCAAGATTCCATCGGCATGGTGCAAATCATCAAATCCATCTATCTCGGTAATATCAATCGCATACGGCAGATTCAGTCCCAGAAGTTCTGTATTCCTCTTATGCCCGGGCATATGAAATCCATAATAGTCCTGCCGGGCGTATTCTTCCAGTCTGTCATATAATCGTTTCATCTGATCCTCCACATTTCCGGCAGAACAGCTTTTGCGCATTCTGCCGACATTTCATTCTATAACGCACGAAACCGCTATACCAAGTTCAGTTCTTAGTATAGCGGTTTTAAAATAGAATTACAACAAACGATATAAATTTCTATTCGGGAAGAATGGCTTCAATGCTATCAGCAAGAACCCGATTTACCCGTATGGAGCCATCCAACTGAACATAATAGTATGTTCCGTCCTCGTCTTCTTTCCCTACATAGAAGATCACTGTCTTTTCTTTTTCTCCGTCCTGCGAGTCTTTGTAGGTCACTTCCACCTTTGTTCTGGATGCCTCATCCAGACCATATCCGGCTTTTGTCTCATCTGTCACATGATAATCGACACAATCGGTAAAATACATTCCGGCAATTCCGTTTGCAACTTTCTCAGCCGGATTGTTTTCTTCTGCATCATCTGACTCGTCTGTCTCATCTTCCGAATCTTCTGTTTCTTCCACTGCTTCATACACCGTCTGTGTCCCATCCGGTGCCATGATCACTTCTTTGACAAAATGATCTGCAATAATCTGAATGAAGCTGTCTTTTTCGGCAATATCAGTCAGGCTCCACAACATCTGAGAAGTCAGCTCCGAGGAAACCGTGTAGACGTTTTCTCCGTTCTCCTCCATAAAATAAATCTGCTCCCCTGTTGTATTTCCAAACAGATACTCATGTTCTGTTCCATCTTCTTCTGTGACGGAAAGGCGGTATGTCACCGCATCGAACCCATAATCCGAAAGTTCATCTGGCGAGTTGATCTCTTTGTTCGCCTGAATGTCCGAAAAAGCTTCTTCCATCTCCAGCATCACATCCTCCTGAAGCTCGATCACCAGATCTTCACTGAGCTTCCATACTCCGTCTTCCTTCCTGAATGCCATGCTGTTTCCGTCTGCATCTTCATATGCTATCTCATTCAGACTGTCCGTCTCCAGAACCCGGATCTTTTCCGCTTCTTTCTCCTGTTCTGCCTTCTCCTCCTTCACATGATTGACATGTTTCATTCCAAAGAATGCAAGCAACAGCGCTACAATCACTCCTACAAGAATCGCAAATGTTTTCTGCTTTTTCTTCATACACGATCCCCCTATGATTTTCTTCTGCGCATCCATGTTACAAATCCGATCACAAGAATTGCCAGCGGAATCACAAATATGATTACCAGACTGATTGTCCCTGCATGAACCGGTGTATTCTGCTCTACGCTCAGGCTCTTTGCTTCAATTGCAACATTTTCCACATCATCAAAATTGTTCATGACAGAATTCACAAACAGTGTCAGGTTATCCAGTGTTGTGAGCTGGTCTGTAATATCCGCACTGATCAGTGAATCCGAAGCGACGACTGTTAACTGGGAAACTTCCGATTCTTCTGCGTCTTCGGAACCGGTATCGTCCTTATCTTCATTTTCATCCGTATCTTCATCCCCGGTTTCGCAGATTTTCTTCGCAACTGCTCCGAGAATGTACTGGCCTTCCGTCTCTCCATCTTCCCGCACCGCATAGCTTTGCGTTGATGTCTCCATAAATGATGACACCGTCAGTGTGTCGTCTTCTGTATCCAGTCTTTCCAGTCCATGCGAATTTAAGAGCAGAACCATCTCATTTTTAATCCCCTGCCCCAGATCACCGGTCAAAATAAGCTGTGGGAAGATCGCATAATAATTATTCTGATAACATCTCTGCATATCAGCAATATAACCATCCGCACGCTCCAGCCCGTAATCTGCCATAATCGCTTCCAGATTCGGAAGATCGATCTCGTCCGTACTCAGAATCAGATACACCTTGCCTCCGTCTGCAAGATAACTCTCGATCAGTGCCTTCTCATCATCTGTAATGTCAGAGGATGGGGCATAGAGGAACAGAAGATCACAGTCGTCCGGAATCTGCGCATTCATACTCAGATTGATCTCGGATGTCTCCAGATTGTTCTTGGAAAACAGTTCATTTACCGATGTGGAAAATGTCGCCTCTCCGTGCCCGCTGGTGCGATAGATTTTCTTAGTCTCGGTACTGGTCACATATCCGATCGCGCTTGTAAGCTGACCTTCCCCGTCGAATTCCGTCTCACTCAACTGTCCGGACATATAATATGTGTATTCATCATATTTGATAATATCGTCAAACGCAATCTGCGTGCTCTTTCCTGTTTCTTCGCACTCTACGTTGATAATGTCGCCTTCTGTATTATACGTCTGCAGAGCAGAAGGATGCTGTACACTATCGATCCATTCCAGATCGACCTTCTTCGATAAAGCCGCATATTTCTTAACAAAGGTCTCAATCCTTTGATCGACAGAATCCAAATCTGCTACGACTGTCAGCTTCACCTCTTTATCCAATTCATCCAGGATTTCTTCTGAAACCTCACTGATCTCATAGATTCTGTTATCGCTGATATCGATGCTCCTCATGCTTTCCGGAAGCTGACCTGCAACAAGATTAACCAGCACTGCAATCACAAGAACCAGCGCTGTAAGTCCTACACTATAAGTACCATTTTTGGAGGATACACTCTTGAACATTTTCTTGATCTTTTCCATGTCTTACCCCTCCTAACTCCAGCGTCTTTTCTGAATCGACTGCATTGTAAGAAAAACAAACACTGCAATCACCGTCAGATACATCACAAGACCACTTACATCAAACAAACGATTTACCGCTATATTTTCAAACACTTCCGTAATATACAGTTTTTCCATCAGATTGACCAGAAGATTCTCAAACAGCTCCTCCTTTACAAAACTGAGGATCACGACGGCAGCTACACCGATCACTTCTACAATACCGGAAATCATCCAGTTTTTCGTCATCTGATAAATAATCGCCGCCACGATTGTCAGAAGGATCACCATCCCGATCATGCCGCTGGTCGTGGATGTCGGCAGAAACTGAGTCAGTCCTTCCCACAGATACACAAGAAGTAATGCGCCAAATGTCGTGACAGCCGCAATGATCTGGCTCTCTGTGAGGGATGAAAGGAACATTCCGATTGATA
>JBJENH010000024.1:4383-8229 GCA_051880095.1 Bariatricus sp. | reverse complement strand
ACAGCCGCAATGATCTGGCTCTCTGTGAGGGATGAAAGGAACATTCCGATTGATATGTATACACATCCCATCAGGAAAAACATTAAAATTGATAAATAATCCACTTTCAGATAGGCCGTCCCAAAGCTTTTGATAATCAACGGAAATGTGCAGAATATTACGCATGGTACTGCAAATACGGTAATCATCGCCAGATATTTCCCCAGTACTACTTCTGCCAGACTCACCGGTGCAGACAGAAGCATCTGATCTGTTCTGCTCTTTCTTTCCTCCGCAAAAGAACGCATAGTCAAAAGCGGTACAATGATAATCAATATATAATTAATACTCACCAGTACATATGAAAAATACGGATACCCTGAATTCAGGTTATATGCCATAAAATAAATCCCGGTAAACACGACCATGAATGCGGTAAGAACATATCCTGTCATGGATTGGAAATAGGATTTTAGTTCTCTTTTATAAATCGCCATCATCGCCCGATTCCCCCTCTCCTTCATACAGTTCTTCATCATCCCACATGTCATCTTCATCCCAAATGTCGTCTTCCTCTGTCTTTGGTGCAACCTGTTTTGCAGCGGCCGTCTCTTTTTGAGTCAATTCAAGGAAAACATCTTCCAGTGTTGTCCTGCTGTGATATAGCATCAGGAGCGGACAGTCGGCACCGGCAAATGCGCGGAACACATTCTCACGGATATCCTGATTTCCTGTAGGAATAATACTTGCCTTTGTCGTTCCGCTTTCTTCTCCCGGTTTTACATCTGCATGTTTCACTTCAGGAATCGACTTCAGGATCTTTCTTACCTTATCTTCCGTTCCTTTCGCAAGAATTTCAACCGACTGCTGCCCTTCAAGAAGTTTCTCCAGATTTTCCGGTGTATCGCTCGCCACAAGCTTTCCTCCGGAGATGATCATGATATAATCACAGACTTCCTGAATCTCAGCCAGAATATGGGAACTTAATATAACGGTATGCTTCTTTGCCAGCTCACGGATCAGTTCGCGGATTTCAATGATCTGCTTCGGATCCAGTCCAACCGTCGGTTCGTCCAGAATAATAATCTCCGGGAATCCCAGAATTGCCTGTGCCAAACCGACTCTCTGCTTATATCCTTTTGACAGGTTCTTGATCAGACGGTTCTCTACATCTGTGAGTTTCACCATCTTCATCGCCCGTTCCACTGCACTTTTTCGCTCTTTCTTCGGTATCTTTTTCAATTCAGCCGCAAAATCCAGATACTCCCGAACCCGCATCTCCAGGTAGAGCGGCGGCATTTCCGGAAGGTATCCAATGCATCGCTTTGCCTCTTCCGGTTCTTCCAGAATATTATGCCCGTTGATCAGGACTTCCCCTTCGGTTGCCCCCAGATATCCTGTCATAATGTTCATCGTTGTCGATTTCCCGGCACCATTTGGTCCCAGAAATCCGTATATCTGCCCCTTCTCCACTGTAAAACTCAAATGGTCCACAGCCAGGTGTGTCCCATATCTCTTTACAAGATTCCTTACTTCAATCAACACGTTCCCTCCTAGCTTTTTATGTCTTTCTCAGCTTATGCTTCAAACTGCCCGGATACCACCGGATTTTTCTGATTGCATAAGAGCCAGTATAAGGAATAACTGTGAAAGTTTTGCGTGAGAATTGTGATTTTTGTGTGTCTTAGGATCCCAATCCGCCATTTCAAATCTTTACATTCCAGACGCTTTCGCCTATAATGATAGGAAATAAAATGCAAAGGAGACATGGCAATGGGAGATCAAAAGCAGCGCATTTATGATATGTTAAAAAAATTGAATATTAAGTATGAAGTTGTCGAACATGAACCCGTTTATACAATGGAAGATATGGACCGCCTTGGCCTTCCTGCAAAGGGGACCCTGTGCAAGAACCTGTTCCTCAGGGATTCCAAGGGCAAGCGGCATTTCCTGGTAACTTGTGACGAAGCGAAGAAAGTCGATTTAAAATCTCTTGCCAGACAGCTTGGCACCAGCGGACTTAGCTTTGCCTCCGAAGAACGCCTTGAAAAATATCTGGGGCTGAAACAGGGAAGTGTTACTCCGTTCGGACTCATCAACGATACCGACCATGCAGTCGAATTCTTTATCGACCGTGACCTGACCAAATGCAAGAGCCTCGGCATTCATCCGCTTGAGAATACGGCAACTGTTTTTCTATCCTATAAAGATCTGGATAAGTTTTTATGGGAACTTGAAGTTGATGTTATGCAGATTCGGCTATAGTGACGAATCTTTATGATACTTGAAGTATGTTTGAGTTTACACAAAAAGAGCTGATTGTTTTTTATGAAACAATCAGCTCTTTTTTCTATCTGATATTAAGCGAGGAATTCTTCCAGGATTTCCCGAATTCTCGCCTCCTTCTCCATCTCTCCCGTTTCATTTGGCACCGGCGCTTTGGCGTATCCCCGCTCCTGCTCCGGCACATATTCTCTCCTCATGCTCTGCATTCCATACTGTTCATAATCATACCTTGTATTTTGCGTTCCCGGCTGTGGATAGTTCTCCGCCACATAGGCATTTCCTGAAGCCGCCACCGTCTCTGCTTTTTCCTTCTTCTTCTTTAAACCGTGTCCAAACGGTGATTTCCCTTTCTTTCCCTTTTCCGCAGTTTCTTCTGACACATTCGGTGACTGCTGCCCGGTCATTGTATATGCCTGAGGCTCTGTCACCGGAACCTGCTGCGGCTGTGGTGCGACGTATGGCGTTGTCTGCGGCTCAACTACGGGCACAGGCTGTGGACGCGGTTCTCCTCCGGGGACAGGCTGCCTCGGCGCCTGCCCGGGCATAATTCCCGGATCTGAAATCGGTTCTCTTTGAGGCGGAACATTTTCCAGTTCCTCCATGGTACGCTGTACGGTAACCTGAAATTCTTTCCTGGGACCTTTTGTATAACGGTGTGCATATGTATTTTCCAAAAAATCCACCATGTAAGTTTTTGCCGCTTCAAGCTGATAGCGTTCATCTGAAGTGATATGGAGCAGGAATAACGCAAGCATACCAACAGAGCCAAGAATCATGTACTGATACATGATTGTATCAGGTCCTTTCACATAATATACCATCCCTGCACCGGCAAGACTAAGTAGACCACAGAGCCAGATTGCTGTTCTCTCAAGCTGACGCCATGAATGCAGTCTAAGTCCAAGCACTTTGTACTCATAAACATACTTGTCCACAAACGCCCGCACATTCTGCACTTTATCACTGATCATACATGCATGTTCAAATTTTGCTCTCACAAGCTTCATCAATGCATGATTACTCTTTCCCATGTTGCTTGCCGCCTTAACCAGGCGTTTTAACGAAATGCCGGCGATAATCTTTGCAAGAACTCCAATGGCAATCACAGCGCCGACAAAGTAGAAAAACACTTGCTGTGTTACGATCCTCTCTAACATAAAAGAGTCCTCCTTCTTTGATTTGCCACCATTATAGCGTAAATCTAAGAAATTGGACTCTATAATCGTTCTTCAAATTCCGACATTCCGTAATGCTGTGATGTCAGAATCTGCTCTTCCGTCTGTTATATTTTCCCCATCAAATTCCGTACAAGCCTTACTGTATGGGTGATCGCCTGCTTCTCAAATGCAGCATAATCCATCGTCGAACTGTTGTCAGCTTTGTCCGAAATAGCCCGAATAATGACACACGAAATTTTATTGAGATAAGCTGCCTGTGCAATCGCTGCACCTTCCATCTCCGTGCACTTTGCCTGAAACTGTGCTATGAGCCGTTCTTTCACTGCTCCGTCTGACACAAACTGATCCCCGCTCACCACTCTTCCGGTAAATGTATGAATATCCGGATTCGCTTCCTCATTCG
>JBJENH010000024.1:2815-4283 GCA_051880095.1 Bariatricus sp. | reverse complement strand
CTGCATTCACTTTCCCGATTCCGCTGCGCACCACAACAACATCCTTTCCGTCCAGCTTTCCCTTAACAAACGTCATTGCTGCACGCTCTACTGTTTCCTCCACCTGCATTGCCTCTTTTAAATGGGCAACTTCTTCTTCCATTGCGCCGATAATGCCTATCATGTTCTATTTCCTCCAAATTCTGTTGTCACGCTTTCTGATTTTCTGACATGGTTGTATTATAGCAAATTTAACAGTATAAACCTAGCATTTTTTTCTTCACTCTGCTATAATCCAGTAAGAGAAAGATTATCAGGAGGTCTATAACATGGATTACAAACCGCATGGCGTATGTTCGAAGTTGATTCACATCGAAGTCGATGATGAAAAACGGATTCACAATGTTGCATTTACAAACGGCTGCTCCGGAAACCTGCAGGGAATTGCACGCCTGGTAGAGGGCATGACGGTAGATGAAGCTATTTCCCGCCTGGATGGAATCCGCTGCGGAATGAAGTCAACATCCTGCCCGGATCAGCTGGCACAGGCATTAAAAACGCTTCGATAATAACGAACCGGAATTTCCGGTTCTTAAATAATCCAGGCTCCTCGTTCTGAAAGCCTGGATTTTTACATTCCACATAATTGTTAAATTAATCCCCCGATTCTCAGGAACAATGGTGCAAATACCAGAGACACGATCGTCATCAACTTAATCAGGATATTAATGGAAGGACCTGAAGTATCCTTAAACGGATCCCCTACCGTGTCTCCGACTACCGCAGCCTTATGGGCTTCGCTTCCTTTGCCGCCGTGATGATCATTTTCAATATACTTCTTCGCATTATCCCATGCACCGCCCGCATTAGACATAAAGATTGCCATCAGCACGCCCGTTACCAGCGCACCTGTCAGCAAACCGCCCAGCGCTTCCGGCCCAAGTAAGACTCCCACTGCAAGCGGCGACAGGACTGCCATAATACCCGGAACCAGCATTTCTTTCAAGGCTGCCGTCGTGGAAATCGCAACACAGGACTTATAGTCAGGCTTTGCCGTCCCTTCCATAATTCCCGGGATACTCCTGAACTGCCGCCGTACTTCTTCGATCATCTGATATGCCGCTTTTGAAACAGACTCCATCGTCATCGCCGAAAACAGAAACGGAAGCATTCCTCCGATGAAAAGTCCTATGATCACCCTGTAATTCAGGATATCGATACTTTTCAGCTGAACCGCCTCTGCATAGGAAATAAAAAGTGCCAGTGCAGTCAAAGCCGCGGAGCCGATTGCAAATCCTTTTCCGATCGCCGCAGTCGTATTTCCGACCGCGTCCAGTTTGTCCGTAATGTTCCGTACTGACTTATCCAATCCGGACATCTCTGCAATACCACCTGCATTGTCCGCGATCGGGCCGTACGCATCTACCGCCACGGTGATCGCTGTAGTTGAGAGCATTCCAACTGCCGCAAGTGCGATTCCATAAAGCCC
>JBJENH010000024.1:1532-2715 GCA_051880095.1 Bariatricus sp. | reverse complement strand
AAAAAGGTGCCGAACATGGAGGCGAGCAGACCAAAGCCGCAGATCATAAGCGGATACATGGCTCCTTCTGCCTGAAAATACACGATTCCCAATGTCAGCGCCGAAATCAGCGCGCCCACGTAGGATTCAAACAGATCCGCCCCCATGCCGGCTATATCACCGACATTATCGCCGACATTATCCGCAATGACAGCCGGATTTCTCGGATCATCCTCAGGAATCCCGGCTTCGACTTTTCCGACAAGATCAGCGCCCACATCTGCCGCTTTTGTATAGATACCTCCGCCCACACGTGCGAACAATGCGATGGAAGACGCTCCCAGGCTGAATCCCGACAGTACATCTACGTTTTTGGTGAGCAGATAGATCGCACTTACTCCCAGAACGCCAAAACCTGCCACACACATTCCCATTACCGCGCCGCCGGAAAAAGCTACTGACAACGCTTTGTTCATTCCACTTTCTCTGGCTGCATTTGCCGTTCTGACATTTGCCTTCGTCGCTGCACTCATTCCGCAATACCCCGCCATTGTAGAAAAGAGCGCTCCCACAACAAAGCAGACCGCTGTTACCCAGTTACCGATTCCAACACCAATTAAGACAAACAGCACGACAACAAAGAAAATAAGAATGCGGTATTCTGCCATCAGAAATGCTTTAGCCCCTTCACTGATTGCTCCCGCTATCTCTTTCATACGCTCTGTTCCTTCCTGCTGGCGGGCAACCTTTCTTGCAAGATACATCGCAAACAGCAATGCCAGTATTCCAAACATCGGAACCATCTTTACAATTACTTCCATTTTATCCCTTCTTTCTGAAATTTATCTCATTTCTCCGATATTATCTGTTAATTATATTTTATCAGACACACCCAGAACTGTGAAGTAAAATCTATTATTTTCAGGGATAATCCATACACGTCCCTATTGATCCGCTATTGCAAATGCTGCTTTTCAGTGCTAAGATTACCTTATTCAGAAGATAACAGGAGGTACTAAAAAATGGAATTTCAATTTTCAGATATGGTGAATCAGTTCCAGACCGGCATTTTTGCCATGTTAAATGAAAAGAAAGAAGAACTGATCCGACGCGGCCGAAAGATTTACAACCTCTCAATAGGTACCCCCGATTTTTCACCGGCGCCGCATATTATGAAAGCTATGCAGGATGCCTGTGGGAATCC
>JBJENH010000024.1:0-1432 GCA_051880095.1 Bariatricus sp. | reverse complement strand
TACCTTCCGGATCTTGAACATATACCGGAAGAAATCTTGAAACAGGCAAAATATATGATCGTATCATATCCTCTGAATCCGGTATGCGTCTGTGCCCCGGATGAATTCTATGAGCGATTGATTGCCTTTGCAAAGAAAAATAACATTATCATCATTCACGATAATGCTTATTCCGATATTATATTTACCCGTAAGCAGGGACGTTCTTTCTTGTCCTTCGAAGGAGCAAAGGATGTAGGTGTAGAATTCTATTCTCTTTCCAAATCCTACAATCTGACCGGCGCCAGAATCTCTTTCGTGATCGGTAATAAAAAAATCGTTGAAAAGTTCAAAATACTGCGCAGCCAGATCGACTACGGTATCTTCCTGCCGGTACAATATGCCGCAATTGCAGCACTTACCGGTCCTGATGATTTCGTCGAAGAGCAGCGTCTGAAATACGAAGAAAGAAACCGTGCCCTCTGCGGCGGTCTCCGTGAAATCGGCTGGAACATACCCGACAGCCAGGGGACTATGTTCGTGTGGGGACGAATCCCGGAAGGCTATGCTTCTTCATTGGATTTCTGCATGGAACTGATGGAACGCACCGGACTGATCGTTACCCCGGGCAGCGCATTCGGCAGCGAAGGCGAAGGTTACGTTCGAATGGCTCTCGTCATCGATCCCGATGAAATCAAAGAATTGCTGGAAGTTCTGAAGGCTTCCAATATGTTTCAAAAATAAGGAGATAGATTAATGTTTGAAAATACCAGTACTTATCCGGAAGACAAATCACATCTGTATCCACTTATAAAAACCAAGCTGCTGGGGCTGATTGATGGGAATCCCCACTGGCTTCCTGCCCTGGCTAATGCATCTGCGCTGTTAAATCTTGCCTTAACAGATATTAACTGGGCCGGATTCTACCTTATGAACAGTTTTCTGAATCCTGCTGCAGATTCTTCAGAGGATTTTCTGATACTCGGTCCCTTCCACGGAAAACCCGCCTGCGTGAAAATCCAGGTAGGGAACGGGGTCTGCGGCACCGCTGTTGCCCGCGATGAGATCATGCTCGTAAAAAATGTACATGAATTTCCGGGACACATTGCCTGTGACTGCGCTTCTAATTCGGAAATCGTGATTCCACTTCATTCCAACGGGAAGGTGATTGGAGTCCTTGATATCGACAGTCCCGTCATCGGACGTTTTGATGAAGATGACCGTAAAGGTCTTGCTGAATATGTAAAAACACTGGAGCAGCTTTTTTAAAACTGCTCCAGCGCTTTATGAAAATACGTTCTCTTTATCTTCCGTTCATACCAGTTACCGGCAAGTCCCAGTATTGATAAGACCACGCCTGCAGGCCAGTAAATCAAAATTGACGCTCCCCATAACAAGATAAATAAATCACTATTTAAAAATCTTCTCATCTTCAAACTCCTCCGTTTCATAA
>JBJENH010000023.1:1249-4433 GCA_051880095.1 Bariatricus sp. | reverse complement strand
GTTGCCATATTCTGGATTGCCCCAATCGTCTTTCCCGTGGCTTCTACAAATTCGGGTGCCATATATCCTGACAATGACAGGCAAAAGTTCATTACACCACTGGCAAGTCCCACACATACGGTTGCAATAATGGTGTAGATAGATGTAGACAAACCATCGCATCGGAAATCATATTTCCACTCAATATGATCCAATACATCCGCAAATAATGCCATAAATACATATGCACACGGCAGACCACCAATGTTTTTAATAAACTGTCCAATCAGTACGATCACCATATTCCTTGGCGAAATCAGGCAAACCGCTCCGCCGATCGCATAAAGTACAAATCCCCACATTGTAAGATTTCTTTTGCCAAATTTCTTTGCCAAAGGCCATACCGCAAAAATACCAATTCCCATCGGAATACCGCCGATCACAGACACCATCATCTGCGTAACTCCATCGTTATATGTACCTAATACATAATTGCAATAATATACAAGTGCTACATTTTTAAAGCAGCATCCTAATGTATAGACGATATAATACACAATGATTAGAACCCAGTATTTATCATGAAGAACCGCTTTTAACTGTTCACGGATTGGCTTTGTCGCACTGGTTTCTTCCCCTTCTTCTTCGGTAACACGTTCTTTTGTAAACAAATACTCCAGAAAAGTCAGTGGCAGAGTCAGGATCGATAAAATACTCATCATCAGAATCCAGAGACTCTTATTTGCTCCAAGCATCGGCATAACCACCATCGGAAACAGCATCGCTACGATAATTCCGGTAATCATAACCTGGGCGATGTTGTTAAATACGGATAATCCTCCTCTTTGTGTCGTATTTCGCGTAGATAATGGCACCATAAGGGTATGGCTCATGTTGTAAATCGTAAAAGCCAGCGAATAGAACAAATTGTAGGATATCATAACCCAGATAACCTGTACCGTCACGGAAGCATTCGGTACCGTAAACAGGAGTATTCCGGTAATCGGCAAGAGCACTGCCGACAAAAGCATCCATGGACGCGCTTTTCCTTCTTTAGTCTTTGTACGGTCGATCAGCTGTCCCATTACGATGTTTGTTACTGCATCAATTACTTTGGACAGAATCGGAAATACCATCAAAAATGCACCGCCCCAGACTCCTGTAAGCTTCAGCACATCCGTATAATAGACATTTAGATAAGATGCAAGTACTGCATTCAGCAAGAGTGCTCCTGCCGGTCCCACCAAATACCCCAGCCATTTCTCACCTTTTGTCACATCTGCCGATCTGATCCGGCTTGCAGGAAGCCAATTCTTTTTTGTATCCTTCATTGTTATTTTCTCCTCATTTTATATAGCTTGCTATCATTATTTTCCCAGCATTGCTGCAATTCCCTTAAGATAATGACCATTTGCCATCTGAAGCAGCCCATTTGCAAGAGAATCACTCATCGTGCCTCCGCTGTTAATGACTGCGGCACGAAGCGGACAGTCCACCGCACAGATCAGTGTCATGCGATAAGAGGGATTTGACATATCCTTTTTCCCGTCATAACTTTTTGCAATAATATTTTCCGTTACTTTATACTGAATCTTCATGACAACAGAACTGTCTTTCATCTCCATACAGGTATTATCCAACGTAAACTGACCCTTTTTCGGCTCCTTTGTCAGCGGTACGGTATGTCCCATCAGTTTCTCCCAGTCCTCACGCCCCGGAAGTCCTTTGGCCTTTTCATACCAGCTTCCTTTTTGCCATGCGGGAGTTTCAATCTTCTCCCCACTCACTTTCACTGTTTGCGTAAGTAAAAGATTTCTGCTTGAAGAGCCAACCATCACCGTATAGTCACCTTCCAGAATCTTCCACCCTTGATTCCAGATGGCAAAACTTCTGTCATCTAATGTAAAGCTTACTTTTTTTGCCTCGCCCGGCTGTAATTCTACGCGAGCAAACCCTTTCAGTTCTTTCTTCGGTCTGAAAATTCCCTCTTCCGGTGGAGCAATATAAAGCTGAACGACCTCCGCTCCGGCTATCTTTCCGGTATTTTTGATTGTAACAGACACCTGCTGCTCTTGAACCTTCATATCACTGTAGGCAAATGTGGTATAGGAAAGTCCATATCCAAATGGATAGCGCACTTCTTTATTCGCTTTGTCATAATAGCGATAGCCCACATAGATACCTTCCCGATACTCTACATTTTTCTTTTCAAACGTCTCCCTTGAAGCCACATCCTGATAGGACACCGGCCAGGTCTCTGTCAATTTTCCGGACGGAACTGCTTTTCCCGTCAGCAGATTATATGCCGCCTCTCCTCCTGCCTGACCGGGGAGTCCCATGTACAGAATTGCTTTCACTTTTTCTTCCCACGGAATCTCCATGGCACTCCCGCCAAGAAGAACAATGACTGTATTGCTATTCACAGAAGCCACCTCTTCGATCATCTGATTATGCCCCTTAGGAAGCATCATATTCTCCCGGTCAAAAGCCTCCGATTCATAAGCATCCGGAAGTCCTGCAACGACCACAGCAATTTCGTGCTTTGCCGCCACTTCCTTTGCCGCTTTCAAAGATTCCTCCGTCACATTTCCATCCGCGTCGCAACATGCAACGTATGGGACATCGGGAAATGTTTCTGTTAAATTCAACTGTTTCGTCGGATTAATATGACTGCTGCCCGTTCCCTGATAGCGCATATGCTCCGCCATATACCCGATCAGTACAATATCCGTAGAACCAAGTGGTAAAATCTTGTCCTCATTTTTCAGAAGAACAGCACCCTGTTCCGCGATTTTCCTTGCAAGTTCATGATGCGCATCCAAATCCACCTTCGGTGCCTCTTTGATTGCTTTCTGTCCTTCTTTCACCAAGTAAAGAATCCGCTCTACCGACTGGTCAATATCACCTTCATCAAGACTTCCCTTCTTTACCGCATCCAGTACCGCACGCTCCATAAACCGGGACCCACCCGGCATATTCAGATCACATCCGGCGCGAAAACCTTCTATGCGGTCATTCATAGCTCCCCAGTCCGTCATCACCATACCGTCGAATCCCCACTCTTTTCGGAGAATATCCGTCAGAAGCTCCTTTCTGTCACTGCAGTGTACTCCATTGATCTTGTTATACGCACACATCACCGTATTCGGTTTTCCTTCTTTGACAGCAATTTCAAATCCTGTCAGATAGATTTCCCGCAGAGTTC
>JBJENH010000023.1:0-1149 GCA_051880095.1 Bariatricus sp. | reverse complement strand
GCATAAAGTTCTTCATTCCATGTCGCTCCCGCCGTCACTGCCGGTGGAAAACACGTTGCCGGAAGAGACTGATTTACACCAATCATATCCGCGTCCCCCTTCTGACAGCGTAAACCGTGGGGGCCGTCTGACATCATCATTTCGGGAACCCCATACTTAGGCATTGCTTTCGTGTGCCAGAAATCAGCTCCCGTGCAAAATGCTATTTTCTCCTGCAAAGTCATTTCTGAAATTATTTTTTGAACATCCATTTTTTACTCCTTTTATCGTCCACTACATCACAATTTCTAATTGGATAATATCATATAAACGCCATTTCAAACTTGTATTATTGTATCGAAAACAGTATAATTGTAATAACTTTAGGAGGTGTCCCATGGAAAATCTTGATCTGAAATATATTTGCACGACTCTGGGCAATCTTGCCGGCATTCCCATCCGTATTTATAAAGATAAAGAACTGCTCTATTATTATGATCTTGTCCGTCTGCCCAAAGATCCACTATGCGTCTATTACGACGAAGTCATGGCAATTGAAGATCATGTTGGATACTTCATTACCACACATTTCAAATATTATGGTGTCGTAAACTCCGGAAATATCAAGCTGGTTCTCGGTCCATCCCGCCAAGTAGCCGCAAATGAACAGGAATTCAAAGAGCTTGCCTTCCGCGCGGATGTACCTTCCATTGATGTGGAAGCTTTTGTAAATGGAATGAGAGATCTTGTCCCCATGCCATTTGAGAGTATTCTTCAGATTTTGTGTACCCTCAACTATATTATGAACGGTGAAAAACTGGAGTTGAAAGACATTACGATATATGATTCAGAACAAAGTAATCTGAAAGAGCTGCTGGACCGTCAATAGGCAAACCAGCGTATGGAAGAATTGTCCCAGGGAGATTTACAGGAAATCCATAATTCCCTTTCTCAGGAACAGCTTCTTATGGATTTTGTTCGCAAAGGAGATACTGCCGCTTTACAGGAATGGATTGCTTCCGCTCCCGCTGTCCGTGCCGGAACCATAGCAGGTGATCAGTTGCGCCAGATGAAGAATACCCTGATCGTCTCGGCGACACTGGTTTCCCGCGCAGCGATCCGGGGCGGAATGAGCCCGGACGAAGCGCTCTCCCTGAGTGATGCCTTTAT
>JBJENH010000022.1:0-4464 GCA_051880095.1 Bariatricus sp. | reverse complement strand
CACGTCCGGATTCTGTGAGGGGCGCACGACCGCAAGGGGTGCGCCTACTCGACCATAGTCACTCAGGTGTGACTATGAACCCGTCCCCCCAGTCACCAATAGTCGATTAAGCAACAAAATATTGACAAAATATAAGAAATTAATAGAATATTAAAGCTTTTTGTGTTACTATTAGGTATAATTGAAACGAAGAAAAGAGTATAATGAGAAAGTGCGGGGGAAATGGCATATAAAAGACTAGGTGAGCTGTTGACGGCAGCCGGAATTATTTCAGAAGAAGAATTGAATCATGGACTGGAACTGCAGAAGGGTACGAAAGAACGTCTTGGTACGGTTCTGATCTCGAATGGGATCATTACGGAGGATCAGTTGATTGAAGCATTGCAGATGCAGTTGGGAATCGAATTTATTGATTTGACGAAGGTGACGATTCCGATTGAGATGGCACAGGCGGTTCCGAAGAATATTGCGAAGCAGTATCAGGTCGTGCCGGTGAAGATGGTGAAGGGCGAGATCTATCTGGCGATGAGTGACCCGCTTAATTTCTATGCGATTGAAGAAGTAAGAAAAGCTGTGCGGAAGAAAGTTGTCCCTATGGTGGCAACTGCAGCGGCAATCGAGCATGCGATTCAGGTTCTGTATGGAAATGAAGGTGCGGCAAGGGCGATCGAAGATATGAAGCGCGAAGCAGCCGACAGCGCAGATACAGTATCGATAACGGATACTTCCTTTGTCTCTAATCAGATCGGTGATGATGCGGTGAACAGTGCGCCGACGATCCGTCTGGTGAATTCGATCATTGAGCGTGCCATTACGGAACGGGCGAGTGATATTCATCTCGAACCGCATGAAAAGGAATTCAAAGTCCGTATGCGTGTAGACGGTATGATGCGGGATATTTTGACCGTTCCGAAAGATCTGCAGGGGTCGGTGATCTCACGTTTGAAAATTATGAGTGGAATGGACATTGCTGAACGGCGTATTCCTCAGGATGGACGTTTTAATGTCCGCATTAAAAATAAAGATATTGACCTTCGTGTATCTACACTTCCCACCGTATACGGTGAGAAAATTGTGGCCAGACTTCTGGATAAGAGCGGAGGGAAGATCAGCAAGGAAGTGATCGGACTTGCCGGATCTGATCTGGAAAAATATGATAAAATGATTCACTGCCGCAGCGGGGTGATCCTGATCGTAGGTCCGACCGGAAGTGGTAAATCAACGACTATGTATGCGATGATCGATGACCTGAATCAGAGTGAAGTGAATCTGGTTACGCTGGAAGATCCGGTGGAATACAATATTGACGATGTAAATCAGGTGCAGATCAATGAGAAGACCGGCATGACATTTGCAAATGGTCTGAGGGCGATCCTGCGTCAGGATCCGGACATCATTGCAGTCGGAGAGATCCGTGACGGTGAGACCGCTGAGATCGCGATGCGTGCCGCGATTACCGGACATGTCGTACTTTCAACCGTGCATACTAATGATGCAATCGGTACAATCGACCGACTGCAGGATATCGGCGTGGAACCGTATCTGATTGCAAGTGCGCTGAAAGGAATTATTTCCCAGCGACTGGTGCGGCGTATCTGCCCACATTGTAAGGAAGAATATGTCCCTTCTGAAGAAGAGCTGGAAGAGGTTGGAATCCAGCCGGAAGAAGGATTACATTTTTATAGAGGAAGAGGATGTCCACATTGCTTCGATACCGGATACCGTGGAAGAATTGCTGTATTTGAAATGCTTCCGATCAACCGGACGGTGCGAACGATGATTTCCGAGAGAAAAGGACGTATGGCAATCGAAGAAGAACTTCGATCCTCAGCAGCCGGTTTTGTATCGCTTCGTGAAAATGCGATCCGGCTGGTGAAGGAGGGAATCACGAGCAGTGAGGAAATCCTGAGAGTTATTAACGAAGAAGATTGGTAAAGAAATGATCAGTCAGAAAGAGGGGTGCGCGATGACGATTGACGAACTTGTGACACAGGCAAGAGCGAGCGGAGCATCGGATATTCATTTGATCTGTGGCCTTCCGCCCAAATACCGCCGGGACGGTCAGCTTGAGAATATGTCAGAAACCATACTGACCAGAGAAGATTGTATTGGATTTGCAAAATGGCTTGCCGGAAACAGGTATGGGGAACTGGAAGCGGTCGGAGAACTCGATATGGCAGACAGTTATGCCGGAATACGCTGTCGTGTACATATTTTTAAACAGCAGCGAGTTCCGTCGGTGGCACTCAGGCTCCTGCGGGAAGAGATCCCGAATCTGAATACACTGGGACTTCCGCCGGCAGCGCTGACGCTTGGAAATCTTCACAAAGGAATCGTGCTTGTAACCGGTGAGACCGGATCCGGTAAATCAACGACTCTGGCAGCGCTGCTGGATTCGATCAATCACAGCCGGAGATGTCACATCGTGACACTGGAGGACCCGGTGGAATATATTTACAAACCAGATTTGTGTGCAATCAACCAGAGAGAAGTCGGGGAAGATACCCAGAGCTTCGCGGCGGGACTTCGCGCCAGCCTGCGAGAGGATCCCGACGTGATTCTGATCGGTGAAATGCGTGATCGAGATACAATAGAAACAGCGATCACAGCGGCAGAGACCGGCCATCTGGTATTCGGTACATTGCATACAGGAAGTGCGGCAGATTCCATTGACCGAATGGTACAGGTATTCCCGGAAGGAATGCAGACTCAGATCCGTTTGCAGCTTTCGATGTGCCTTCAGGCAGTTTTAACGCAGCAGCTTGTCCTGAGAAAAGGCGGCGGAAGAGTACTTGCCTGTGAAATGATGGTCGTAACCGACGCAATCCGGAATCTGATCCGGGCGGGCAATACCCCACAGATCGTCAATGCGATTTCCACAAGTGCGGCGATCGGCGGACAGACGATGGATCAGGCACTGGTCCGTCTGGTTCGGTCAGGACTGATTGCCCGTGACACTGCTTTGCATTACGCAGTAAATCAGGACTATGTGAAAAAGAATGCGATATAGATACCATTTCGCATGAAAAGGAGTGAGTACCACTGATTACATATAAATATACAGCCATTTCCAAAAGTGGCGAGAAAGTATCCGGGGTCGTGGAAGGGTTCAACGAACTGGATGCTGTGGACAGGATCAAACGGTCGTGCGATATTGTCCTGAAAATGACAGAAGTAAAAGAGAAAAAGGCAGGAATCCTGAACGCAGAAGTAGGCGGAAATAAACTGAACGCCAAGGCATTTACCGTCATGTGCAGTCAGTTTGCAATCATCCTTCGTGCCGGTGTACCGATCGCGAGGACAGTGCATCTGATCGCGGCGAAGACGACAAATAAAACGCTGAAAAAGATCCTGCTTAAAGTTGCAGAAGACGTCGAAGCAGGACGTTCCCTTGCCTCCAGTTTTGCAGAGCACGGAGGAAAGATACTTCCCACAACCTTTGTCGAGACTATACGTGCGGGAGAAGAATCCGGTAACGTTGATAAAGCATTTGACACCATGTACCGGCATTATGACAAGCAGACAAAGATGAAAGGAAAAGTAAAGAATGCCCTTACTTACCCGATTTTCGTCCTGATCGTGGCGGTTGTAGTTGTAATCGTGCTGATGGTAAAAGTGGTTCCTACATTCAGCAGTATTTTCGAAAGTTACGGAAGCGAACTGCCGGGAATTACGAAACTCCTGATTGCGATTTCTAACTTTTTCAAGAATCATACTTTGAAGATGCTCGTTGTGGCAGTGATCTGCTACATTGTTTATAAAATATATGGAAATACAGAAGAAGGGCGCATGAAACTCGCCCAGAAAGCGCTGAAGATACCCGTGCTTGGGAATATCAATCAGCTGAATGCAGCCAGCCAGTTTGCAAATACCATGACAACGATGCTGGCATCCGGAATTCCGATGACGAGGGCGATTTCGATTACCGCAAAGGTACTGGATAATTATTATATCGGTCAGGAAATCGGTAAATTGACCGGGCGGCTTGAAGAAGGCCACGGACTTGGAGAAAGCATGCGGGAGTCCGGATGTATGCCGGACATTCTGGTGGACATGGTCTCTGTCGGAGAAGAAACCGGAGAAATGGAAGAGACCCTCGACACGATCGCCGCTTACTATGATGCAGAATTGGACATGGCGATCACCGCAGCACTCGGAAAACTGGAACCGACCGTGCTGCTCTTCCTGGCGATCGTAGCCGGATTTATCGTAATCTCTGTATACGTTGCAATGTTTGAAATGTATGCAGTGATGTAACAATAATTTTGGTTTTCTTCGTGGTACCCGGACTGCGACTGAAAATATATATTTGTCAATGGGACCCGAACATTGATGTATGAGAGAAATAAGGGGATTATAATTTGAAAGGAGAAGATTTCCTATGAGAAAATTTCGTAAAAATGATAAGCGTGGATTTACGCTTGCTGAATTGTTGATTGTTGTTGCTATTATTGCGGTGTTGGT
>JBJENH010000021.1:2112-94489 GCA_051880095.1 Bariatricus sp. | reverse complement strand
ATACTAAGGAAGAACAAATTTGAGGATAAGCTGAATGAAGAAGTTCTGGAAAAAGTAAAAATAATTCACATTTGTTTTGTGATACTAACATAACATCCGTTCCATCCATTTTGTAACAATAATATAACATCCTCTATATAGAAACATGCGGTTTTAAGCCATTTTCATGGTAAAAAAGCCGCATATTTTTTCGCCATGTGTGCAAAAATCCGTCCAGTGGACGAATTTTTGTTGTAGCAATGATTTGACATCCCCGGGGGCGCTGTGTGTGAGGGACAGTTTACCAATATAAATTGCCTTTTCGTGATGTTAGATAAAATATTAATATGCCTTTTATGAGTACAACGGCAGATGGTTGTTATGACTGTTGGAAACAGGTTCATTGATTTATCTGAGAATGAATATGGAAGACATTGTAATTCCCTTCGAAGAGGAACATGTATACAGCAATGCTTTTATAATGTGACAATAAGATACGTTTTCAGTGAAAAAATGGGGAAGTGTAAGAAAACAAATATAAATGAGACATTACATCCTGTGCAGTTTGTTATTTTCTGGTATAATAAAAGAAACGCTTGAATGGTTGGAAAGAGTTGTTACAATTCGGGAAGCATTGAAATACTGTTAGGGGGACGAGTATGAAAACAGAGGAAAAGATAGAGTTTCGATATTATGAAATACCGCAGGGATTTCCACTAATGGCTCTGATGGGGGAAAAATGGGAAATTCCTTATGGTGGTGAGTCTTTGCATTTCCATAATTATCTCGAAATAGGGGTATGCCGCTATGGAGAGGGAGTGATGCACTTTGGAAAAAAAGAAATCCCTTATCATGATGGCACAATTACGATCATACCAAAGGATTTTCTGCACCGCACCAGTGGTAAAAACAACGATATTCAGAAATGGGAATACCTGTTTATCGATGCGGAGAGCTTTATAAAAAAGATATATGAGAACAGTCCGCATTTAGCAAATGGGTTGCTGAATCGACTTCAGAGTAGAATGTTTTTGGTGAACAGCGAAGATAATCCGAACCTTGCTTCTATTTTAAATGTTATTTTTAAAAAAATGGAAAACAAGGGGGAGTTTTACAAGGAAGAGATTAAGGGGATGCTGTATGCGGTTCTGTTGGAAATATTGGAGATTGATGCACAGGTAGATATACAGAGACAGCAGGGAATGAGACAGACAAATTTTGAAAGTGTTGTAGAGATCCTGCATTTTATTGATCAAAATTATGATCAGGAGCTTAGAATCAGTCAGTTGGCAAAAAGAGGCAATATGAGTGAGGCACATTTCAGAAGAACGTTTGAGGAATATATGAATGTATCGCCGGCAGAATACATTAATTTTGTCAGAATCGAAAAAGCGTGTGAGTTGATGAGAAAAAGTGATGTAAGGATACATGAAGTGGGATTCAAAGTCGGTTTTCCGGTGGAAACAACATTTTTGAGAAATTTTAAAAAGATTACGGGAGAAACCCCGCAAAAATGGAAAAAAAGATTAAAAGAAGAGGGAGATTTTCTGATAAATTATAAAGTACCGGTACTGAAAGGGTGGTTAAAGTGAACCCTTTACGGTTGATATAAAAAGAAACTGAAATATTATTTCAATATATCCAGATAGTAGGAAAAAATCTGAATTAGAAATATGCGGCTTTAAGCCATTTTTATGGCAAAAAGACCGCATATTTTTTTGATGTGTACTAAACGTGGCACTATTTTTCTGGTGAAAGCCCAGTCACGGGTATATACGCATGGTCCTTGAGGGAGAGGACAGGTTGTTTCATAACAGGGAAGTACAGGAACGGAAACTATGGGAATCAGTCCGGATATCAGATCTTCAAGGGGACAAGAAAATAGCCGCCACTACTGCCAATAGTGACGGCTGTTCAATAATAACAGTCATTTATTAAATTGGGAGTAAGCCGCTTCAGGTTTCCCTTTTGTGTTTTTAATATAGCATATCTGGCAGCAGTACGCAAGAGTGATCTCAAAATTGCGGGATGAACCTAAAATTACGTTAAATGCCTGGTTTGCAACGTGGATGGAGGAATATAAGAAGAATCAAGTAAAAAGGGGAACATATACCAACTATCAGAATTATTATAAATGTGCAATTGAGGAGAGACTTGGCGGCAAGCCGGGACTTCCGATGGCAAAATTAGCAAATGTGTTTTAATAGGGGCAACAGTCAATAGCTGCTTCTTTTTCTATTGGCTTTCTGTTCAAGATTGCATGTGTAAAGATATAAACAGTGATAATGAGTAAATGCATAGAGAACAAGGTTTTATGCGGTGTATTAATCAAGTGTAAATCGTGGAAAAACATTTTTGAATTACAAGTTCAATGACAAAGTGCAGAAAAAGTTTTAAAATTATCCTATCAATTTATGAAGTACGGAAGGAATCTTAATGTGTTAAAAAAGGCTTCCTTGCATGAAAAAGAAAATAATGACAAGAAGTCTCTTTTCGAAAAGGAGCGGCAGCATGAAGGTTTACTATGTAGAACTAAGCAGGATTTGGAACTGTGCAAAGGAGGAGAGGTTTTGAATGATTATTCCATTAAATATTGTAAAGACATATCCTGTCAAATGGACAAAATATAAAGTCTTTAGAGATTATTTGCAAAATTTTTATGATTCTGTTGGATTCAGTTGTTGGAAGGATAGATTTTGTTTTGAATTTAGTAATGGACTATTAAGCATGTGGGTTGAAGATATTTGTTTCAGTTATGAGTGGCTGCTGCATATTGGAGCTTCAACGAAAACGGATAATTCTCTTAACAACGCAGGGTATTTTGGAGAGGGCTTTAAAATTGCTTCCTTATGTGCTGTGCGGGATTATAGATGGAAGGTTAAAATGTCATCTGGAGATTGGGAATTATCTGTTGTATGTATAGCACAGACAATAGACGGGAGTACTGTTCAGATGTTGGCGTATGATGTGCAGGAACGGGAAAAACAAGAGAGGAGTTGTCTGGAACTTTCATCTTTAACAGAGGATGACTTCCGACTTTTTAAAGAAGTGATGTTCGCTTTTTATTATCCGGAAAATCCGATCATAGGTGAAAAGATATGGGAAGGCCGAGAAGGTGCGGTGTATACGAGAAGCCAGAATGCGTATGGGCTGAGATTACCATATACCGCCGATTTCGGAAGAAAGGGGGCGGTTTTCTGCGCTTATCAACTTTTAGGTTCGAATCCTTTTGATTTGGTTATTTGTTTGCATCAATATAAAAAGGAAGACCGGGAACGGAATGGGCTCTATTCTTTTGACGTGATCGACGTGTTTCAAAAGCTTTCATATTATGTGGATTCTTATGGTGCCATGCGTATTCTGGAAAAAATGCGCAGATATTGGAACTCAAGACCGAGGAAACGTATAGATATTCATTCGTGGAGTCCGGTAATTGAAAGTTTGATTTATAAGATAAGCCAGTCCCGGGAAATAACAGAATGTTTTCGAGAAAAATATCCTGATTTATTGTCTTTGACACCATTGTATTCGATTCGGGACAAGAACAGAAGAGGACAGGCTCGAGCGTGGCTTTCTGCCCAAAGTAGAAAATATCTGCTGGTTAACGCAGCGTTTCGGAAACTTGGCTATAAGACATTGGAAGAAGTATGCGAAGAACATGGTGGTTTTGTAATTAATGATCAGGCAGATTACAGAGAAAATAAAGGGTTCGAAATATTGGAAAAAATTACAAAAGAGCTATATAGAGGCTTTTTTGAATGTGATAAGGAATTCCCTCAAAGAAAAATCATTTGCAATGAATACGCATCTTACCATGGAATGGCTAAAGTATATCGAAAAAACAAGCCTATACGGAATAACAAAGGATTATCAATTAGATATGAGATTGCAGAGATTTATTTAAAACAAACTATTTTTTCTTCAAATGGTTTTTTTGATGCATTATCAACTTATATACATGAAATGTGCCATGTTTTTGGCGGCGATGCTTCCAATGCGTTTAGTCAGGGATTAACATTTGCTATGGAAATACTTCTTGCTAATTCAACAATTATTGAGAAGTACAGACAACAGTGGATGAGTCAATACAGTGAATAAAGATGATTGGAATGGCGGATTTCGATGTATCCAGGTAGTAGGAAAAATAGGTAAAATTTGTTAAGAATTTAATGCTGGCTAAACTCAGTAAGGTGTGGTATACTATTTCTGTTAGTGAGGAGTATTTCTATCTGTTAAAATATTCCCTATAAAATATCATATCTGAGAATAAATAAACAAGTGAGGTGAGAATATGGACGGTAGTAGTGCACGAAGTAGGGACAGGGCAGTCATAACCTGTCAGAATTGCTGCGGTTTTATGCCGTCTGTATTCTGACCTGGTTTTTGAATATACAAGGCGAAGAGGGAGACCACTTTGCCGTTTCTTTGTGAGCATATAAAGGTCGCTCCGCTTTCAGAAAATGGCTGCCGTTGTCCGTTTCAAAGAACACACTACATCAATGCAAGACGGGTGTAGAAAAAGTGCTTTGCAGGTGACAATGGTATTTTTATGCCCATTTTTCCTGAAGCGGTTTTTCTATGTCCATCTTTACCATGCATGCCGAAAGGGCTTGAATTTGATTTTGATGCGTAAAGGAGGAACAGACAATGAGTGCAAAGCAGAATTTCCCAAATGAAAATATAACTGTTGTACAGCATCCGGACTACAGAAATGAAATAGCGTCAATTGCACGCAGCAATCTGACACCAAGGCTGATGCGGGAGAAGATTGGAGATTATCATGAAAATGATATTGCTGATGCGCTGGAATTGCTTAAAAAGGATGAGCGCATGAGACTTTACAGTATACTCAGTACGGATATGCTTTCTGATATTCTGGAGTATTCGGACAAGAGAGATGAGTGGCTGAGTGAGCTTGGAATCCGGAAAAGAGTTGAGGTGCTGAACCGGTTTGAAGTGACTACGGCTGTGGAGTATCTTCGTCAGTTGGATAAGAAGCAGAGAAGCGTATTGATCGATCTGATGGAGGATGGTGCGAAAAAGGAGATTGCATTTTCCAGTGCTTTCGATGAGGATGAAATCGGAAGCAAGATGACGACGAATTATATTGCAATCGCCGCGGGGCTGAATGTACGTCAGGCGATGAAGGAATTGGTGGATCAGGCGGCAGATAATGACAATATTTCCACGATTTATGTGCTGGATGAAGATAAGGTTCTGGTCGGAGCGATTGATCTGAAGGATCTGATTATTGCCAGAGAGAATACGGAACTGGACAGTATTATTATGACGTCTTATCCGTATGTTTATGCGGAAGAGCAGATTGAAGACTGCATTGAGCGTCTTCAGGACTATTCCGAGGATTCGATTCCTGTTCTGGATGAACATAATAAGCTCAAAGGAATATTGACAGCACAGGATGTAGGTCAGATGATCCATGATGTATTGGGAGATGACTATGCAAAGCTGGCAGGTCTTTCGGCGGAGGAGGATTTGGAAGAGCCGCTTCGTAAAAGTATCGGGAAACGTCTTCCGTGGCTGATGGTACTTCTGGGACTCGGACTAGTTGTTTCCTCTGTGGTGGGAATTTTTGAAAAAGTAGTCGCACATCTGGCGCTGATCGTATGTTTCCAGTCTCTCGTACTCGATATGGCGGGAAATGTCGGTACACAGTCACTTGCTGTTACCATTCGTGTCCTGATGGACGAGCAAGTCAGCAAAAAACAGAAATTGTACCTGATTTCCAAAGAAGCGAGAGTCGGGCTGTGCAACGGTTTGATTCTTGGAGTATTGTCTTTCCTGTTTATCGGATTGTATTTGTATCTTCTGAAAGGACAGGTGTTGATTATGGCTTTTGCGATTTCCGCGTGTACCGGAATCGCGCTTCTGGTTGCGATGCTTCTTTCCAGTATTGTAGGTACTACCGTGCCGATGCTGTTCAAACAGTTAGGTGTGGATCCGGCGGTCGCTTCCGGACCGCTGATTACTACAATCAACGACCTGGTTGCTGTAGTTACCTACTATGGACTGGCCTGGGGGTTGATCATTAATGTGCTGCAAATGTAGAGAAAAGCGAGTGACGCTGGATAACAGAAAGAATTTTAACAAGAAAAATAACCGTCAGTGAGACGGTTATTTTTCTGTCTAAAAGTATTTTCAATTATTTGAGAATGAAGTATAATGAATTATACGTATGAATAATCTGGAAGATGCAGATACAAAAGAAAAAACTGCATGGAGGGAGAACAGAAAAATGATCGATGTTGGGGTAGTTTATGGTAGATTTCAGATTCTACATCTGAAGCATCTGGAATATATATTGGCAGCTAAAATGCGATGCAGAAAGCTTTATGTGGGAATTTCGCTTCCTGACGAGTCTTATATTCAGGAAGACTCGGAGATGGATGAAGAAAGAAAGAAGTCGTCCAACCCTTTGACATATTTTGAAAGATTTGAGATGATACGGGATTGCCTTCTCGATTTCAAAGTGCCGAGAGAAGCATTTGACATCATTCCTTTTCCGATCGAACGTCCGGAGTATCTTAGGCAGTATGTACCGGAAGATGCGGTGTGCTTTCTGAGTATCTGCGATGAAAAGACGAAGAGAGACGAAGAAGTATTAAGAAGTATGGGATATGCGGCAGAAGTGCTTTGGCGCAGGGATGAGAGTGAGAAAGGAATAACCGGTACTCAGGTGAGACAGAGAATTCTGGCGGATGAGAAATGGAATGATCTGGTGCCGAAAAGTGTATATGAATACATCATTTCACATGGAATTGACAACCGTATAAAATATACGAAATAGAATGGCAGGAGAAGACAATGAACAATCAGGATTGGGAACGCTTTGGAGAGGATATCCGCAGAACGGTGCAGGACGCAGTAGATTCCAGGGATTATCGCAGACTGAATCAGACGATCACGAATACGATTAATCAGGCGCTGAATGAGGCGGCCCGGAGCATGCGGAATATGGGAAATGGACGAAGCCGGAACCGGGGGGCTTTTGGACCGGGATGGCAGAATCCGGATGGAATGAACGGAGATTTTGGAAATAACTGGCAGGGAGGCGGACCTTACGGTAATGACTGGCAGAATTATGATCAGGGAACCGATTATCGCTATGGGAATGGAAACGCCGGGACAGACTACCAATATGGAGGTGGAAACGCCGGGACAGACTACCAATATGGAGGTGGAAATGCCGGGACAGGCAATCAATATGGGGCCGGAAATTCGGGAACAGAATATAATTATGGGTGGCAGGGCCAGCCATTTGAGAATCAGAACAGCAATGCAATGAAATATGAGAGTCGTTCCAAAAACCAGCCGGCTCTTTATGCATCGATGACCGGTGTACAGGCGGGTGGAATTCTTCTTTGTGTATTCGGATATCCGGTTGCGGTTATTTCCGGAATTCTGCTCCTTCTGGCAATTGCCGGACTGTTTCTTATAAAACCGGGTGAGGCGCTTGCGGTGCTTATCGTTTCACTTGTTTTTACAGGGGTATTTGGCGGGATGGCAGGTGTCGGAACCTCGATTTTGAAACGAATCGGAAGATTTAAGAAATATATGAGTTTCCTTCAGAACAGGGAATACTGTGACATCAAAGAACTTGCAGAAAAGACAGGGAAAACGGCAAAGTATGTAGCAAAGGATCTCCGGAAAATGATCGAAAGCGGATGGTTCCGCCAGGGACATCTGGATGGTCAGAAGACTTGTCTGATGGTGACCGATCAGGCATATGACCAGTATCTGCAGCTGGAAGAACAGATGCGGGAGAAGGAGCGGGATGAGATTTATCGTGAACAGCAGAAAGAGAAAGAAGCCCGGATGCAAAAGGAAAAGCAGGAGCAGGTAGAACGCGAGACAGAAAAGGCAAGAGAAGGTCTGACTCCGGAGGTGCGGGAGATCATTGAGCAGGGTGACGCATATATCCGGAAGATTCATGCATGTAATGACGCAATCCCGGGTGAGGAGATATCAGCTAAAATCTCCAGAATGGAGATGATCGTGGATCGGATTTTCGATCGCGTAGAACAAAATCCTGAGACTGTAGGCGATATCCGGAAGCTGATGGAATACTATCTTCCAACGACTGTCAAGCTGCTGGAGGCGTATGAAGAGATGGATCGTCAGCCGGTGGGCGGAGAGAATATACAGACAGCAAAAGCGGAGATCGAAGCGACCCTTGATACGTTGAATCTTGCATTTGAAAAGCTGCTGGATGGCCTGTTTCAGGATACGGCATGGGATGTGTCTTCGGATATTTCTGTTTTGCATACCATGCTTGCGCAGGAAGGGCTGACAGAAGAAGAATGGAAACGGAAATCTGGAAAATAGCAAATAGATAAGGCAGAATGCAGAGGAAAAATGGAGGTTTAGGAACATGAATGATGAATTCAAAACATTTGCACCGGCACCGGAATTAACACTGGAGCCGTTTAAAGAAGAAATGCAGACACCGGTACCTGCACCTGAAAAACAGGAAATTATGGATGAGTCTATTTTGACGGACGATGAAAGACGGACCGTCGATCAATTCGCAAGTCAGATCGATCTGACCAATTCCACGATGATTCTCCAGTATGGGGCCGGAACACAGAAAAAAATGGCAGATTTTTCTGAAACCGCAATGGAAAATGTGAAGACGAAAGATCTTGGTGAGATTGGAGACCTTCTTTCCGGTGTCGTTAAGGAACTCCGGAATTTTGATGAGGAGGAAGAGAAAGGATTTCTCGGAATTTTTAAAAAGACTTCCAATAAGATCCAGTCAATGAAAACCAAATACGCGAAGGCGGAAACCAATATCAATGAGATCTGTAAAGTCCTGGAGAATCATCAGGTACTGCTTCTGAAGGACATTGCAATTCTGGATAAAATGTATGAGCTAAATCTTACGTATTTTAAGGAACTTACCATGTACATCCTTGCGGGGAAGAAAAAACTGCAGGAGGTTCGTGCGACAAAGCTGCAGGAGCTTGTTCAGAAAGCACAGATAACAGGACTTGCGGAAGATGCTCAGGCAGCAAGAGATCTTGAGGCTATGTGCGGCCGGTTTGAGAAGAAGATCCATGATCTGGAACTTACACGAACGATTTCGCTTCAGACAGCCCCTCAGATTCGTCTTGTACAGGGCAATGACACGTTAATGGTTGAGAAGATCCAATCAACGATCGTGAATACAATTCCGCTTTGGAAGAGCCAGATGGTGCTTGCGCTTGGAGTAGAGCACTCTGCTCAGGCAGCAGCTGCGCAGCGGGAAGTGACGGATATGACAAATGAACTTCTCAGAAAGAATGCTGAAAAATTAAAGATGGCAACGATCGACACAGCGAAAGAATCCGAGCGTGGAATTGTGGATATGGAAACCCTGAAAGCGACGAATGAATCTCTGATCTCAACGCTGGACGAAGTGATGAAGATTCAGCAGGAAGGACGCCAGAAACGCCATGAAGCGGAGCAGGAGATGCAGCGACTTGAAAATGAACTGAAAGGGAAGCTGCTTCAGCTGCAGGGATAGATTAAAAAAGAAAACGATGTAAAAAAGGAGCGCGAAAGCGGAAATTAAAAATCCGTTTTTGCGCTCCTGTTATATGGCCATGCATACGCGTGTGTTTTATTTGATAACAGTTCCGGTTCGTTCTTTCAGTGCGTCGCTTAACCCTTCCATAGAAGTGATAATCGCACGTCGTCCCTCACGTTTTTCAATGAAAGAGACAGAAGCCTGGAATTTCGGAAGCATATTATAGACACCGAAATGACCCTCGTCCATATATTTCTTCGCATCATCCAGAGAGATCACGCCCAACTCTTCTTCCTGATCGGTACCACGATTGATGCATACTTTCTCCACGCTTGTCAGAATGATCAGTTCGTCTGCGTCAATCTGTTCTGCGAGAAGACCGGCAGTCAGGTCTTTTTCAATGACTGCGCTGGCGCCTTTTAAATGGTGTCCCTGCTTCAGAACCGGTATTCCTCCGCCGCCTGCGGCAATTACGATCTGGCCTGCATCCAGGAGTGCGTTTACGGCATCTGCTTCGACTACTTCTACCGGATTTGGAGAAGCAACGACACGGCGGAAGCCCTGTCCCGGAACTTCAACGACATAATTTCCTTTCTTTCGCTCGATAGCAGCATCTTCGGCATCCATGATACGTCCGAGTACTTTGGTTGGCGTGTAGAAAGCCTCATCATAAGGATCAACAATGACCTGAGTAAGTACTGTACTTACGGTACGGTAAATGCCGCGGTTCATCAGTTCCTCACGGATGCCGTTCTGCAGGTCATATCCGATATATCCCTGAGACATAGCGGAGCAGACTGACATCGGAGAAGGGGTAAAATCTTCATGGGATTTGCCGAATTCATTCATGGCGGTATGAATCATGCCTACCTGTGGTGCATTGCTGTGTGTTATTGCAACATCGTATCCTGCTTCAACCAGAGCAGCAATCGATGCAGCAGCTTTTTTTACTGCAGCCTTTTGTTCCGGAAGTGTATTTCCGAGAGCACGATGACCCAGTGCAACGACAACTTTTTTCTTCATATAATATACCTCGTTTTTCTGAATTAGAATATGTGAAAATTATAGTATTTTTTTTATCAAAATGCAATCCTTATAATGTTACTATATGATAAGAATGTCCCGTAGCTTTCACGAATTTCTGAAGGATATCGGAGGTTCTAAGCTTCAGACTGGAAGTATTGATGCAGGGATGGCATCCCAAAAACTCTTCTTTGAGTAAATCACCATCGACTAAAAGATCTACCTGCTCTTCGACATCGTTCATAAGTCCGAGAACGCTGACGCTGCCCGGAGTGATGTCAAGAAATTCTTCCATGTACTGTGATTCCGCGAAGGAAAGACGGGATACGCCAAGCTGATGGGAGAGTACTTTTGTCTCAAAGTGCTTATCCCCAGGCATCATCAACAGGAAGAAAGTGGTTTTCTGGCGGTTGCATAGAAATAAATTTTTGCATACGCCGATCTGCAGTTCTTTCTCAATTTCACGACAGTCTTCGATGGTGTTGGCAACATCGTGATCGACACCTTCATAGGGAATCTGCAGTTTGTCAAGATAATCATAAACTCTTTCTTCTTTCGCCAGACGTTTTGAACAATCCGGTTTGGAGGTGAAATGTATCTTGCTGACATGAATTGTTTCCATAATAGAGTCCTCCTGATGTAAAAATGATGAAATAATTGTTTATGTGTAGTAAAATATTAGTGAACCGATAATCAATACTTATATCATAGCATGAAATCTGCAGTTTTCAAGAAAAAGCATGGAAGAATCAGGTCCGGAAGCCGGGAAACATCATATACTGGCAATAAGAAGAGTTCGGAGTGTGTGCCGTGAAAGAGAAATGTGACAAAGAAAACCGGATTCGTTTTTGTGAGCTGAGAGAGAAGGAGGTAATCAACACCTGTAACGGGAGACGGCTGGGGTGTGTGACGGATATTATACTTGATAAGTGCTCCGGGACAGTGGAGGCTATCATAGTGCCGGCACCGGGTAAGGTATGCGGGCTGTTTGGATATGATGCGGAATATATTATTCCGTTTGAATGTATCTGCAGAATCGGGCCTGATATCATTCTGGTAGAAATCTGCGAAGAGAAATTTTTGAAAACGTGTAAATAGAAAATAAAACAGAAGGGAGATTCAGTGAGAATGGCAGCTTTTTTGGAGAACATTACCCCGTTCAGGGGGACAGGAAATAAGAATGAAAAAGGGCAGGATCTGGAAGAATTTCTGGAGGAGTACGATCCATATAAATACAAGAATCCTTGTGTGACGACGGATGCGGTTGTATTTTCCTGGTCGGATAAGGGAGAGGAGTCGAAAGGGCCGAACCCGGATTCTGTATGGAGGGTCCTGATGATCAGGAGAGGGAATCATCCGTGCATTGGATGGTGGGCTCTTCCGGGAGGGTTCATTAATCTCAGAGAGAATCTGAGAGATACGGCAAAACGGGAGTTAATGGAGGAGACCGGTGTGGACGACCTGCCCATGGAACAGATCGCGGTGTATGGAAATGCGGACCGGGACCCGAGAGCGCGTGTGATCACCTCTGCATATATGTCTGTTGTGGAGGAAACCAAAGTGACGGTGCATGCAGGAGATGACGCGGATGCGGCTCTGTGGTGCGAGATTTTCTGTGAAAGCGGTGCCTGGGAAAATGCAGAAGACGGAGGCAGGAAAAGAAACCATTTTCTCAGATTGAAGAATAAGGCATATGAACTGGAACTTACGGCTGTGGTGGAAGAGGATTTGAAAGGGGACATTGTGCAGGAAAGAGACTTCCATGTCAGGAATACAAATCAGATTGCCTGCGATCATGCGGCAATCATTGTACAGGCATGGCTGATTCTGAAAAGCAGGCTGTAAGTATTTCCGGGAATTTTGTTTGACAAGAAAATAGTCTACATTTATACTATTAATATTGAGGAAAAGGTCGCCACGCGGGCCATGGCGTTTTCCAGGGCGTGTGGGGAGAGAAAGAGACAGGAGGATAGAAGATGAAGTGTCCATATTGTGGTAACATTGATACCAGAGTCATTGATTCAAGACCGGCTGATGACGGAACATCCATCAGGAGAAGACGTTCCTGCGATGCCTGCAGCAAGCGTTTTACAACGTATGAGAAAGTGGAGACGATTCCGCTGATCATTATTAAGAAAGATAATACCAGGGAACAATATGACCGTGCTAAGATTGAAGGCGGTGTTCTCAGGGCATGCTATAAGAGACCGGTGCCTACTTCTGAAATTCAGAAGACGATCGATACGATTGAGACCGATATTTTCAGCCGGGAAGAAAAGGAAATTCCAAGCAGCGTGATCGGGGAGATCGTGATGGGGCATCTGAAAGAGCTGGATGCAGTTGCTTACGTCAGATTTGCATCGGTTTACAGAGAATTTAAAGATGTAAATACATTTATGGCGGAGCTGAAGAAAATTCTGGAATAATGCTTCCGGAGATGGACAAGTTAACAGATGAAGGAGTGTACACTTTGATGGAGCAAAAGAAGACAGTCGTACTTGGAGTGACGGGCGGGATTGCAGCGTATAAAACTGCGTCACTGGCAAGTATGCTGGTTAAGAACGGGTATGATGTGCAGGTACTCATGACGAAGAATGCAACAAATTTCATCAATCCGATTGTATTTGAGACTTTGACGAAGCATAAGTGTCTGATCGATACCTTTGACCGGAACTTCGAGTACAGCGTGGAGCATGTCGCACTTGCAAGTGTGGCGGATGTGGTAATGATTGCCCCTGCGACTGCAAATGTGATCGGGAAACTATCTCACGGAATTGCAGATGATATGTTGACCACGACTGTGATGGCATGCCGAAGATGCCGGAAATTCATTGCGCCTGCTATGAATTCGGAAATGTATCTGAATCCAGTGGTGCAGGATAATCTCGAGATCCTGAAAAAATACGGATATGAAGTGATCAATCCTGCCGAGGGACATCTTGCATGCGGAACGAGCGGGATCGGAAAAATGCCGGAACCGGAAGAACTTTATGAATATATTTATCATGAGCTGGCATGGGAAAAGGATATGATCGGGAAGAAGGTTCTGGTCACGGCAGGACCGACGCAGGAGGCCATTGATCCGGTGCGGTTTATCACCAATCATTCTTCGGGAAAGATGGGATATGCGATAGCGAAAGTCTGTGCCGCAAGGGGAGCCGATGTCACGCTTGTGAGCGGACCGACTTCTATTCCAAAGCCGATGTTTGTGAACGTGGTTCCGGTCACGACGGCAAAAGAGATGTTTGAGGCAGTCAAAAGAGAAGCTGAAAATGCCGATATTGTCTGCAAGGCGGCTGCGGTGGCGGATTATCGTCCGAAGTACGTGAACGATCAAAAAATGAAGAAATCCGGTGAAGAAATGGTTCTGGAACTGGAGAAAACAGATGATATTCTGAAATACCTTGGGGAACATAAAAAACCGGGACAGTTTCTGTGCGGATTTTCCATGGAAACAGAGAACATGGTTGAAAATTCCAGAGCAAAACTGGAGAAGAAGAATCTGGATATGATAGCGGCGAACAATCTCAGGGATGCCGGGGCCGGTTTTCAAGGCGATACGAATATGATGACTCTGATTACCAGGGAAAACGAGACTGCACTTCCTCTTTTGAGTAAGGAGGAGACGGCGGCTCGGATTCTGGATATGATTCTGGATCAGATGAATTCATAAATAAAAAAATCATGTATTGTATCTCAAAATGAGAATAATAACAGGAGGAAAAAATGAAGAAGAATAAAGAAAAAAAGGGTACTCGTTGGATGGTGAGCGTTGCACTGATGGCTGCAATCATAATTGTGTTGGCAAATACGCCGCTTGGCATGATTCAGCTTCCGATCATAAAGGCAACGACAGTACATATACCGGTGATCATCGGAGCCGTTCTGTTTGGACCGCTGGCAGGGGCTATTCTGGGAGGTGTTTTCGGTATCTGCTCATTGATCAGTAATACGATGGCACCGACACTGTTGTCTTTTGCGTTTTCACCGTTCCTTGCATCAAATCTGGCAGGAGTGCTGAAAGCGGTCTGGATCTCCGTGGGATGCCGTATTCTGATTGGTGTTGCAGCCGGATGGCTTTGGATTCTGTTCAGAAAAATCAAACTGAACACGTATGTGGCACTTGCGGTTACGGGCTTTGTCGGATCAATGGTGAATACGATCATGGTCATGGGAAGTATCTACTTCCTGCTGGCGCAGCAGTATGCTGAGGCAAAGGAAGTAGCGGTTACTGCGGTATTTGGCCTGATCATGGGAACAGTGACAGCATCGGGAATGCCGGAGGCGATTGCGGCAGCCGTTCTTGTCACTGTCATTGGAAAAGTACTGATGCGTTTTGTTGCATCTTCTCAGACACAAAGTGGAAGATAATAAAGGGGATATGCGAAAATGATTCTTGCAATTGATATTGGAAATACAAATATTGTTCTGGGATGTATTGACAACAATAAGACCTATTTTATTGAGAGACTCTCTACGATCAAGACGAAGATGGAGCTGGAATATGCAATTGACATCAAAATGGTACTGGATCTTCACGGAGTAGATGCCGAGAAGCTGGAAGGTGCTATCGTCAGTTCTGTTGTGCCCCAGATAACAAATGTAGTTAAAGAAGCAACAGAAAAGATTCTTAAGAAAAAAACAATGGTCGTTGGACCGGGATTGAAAACAGGACTCAATATTATGATGGACAATCCGGCTCAGCTTGGAAGTGACCTCGTTGCGGATGCAGTCGCGGGAATAGACGGATATGAGCCACCGCTGATCATTTTTGATCTTGGAACGGCAAATACGGTTTGTATTGTAGATGCGAAAAAAAATTATATCGGAGGTATGATCTATCCCGGAATTTATACATCACTGAATGCGCTGACTGCAAATGCATCGCAGCTCAGTGGAATCAGCCTGGAAGCTCCGAAGCGGATCATCGGGAAAAACACGGTGGAGTGCATGAAAAGCGGTGTGATCTATTCGAATGCCGCATGCATGGATGGGATCATTGAACGTCTGGAAGAAGAACTCGGACAGCCTGCAACGGTCATAGCAACGGGAGGACTCGCGAAGAAGATAGTTCCTCACTGCAGAAAAAAGATTATATTGGATGATGAACTTCTGCTGAAAGGATTGCGTGTTATTTATAATAAAAACTGCCAGGGAGAATCTGCGGGGAGAACTGAGGAAAAAGGGAAGAGGAGACAGTAATGAAATTTATCTCATGGAATGTGAATGGAATCCGTGCCTGCGTACAGAAGGGCTTCATGGATTTTTTTAAGGAGGCAGATGCGGATATCTTCTGTCTTCAGGAAACGAAGATGCAGGAAGGACAACTGGAGCTGGAACTGCCGGGATATCATCAGTATTGGAATTATGCTGTGCGCAAAGGATATTCGGGGACAGCTGTTTTTACGAAAAAAGAGCCGATTTCTGTTTCTTACGGAATCGGAATTGAGGAACATGATCAGGAAGGACGTGTCATTACACTGGAGTTTGAGGATTTTTATTTTATAACCGTGTATACACCGAATTCTCAGAATGAGTTGGCGAGACTTCCATACCGCATGGAGTGGGAGGACGCTTTTCTTACATATTTGAAGAAACTGGAAGAGAAGAGGCCGGTTGTGTTCTGCGGAGACCTGAACGTGGCACATCAGGAGATCGATTTGAAAAATCCGAAGACAAACCGGAAAAATGCCGGATTTACAGATGAGGAAAGAGGTAAATTTTCAGTGCTTCTTGAAAATGGTTTTGTAGATACATTCCGCTATTTCTATCCGGATGTGGAAGGAATCTATTCCTGGTGGTCTTACAGGTTTAAAGCGAGAGAGAAGAATGCAGGATGGCGTATTGATTATTTCTGTGTATCGGATTGCCTGAAAGAGCGTCTTAAGGATGCAAAGATTCTGACGGATGTTTTTGGGTCGGATCATTGTCCTGTTGAACTGGATATGGAATAAATTATGAAAAGAAAAAACGGGTTGTGAACACGAATGGTGTTCCAGCCCGTTTTGTATATGCGGCATTTTTAGATGTATCCGCCGTCCAGACCGATGATCTGACCGGTCATGTATTCCGGGGCATGGGCGATATCCCATGCAAGCTGAGCTACTTCTTCCGGAGTGCCGAAGCGTCCGGCAGGAATCTCATCGGTAAATGCAAGCTTTTCTTCTTCGCTTAGAAGATCATTCATGGATGTGTCGATGGCTCCGCAGGCAATTGCATTGACTTGAATATTGCTTGGCGCCAGTTCCTTGGCAAGCGCGCGGGTCAGCCCGTGCACACCGGATTTTGCGGCAGAATAGGCGGCTTCGCATGATGCGCCGACTGTGCCCCACATAGAGGAAATATTAATGATGCGTCCATGTTTTACGGAAATCATATGCGGAAGTGCACCGCGGCAGCAGTAGAATACAGAGGAAAGATCTGTCTGGATCATGTGATTCCATTCCTCATTTGTCATATCAGACAGAAGGCCCATATAAGCAATTCCGGCATTATTGATCAGAACATCAAGACCGTCGCAGGACAGGGAGACGGCATCAAAGATTCCCTTTACATCGTCGGGATTTCCGACATCGCCGGTCACGATTTCACAGGAACCATAAGGCATTTCTTCAATCTGGGCCCGGACCTGATGAAGGTCTTTCCAGGATTTTCGGCAATTTAAGAAAACATGATATCCACCGGCTGCAAATCGGAGTGCGCACGCTCTGCCGATTCCGCGTGAAGCACCGGTTACAAGTACAGTTTTTTTCGTCATAAATTAGCGCTCCTTTGTGACATTTATATAAAAAAGGTTATTATAATTATACACGTTATTTCTTGTTATTTAAAGTGTCAGATGATATGATAAAGAAAAGGTCGTAATATTGTAATATGCGAGGAGGAGAATATGGTAGACAGAGCCATTGAATTCGCAACGAAAGTACATGACGGGCAGTTTCGAAAGGGGACGAAACGCCCGTATATCGTGCATCCGATCGAAGTGGGGGATATTGTTTCGTCTATGACGCACGATGAAGAGGTTATCAGTGCAGCAATCCTGCATGATACGGTGGAAGACTGCAAGGATGTGACGGTGGAGAAGATTGCGGAGCTGTTTTCACCCAGAGTTGCATCTTTTGTGGCACAGGAGAGTGAAGATAAGTCCCGTTCCTGGGAAGAAAGAAAGGGCGCGACAATTGAGCGTATCCGAACAGCGTCGAGAGAAGTGCAGATGATCGGACTTGCGGACAAGCTTTCAAATATGCGTGATATTGACAGGGATTATCCGATCTGCGGTGAGGAGCTATGGAACAGGTTCCGTATGAAGGACAAGCAGATGATCGGCTGGTATTATAAGGGAATCCGGGATGCTCTGAAGGAACCGTTTGAAGGAGAACCGGTTTATGCAGAATATTGCAGGCTGATTGACAAGAATTTCGGGACAGAATAGAAGATGAAAAAAAGGCATTCCATAACGGAGTGCCTTTTTTCACGGATCATGTGTGTTAAATGTCTTTGACATCACCAATTAAATCCTTGATTTCTTCCATATGTCGGTCTGTCAGATTGACAGTCTCTGCACATCTTCGTAATTCGTCCTCAATAGATGCGATATCCAAAAGAGAACTGATATCCTTCTTGTAGTGAAGCTGGTGATCGAGACTCGCCCAGAAATCCATTCCAATGGTACGAATTTGGATCTCCGCACGCATTGCGGCTTTTCCCTCTGAGAAAAATACCGGGATTTCCACGATCATGTGGTAGCTTCGGTAACCGTTATCCTTTGGCTTTTGTATGTAGTCCTTGATTTTAAGGACTGTGATATCATCCTGCGATGAGATCAGATTCGCCATCGTATAAATATCACCGATGAACGGGCAGATTACTCGAATTCCGGCAACATCGTCCAGATTTTCAACGATGCTCTCTTCTGTAAACGGAAGATTCTTTCTACGCAATTTCTCATAGATGCTGGCCGGAGTTTTGATACGGGATTTAATAGAAGAAATCGGATTTCTCTGATTTGCAACGGAAAATTCATCATTCAGGACTTCAAGTTTTGTCTGAATTTCCCGGATCGCGCAACGGTATTTCATCATCAAAGAATTGAAATTCTTATTGTTGCGGATAAAATCTTCCGGGCTTACTGCATTCAGCCATTGCTTCTCCAGTGTTGTCGGATGGGTAGACACTGGAATTGTTTCTGTCGCTTTTTCCATAAAATAACCCTCTTTATTACTTTGTAGTGGGAACCCCCGTCAGGTCTTTAGACCTTTCCCATCTATATTCTAACATATTTTTAAATGGCATGAAAGCCTTTTCCGATGATTTCACTGGTATTGGAAATCAGGATAAATGCAGCAGGATCCTCTTTCTTGATAAAATTCCTCAGTTTGATTGCCTGCTGGCGATTCAGTGCGGTAAATATGATATATTTTTCCGAACCGGAAAATGCACCCCGCGCATCGCAGATCGTTGCGCCGCGGTGAAGCTGATTTACAATAAAATCGCAGATGGGCTCCGGCTTTGAGCAGACAACGTTAAAATATTTTGAAAGGTTCAGACTTTCGATAAAGTTGTCCACAAGGAATGAACGGATCGAAAGACCGAAAAGGGAGTAAAGTCCGGTTTTCATACCAAAAACAAAGAAACCGAGTACTGTTATGGCAATATCGGAAACAATCAGAGCTTTACCGATATTAATGCTGGAATACTTTTTTACGATCATAGCAATGATATCCGTTCCGCCGCTTGAAGAGCCAATATTAAACAGAATCGCAGAACCGAATGCAGGGAGTGCGATGGCGAACATGACTTCGAGCATCGGTTCATCCGTAAAGGGCTGTGACATGGGATAGATTCTTTCTAACAGTGACAGTGTGACAGAAAGAAGGATACTGCAATAGGCTGTCTTTGCGACGAATTGTTTTCCGAGGATCACGGCACCCAGAACCAGAAGCAGCATATTGGTTACGAAAGAAAAATCGGCGGCAGAAATAAGTCCGGTTTTGGCAACCAGTACAGCAAGACCGGTGATTCCGCCAAAGGTGAAATTGTTCGTAAATTTAAAGAAATAGGTCCCCACTGCCATGATCAGTGTAGCACCTGTCATCATGGCAAAATTTTTAAAACTCTTATCCATTTGTTCATTCCCCAAGATTATAATATTTGAAAGATCGCGTAAAAATCAATGCCGCGGCTCATTCCAAACGAATTGTAACGCGGCATATTTTGAAAGTCAACAGTTTTGAAACAAGTTTGTAAAGTATACAATTATACATAAAACCAAAGAAAAATCAGGTATTTTCTGGGAATAAAATGCTGGCATGAGATGAATCCGCAGCGGATATACTATCTCTCAAAAGGAGGAAAAAATCATGGATCAGTATTTACCTATTACGGATGTATACGCCAGAGAAATTCTGGATTCGCGCGGGAATCCGACAGTTGAGGTGGAAGTACTTGCCGGGGAACAATTTCACGGCAGAGCATCGGTACCTTCCGGTGCATCGACGGGAAAATATGAGGCGATCGAGCTGCGTGACGGACAGAGAAGATATCAGGGACTGGGTGTAAAGAAAGCTGTGGAACATGTGAATGACAGGATTGCCCGTGAAGTGGAAGGTATGAATGTGTTTGAGCAGGCGAGAATAGATCAGGTTCTCCTGAAACTGGATGGAACGGATAATAAAATCAATCTGGGTGCAAATGCAATGCTGGGAGTATCACTTGCAGCGGCAAGGGCAGCTGCCAAGGCATTGAGAATTCCTCTGTTCCGCTATCTTGGGGGAGTGGGTGCCAGACAGATGCCGGTGCCTATGATGAATATTCTGAATGGCGGACGTCATGCAGACAATACGATCGATATTCAGGAATTTATGATTATGCCGGTGGGAGCATGCAATTTTGAACAGGCGCTCCAGATGTGTTCGGAAATATATCAGGCGCTTAGATCACTGTTAAAGAAACACGGATACCAGACATCGGTCGGAGACGAAGGAGGATTTGCACCGAACCTTCCGGATGCCGCGGATGCGCTGCAGTTTATCATAGAGGCGATTGATAAAGCCGGATATAAACCGGAAGAAGAGATTGTGATTGCGTTGGATGCGGCTGCCAGTGAGTTATACGACAAAAAACGAAAACGATATATTTTTGAAGGGGAAGGGAAAATGCACGGACACCGGGTAGAACGTTCTTCTGAGGAAATGATTGAATATTATGAAGAACTGGCGGACCGGTTTCCGATCCTTTCTATCGAAGATGCATTGGATGAAGAAGACTGGGAAGGATGGGAGCTTTTGACTACGAGGCTTGGTCTGGATATGCAGCTTGTGGGAGATGATCTTTTCGTCACAAATATAAAAAGACTGAATGTGGGAATCCTCAAAGAGATTGCCAATGCGATTCTTATCAAAGTGAATCAGATTGGAACTCTGACAGAGGCCATTGATGCCATTGAGATGGCAAAACGGTCGGGATATCAGGCGATTATTTCACACAGGTCCGGGGAGACGGAAGATCCTTTTATTGCGGATCTGGCTGTTGCTTTTAATACAGGGCAGATTAAGACGGGAGCGCCGTGTCGCTCCGAACGAGTGGCAAAATACAATCAGCTTCTCAGAATTGAAGAAAGACTGGGAGAAATCGCAAAATATGAAAATCCTTTTATAAGGTTTTCGTAGCAAGAATATTGCAAATAAAAAAGTTTCGGAAGAATGTATATAACTACATTTCGCCCGAAACTTTTATGTTTTAGACAGTTGAATCAAAGATTAAGGTATGTCTGTTTTACACAATATCCGGGAATGGCTCAAGGCTCCGCTCCAGAATCCCGTTCATATAAGCGATTGCGATGCCGTAGTTCGTCATCGGAATCTGCTGATCCTCTGCGCATTTCAGACGGTACTTCATTTCACGTTCACTGAGAGTACAGCCGCCGCAATGGACGATCAAGGCATAAGGGGACAGATCATCCGGAAATTCGGTTCCGCTTGTGAAAACGAATTCCAGTTCCTTGCCGGTATAATTCCGGATCCAGCGGGGCAGTTTCACCGTACCGATATCTTCGCACTGCCGATGGTGAGTACAGCCCTCAGAAACGAGTATTTTGTCACCGTCTTTCAGACGTTCCAGCATGCGGGCACCTCTTACATTGGATTCCAGATTGCCCTTGTATCTTGCAAACAGGATGGAAAATGAAGTGAGCTGTACATCTTCCGGGGTGTCCGCCGATACCTGTTTAAATGCCTGACTGTCTGTAATGACTATGCGAGGTTTCTTCCCGAGAGAAGCAAGTGTTTCTTTAAGTTCCGTTTCCCTGGTGACAACGGAGACGGCACCGGCTTCCAGAATGTCACGGATTGTCTGCTGCTGAGGAAGAATCAGCCTTCCTTTTGGGGCGGCAGAATCAATCGGGACAACCAGAACAACAACATCATTTGGTTTTAACAGATCACCGACAATTTTTAATGTCATATTTTCGGCAGGCACCTGTTTTGCAATCATTTCCTTCAGTTCATAAATGTTCTTGCCGGTAGCCGCACTGACAGAGATGCAGTTCTGTTCGGTCAGCCAACCGTCAGGAATCGGATTATCAGCAATCGTTTTGACAAATTCTGATGCTTCTGAAGTTTCTATCATATCTATTTTGTTTCTGACAACTACGTATGGAATTCCTTTTTCACGTATCCGTCCCAGAATTGCGATATCTTCGGCAGTCATTGGACAGGACGCATCTGTAACCAGGACAGCAATATCTGTTTTGTTCAGAATCTGATAAGATTTCTGAATACGAAGTTTACCCAGTTTGCCTTCGTCATCAAGACCGGGAGTATCAATCATGACAACCGGGCCCAAGGGCAGAAGTTCCATTGCTTTCAGTACCGGATCGGTGGTGGTTCCGGCGATATCAGAGACAATCGCCAGACTCTGACCGGTAATTGCGTTGATCAGGCTGGATTTCCCGGCGTTTCTTTTTCCGAAGATCCCGATATGGATCCGCTCTGCGGAAGGAGTTGTATTCAGTCCCATAATAGCCTCCTTATTTTTTGCTTTTAATTAGAATCTAAAGTCATTTCCTGTTCCGTTTTCAATTGCTTCCAGATGTTCGATCACTTTGGCGCGAACTTTGTCATTTGGAATATTTGCCAGCTCTTTTTGAATGATTGCATCACCGACTGCTTTGGTTTCAGGTGAAGCGTAGTCCACCAGATATTCTTTTAAGGTCATCAGAGCATTCGGATGGCAGCAGTTCTGGATCTGCTGGCTCTTGCAGAGTGACATAAAACGGTCACCGGTACGGCCTTCCCGATAGCAGGCAGTACAGAAGCTCGGAATATAATCCATATCCATCAGCCATTTCACAACCTGGTCGAGTGTACGTGTGTCGCTGACATCAAACTGCGCGGAAGACTCTTCATCCGGTTCCGGTTCGGCATAGCCTCCGACACTGGTCTTGGAACCGCCGCTGATCTGGGAAATGCCAAGATGCAGTACACGCTCACGACATTTCTGGCTCTCGCGGGTGGATACGATCATGCCGGTGTATGGAACTGCAATACGGATGCAGGCTACGATCTTGGCGAAGGTATCATCATCGATTCCGTTGGTGAATGCAGAAGCGTCAATGTCATCTGCGTTTCTCAGACGAGGTACACTGATCGTATGCGGTCCGACTCCGAAGACTGCTTCCAGATGTTCTGCGTGCATCAGAAGACCCGCAAATTCGTAACGATATTTATCAAGACCGAACAGAACGCCGAGACCTACATCATCGATGCCGCCTTCCATGGCGCGGTCCATAGCTTCTGTGTGATAATCGTAATCATGTTTCGGCCCTGTCGGATGAAGCTCCAGATAGCTTTCTTTATGATAGGTTTCCTGGAACAGGATGTAGGTTCCGATTCCTGCTTCCTTGAGTTTGCGGTAGTTTTCAACGGTCGTGGCTGCAATATTTACATTGACGCGGCGGATAGCTCCGTTTTTGTGCTTAATACTGTAAATCGTCTTGATACTTTCCAGAATATATTCGATCGGATTGTTCTTTGGATCTTCGCCGGCTTCCAGAGCAAGACGTTTGTGACCCATATCCTGAAGCGCGATGACTTCCTTGCGGATTTCGTCCTGTGTCAGTTTTTTACGTGGAATATGTTTGTTTTTCATGTGATAAGGGCAATAGGTACATCCGTTGATACAGTAGTTGGAAAGATAGAGTGGAGCAAACATAACGATTCGATTGCCATAAAAATCTTTCTTTATCTGCTCGGCGAGATGGTAGATTTCCTGGTTCTTCTCCTCATCCTCGCAAGCGAGAAGAACGGATGCTTCCCGGTGGGTAAGTCCCTTGCGAAGCTTCGCTTTCTCTATGATCCGGTCGATTAATTCAAGGTTGTTTTTATTTTCATCAGCGTACTGGAGTGTCTCCAGAATTTCCTCATGGCTGATAAATTCATCTGCTTTTTTTGATGCTGGATTATACATTTTCGTTTCCTCCTGTGAAATCTTTTAAATTTAATTCCTGATTATGATCCTGGATCGTGACCAGGGAATCGCCTCTTGTGGTCACGATATGATAGCCGATTTCTTCCATTTCCTGTGTCAAAATGGCAAGGCCTTCTGCTGCTTCATCCCCCATGCAGCGTTTGTTGTCATACAGACTGTAGTTCTTCCGGTTTTCCTTCGGTGACAGATTCGGCATCACGACATTGGCACCTGCGAGAATCCCCATTTTTCTGCCATCAGGATGGATGGTTGCAAGCGCTGTTGTGGCCGGAAGAAGTGTCTTGGGAAGCATCAGCCGGATCAGCCCGAGCATAAATAAGGTCAGTTCGAGGGTGCCGGCATTCTCCCGTGCGAAAGGGGTGGCATGATGCGGAATAAACGGGCCGATTCCTACCATGTGCGGGTTCAGATGTTTCAGGAACATCATATCCTCGGCCAGATATTCGGCAGTCTGTCCAGGGGAGCCGACCATGAAGCCACTCCCTACCTGATAGCCGGTCTCCTGCAGCGTGAAAAGACAGGACTGTCTGTAACTGGCGGACAAAGAGGCAGGATGAAGCATCCGGTAATGGTCTGCGTTATAGGTCTCGTGACGGAGCAGATAGCGGTCTGCACCCATTTCACGAAACAGCTCATAGCTCTCCCGGGATTTTTCTCCAATGGAAAGCGTGAGCGCACAGTCCGGAAATTGGGTTTTGATCGTCTGGATGAGTTCGGCCATCCGGCTGTCCGTGAACCATGCATCTTCGCCACCCTGCAGGACAAAGGTGCGAAAACCGAGACGGTAACCGGTCCGGCAGCAATCCAGTATTTCGTCTTCGGTAAGACGATACCTGGCAACAGACGCATTGCTCCGGCGGATTCCGCAGTAATAACAGTCGTTTCTGCAGTAATTGGTAAATTCAATCAGTCCCCGGATATATACATCATGGCCATAATATTGATGGCGTACAGTCCGTGCCCGCTCAAAAAGAAACTCTGCTGATTCTGGTGTACGGCCATTGATCAGAGTGATCCATTCGGTGCGGTTCAGGTCTTTGGTTTCTTCTAATTTTGTAATGAGTTCTCTCATGAATGGTTCTCCGGTTATTTTGTTTTTGCATAAATTGTCTTTGTGCTGATGCCGGGCAGCATTCCGATCTTGCCGGAAAGTGCACTGATGACATCGTTCGGTGCATCCATGGCGATGCTGATAATGGAAATATTCTTTTCGCGATAAGGAATGCCCATTCTTCCGACAATGTAGGAACCGTATTCACTTAAAAGAGCATTCAGTTGTTCTACGGATTCGTGGCTGGAAACAATAATTCCGATCAGAGCGATTCGTGAGTCTGCTTCAGACATATGAGTAAAACCTCCTTTCTCGAGACAAATGTGTGACGATGTTATAAATTGTACACGTTTGGCGATAAAGACAGAAAGAATTTCCTCAAAAATGTTGTCAGAATAAAGAAATGAAAATGTATGAAAAAATTCGAATAAATGCGCCTTTTTGCTCAGGTGCTGCCCTTTGCAATCAGAACGTGTAACTGGGTATAGTATATCATGTTTCCCGCATAAAATCAAAGGAAACAGAGAGCATTCAGGAAAAAGAGTATGGAAATTTATGTAGTAAAGCCACAGGATACGATTTACAAAATCGCGCAAAGATATGGAGTTTCTCCGGCGAGACTTGCATATGATAACCAGACAGCCGGCCAAAAATATCTGGTGCCTGGGCAGGCACTTCTGATCCTTTATCCGGAGATCATACATACCGTAAGGGCGGGAGAGACGACCGGAACAATTGCCTCCATGTATCAGATCAGTGAAAAGCAGCTGTATAGAAATAATCCGTACCTGTTGGATCGAACCTATCTGATCACAGGTCAGCAGTTAGTTATCTTATATGAGGACCAGAACAGTCCGGAAAAGAAGGTCAGCGGATATGTGTATCCGTATGTGGCAGGATATATCCTGAGAGAAACATTATTATATATAGATGAAATTATGATATTTTCATATGGATTTACAGAAGATGGAGAGCTGGTGCCGCCGCAGGTGAAAGAAGACTGGATCCTGAGAGAGGCAAAAAAGTTCAGGGTACAGCCTTTTCTGGTGCTGACTCCCTTTTCGGAAGCAGGAGTTTTCAACAATCAGCTGATCAAGATTGTGACTGAAAATGCAGAAGTGCAGAACACATTGATCACAAACATTCTGGCTGTTGTGCAGGAAAAAGGATATGCAGGAGTGGATGTTGACTTTGAATATATTCTGCCGGAAGATAAAGAAGGATATGTTCAGTTCGTGGAACATCTGCAACATGTAATGGCGGAAAACGGATATTCCGTTTCTGTGGCGCTTGCCCCCAAAACATCTGCTGACCAGGAAGGGCTGCTCTATGAAGGTATGGATTACAGACGGCTTGGGGCGGCAGCGGATACGGTTTTTCTCATGACGTATGAATGGGGATACACGTATGGTCCGCCAATGCCGGTTGCACCATTAGACAAAGTGCGGGAAGTTGTGGAGTATGCAGCCACAGAGATTCCGCGTGAGAAGATTATGATGGGGATTCCGAACTATGGGTACGACTGGGAGCTCCCTTTTAAGCGGGGTGAAACGCGGGCGGAACTGATTGGAAATGTGGAAGCGGTACGCATTGCTTCGGAAAATGGGGCTGAGATTCAATATGACGAAACGGCCCAAAGTCCGTATTTTACCTACTGGTCTGCCAAGAAGCAGCATGAGGTATGGTTCGAAGATGTGCGCAGTATCCGTTCCAAAATTGAGCTTGTATCGGAAAAAGGGCTGAGAGGCTTCGGATACTGGAATCTGATGCGAAGCTTCAGGGCGAATTGGCTGCTGGTGAATCAGGGGCAGAAAGAGTAGGAAGAGTAGGAAAAGGCGGAAAACAGGTTTGCAGTAACAGGATAAAAAGAGTATACTTAATAATTAAGGGATAGTTACAAAGGAAAAGGGAGAGAAAAACATGGGAGAAAAAATAAAAGAAACGCTGGAAATCTGGAAAAGCCAGCTTACAGTTCTTGTGAAATGGATACTGATGGCGCTCGTGACCGGAGGTGTGGTGGGCGTGATTGCCAGTATCTTTTCCTATGCGGTCTCATGGGCGACCGCATTTCGGATGGCACATTTCTGGGTGATCTTTGGTCTGCCGGTGGGAGGACTTTTGATCGTCTGGTTGTATAAAATGGCCGGGGAAGAGAAAAATACCGGAACCAATCTGGTGCTTTCTGTTATCCGATCACGGGATGAAGATGTGCCGATCCGTGTTGCGCCGCTGATTCTGATCTCAACGGTGATCACACATTTCTTTGGAGGATCTTCCGGACGGGAAGGTGCAGCACTCCAGTTCGGAGCCAGTGTGGGTGGCTGGATCGGAAGGCGGCTGCATCTGAATGAAAGCGATGAAAAGATTATTATTCTTTCGGGTATGAGTGCAGCTTTCGCAGCTTTGTTCGGTACGCCGATGGCGGCAGCAATCTTTCCGATGGAGGTTGTAAGTGTTGGAATTATGTATTACTCAGCGCTGGTTCCTTGTATGTTTGCATCATTTACGGCACAGTATGTTGCACTTCTTTTTAAAGTAAGAACGTTGGCACATCCGTATCCTGTTGAAGATGTACCGGATTTTTACAGCATTCAGACTTTGAAATTTTTGATTCTTGCGATTGCGTTTGCTTTGGCCGGTGTTCTGTTCTGCGTCATGCTTCATACCTGTGAACACAAGTTCAAAGAGTGGTTTGCAAATCCTTATCTGCGAATCGTGGCGGGTGCGGCGGCGGTCATTGCACTTCGGTTTTTGCTGGGGACAGAAGATTATCTGGGACTAGGAGGAGGCGTGATTCAGGCAAGCTTTAAGGGGGCCGTCTCACCGGAGAAATTCCTGCTGAAAATGGTCTTTACTTGTCTGACCCTTTGTGTGGGATTTAAGGGCGGTGAGATCGTTCCGTCGTTATTTATCGGTGCAACTCTTGGATCCGCCATGTCGGCATTTTTGGCACTTCCACCGGATATCTGTGCGGCATGTGGAATGGTCGGTGTATTCTGTGCTGTTACGAATAGCCCGATTAGTTCTATGCTGATTGCTTTTGAAATGTTTGGGTTTACCGGAATGCCATTTTACTGTAGTGTGGTAGCGGTGAGCTATCTGGTGTCAGGATATTACAGCCTGTACAAAGAACAGCGAATCGTATATTCCAAGACAGAAAATAAATATGTGGACAGACATACAAATTAGCATGAAAAATAGAGAAAACTCGGTTTTTTTGAAAAATACCCTTGAAAAATGAAAATGATTGTGATATTATTTGAAAAAATTTATTTTGCAATGCGATGAAAGAGACTCTTGCTTCTGGAACTTGACAGGAATACGGCGTCACCGACTGAGAGCGCTGTTTGAGGAATGAGGCGAAGGGAACACTCCGGAGCAGACTGGCTGAATGCGAGATGATTAGTGAGTGAAGAGAAGATCTCACAGAAGAATTTCAGTAGGTCAGTACGTCAGTGCACGTTACGCACGTGAAGTTGGGCTTCCAAGGAGGGAAGTTAATGCGGGTGGTACCGCGGATATGGATATCCGTCCCGGAATACGTTGTATTCCGGGACTTTTTATATGCAAAAACAGGAAGAAAGCCCCCCGGAATATCGACAGGACGGCAAGAAAAGTGATTGAGGAGGATTTTAACCATGGAATTTATGACAGGTGTAAAAGAAAAAGAAACGATGGAGCTTGGACAGCTTCTGGAAGAAGATATGCTGGGGAAAAAGGTTCGTGTAAATGGCGCAGTTCATACGGTACGTGATATGGGAACCGTTGCATTCGTTGTATTAAGAAAGAGAGAAGGGCTTCTTCAATGTGTTTATGAAGAGGGGAGTTCTGATTTTGATTTAAAGGAGATCCGCGAAGCTGCCACAGTGGAGGTGACGGGAATACTTCAGGCTTCCGAAAAGGCGCCGAACGGCGTAGAACTTAAGATGGAAACAGTACGGATTCTGAGTACACCAAAAGAACCGCTGCCGCTTACGGTTTCCAAGTGGAAACTGAATACATCTCTGGAAGCAAAATTGAATTATCGTTCCATTTCTTTGAGAAATGTGAGAGAGCGTGCAAAATTTAAAATTCAGGAAGGAATCGTAAGAGGATTCCGTGAATTTCTTTATAAAGAAGGATTTACCGAGATTCATACACCGAAGATCGGGGCAAAAGGAGCAGAAGGAGGATCTAACCTGTTCCGGCTTGATTATTTTCACAGACCGGCAGTCCTGGAGCAGAGCCCGCAGCTTTATAAACAGATGATGGTCGGCGTATTTGACCGTGTATTTGAGACCGGACCGGTATTTCGTGCAGAGAAGCACAATACGAAACGCCATCTGAACGAATATACCAGCCTTGATTTTGAGATGGGCTATATTGACAGCTTTGAGGACATCATGGCAATGGAAACCGGATTTCTTCAATATACAATGAAACTTCTGGAAAAGGAATATGCGAAAGAACTGAAGATTCTGGGCGTGGAACTTCCGAATGTGGAGCAGATTCCGGCAGTGCGGTTTGATGAGGTCAAGCAGCTTGTATCTGATAAATATAACCGCCGGATCCGCAATCCATTCGATCTGGAGCCGGAAGAAGAGCATCTGATCGGACAGTATGCAAAGGAAGAATGGGGCAGTGATTTTGTCTTTGTTACCTATTACCCATCCAAGAAACGTCCTTTCTATGCAATGGATGATCCGGAGGATGAGAGATTCACACTCAGTTTTGACCTTCTGTTCCGCGGACTGGAGATCACGACAGGTGGCCAGAGAATCCATGATTATGACATGCTGCTTGCAAAACTGGAAAGACGCGGCATGACAGAGGAAGGTCTGGAGACGTATCTGGATACATTTAAACACGGTATGCCGCCGCACGGAGGACTTGGAATCGGAATGGAGCGTCTGACCATGCAGCTTCTGGGAGAAGATAATGTAAGAGAGACCACACTCTTCCCGAGAGATTTGAGCAGACTGACACCATAACAGAAGGCAGTACAGCTGTGAGACAGGATTTTGAAAAGATGTAAAATCAGAATTTATAAATGATGGAGGAGCAGGAAATGGCAAATAAAATATCCGATGAGACGATTGAGTATGTCGGAATTCTGGCGAAGCTGGAGCTTTCCGAGGAAGAAAAGGAACAGGCGAAATCCGATATGGAAACGATGCTGGATTATATAGATACCTTAAATGAACTGGATACGGAGGGGATTGAGCCGATGTCCCATGTATTTCCTATCCATAATGTATTCCGTGAAGATACCGTGCAAAACGGAGATGACCATGAGGCTATGCTGTCAAATGCACCGCAGCAGAAGGAGCAGAGCTACAAAGTACCGAAAACATTTGCATAGGAGGAGAAGGTAAATGGATATTTTGAGTATGACAGCACTTGAGCTTGGAAGACAAATAAAAGCCAAAGAGCTCACTGTTAAAGAAGCAGTAGAAGCGTGCCTGGAACAGATTGATAAAGTTGAAGATAAAGTAAATAGTTTTGTGACAATAGACAGAGAAAAAGCGTTAAAGCGTGCGGAAGAAGTGCAGAAAGGAATTGAAGAGGGACTCTATACCGGACCGCTTGCGGGAGTACCGGTGGCGATCAAAGACAATATGTGCACGAAAGGGATGCTGACCACATGCAGTTCCCGCATCCTGGAAAACTTCAATCCAACCTATACGGCAGAGGCGGTCCTGAATCTGGAGAAGGCGGGAGCCGTTATCATCGGAAAGACCAATATGGATGAATTTGCCATGGGAAGTACAACGGAAACTTCTTATTTTGGTGAGACGAAGAATCCATGGAATCTGGAACACGTCCCGGGAGGGTCTTCCGGCGGTTCCTGTGCGGCTGTTGCGGCCATGGAAGTTCCTTATGCACTTGGCTCTGATACCGGAGGTTCGATCCGGCAGCCCAGTTCTTACTGTGGAGTTGTGGGAATCAAGCCGACATACGGAACTGTTTCCCGTTACGGACTCATTGCTTACGGTTCCTCTCTGGATCAGATCGGACCGATCGCAAGAGATGTCAGTGACTGTGCCGCTATTCTGGAGACGATCGCATCGCATGATGTGAAAGACAGCACCTCTATGGAAAGAGGAGACACCGATTTCACCAGTGCGATGCTAAATGACGTGAAAGGGATGAAGATCGGTATTCCGCAGGATTATTTCAGTGAAGGTCTGGATCCGGAAGTGGCCGGGCCGATTCTGGAAGCTGCGAAAGTATTGGAGGAAGCCGGTGCCAGCGTGGAACGCTTCGATCTGGGCCTTGTAAAATATGCCATTCCGGCATATTATGTCATCGCGTCTGCGGAGGCAAGCTCCAACCTTGCGCGATTCGACGGCGTAAAATACGGATACAGAACGGCTGAGTATGAGGAACTTCACGGAATGTACAAGAGATCCCGTTCCGAAGGCTTCGGACCGGAAGTAAAGCGCCGTATCATGCTTGGTTCCTTTGTGTTAAGCTCCGGATACTATGACGCTTATTACCTCAAGGCGTTAAAGACAAAAGCATTGATCAAAAAAGCCTTTGATCAGGCATTTGACAAATATGATATGATTCTTGCACCGGCAGCTCCGACTACGGCTCCGAAACTTGGATCGTCCCTCAGTGATCCGCTGAAGATGTATCTGGGTGATATTTACACGATTTCGGTAAATCTGGCAGGTCTTCCGGGAATCAGTATTCCGGTAGGACGCGATTCCAAAGGCCTTCCGGTAGGAATGCAGCTGATCGGGGACTGTTTCCAGGAGAAAAAATTATTCCGTGCGGCTTATACGTATGAATGCCTGACTCAAAAGAAATGGATTTCTGATTATGATAAAACACAGACAGCAGGAAAGGGGGAAGCCTAGATGTCAAAACAATATGAGACAGTAATCGGACTTGAGGTCCATGTAGAATTAGCGACAAAGACGAAAATCTTCTGTTCCTGCAGTACGGAATTTGGAGGTGCACCGAATACACATACCTGCCCTGTCTGTACCGGTATGCCGGGATCACTTCCGGTGCTGAACCGGCAGGTTGTGGAATATGCAATGGCGGTCGGACTTGCAGCAAACTGTAAGATCACACAGGTCTGCAAATTTGACCGGAAGAATTATTTCTACCCGGATAATCCGCAGAACTATCAGATTTCCCAGCTCTATCTCCCGATTGCGAGGGACGGATACGTGGAAATTGAAGTCGGAGATACGAAGAAAAAAGTCCGCATTCATGAAATGCATATGGAAGAAGATGCCGGAAAACTGATCCATGATGAATGGGAAGACTGTTCCCTTGTGGATTACAACCGAAGCGGTGTTCCGCTGATCGAAATCGTATCAGAGCCGGATATGCGTTCAGCAGAAGAGGTTATTGCCTATCTGGAGAAGCTGAGAATGATCTGTCAGTATCTCGGTGCATCGGACTGCAAACTTCAGGAAGGTTCCATGAGAGCCGACGTAAACTTATCGGTTCGTGAAGTCGGATCAAAAGAATTCGGAACCAGAACCGAGATGAAGAATCTGAATTCATTCAAGGCGATCAGCCGCGCAATCGAAGGAGAACGGGCAAGACAGATCGAGCTTCTGGAAGAAGGAAAGAAAGTGATCCAGGAGACCAGAAGATGGGATGACAACAAAGAGTATTCTTATGCGATGCGATCCAAAGAAGATGCTCAGGATTACCGGTATTTCCCGGAGCCGGATCTGGTGCCGATCGTGATCAGTGATGAGTGGATCGAAAAAGTGAAAGCACGTCAGCCGGAACTGCGTACAGAAAAGCTGGAGCGTTATAAGAGAGAATATGATATTCCGCAGTATGATGCCGAGATCATCACCGGAAGCAAAAAAATGGCAGATATCTTCGAGGCTACGACAGCGATCTGCGGAAAACCGAAGAAAGTATCCAACTGGCTTATGGTTGAGACCATGCGTCTTCTGAATGAAAACGGACAGGAACCGGCAGATATCCGTTTTTCACCGGAGAATCTGGCGAAACTCATCAACCTTGCAGATGCCGGAACGATTAATAGTTCTGTGGCAAAAGAAGTATTTGAAAAAGTATTTGCCGAAGATGTCGATCCGGAAAAATATGTAGAGGAGAACGGCTTAAAAACGGTGAATGATGAAGGTGCACTTCGGGAAATCGCATCGCAGGTAATTGCAGCGAATCCAAAAGCAGTAGAGGATTACAAAGGCGGAAAAGAAAAAGCACTGGGAGCATTGGTCGGTCAGATCATGAAAGCCATGAAGGGAAAGGCGAATCCGGGAATGGTGAATCAGATGCTTCGGGATATGCTGAAATAAGGGATATACCATCAGGGTACTAGAGGTATAGAAGTAAGAAAAGGTGTAAAGCTTTTGGTTATTCAATAAAGGCTTTACACCTTAGATGTTGTTCGGCATTCATTATTTGATTCGATCATATAGACCATTTTCTTCTACGTCACATCCTAATTTGGAAATTGCTAATTTACGTTCTTCATATATTGCTTTTAAGGTGTCTGAATCCTTGGTAACTTTTGCTATTCTGTCTAAACTTGCAATGTGTTCTTTAAGCATTCCGTCATATTGTTTATCAGTCATAAAATCTACCTCACTGTACATATATTCACCGCCTTTCGTTGGTGTTATTATATCATAGCGTAAAGCCTTTATTCAATTATCAAAGTACAATGAATGGATATAAAATCGGAATTAAGAGTTATATTAAAAATAGTTGCAATAACGAAAAAACAGCCTGCAGTACATAATCGGGGGAAATACTGCAAACTGTTTTTTCTTAATAATTTCATTAAAGGAGAAATGAAAATAAAAAGTATCAAAATACTGAAAACGTCATATTAAATTATCTGCGTTCCTTTTATAGGTGGGGCAATTGTGACTGACTTAGGATGCCGCCCCGCTCAAGGAACTTTCTAAACTAGTAAGTTATCTTCAAGTTGCTATTATAATACCATGAGGTATTAGAGAAGTAAATCCGCAAAAAAGACAAATGTACTAAAAAAGAATGAATAAAATTGTGCAAAATCACGTCGAAATAGCAAAATTAACAAAAGAAAAAAGGAAGAAGAAAAAATGCGGGGAAAAATGCCGAAGGGAAAGGGATTTGTGAAGAATCCGTGTCATTTTCAATCCTCTCTTTGATTTTTGGTATACATGTGGTATCATTAAAGATATTTAAAGATTAATTATTAGCAGAAGAAGCAAGAGGAGAGTTTTATGAGTGCATTTGTTGAATTAAAGGAAGTGCGGAAGATTTATAAGATGGGGGAAATTGAAATTGCTGCTGCGGACGGTATTGATTTTACGATCAATAAAGGAGAATTTGCAGTTGTTGTAGGACCAAGCGGCGCCGGTAAGACGACGGTTCTTAATATCCTCGGCGGAATGGATACGGCGACGAGCGGTGAAGTGTGGATTGACGGCGCGGATGTGGCATCTTATAATGCGCGTCAGCTCACAGCGTACCGCCGGGATGACATCGGTTTTGTTTTTCAGTTTTATAATCTGATTCCAAACCTGACTGCACTTGAGAATGTAGAACTGGCTTTACAGATCTGTAAGAATCCTCTTGATGCGGCAACGGTGCTTCAGGATGTGGGCTTGGGAGACCGTTTAAACAATTTCCCGGCCCAGTTATCCGGAGGGGAACAGCAGAGAGTTTCGATCGCGAGAGCACTTGCGAAGAATCCGAAACTTCTGCTTTGTGATGAACCGACAGGTGCTTTGGACTATAATACAGGAAAAGCGATTCTGAAGCTTCTGCAGGACACCTGCCGCGAACGGGGAATGACGGTGATTCTGATCACACATAATTCGGCAATCACACCGATGGCAGATCGTGTTATTAAAATGAAAAACGGAAAGGTAGATTCGATGACCGAGAATCCAAACCCGGTATCAGTAGAAACAATAGAATGGTAGGGTAGAATGAAAAAGAATATATTACGCAAAGATTTTTTCATGGAAATCAGGAAATCGAGGGGGCGTTTTATTTCAATATTTTTCATTGTTGCACTTGGAGTCGCGTTTTATTCCGGTATCCGTTCGTCGCAGCCCAGTATGCTGATTTCCGGAGATGCCTATTTTGACAGAGAAGAACTGATGGACATCAAGGTTATGGGAACGATGGGACTGACGGACGAGGATATTCAGGCGATTTCAGAAGTAGAAGGAATTGCGGAGGCGGAAGGAAGCTACAGCAAGGATGTCCTGTGCCCGACTGGAGAGAATGAGAAGGTCGTACATGTTATGGCTGCACAGGAGAATTTCAACACCGTTCAGGTTGTGGAAGGAAGAATGCCTGAAAAGGAGGGAGAATGTCTTCTGGATGAGGATTTTGTCGCGTATGGAGATTATCAGGTAGGCGATCGGATCACATTTCGCTCCGGAGACGATTCGGAGCTTTCGGAATCCCTGACGTGTGATACATTTACCATTGTAGGAATCGGAAACAGTCCGCTTTACATATCCTTTGGAAGAGGAAACAGTCTGATTGGAAACGGAGAAGTCAGCGGGTTCGTAGTAGTTGACAAATCATCTTTCAATCTGGATGTATATACAGAAGCTTATGTGCGGGTGAACGATGCGAATGATGCAGTGGCGTTTACGGAGGAATATGAAGAGCTTACGGATGCCGCAAAAGCAGCGATAGAGGAGATCGAGGAGGAACGCTGTGAGGCGCGTCGCAAGGAAGTTCTGGAAGAAGCAAATTCAGAGATTGCCGATGCCGAGAAGGAACTGGATGACAAGTCGGAAGAACTGGATGCGGCAAAGCAGGAACTTGAGGATGCACGAAGCACAGCAGCGAAGAAGCTGGCTGACGCAAAAAAGGAGCTGGAGGACGGCGAGGCACTTCTTACACAGTCACGAAAGCAGATTGAAGATGGTAAGAAACAGATCGAAGATGCGAAATCCGAACTGAACCGTCAGCAGAGTACTTTGAATGACGCAAAGAAAGAATATGAGAGCGGATACGCGGAATTTGCCGAGAAGGAAAAAGAATTAAGCGAGGCTGAAGCGGAGTATCAGAAGAGCTATGATCAGTATATGCCGCTGATCACTTCCGGAAAAGAAGAGATTGCAAACGGAAAAGAGCAGATTGCAGCCGGACGTGAGCAGATTGAAGAAGGAATTCAGCAGATCGATACCGGTATTGAACAGCTTCAGCAGGCAGCAGATGGTCTGGAGCAGATTGACTCGGCACTGGAAACATTAGATAAGCTGGTACAGGTCGGACAGAGCATTTATGAAAGGATTTCTTCGGTTCCGGAGGAGGAACGTTCAGAACTGCAGAACAAACTCGTAGAGATTTACGAGGGAGTGCTGGAGAAGAAAGAGGCATTGGAAGAACAAAAGAAAGAGATTCTTGTTCAGCTGCAGGCGGTTGGAGTAGAAAATGCGGAGCAGATTCCTGCCAAAATAGAAGAACTGCAGCTGCAAAGAGAAGAACTGGTTCAGAAACGAAGTGAACTGGATGATGCTGAGAAGGAACTTCTGGAAAAAGAAGAAGAACTTTTGAAGCAGGAGCAGCAACTTATAGAGGCAGGGCAGGCGCTGGAAGCGGGGAAAAAGCAGCTCGAGGACGGAAGAAGAGAACTGTCCGCTGCAAAGCAGCAGATTGATGACGGGCAGAGACAGCTGGATACAGCATGGACACTGATCCGTGAAAAAGAAGAAAGCCTTAATCAGGGAAAAGAAGAAATCGCTGCAGCTGAAAAAGAACTGGCCGAAGGAAAATCCGAATATGCCAAAGCGGCAGCCGATGCCGTCCGGCAGATTGAAGATGGTGAAAAAAAGATCCTCGAAGGAGAAGAAAAACTGATCGAGGCGAAGCAGCAGATCGCGGATGCAAAAGCTGAGATCGCGAAGGTGGAACAGCCGAAATGGTATATCCAGAACCGGAGTGAGGCAATGGCCGAATATGACGGTTATGGAGAAAATGCGGATCGTATGCGTTCGATCGGAGAAGTGTTCCCGTTCTTGTTCTTCCTGGTTGCGGCGCTGATCAGTCTTACAACGATGACACGTATGGTAGAGGAACAGCGTATCCAGATTGGTACGATGAAGGCGCTCGGATATGGGAAATTGGCGATAGCTCAAAAATATATTTTCTATGCACTTGCCGCAACACTTGGCGGAAGTATCGTGGGCGTCCTGATCGGTGAGAAAGTATTCCCGCTGGTTATCATTTATGCATATAAGATTCTGTATAAGCATTTACCTGATATCCTGCTTCCATATCATTTGAGCTACGCGGTACAGGCGACGGGAATTGCTGTGATCTGTACGCTTGCGGCGACGATCGGTTCCTGCTATAAGGAACTCGCTTCGCATCCGGCTGCACTCATGAGGCCGCCGGCACCGAAACAGGGCAAACGAATCCTGCTGGAAAGAATCGGATGGCTCTGGAAGAGACTTAGTTTTACCTGGAAGTCATCGATCAGGAATCTGATTCGCTATAAGAAAAGGTTCTTTATGACCATTTTCGGCATTGGAGGATGTATGGCACTTCTCCTGGTTGGTTTTGGCCTTAAGGACTGTATTTATGAAATCGTAGATCTTCAATATGAAAAGATACAGTTCTATGATGCTACTGCATATATGAATGATACGATAGACAAAGAGGAAAAAAATCAGCTCCTTAGTGTCCTGGAAGGGGATTCAGCGCTGGACGGTTTTACGCAGGTCAGGATGCAGAAACTGAAAGTGAAATCAGAAAGCGATGAATCAAGCGTGTATCTTGTTGTACCGGAAAGCGAAGAGGAACTGAAAAGCTTTCTCAGCTTCCACAGCAGAACCAGTGATGAAACATATACACTTGCCGGAGATAAGGTGATTCTTACCGAGAAGATGTCTCAGATCCTTGAGGTGAATGTGGGAGATACCATCACGATTAAAGATGACGACAAAGGAGAACGCGAAGTTGTGATCGGTGCTATATGCGAGAACTATATGGGGCATTATCTCTATCTGAGTAATGATACCTACGAGGAGCTTTATGGGGCACCGCCGAAATACAACAGTATTCTTCTTCGTATGAAGGAGGGAAAGGAAGATTCGGCAGAGGAAACGGGCAAGGCGCTGCTGGAATTTGATGATGTGTTAAATGTCAGCTACAGCAAGAGCATCGAAAGCAGGCTGGATGATATGCTTCGAAGTCTGAACCTGGTCATCATCGTGTTGATCGTTTCTGCGGGAATGCTTGCGTTTGTGGTGCTGTATAATCTGAATAATATCAATATCACAGAGAGAAGGCGCGAACTGGCAACACTGAAAGTGTTAGGATTTTATGATATTGAAGTCGCTTCTTATGTATACAGAGAGAATGTGATGCTGACCTTCTTGGGAGCATTGGTGGGAATGGGGCTTGGAAATCTCATGCACAGATTTGTAATCGTAACCGTTGAGGTCAACGAGGCGATGTTCGGAAGAGAGATCCATCCGCTCAGTTATCTGTACAGCTTTCTGTTTACCGTGGCGTTCTCTATGTTTGTAAACTGGATCATGTTCTACAAACTGAAAAAGATAGATATGGTGGAGTCTTTAAAGAGCGTAGAATAAAAAGTTTAGAAAAAGTTTATATTTTTCACAAAATTATTAGCACTCATTCAAAATGAGTGCTAATTTTCTATTGACATTTGGATTTTTGGGTATTAAGATATCTGATAGATGTGAAAAAGAAAAAAATATTTAACATAAGGAGTGGTATAAAATGACAGCAAAGAAAGGCAGTCTTTCAATCAGCAGCGAAAATATTTTCCCGATCATTAAGAAATGGGTGTATTCCGATCATGATATTTTCGCACGTGAACTTGTTTCCAACGGATGTGATGCGATCACCAAACTGAAAAAACTGGATATGATGGGCGAATATGAAATGCCTGAAGATTATAAGGCGAAGATCCAGGTTATTGTCAATCCGGAAGAGAAAACACTGAAATTTATTGACAACGGACTTGGTATGACCGCGGATGAAGTGGAAGAGTATATTACACAGATCGCTTTCTCCGGCGCAACACAGTTCCTTGAAAAATACAAGGACAAGACGACAGAGGATGATATGATCGGTCACTTTGGTCTTGGATTCTATTCTGCATTTATGGTTGCGGACGAAGTTCAGATCGATACACTTTCTTATAAAGAAGGCGCAGTGCCGGTACACTGGGTAAGTGATGGCGGCACAGAGTATGAGATGGAAGATGGAAATAAAGAAGGAGTCGGAACGGAGATTACGTTACTGCTCAACGAAGACAGCCTTCAGTTCGCCAATGAATACCGTATGCGTGAAGTGCTGGAGAAATATTGTTCCTTCATGCCGGTAGAGATCTATCTTTCCAAAGAAAATGCTGAGACTGAGTATGAGACGATCCCGGAAGAAGAACTTCTGGATACCGATGAGGTCGTTGAACATATTCATGAAGATGCCAAGATGGAAGAGAAAGAAAATGAAAACGGCGAAAAAGAAATGGTAGAAGTATCACCGGCAAAGGATAAGGTTAAGATCGTAAAGCGTCCGGTTCCGGTAAATGATACACAGCCACTCTGGACCAAACATCCGAACGAATGCACGAAAGATGACTACATTGAATTCTACCGTAAAGTATTTATGGATTACAAGGAACCGTTGTTCTGGATCCATCTGAATATGGATTATCCGTTTAATTTGAAAGGTATTCTGTATTTCCCGAAGATCAATACAGAATATGATTCCATCGAAGGAACCATCAAACTTTATAATAACCAGGTATTTATCGCAGACAATATCAAGGAAGTGATCCCGGAATTCCTGATGGTATTAAAGGGCGTGATCGATTGCCCGGATCTTCCGCTGAACGTATCAAGAAGTGCACTTCAGAATGATGGATTTGTACAGAAGATTGCAGAATACATTTCCAAGAAAGTGGCAGACAAATTGTCAGGAATGTGCAAGACAGATAAAGAAACTTATGAAAAATACTGGGATGATATCAGTCCGTTCATCAAATTCGGCTGCCTGAAGGATGAGAAATTCTGTGATAAGATGAAAGATTACATCCTCTTTAAGAATCTGGATCATAACTATCTGACACTCAAAGAATGTATTGAGAAGAACGGCGGCACGATCGTTGAGCCAAATGAGAATAAAGAAGATGAGAACGAGGATGCAAATACCGTTACAGAAGATATGAAGACAACCATCTACTATGTAACAGATGAACAGCAGCAGAGCCAGTATATCAACATGTTCAAGAAAGAAGGACTGGACGCAGTGATCCTGTCCCACAACATTGATTCTCCGTTCATTACACAGCTTGAGCAGAGAAATGAGCATGTACGATTCCAGAGAATCGATGCAGAACTGACCGATCATTTCAAAGAAGAAGTGTCAGAAGAAGAAAAGGATGCATTCAAGGAAAAGACGGACAGTCTGATGGAAATCTTCCGCAAAGCGCTTGGAAAAGATAAACTGAATGTGAAAGTGGAAAAGATGAAAGATGAAAACGTTGCTTCCATGATCACTCTTTCCGAACAGTCACGCCGTATGCAGGAAATGATGAAGATGTACGGTATGGCAGGAATGGATCCGTCCATGTTCGGAGATGATTCTACACTGATTCTGAATGCAAATCATCCACTGGTTCAGTATGTGGTAGATCATAAAGACAGTGACAATACAGAACTGTTCTGCAAACAGCTTTATGATCTGGCGATGCTCGCGCACAAACCGCTGAATCCGGAGGAAATGACGGAATTTGTAAAACGAAGCAATGAGATTATGTTAATGCTTGCAAAATAGAATACTGCAGATCATAATAACGGGGGTCTCCTGATGTGCAATGTCATTTAGGGACCCCTTTCTTATGTGTTAAGACAAGATTTCAAAGGGGATATCCTGTTTTGTAAAGATACGCTGGACCATTTTGTCCCAGGCTTGCTCCAGAGACTTGTCCATCGTGAACAGGTTCATGGATGTACCTGTCGTACAGGTGAGGGATGTGCCGTTGTATTTGAAATTGAGATACAGTCCCTGTACATCAGCCGGGGAAAAAGGAAGCTCTTCCCGTTCAAGAAGATGGGCTATATTCGGTGAAGAAAGCGATAATACCAGCTTGAAGCCAAGCGGAGTGCGCTTCCCTTTGATCAGGGAAAAACAGAATTCCCTTACTTCCTTCCAGAGCGCAAAATCCCGTTCGATCTGAACCGGTTCGTCGGATATGTCCTGATGGAAAAAATCTTTTTTCAGATGTCCGTCAAACTGAAATGTACAGAATGTGACGATCTCACCCTCAATGAAGAGAAACGAATCGAAACCGGAATGCAGAAGCAATCCATTCATGCATTTTTTAGTATCAAGTGAAAAGATCAGCATGAAATACCTCCCGAAATGTGTAATGATATCATTATGTATAGCTTAGTATAGCATACCGGAATGGGAAATGCATCAATTGACTTTTCTTAATAAAGACAGTACAATGAGAATACTAAGGTTTCGGGAGCACGACGGGTGTACCGATCCGTAAGTATTCGTATGACCGTTTGGGTCAGAAAATGGAGTTAAAAGTGGCAAATAAGATCGAGCAGCAGTTTAAGAACAGGGAAAATGCAGGCGCTGTGCGCCTGAATAAATATTTGAGCGAATCCGGCGTATGTTCCAGAAGAGAAGCGGACAGACTGATCGGGCAGGGGATTGTGACTGTGGATGGGAAGAAAGCTGTTCCGGGGACGAAGGTAATGCCGGGACAGGAAGTGAGAATCGGTAAGAAGATCATCTCCCGTCAGGAAGAGATGGTCGTTCTGGCCGTCAATAAGCCGCGCGGTATCGTGTGCACGGAAGAGCGGAGAGAGAGAGACAGTATCGTACGCTTTCTGAACTATCCCATCCGTATCACTTATGTCGGAAGACTGGATAAGGATTCGGAAGGTCTGCTTCTGATGACGAATAACGGCGACATTATCAATAAAATGATGCGTGCGGGAAATCATCATGAAAAGGAATATAAGGTTACGGTGGATAAGCCGGTTACGGAGGAATTCCTGAGAAAAATGGCTTCAGGGGTTCCAATCCTGGATACAGTGACAAGACCGTGTGTGGTGGAAAAAATCGGTAAATATAAATTCCGTATCATCCTGACCCAGGGGCTGAACCGTCAGATCCGGAGGATGTGTGAAGCACTGGGGTATGAAGTAAAAGAACTGCTCCGTACCCGTGTCATGAATATTGAGTTGGGAGACTTAAAACCCGGCCAGTATCGTAAGGTGACGGATCAGGAGCTTAATGAACTCTATGAACAGATCAGAAACTCATCCAATGTGACGGTGCGTCAGGAGGAAAGAATCAATGGATAAGAAAAAAAGAATGCAGGAACTGGTGGAACTGCTGAATCGGGCCGGGAAAGCGTATTATCAGGAATCCCGCGAAATCATGAGCAATTACGAATATGATGTGTTGTACGATGAGCTGAAAGGTCTGGAAGAAGAACTGGGCATCGTGCTGGCTTCCAGTCCGACGATCCATGTAGGATATGAGGTGCTCAGTGAGCTCCCGAAAGAACGTCATGAGTCACCAATGCTTTCTCTGGATAAGACGAAAGAGGTTTCCAGACTGAAGGAATTTGTGGGGAATCAGAAAGCAGTGATCTCCTGGAAGATGGACGGGCTGACAATCGTTCTGACTTATCGCGACGGAACACTTTATAAAGCAGTTACCCGGGGAAATGGAGAGGTCGGAGAGGTCATCACCAACAATGCGCGGGTATTTAAAAATATTCCGCTTCATATTTCCTATAAAGGGGAGCTGATCTTAAGAGGAGAGGCTGTGATCGGCTACCGGGATTTTGAGAAAATCAATGAGACGATTGAAGATGTAGATGCGAAATACAAGAACCCGCGGAATCTCTGCAGTGGTTCTGTGAGACAGCTCAATAACGAAATCACAGCAAAGAGAAATGTGAAGTTTTATGCATTTACGCTGGTAAAAGCAGAAGGAGTGGATTTCCATAATTCCAGAGCATATCAACTTGACTGGCTGGCGGATCAAGGATTTGAAGTGGTGGAACATTATCCGGTGACTGCGGATGAGCTGGAAGAAAGAGTGGCCTATTTTGCAGAGAAAATCAAAGAAAATGATTTTCCTTCGGATGGCCTGGTTCTGGTGTATGATGACATTGCATATGGACAGTCTCTGGGAAGAACCGCGAAATTCCCGCGGGATTCCTTTGCATTTAAATGGGCAGATGAGCTCAAAGAGACTCATTTGCTTGAAATTGAGTGGAGTCCGTCAAGAACGGGGCTTATCAATCCGGTCGCGATTTTCGAGCCGGTGGAACTGGAAGGAACTACGGTTAGCCGGGCCAGTGTTCATAATTTAAGTATTATGGAGGAACTGGAGCTTGGAATCGGAGATACGATCGAGGTGTACAAGGCCAATATGATCATTCCGCAGATTGCGCAAAATCTTACGAGGAGCGGCAGGATCGAAATTCCACGGACCTGTCCGGTATGTGGGGGAGAGACGAAGGTACGGCAGATAAATGACGCCAAGTCGCTTTATTGCACGAATCCGGAGTGTCAGGCAAAACGGATCAAAGCCTTTGCGCTTCTTACAAGCAGGGATGCGCTGAATGTAGAAGGACTTTCTGAGGCAACTCTGGAGAAATTTATTGCCAGAGGATTTATTCATAAATATACGGATATTTTTCATCTGGACCGGTATCAGGAAGAGATTCAGTCGATGGAGGGATTTGGAGAAAAATCCTATGCGAATCTGATACAGAGTATCGAAAAAGCAAGAGAGACAACGCTTCCGAAGGTGATCTATTCATTGGGAATCGCGGGAGTCGGACTTGCGAATGCGAAACTGATTTGCCGGGAATCGGACTACGATGTCTCAAAACTGATGAATGCGACAGAAGAGGAACTCTCTGAGATCGCGGGTGTGGGGCCTGTGATCGCGAAAGCGTTTACGGAATATTTTGCGTCGGAAGAGAAGAGACAGGCGTTTCTGGAACTTATGCAGGAGCTGAAGATTCAGGAAGAACCAAGAAATGAAGAGCAGACGTTTGCGGGAATGAATTTTGTGATCACGGGTAGCGTGAATCACTTTGCAAACAGAAATGAAGTGAAAGCACTGATTGAACAGAGGGGCGGGAAGGTTACCGGTTCGGTAACAGGAAAGACAAATTATCTGATCAACAATGATGTGAATTCTACATCTTCAAAGAATAAAAAGGCAAGGGAACTGGCAGTTCCGATCATTTCGGAAGAAGAATTCATGAAGCTTGCAGGACTGTAAGACGACGTCAGAAGCAAAGGAGGACCATAAGATGTCAGAACATGATGATTTGAATAAGAACAGCCTGGAACAGGCCTCTGGTTCGAATGATAATAAAAAGAAGAACGACGGATATGAGAGATATTGTTTTATCTGCCGTCGTCCTGAGAGTGTTGCCGGGAAAATGATCGATCTGCCGACAAATATCTGCGTTTGCGCAGACTGTATGCAGAAGAGTTTTGATGCGATGAACAACAGTGGATTCGATTATACTCAGTTTATGAACATGCCGGGAGGACCGATGATGGGCTTCGGTGATCTGGAAAATCAGATGCCGAAGCAGCAGAAAGTAAAAAAGAAAAAGCCGGAAGAGAAGCGGGAACCGATCCTGAACATCCGGGATATTCCGGCGCCGCATAAGATCAAAGCAAAACTGGATGAATATGTGGTAGGACAGGAGCATGCGAAGAAGGCGATCTCAGTCGCTGTTTACAATCATTACAAACGGGTTGCGACGGATACCATGGACGAGATTGAAATTGAAAAATCCAACATGCTGATGATTGGACCGACAGGTTCTGGTAAAACGTATCTGGTTAAAACATTGGCAAAGCTGCTGGATGTGCCGCTTGCGATTACCGATGCGACTTCGCTGACCGAAGCGGGATATATCGGAGATGATATCGAGAGCGTGGTATCCAAGCTTCTTGCGGCAGCGGACAATGATGTAGATAAGGCGGAACAGGGAATTATTTTCATTGATGAGATCGATAAGATCGCAAAAAAGAAGAATACCAGCCAGAGGGATGTCAGCGGAGAGTCCGTACAGCAGGGAATGCTGAAACTTCTGGAAGGAAGCGAGATTGAAGTTCCGGTCGGAGCAAACAGTAAGAATGCCATGGTGCCGCTCACTACGGTGAATACAAGAAATATTTTATTTATCTGCGGCGGAGCGTTCCCGGATCTGGAGAAGATCATCAAGGAACGTCTGACGAAGAATTCTTCGATCGGCTTCGGCGCAGACCTGAAAGATAAATACGACCAGGATAAAACGATTCTGGAAAAGGTGACGACGGATGACCTGCGGAATTTCGGTATGATCCCGGAATTTCTGGGACGTCTTCCGATCGTGTTCACGCTTCAGGGACTGAATGAAGACATGCTGGTGAAAATTCTGAAAGAACCGAAGAATGCCATTCTGAAACAGTATCAGAAGTTGCTCGCGCTGGATGAGGTGAAGCTGGATTTCGATGAAGATTCGCTTCATGCTATTGCAAGAAAGGCAATGAAGAAGGATACAGGAGCCAGGGCGCTGAGGGCGATTATTGAAGAATTTATGCTGGACATCATGTATGAGATACCGAAGGATGACAGCATCGGCCAGGTGACGATCACCCAGGCATACATAGAAGGAACGGGCGGGCCGATCATCCGGCTGCGCGGCCAGGAAGTACCGCTTCTGGAGTCACAGGGGTAGAGTAACGAAATAATTGGCGGAATATTCTGTGGCATATCTGAGAATTATACCTCATATATTTTGAAAAAAGTATATGAGGTGTTTTGCTATATGCCGGATCGGAAAACCTGCAGGCGGCGAGTGATGTCGGAAGATTACAGAGATTTTATTCTCAGCGGGCAGAAGGGCTTCTGGGAAGAAACCCTCAAAGAGGATGTCTGCCGTATTCCTCTTGAGTATACATTCCAGACTGTATTTCTGGAAAATGAAGGAGAAAACGGCAGGTCACTCTATCGTTTTCCCTATTATTCTGTTCCCAAATGTTATACGCTTCTGGATATGGAAGTGTTGCAGCAGGTGGGTGTGTCACGGGTGCAGAGTCTCCCGGGACTCGAACTGTATGGGGAAGGAATGTTGATCGGCTTTATTGATACCGGAATCCGCTATGAGGATATGGTGTTCCGAAATCTGGACGGTTCAACGAGAATTATTGCGATCTGGGATCAGACGATACAGAGCGGAAGGATGCCGGAACATCTGCCCTACGGCAGTGAATATACGGGAGAGATGATCGATGAAGCGCTGCGGTCGAATCATCCGTTGGAAATCGTTCCGACTCAAGATACAAATGGACATGGAACTTTTGTAGCAAGTGTGGCGTGCGGCAGTGCAAATGCAGAGCATATGTTTATGGGAGTGGCTCCGGAGGCGGATATTGCAGTGGTGAAATTAAAAGAGGCCAAGCAGTATTTGCGGGATTTTTATTTTATTAATTCCGATGCGCCGTGCTATCAGGAGAACGATATTATGGCGGCGATCTATTATCTCAGAATGCTTGCAGCAAGCAGGCGGCAGCCGCTGATCCTGTGTATTTCACTTGGAACAAATCTGGGAGGACACAGTGGTGCCACTCCACTGGCATCTTATCTGGAAGTGCTTTCAAGTGCTTCTCTGACAGCTATCGTGACGGGCGGCGGAAATGAGGCGGATAAGCGGCATCATTTTCTGGGGAATCTGAGTGATGACCGGGCAGAAGATGTGGAAATAAACGTGGGAGAGGGAGTACGGGGATTTGTCATGGAAATATGGACGGAAATTCCCAATGTACTGGCTGTCACGATCCTCTCTCCAACCGGAGATCAAAGTGGGCGGATACCGGTCAGAAGCGGGATCGCAAGTTATAATTTTGTGTTTGAGAAGACGAGGCTGAATGTAAGTTACCGTATTTTGGCGGAAAATACGAATTCAGAATTGATTTTCCTGCAATTTGAACAGCCGCTGACCGGAATCTGGAGGATCCGCATCGAGGCAGTCGAGACAGGTGACGGACGTTTTCATATATGGCTTCCGGTGGAGGAATTTCTGGAAGGCGAAGTATTCTTTCTTCGCTCCAATCCGGATTATACGATCACGTCACCGGGAGATGCGGTTTCTGTCGCGACTGCTGCATATTATAATGGAAACGATAATGGTGTTGCGGTCAGCTCCGGAAGAGGATATACTAGACTTGAACAGGTAAAACCTGATTTTGCGGCACCGGGAATCCGTGTGCCGGGAGTAAATCTGAGAGGGCAGCTCTCACTGCGGTCCGGTTCCAGTGTGGCTGTGGGCATCACCGCCGGTGTGGAAGCACTCTTGATGGAATGGCTTGTGAGAATCGGAGAAATACCGGACTCCATGCAGATCAGGAACCTGTTGATCCTCGGAGCAGACCGCGAGGAAGGAAGAATGTATCCGAACAGAGAATGGGGATACGGAACACTGAATCTGTATCACACCTTTGAGCAGATACGGAGATTCTAGTACATCGGGAAAGGAGAACAAAAGATGGAAGATTTTTTTAATACTTTAGGAAAACGTATTTCCGATACGGTTGATGAATTCGGAAAGAAAGCGGAGGATACCCTGGAGATCCAGAAGATGAAAGGAGATATCTATTCACTGAAACGCGAGAACAGCCGGGACTATGTGGATATCGGGAAAAAAGTGTATGAGCATTTTAAAAATGCAGAAGAAGTTGGGGAAGAATATCTTTCCTTTTGCGAAGAAATCGAAAAACGGGAAGAGAAGATTCAGGAATTGAATCGCGCTATTTCACGTATTAAAGGAGAGTAGAGCATGGCAGTCTTGTGTTTTCTTATTATCGTGACTGTAGCAGGTGTGGACCTGGGGCTGAAACAGCATATTGAAAAGCATGTGAGGTCAAATGAAGAGCGAAATATTTTGCAAAAAAGAGGAATTCTCCGGAAGGTGCATAACAAAGGAATGATCATGAACCGTCTGGAGCGCTATCCGCTGTTTGTTCAGCTCGCATCGGTTTTTGCTTTGGGAATTCTGATGATCTGGCAGGCCTTTCTTCTTAAGAAACCGGGATGCAAAATGGAAAAAGCAGGAACGGCGCTGATGCTCGGAGGGGCAGTAAGCAACACGTACGACCGTGTGAAAAGACGGTATGTGGTAGATTATCTGGCGATCAAGACACCGCACAAAAAACTGACGGACATTACGTTCAATCTTGCAGATCTTGCGATTGTAGGCGGCGCGCTGGTGATGCTCATAGGAGTTCTGACTTCTGATAAGCAATAATCATTCTGAAATCCTTCATTTTTAAACAAAATTCAGAATAATTTCATAATTTAATAGATTGACGCGAGAAACAATTATTGCTACAATACTTTGTATAATAGTATACAATCAGGAGGTACGAAAGAATGCTTAAAGGATTTAAGAATGCCGCAGAATTAGATTTTTCACTTGAAGAAAATAAAAAGAAAATGGAAGAGGCGTTTCAGCAGGTTGATGCTGAAAAAGGCAGTGTATATCCGCTGATCATCGGCGGAGAAAGAATTGAGACAGAGAAGAAGATCACTTCTTTATCTCCTGCAACAAAAGAAGTACTTGGTTATGCTTGTTCATGCAGTCAGGAGCTTGCAGAGAAAGCGATCCTTACAGCGAACGAAGCATTTAAGACATGGAGTGTAACTCCGGTAGAGGAAAGAATCCGCTGCCTGAGAAGACTTGCAGTTTTATTAGATGAAAATCGTTACATCATCAATGCATGGAATGTGGAAGAAAGTGGAAAGAACTGGGGCGAAGCTGACGGAGAACTCTGCGAACAGCTTGATTTCATTAATTCTTATGTAATGCATATGGCAGAATTGGATAAAGGTCTGGAACTTGTACCGACCGATGAATATACAAAATGTATTTATATTCCGATCGGTGTCGGTGTGGCTGTTCCGCCGTGGAACTTCCCGCTCTCACTTCTTGGAGGTATGGTTGCGGCAGCAGTTGTTACAGGTAATACGATCGTATGCAAGCCGTCTTCTGATACACCGATCGTTGCTTACAAGTTTATCGAACTTTGTGAAAAAGCAGGAATTCCGGCAGGCGTTGTTAACTATATCCCTGGATCAGGATCTGAGATCGGAGATTACATTGTAGAACATCCGCTGACCAGATTTATCAATTTCACAGGATCCAAAGCAGTAGGATGCCGTATCAACGAACATGCAGCAAAGATTTCCGAAGGACAGAAATGGATCAAACGTGTCGTTGCCGAAATGGGTGGAAAGAACGCAATCATCGTTGACTCAACAGCAAATATCAAGAAAGCTGCAAAAGGAATCGCAAACGCAGCATTCTCTTTCCAGGGACAGAAATGTTCTGCTTGCTCAAGAGCAATCGTCATGAGCGATGTATATGATGAACTCGTTGATGCAGTAGTAGAAGAAGCAAAGGCACTCAAAGAAGCTCAGGCTTCCGGAAGAAGTAACGCCCCGATGGGACCGGTTATCAACCAGGCTTCCTTCGACAGAATCAAAGGCTACATCGAAGTTGCACGCGGAGAAGGAAACATCGTATTCGGTGGTACATACAACGACGCAGAAGGATATTACATCGACCCGACTGTTGTACGTGACATCAAGAGAGATGCAAGAATTGCAAATGAAGAAATCTTCGGACCTGTACTTGCAGTGATCAAAGTAGATTCCTTCGATGAAGCACTCGACATCGCAAACCAGACAGAATACGGTCTGACAGGTTCCGTATACAGCGAAACCCGCGAAAACATCATGAAAGCAAAAGTACAGTTCCAGGTAGGAAACCTGTACTTCAACAGAAAATCTACGGCAGCAGTCGTACTTCAGCATCCATTCGGAGGATTCAACATGTCCGGAACAGATGCTAAGACAGGAACAAGCGATTACTTGACAAACTTCCTGAACCTGAAGTCTATTACGGAGGATTTAATGTCGTAATTTAAGTCCGCGCCGTCGAAACGAAGTGGGGAAGTCCGCGCCGTCGAAATGAGGTTCGGGGGTGGGATGCTCCGAGGCTTCGGGGCCTTCGACTTCATGCACAAAAATCTAAGAGTCTGAGACAGTCGACCAATGGGTCTCCTGCCTCAGACTCTAATTTTTTTGGCATGAATTCTGACGGACCCCTCCGCTTAACCTCCGCATCCCACCCCCGAACCTCATTTCGCCGGCGCTCACTCAAGACGGAAATAGGTTGAGAGTTTGTACTTTACTCACTTATGACACTACTCTTAGGTAGAAGGTTTCAAGTCTAGGCTCTCATTCACGTTTAGAACAAGCAAAGCTCTAAAGTAGCTGGGGTGAATGCTTCAGCCTATAGGAACTCATTTCCGTCCAGAACATGCGCTAAGCGCCCTTGCGGCGCGCAGCCGCATAAAATTGCGAATGTGTGGAACGTTTGAGGGAGCGGCAAAGAGAGGGGGCAATCGCGGAGGTTAAGTGGAAGCGTCCGGAGAATACATGAGCCAAGATGTTAGAAAAACCGGCAGGAGGGGCGTTCCCCGACTGCCGGTTTTCCTTACAGATTGGCACATGGAGTCGCAGGCGCTGGAACGTCGCAGCGATTGCCCCCTCTCTTTGCCGCGGACCCCAAATCTTCCACCCACCCCACAATTTTACCTACTCTTCTTTAAATCCTTCCCCCACCACTTCATTGGATTCCATAATCACCAGAAATGCCTTCTTATCAATTTCTTTTACGAGTTTCCGAATCCCATACATCTGCTTGTTATTGCATGCGCACATGACCACATCCTTTTCCTGTTTGGAATAGCTTCCGATTCCTTTGAGGATCGTGGAGCCTCGTCCCAGGACTTCGTCGATTTTTGTACATACTTCCGGGCCGTGTTCTGTTACGATCAGAGTGACTTTTCCCCGGTCGATACCGTACATGGTCTTGTCTACAACAATAGACATCAGATAGCTCACGATTACACCGTAAATCAGGCTGTCCATGTCTTTAGAGACGAGAACGGTTCCCAGAAGTACGATGGCTGCATCCATCGCGAACGTAATATTGCCGATCGTCAGATGTGGATTCAGTACCCGGATGGACATCATAATAAAGTCAGAACCTCCGGTAGAAGAATCCCGCATGTAGATCATGGCATAGCCCAGTCCGGAAAGGACACCACAACAGATGGCAGCGAGAAGCCGGTCGCCTGTGTAAGTCGGAAACAGAGGCGCAATTACGTCGATGATAAATGAAGTAATAAAAATGGTACGAACAGAACGAAGGAAAAAACTTCGTCCAAGAATACGGAAGGTAAATAATGCAACCGGGATGTTGAGCAGCAGAGCTACTGTACCGATCGGCCAGCCAAAAAGTTGATAGAAGATCAGTGCGATCCCGTTAAAACCGACCATGGGAAATTTCGCGGCAGCGGCAAAGTTGTAAACCCCGATTGCAATCAGAATACCTCCGACAATATCCACCAGAATATCGATGGCGAGATTCATATTTTTCTTTTTATTCATGACAATTCCTCCTATGACAATACCCGGAATGAAGGGGATATTCCGGATAATATTTAGATTATAACCAAAAAAAACACCTGCAAATTATATTCATGACCCCAGAAGGAAAATATAATCCGCAAATGCTCTTTATTGTTATAATTATACAATCAAAAATGTGAAAATGTCAACACTCCTGAGTGGAAAATGTGTTACTATATAGAGGAGAGATTGCAGGAGGATATTTGAATATGAAAATCGTATTTCTGGACGTGAAAACAATAGGAGATGACATTGATTTATCCGGTTATGATGCGTTGGGCGAAGTTGTAAAATATGGTTTTACTAAATCGGAAGAGGTGCCTGACCGGGTGCGTGATGCAGATGTAATTATACTGAATAAAGTGCAGATCAATGAACAGACCATCGGTAAAGCTGAGAAATTGAAGCTGGTCTGTGTAACCGCGACGGGAACCAACAATCTGGATAAAGAGTATCTGGAAAAGCGGGGGATCGCCTGGAGAAATGTGGCCGGATATTCTACGGAGACGGTGGCGCAGCATACATTTGCGATGCTGCTCTATCTGTTGGAAAAGATGCGGTATTATGATGATTATGTGAAGGAAGAACGCTATGTGAACGATACGATCTTTACACATTTTGCGGAGCATTTTCACGAGATTTCAGGGAAAACGTGGGGGATCATCGGACTTGGCAATATCGGGAGAAAAGTGGCCAAAATTGCGGGGGCTTTCGGGGCAAAGGTGATCTATTGTTCGCCTTCCGGTGCCGCTCCTCAGGAAGGCTATCACCAGGTGGATTTTGAGACGCTTCTCGGGGAATCGGATATTGTTTCGGTACATGCGCCTTTAAATGAATATACGGAGGGGCTTATGGATGCAGAGGCGTTCCGGAAGATGAAAAAAAGCAGCATTTTCCTGAATCTGGGGCGTGGTCCAATCGTTAAGGAAGAGGATCTGTGCGAGGCATTGGAACATGGTGAAATTGCGGCGGCCGGATTGGATGTGCTCTGCAAGGAGCCGATGAGTGAAGACAATCCGCTCCTTAAGATCAAGGACAGCCGGAAACTTCTGATCACACCCCATGTGGCATGGGCAAGCGTGGAAGCGAGGACGAAACTTATGAATATCATTCTCGGACAGATAAGAGAATGGAAGACGGAAATGGAAGTACAATAAGAAAAACGCGCTGACAGCGCGTTTTTCTTTGTCTTTATTTTGCATAAATCTTAACAAGCTCCAGTGCGATGTCGGTTGCTTTATCCATACCTTCAACGGTAATGTGCTCGTATGGTCCGTGGTATGCATGTCCGCCGGTTCCAAGGTTCGGGCAAGGCAGACCTTTGAAGCTGAGCTGGCAGCCGTCTGTTCCGCCGCGGATCGGGAGGATCAGCGGGGGTACATTGGCATTTTCACATGCCTGTTTTGCATTCTCGATCAGATGCATACAGTCAGCGATGATCTCTGACATATTCTTATACTGGTCGGTAATTGTCAGTTTTACAGTTCCATCACCCCATTTTGCATTCAGATCCTTTTCAATCAGACGAAGTGTATTCTTGCGCATCTCAAAGAAGTTCTTATCGTGATCGCGAATAATGTAATGAAGTTCCGCGCGCGTTACATCTCCGGACATGTTGGTAAGGTGGAAGAAGCCTTCGTAATCTTCTGTTCCTCTCGGGGTCTCACATCCTGGAAGCATCTGGTTGATTTCCATGGCGACAAGGCATGCATTGATCATGGTGTCTTTGCTGGATCCGGGATGGACGCCAAAGCCGGTGATCTCAAAGTCAGCTTTGCATGCATTGAAGTTTTCATATTGAATCTCACCTTCGGAATCGCCGTCCAGTGTGTATCCGAAATCAGCGCCGAATTCTTCAATATCAAAATGTGCGGTTCCGGTTCCGACTTCCTCATCCGGTGTGAATGCAATGCAGATGGTTCCATGAGGAATATCCTCTTTGATCAGGCGTTCCGCCATGGTCATGATCTCTGCGATACCCGCTTTGTCGTCGGCGCCAAGGACGGTTGTCCCGTCTGTCGTGATCAGGGTGCGTCCTTTCAGTGAGGGTAAGTGCGGAAAATCTTTGACGGAAAGTGTCCGTCCGCTGTCTCCGAGTACCAGGTCACCTCCGTTATAGTTTTCATGTACAACCGGGGTGATATCGTGATCGCAGTAATCGGAAACGGTATCCATATGTGCGATAAAGCCGATCTTAGGTTTACTCTCCAGACCCGGTGTTGCGGGAATCGTGCCGTAAACATAGCAGTATTCAGTTACGTGGGCATCTTCAATTCCGAGTGCAAGCATTTCCTCTTTCAACAGCTCTGCCAGTTCAAACTGGCATTTGCTGGAAGGAGAAGATGTACTGTTTTCATCGCTGGGAGTGCGGATTGCAGCGTAGGTTAAAAATCTTTCATAAGCTCTCATAAGTATTTCATTCCTCCTGTTTTAGTGGTTCCTGATTGTTATTATACGATTAAAAAAATGGCTCGTCAAGGCAGTGGAAACTGCGGATTTGGGGTGAAGCTTCCGGGCCGCTGTCTGAAATGGACACAAACATAAAATTAACGCATTACGGGAAAATCTTTTCACAATCTTAACACATGGCATTGTATCATGTATGTAACCTGTTATTCGGGAAATACTGGTTATAAGTGAGTGAAGTTGGGGCGGTGAGAGTATGTTTCCGGTAATTGTTGTTGCTGTGGTTCTTCTGCTGGCAGGATTTCTTTTCATGTTTGGAATGCATCTGATGAAAAAGCTGGATTCATTTCTTGATACGCTGAATACTCTGAAAGAGAAAGAGGAGACGCAAGGGGAAGAAATACAATGAAGTTTTTTTATAAAAAGTTGACGCAGACACAGATGATTGTGTTTGGATATATGTTGATTATTCTGGCTGGGAGCATTTTGTTGATGCTCCCGGTTTCTTCGCGGAACGCAATGTGGACATCGTTTGCAGATTCGCTGTTTACATCAACTTCTGCGGCGTGTGTGACAGGGCTTGTGGTGGTTGATACCTGGAATCATTGGTCGCTTTTCGGGCAGGTGATCATCCTGATCCTGATTCAGATCGGTGGTATGGGATTTATGACATTGGGAGTTTATATGGCGATTCTTCTCAGGAGGAAAATCGGACTGAGAACAAGAGGAATTCTGCAGGAAAGTATCAACAGCCTGCAGATCGGAGGAATCGTGAAGCTTGCAAAGAAGATCATCAAAGGAACTGCATTTTTTGAAATCGTCGGGGCGCTGCTCCTCATGATTCGCTTTATTCCGGAATTTGGGCTCTGGCGTGGGATCTGGTATGGGATCTTTCATTCGGTTTCGGCATTTTGTAATGCCGGATTTGATCTGATGGGATGTAAGGGAGCATATAATTCTCTGACCAGATATTCGGGGGACTGGCTTGTCAATCTCACGATCATGACACTGATCGTAGTAGGAGGAATCGGCTTCTTTGTATGGGATGATCTGTCTGTTCATAAGTTTAATTGGAAACGATATCGTTTACATACTAAAATTGTGATTTCTACAACAGCTGCTTTGATCTTTGCCGGGGCGACACTGTTTTTTATTATGGAACGTCATAATGTATTGAAAGGACTTCCCTTCGGAGAACAGATCTGGTGTTCTTTTTTTAATTCGATCACGGCGCGTACTGCCGGATTTAACACAACGGATACCGGCGCGCTGACCGAGGGAAGTAAGTTCGTGACGATGGTGCTGATGTTTATCGGAGGAAGCCCGGGGTCCACAGCCGGCGGAATCAAGACATCCACACTTGTTGTGCTGGGCGTGTTTGTACGGGCAAATCTTCGCCAGGAATCCGGATGTAATGTATTTAACAGGCGCCTGGATGATGGTGCGATCCGCAAAGCCAGCGTCGTTCTTTGTACGAATTTATTTCTTTCCGTTATGGCAGTAACGTATGTTATGGCAAGACAGCCGGGATTTAATTTTGCTTCTGCGTTATTTGAGGTTATTTCGGCAATTGGAACGGTTGGTATGTCGACCGGAATTACCAGAAGTGTGTGTCAGAGTTCCAGACTGGTGCTGGTATTTTTGATGTTCTGTGGAAGAATCGGAAGCCTGACATTTGCACTGTCGCTGAGAGGCCATAAACATGATGCACCGGTGAAGCTTCCGGTGGAGCAGATTACGATTGGATAAATGGGGAAAAGGAGAATAGAATATGAAATCGGTTTTGATTATCGGATTGGGAAGATTTGGTCATCATCTGTGCGCGGATATGGTGAAACTCGGGAATGAGGTTATGATCATTGACCGGGATGAGGCGAAGACGGAGGATCTTCTTTCTATTGCGACGTCTGTCAAAGTGGGGGATTGTACGAACGAAGAGGTCTTAAGAAGTCTGGGAGTCGGAAATTTTGACATTTGTTTTGTATGTATCGGCTCCAATTTTCAGAGCAGTCTGGAGATCACCAGCCTGGTGAAGGAACTGGGGGCAAAACATGTGGTCAGCAAAGCGAACCGGGATATACATGCCAAATTTTTGCTTCGAAACGGAGCGGATGAAGTGTTCTATCCGGACCGGGATATTGCAGAACGTCTGGCGGTAAAATACAGTGCGAATCATGTGTTTGATTATTTTGAACTCAGCAAGGATTATTCGATCTTTGAGATCCAGCCTAAAAAGGAGTGGATCGGACATACGATCGGAGAGGCGAATATTCGGGCCAAATATCATGTCAATATTTTCGGTATTCGTGCGGGAAGTGAACTGGTTGTACTGCCCCGGACAGATTATATTATGAAAGCAGATGATCATTTGATGGTGGTCGGGCTAACAAAAGATATTGACAGGCTGCTTGTCAGTATGGGAAAATAATACGTATGAATAGAAAAAAAGAAGTAATAAAGTATGTAGGACGTTCATCCGGCATCCTGCTGCTTGCTACAGGGTTTTCTATCGTTCTTGCAGAAGCGGGAATCGGTAAAGAAAATGTACTCATGATCTATATTGTGGGTGTGCTTCTGGTAACGGTCTGTACGACCGGATATTTTTATGGGGCGCTTTCGGCAGTGCTCAGTGTGTTAATGTTTAATTATTTCTTTACGGTTCCTGTACATACATTTGCAATCATGAATCAGAATGATGTTGTACTGATGGGCTTCTTTCTGGTTGCAGCGTTTATCTCATCGAGTCTTACCGTGCGCTTCCGGAAACAGATGAAGATTACAGAGGATACAAAAGCGCAGATGGAGCGGGAACGGCTTAAGAGCAGTATGCTTCGAAGTATTTCACACGATTTCAGAACACCACTGACCGGCATTCTGGGGGATGCCGGACTTTTGGTTGAGGCGGAAGAGATGGACGCCGGTATGAGAAAGGAACTGGCCGGAGAAATACAGGAGCAGGCTGTCTGGCTGATGAAAACGATGGAGAACATCCTGAGTATGACCAGAATTGAGAGCGGTCAGTTCTATATCACAAAACAGCCGGAAGTGATGGATGATATCATTTATGAGGCGGCGACGCATGTCATTGGTCTGCGTGATAAGAGACGGTTTGAAGTGAATCTGCCGGACGAGCTGGTCGTGGCTTCCATGGACGGGCGGATGATGGTACAAGTGATCATCAATCTTCTTGACAATGCCATGAAGCATACGAATGAGGGAGCCCGTATCTGGATTACGGTTTCTTATGAAGAAGATAAGGTATTTTTGGCGGTCGAGGATGAGGGCGAAGGAATTGTGGAGGAGATTCTGCCCAATATTTTTGACGAATTTATTACACAGGGAGCAGGCAGGGAAGATGGGAAACGCGGCATCGGTCTCGGACTTGCTATTTGTCGTGCTGTCATTGAAGCACACGGAGGGGAGATTTACGCAGAAAACCGAAAGGAAGGCGGAGCACGTTTCGTGTTCTGGCTGAATGCAGAGCAGGTGAATACGGATGGAAGATAAACGACATATTTTATTGGTTGAGGATGACAAGTATATTATCAATTTTATTTCAATGAGTCTAAAGAAAGAAAATTATGGCTTTTATATTGCTAAGACGGTGGAAGAAGCGATCAGTCTCTTTTATGCGAACCGTCCGGATATGGTGATCCTTGATCTGGGACTTCCGGATGGGGACGGGATGGATGTCTTAAAAGCAGTCCGGGAAATTTCGCAGGTTCCTATTATCGTGGTCAGCGCCAGGCAGGAGGAACAGCAGAAGATTGAAGCGCTGGATATGGGGGCGGATGATTATGTGACGAAGCCGTTCTATATGGGAGAACTGATGGCCAGAATTCGGGTCGGTCTTCGAAAGAGCTCTATTCAGCAGCAGGAAGAGACAGATCCGGTGTTTGTCTGTGATTATCTGACAGTGGATCGAGAAAAACATCTGGTTATGATCGATGGCGATGAAGTGCATCTGACCCCGTTGGAATACAAGATCCTGAATCTTTTGATTGAAAACAGAGGGAAGGTTCTGACACACCGGTATATTCTGAGTGAGATATGGGGAAGCAGCCAGGGCGTTGAATCCGGAAATTTGAGGGTGTTTATGGCGGCACTTAGAAGGAAAATTGAGAAAGAGCCGACGAATCCACAGTTTATCTTGACAGAAGTAGGAGTCGGATACCGGTTCAAGGGATAGAAAATATCGAAAAATAACTTTTTTTGTAGAAAAATATCGAAATATGTCAAAATGCTCCAATACGGAGCATTTTGTGCTATAGTTAAAAAAGATGGAACGATAAATCCAAAAAAGATAATCATTCTACTTCACTTCTATTTGAATTCTCCGAATAAACAATTCAAAATGAAAGTGCAATCTCCGGAAAGGGGATGGCACTTTCTGTCTTTCATCTTAAAATCAGCGGATCGTGTAAGCAAGAGCAGCCAGAACAGCAAGGACAAGAATGAACACGACGGCATACAGCCCTTCTTTTCCGAGAGGCTGCTTTCCGGCAGAGTTGCTTTCCGGTGCCTGGGATGAATCGGCAGTCTTGCTGTCCGGTTTCATGTAATCCTGAACCGTCTTCGAAAATGGGAGGGTTCTTGTTTTATTCACTTCCAGGTAATCGATACTCTCCTCATCATCCAGTTCGGATAATTTTGAGAGCACGTCTTTATATGCATCATTTCCCAGGTCAGAAGGAAGATCAGGAAAAACATCTTCACAGGTTACTTCAAAACTGTTGTTGAATATATCTGAATTATCATTCTGGATCTTTTTGGTTTCTTCATTCATATTAAATACCTCCTCCAGTGTATTTATTCTAATATGTTTCCAGAAAAGACACAAGAGATATTAGAAAAAGTTCACAGAAAGTTCGTGGGTGGACTCGGGAAGAAATTGACGTAAATGCCAGAAAAAATTGATCTGGTTGCAGAAAAATAATGGTTTTCGCTTTGATTCGCATTGAAATTTTAAATTTTTGCATAAAAATAATATGGAAATTGCAAAAAGTGATTGTATTCTTATGAAGTTTCGTGTAGAATAATAAGAAATTTTGTGTAAAAGCGGAGGTACGAATATGGCAGAGAATGAAATGATGGATATGGAAGAACCGAGCATACTGAAAAAAGATATGGAAGTCCTTACAGAAGAATTGATGAAGATGCACCATATCGATCCGAACCTGTATATAGAATATGATGTTAAAAGAGGATTGCGTGACTCTGCCGGTAAAGGTGTGCTGACAGGGCTTACGGAAGTGTCTGATGTAAGTGGATATAATCTTATAAACGGAAGAAGAATTCCGGCGGAAGGAACGCTTTTTTATCAGGGAATCAATGTCAATGATCTTGTGAAGGGACTCGAAGGAAGACGTTTTGGATTTGAAGAGACGATTTATCTGCTCCTTTTTGGAAAACTTCCGACGAAAGAAGAATTGGATATGTTCCTGAAGGTGATGTTTGAACTTGAAAATCTCAGCGGCAGATTTGTACGTGATGTGGTCATGAAGGCATCCAATGCAAATATTATGAACTCTATGCAGCGATGCATTCTGACTCTTTATACTTATGATTCGGATCCGGAAAACATTTCACCGGAGAATGTGCTGCGCCAGTCACTCAGCCTGGTTGCAAAACTTCCGCTGATTGCAGTGTATTCGTATCACGCATACCGTCACTTCAGGAAGGATGATTCACTTTTTATCAAGAATCCGAGGAAAGGGCTGTCTCTGGCTGAAAATATGTTACTGATGCTCAGACCGGACAGCGGCTATACAGAGCTCGAGGCAAAAGTACTGGATATTGCGCTGATTCTGCATGCAGAGCATGGCGGTGGAAATAACTCAACATTTACCACACACGTTGTTTCTTCATCGGGAACGGATACGTATTCCTCTGTGGCGGCGTCCATCGGATCGTTGAAAGGACCGCGTCACGGCGGCGCCAATCTGAAAGTGCAGAAGATGTTTGATGATATCAAAGCCAATGTAAAAGACTGGAAAAATGAAGAAGAGGTGTCTGCTTATCTTCAGAAGATTCTGGATAAACAGGCATTTGACCGTACCGGTCTGATTTATGGTATGGGACATGCGGTTTATACATTGTCTGACCCGAGAGAGGTGATCCTTAAGAAATTTGCGAAGGAACTGGCAGAAGAAAAGGGACGCATGGAAGAGTTTGAATTATATGATCTGGTGGAACGTCTTGCAGGGAAACTGGTTATGGAGCATCGCAAGCTTTTCAAAAATGTGTGCGCAAATGTGGATTTCTACAGCGGTTTTGTATATTCCATGCTGGGAATCCCGGAAGAGCTCTTCACACCGATTTTCGCGATTGCACGTATGCCGGGATGGAGTGCGCATCGTCTGGAAGAACTGATCAATGCCAACAAGATTATCCGTCCTGCTTACAAATATGTGGGACATCATGAAGATTTTGTGGCGATGGAAGACCGGGTTTAAATGATGGATCGATTTATCACATAGGAAATCTGAAAAAGGGATGTGGCTTTCGGCTACATCCCTTTTTCGAGTATTTCTTCAATTTTATCCTGCATCTCTTTGACGGAATGGCGTCTGGAACTGGCACATTCCTGCGCCTGCCTGCCGCAGATCAGGCATTTGCGGTAAACAGGTCTGGAGAGTTTTTCGCCGGTTGTGTCTATTACGTCGATATCAAAAAGGCGGCCGAAGCTGTCGCTTTCTTCGATCTGTGTAGTAAGTGTTTTGATAGAAGCTGCAGGAAAATTCACTGCGGCGATCCACTCATCTCCGGTAACCTCATGAATAGGAATGGCTTCCAGCACCGGAATATTCTGCAGCTTCAGCTGTGCTTCCAGAATCTGAAGTCCATGTTCAAAAGCAGAACGTATCTGCAGAGTCGTCTTGACGGGCCCGGGAATATTCATACAAAAAGAAATAACAGGGCAATGATATTTCGTGATCAGTTCCTGCTGAAGAAGAGCGCGGCGCTCGCGGCAGGCGAGCATTTCAGGTAATGTGACTTCGTATCCCTGCATGGTTTTATCCTACCTTCCTTTCTTCTAATAGTGGATGACATTATCTTCCTTTTGAATTCTCTGAATGATTGGCAATGCTTCCTCGCTGCTAAAATACTGATATGTAGAGGAAGGGACAAGGCTTCTCAGCAAATCGAAATTTCCTTCTTTGAGTGCCAATCTGACGGTGGAAGCGCTGATGGGCTGACCGCCGGATTCTTTTCGCGGAATTACAATACATTCTATGCCATGCTCCGGAAGCTTTTGCTGCATGATCCGGTTGTAGATTCCGGTCACCAGACTGGTCGGCTCTTCCCCTACATAGCGCCGGCTGATCCCGAGGACATCAGCAATCTGTGTAAAGATTGTAAGGTCCAGCATGGCGTGGCTTTCAATGACCGAAGCCTCATCTTTTTGAAAATAACTTGGAAATGTCGCGTTGCTGATGATGTAAGGGCCGCTCTCATGGTAACAGATATTGGAAAGATGAGCGGTGCCCTCCATGATCAGGCGTTTTCGGACGGAAAACGGGATCAGGCTGCCCTCTTCGCTGACCATGAAAAGATGAAGGACATCGTTTTCCGAGGCGGCTTTTTCGACAAGATACTGATGACCGGATGTAAAAGGATTGGCGTTCATAACCAGTGCCGCAACGCGAGTTCCGTCTTTTTTCTCAGAGGAAAGTTTCTGAAGATAGCGGGAGAATCCGGTTTTGCGGTTTTCCATGAAAACGATCTGTTCATCAATACGCGCAATCTCATAAAAACCAAGATCGCCGAAAAATTTGGCAGAGCTGCATTTGGTATAGAGAAACAGATGTGTATTTGCACGTTCAAACTCTACTTCCACGAGGTGGGACACAATCTGGTTCATGAGACCTTCTCCCTGGTGGGCACTGCTCACTGCCATGCAGCGCAAGGTATTGCCGAAGCAGCTTCCGGTAGCAATGACATTCTGGTCTTCATCAAACATGGCACAGGTATAGTCCAGATGGGCGTCGCGCCGTATGCCCTCTGCAGTGAGAAGCTGATCGATCTGCCGGTTGACCCGGATATCATCTCTCGGTATTGTTGCAATATAATAATCAGACATGGTTTTCTCCTTCAATTTGATAGATTCTTTGTTTGGAACCTCTGTCAATATTATAACATTACATAGTGTAAAAATGAAATAAAATGTGATTATTTGAATATACCGATATGGAATGACGGGATTTACAAAGAAAATCAGGTATGCAATTGACCTGAGAGGAAAATGAATTTATACTGAAATCAGAAAAGCAAAAGGTCTGTGTAAGAACGAATGAAAGCGTCAGTGTGTGAGGTGAATGAATATGAATTATGAAGGTCAGATATGCCGTGCTCCTATGGAGAGAGCGTCATTTATGCTTCCGGTTATGGTAGGATGCTCTTATAACCGGTGCAAGTTCTGCAATTTATTCCGGCATCTGAAGTACAGGGAACTGCCGATGGAGCAGATTGAGGAAGAACTTAAAAGAGTCGCTGAACTGGGTGGAAATCCGAAAAAGATTTTTCTGGGAGACGGAAATGCGTTCGGATTGAAAACGGAACATTTGATGGAGATCCTGGACAAGATCCACGCATATTTCCCGGAATGTCAGTGCATCAACATGGATGCGACCGTGACCAGCATTCGGAGAAAATCGGATGAAGAACTGGAACTGCTATATAAGAATGGAGTACGTCATCTTTATCTGGGAATTGAAAGCGGTCTGGATGATGTTCTGAAGTTTATGGAGAAGGATCATAATCAGGAACAGGCGATAGCTGCGATCGAAAGAATCCAGAAGGTTGGGATGCTGTTTGATGCGCATATCATGACGGGAGTTGCAGGCAAGGGAAGAGGAACGGAAAATGCAGAAGCACTTGCGGACTTCCTGAACCGTACGCATCCGAGACATGTGGTGAATTTTTCGATGTTTCTTCATAAGGAAGTGCCGTTGTACCGACATATTGAAGACGGCACGTTCGTGCCTGCCGATGAGGTGGAAAATCTGCGTGAGGAACGCTGTCTGCTGGAACATCTGAAAGAGAATGAAATTCTGTATGACGGATTTCATGATTTTATAGAAGTCAGAGTAAAAGGAACACTTCCGAAAGATAAAGAAAGAATGCTGGCAAAACTGGATCAGGCGATTGCAGAATATGAGCAGCGGGAACCGGTTTATGCGTATGTAAGAGGTGAGTGTCCTGATCTGGAAAAATGTGAGGATCACAGAGCACTTTGGGAAATGGAAGATTCGAAGAGGATGACGGTTTAATAAAACGAGCGAAAAGCAAATATCTCAGCATGGGTTATTCCATGCTGAGATATTCTCCAAATGTATTTTGTGCCAGAGACAGTAATTTTTCTTTGGTCAGAACGATACCCCAGGCATTGCGAAGTCCGTGTTTCGCGGCCTGTTCTTCTGTATAATGGTCCAGAAGATAGGTGCTTTCTACGACACTGGACCCGGTCCAGCCGGGATAAATGAAATGTGTCACTAACGGAATTGCCTTGATACTGTCCTCACGGATATAAGTGCCGGATTCGTCCTGCACGATGGTAAGATTGGCCATGCCGCCAAGCATCTGGGCAACACCGTCCTGGGCTGAAGTATAATTGCCCAGAGAATAATAGCAAAGCGCGCGGTTCCCGTTATCGGCGGTAACCCATTCTACCGGCTGAATGACGTGAGGATGGGTTCCGATGATCAGGTCGGCACCGGCTTCGGTCATCTGACGGGCGAAAGCGATTTCCTGAGCTGTTGCTTCCATTGTGTATTCGATGCCCCAGTGCGGAAATACGATGGTAAAATCAGCCATCGATTCTGCGCGGCGGATATCGTCAAGAACCTGCGGGTGAATCGTGTTAAAATCGATGTAACGCGAATTGGCATCATAATTACATAGCATATTCAGATGACCTTCAGCCTTCGTGCTGAAGGTTTCTGCGTTGTGGCTGTATGTATAATTCAGCAATGCAAATTTAATTCCGTTTATCTCGAGCACCGGAATTTGGGACTGTTCTTCCGAATTTTCATAAATACCCAGAACCGTCATATCGGGATGCCTGGTCTTCCAGAATGAAACACAGTTCAGTAATCCGTCCAGACCCATGTCAAAGCCGTGGTTGGAAGCATGCAGGACAACATTGAATCCGACTTCCTCCAGAGCATCTCCAATCGCTTCGGGAGAGTTGAAGACCGGGTAATCCTGGAGTCCTTTTTCATCACCGCCGAAGATGGTTTCCTGATTGATGACTTTCAGGTCACATGTCTCCAGATAGGGTGCAAGGTCGCTGTAGAGAAGCGTATAGTCATGACTGCCGTCAGGCTGCAATCCGGATTGCCATACTGCGGTATGGATCAGATTGTCACCGACTGCCATCAAAGATACCTCTTTTGTGGAAATGACGGCTTCTGTGACCACATCGGAAGTGTCTTCGGTCTGAAGCGTCGTCTCGGAATCTTTCGGCGAAGCAGAAACCGGCAGTGATTCCTTATTCTGCCTGCTCTCGGATACCCAGTCTTTGACAGCAAATCCATCCAGGACCAGCAACAAAAGAAGTATCAGTGAAAGAATGTAAACAATTCTATTTCGCGTTTTTGATTTCCGTTTTCGTGTTCTCCTTGCCATATCGTATTCCCCCTCATCGATGATATCCGACAAAATGTGACTATATTTTCAGTATAAAATACCGGGGCATATTTCGCAAGCAAAAGCACATTATAGTTTTCGTTCTGTATATTTGAAGGTCAGGAAAAAGATGATTCCCTTGGCGATGGATGAAATTGTCAGAGCCCACCAAATACCGGACAGTCCCATGCCGCTGCCGGTAAGGAACATGGCCAGCGGAATTCTGGCTCCGGTGAGTGTGATACTGATCACGCTGCAGAGCGTGGTCTTTCCAAGACCGGAGAGTGCACCGACCGTCATGAGCTCCACACACATAAAGATCTCACTGAAACCAAGAATGACCAGATATTCTGCGGAAATCTGGATGGCTTCTGCTTCATGGAAGAACAGGCGTGAGATCGGGGTGGGAAGGAAAATAAATGCAGCGCTTATAATTGCTCCCCAGATTACCAGTATTCGCAGGGAAATCGAATATCCTTTGCGGATACGGTCGGATTTTTTTGCACCGTAATTCTGCCCTACAAATGCATTTAATGCGGCTCCGAATCCATCGGCAGTATTCCAGGAAAGAGATTCAATCTGCCCACCAACACGCTGTGTTGCGACTGCGGCAGCTCCAAATCCGGAGATCATGCGTGTCAGAACCATGGAGATCATACAGTACAGGCTGCTCTGGAGCGCGGTCGGGATCCCGATTCGGCAGATAGAACGATAGTATTTGGCGGGACTTAGCGAGAATAGTTTTACTTTCTTTATAACATTTTTCTCGTTTTTCGAACGCAGGATGTGGATCAGCATGACCGACATAACCAGGAACTGAGCCGTCACAGTTGCAATTGCGGCACCCATGGCTTCCAGACGGGGGAAGGGGCCGATGCCTAAGATCAGCAGCGGATCCAGGATCATATTGCCGACCAGTCCGATCAGATTGGCAAGGAAGGGTGTCCGGGAATCTCCCTGAGCCGTAAAGAGTCCGGTCAGTGTAAGACTCAAAAATGAAAACAGAATGAGCCCACAGGTTACTTTCATGTAGATTACGGCGGCAGCATAAGATTCTGCGTCGGACAGATTGAAAAATGAAAGCAGCGGTTTCATAAAGATCAGGCAAAAGGCAGCATAAATGAAAGCGAACACGATCGTAAGCTGGAGTGCACAGGAGGCATAGTGTGTTGCCTCTTCCGTATCATTTCTGCCGCAGCATTGCGCCACATTAACCTGTCCCCCCATTCTGGCGAGAGCGACCACTCCCTGGGACAGCCAGACGAACATGCTGCCGACCCCGATTCCTGCGACAGCTTTGGAGCCGAGCATACCGATCCAGGCCATATCGGTGATGCTGTAGGCTGTTCCGAGAAAGGCAGAAGCCATGATAGGCAGAGCCAGTTCGGTCAGTGTTTTTAAAATAGGACCGCGAGTCAGGTCCAGCGTTTTTGTTTTACTCATAATCATCATACCCCAAACATGAAATTAATGCCGTAAAGCATACTTTCTTATTCTAACATGAATGGCAGAAAAAAGAAAGAAAACTGTATGGTTTGTATATATTTTACAAATCAGGTCTTGGATTTTTGGAATGGGTTATGCGTTTAACCTCTTTCGGAAATCCAGGGCTTTTATTATACTTTATCATATGAAAACGAAAAAGGAATCTGAGAACAGAACCGGATAGAATGAGAGGTAAGAGGGATGGAACAAGGGAGAGTGCGGATCGCAGATATAGCAGAGGAACTGGGACTCAGTACGACGACGGTATCCAATGTGATCCATGGGAAGACTAAAAAGATCTCGGACGAAACGGTAAAACGTGTGCAGGCACTGCTGGAAGAGAAAAAATACATTCCGAACATGGCGGGAATTCTTCTGGCGCAGAACAGTTCCAGGATCGTGGGTGTCATCATCAATGATCACGAAAAATATGAAGGGCATGTGCTGGAGGACAGCTTCATTTCCGCTGCACTGAATTCGTTGTCGCGGGAGATACGCCGGGCCGGGTTTTTTATGATGGTTGAGACACTGACAGACTGGAATGAAATCGTTCGCATTGCTTCGATGTGGAATATGGAGGGGCTGATCCTGATCGGATTCTGTGATCAGGATTATCAGAAACTTCGGGAATCCATGCACATTCCGTTTGTTGTATATGACGGATATTTTGGGGAGACGGAGCGCATCTGTAATCTGATTATCGATGATTATGACGGCGGACGGCAGATGGGAGAATATCTGAAACGAATGGGACACGAGAAGGTTTTGTGTATTGCCGACAACTATATCTGTATGGATAGGGATCGGATCGAAGGCTGCAAAGCGGCATTGGGAGAGCAGACAGTGGGATTTCTGCAGATCCCTTTTGAGAAGGAAGCAAGAAAGAAGATGTATCGGGAAAGGCTGGGAGAGATCATGGAATACACGGCTGTCTTTGCTGTGTCGGATTTCTACGCGGCTGAACTGATGCACAGCCTTCAGGAACAGGGAATCCGTGTGCCCGATGATATTTCTGTGGCAGGTTTTGATGACAGTCCGCTCTGTGAGAGAGTGAGCCCGGAACTTACAAGTGTGCGGCAGGACACAAAAGAGAGGGCGAAACAGGCGGTGCGGCTCCTCGGTAAATTGAAGCAGGGGATTTGGGATGAGCAGACGGTGCGGCTTCCGGTGGATCTTGTGGAACGAGGAAGCGTGAAAATGATGGAGCTGAAAAAGCAGAGTGGAGGAAAATATGGAGAAGACTCTAAATAGCAGAGAACCATTTTACAAAACGGTCATAAAAATTTCCGTTCCGGTCACACTGCAGTCGCTTCTGCAGGCATCATTCAGTGTGGTGGATCAGATGATGATCGGCAGACTGGGAAGCGCAAGTATAGCGGGCGTAGGCCTTGGCGGAAAGTTTTCTTCGCTGTATACGGTGCTTCTGGGAGCGGTTGCTGCCGTGGCGGGAATCATGATTTCCCAGTATATCGGGCAGAAGGATCCGGGCGAAGTGGGGCGGAGCTTCCGGCTGAATCTGAAGCTTGCGCTTGGTCTTGCCATACTTGCGGCTTTCGTGAGCATGTGTTTTCCGGGACAGATTATGTGGCTGTACACAAAGGATGAAGTGACGAGAGGAATAGCAGCAGAATATCTTCGGATTCTGGCACTGGCTTTTGTTCCGATGGCGATCGTATCGATCCTGTCAACACTGCTGCGCTGCATGGAAGCGGCTATGTTTCCGCTGTATGCGAGCATGGCGGCAGCAGTTCTGAATACAGCTTTGAATTATCTGCTTATTTTCGGGAAAATCGGACTGCCGCAGCTCGGAGCGAAAGGAGCGGCGGCCGCAACCGTGATTTCCCAGTGGACGGCTTGCCTGATTACAATCGGATTTGGAATTCATTTTTGCAGGAAAAATGAGATTCGTCTGAAGCCGGAAGGAAGAATGACAAGAGAATATGCAGAAATGTTCCTGAAGATTTTGTGTCCGATCATCATCTGCGAATTTTTGTGGAGTCTTGGGGAAAATGTATATGCTGCGATTTACGGTAATATCGGAACAGCCGCATGCGCTGCCATGACTCTGACGATCCCGATCCAGACACTGATGATGGGAGCACTGAGCGGATTGTCCCAGGCGGCCGCCATCTTGATCGGAAAGGCGCTTGGTGCGGGAGAATATGACCGGGCATATTGGGAATCGAAGAAGCTGATGCTTTATGGACTGTGTGGATCATTGGCGTTTTCGGCAGCTATCTGTATAGTGAGCAGATTTTATGTGCAAATTTATCATGTCGAGGCAGAAGTTCATAAAACGGCAGTTCAGCTTCTGATCGCTTATGCTCTGATTGCGCCGGTGAAGGTCCAGAATATGATACTGGGCGGAGGTATCATCCGAAGCGGTGGAAAGACGAACTATGTGATGTGGATTGATTTTATCGGAACCTGGATTTTCGGAGTGCCGCTGGGGATTCTTAGCGCGTTTGTGTGGAAGCTGGAGATACCGTATGTGTATTTTATTTTGTCGCTTGAGGAGTGCGTGAGGTTTGGAATGTCGCTGGTGGTCTTTAGAAGGAAGAAATGGATGAGAAGTTTAAATTCTTTATAAAATTAGCACTCAACTCTTGACAGTGCTAACAATTAGTGTTATATTGCAACTAGAACAAAGAAAAAGGTTGTTCTGAGTACACGATTTGTATCAGTTTTTATAAAGGAGGCGTGTGTTATGAATATTAACAAATTTACACAAAGCTCCATGGCGGCGGTTCAAGGCTGCGAGAAAGTAGCGATGGACTACGGCAATCAGGAGGTTGAGCAGGAACATTTATTATATGCTCTTCTTACGATCGATGACAGTTTGATTTTGAAATTATTTGAAAAGATGGGGATTTCGAAAGAAACGATCATCAACCGTGTGGAGGAAGCCCTGAGGAAGCGTCCGAAGGTTCAGGGCGGTCAGATGTATATCGGGCAGAATCTGAATAATGTGTTGGTTCACGGTGAGGATGAAGCGAAGCAGATGGGAGACGAGTATGTTTCCGTTGAGCATTTGTTCCTTGCCCTTATGAAGTATGCCAGCCGGGATATGAAGGCGCTTTTCAGAGAACTGGGAGTCACAAGAGAAGGATTTCTTCAGGCACTTTCTACCGTAAGAGGAAATCAGCGTGTGACCAGCGATAATCCGGAAGCAACTTACGATACACTGAATAAATATGGACAGGATCTGGTAGAACGTGCGAGAGAGCAGAAGCTGGATCCGGTTATCGGGCGTGACGCAGAGATCCGGAATGTGATCCGGATTCTTTCACGAAAGACGAAAAATAATCCGGTTCTGATCGGTGAACCCGGTGTCGGTAAAACGGCGGCCGTGGAAGGTCTTGCACAGCGAATCGTTCGCGGTGATGTGCCGGAAGGACTGAAGGATAAGAAGATCTTCGCTCTTGATATGGGAGCGCTTGTTGCCGGTGCGAAGTATCGTGGTGAATTTGAGGAACGTCTGAAAGCAGTCCTTGAGGAAGTAAAAAATAGCGATGGAAACATTATTCTTTTCATTGATGAGCTTCATACGATCGTTGGAGCCGGTAAAAGTGAAGGCGCTATGGATGCCGGCAATATGCTGAAACCAATGCTGGCAAGAGGTGAACTCCACTGTATCGGTGCAACCACGCTGGATGAATATCGTCAGTATATTGAGAAAGACGCAGCTTTGGAACGAAGATTCCAGCCGGTCACAGTGGATGAACCTTCGGTGGAAGATGCGATCTCCATTCTGCGTGGACTGAAAGAACGCTATGAAGTTTTCCATGGAGTCAAGATTACAGACGGAGCGCTTGTGGCTGCGGCAACCTTGTCGAACCGGTATATTTCCGATCGTTTTCTGCCGGATAAAGCCATCGATCTTGTGGATGAAGCGTGTGCGCTGATCAAGACAGAACTGGATTCTATGCCGACTGAGTTGGATGAACTGAATCGTAAGATCATGCAGCTGGAGATCGAGGAGGCTGCTCTTAAGAAAGAGGATGACCGGTTAAGTCAGGAGAGACTTCAGCATCTGCAGCAGGATCTTGCGGAACACAGGGAAGAGTTTGCAAAGCGAAAAGCACAGTGGGATAATGAGAAGCATTCCATCGAATCCGTTCAGAAACTGCGTGAACAGATTGAACAGGTTAATCGTGAGATCCAGACTGCGCAGCAGCAGTATGATCTGAACAAGGCAGCAGAACTCCAGTACGGACGCCTGCCGCAGCTTCAGAAACAGTTGGAATTGGAAGAGGAAAAGGTAAAAGATGAAGATATGTCACTGGTTCATGAGAGTGTGACCGAAGAGGAGATTGCGAAGATCATCTCCCGGTGGACCGGAATTCCGGTGGCGAAGCTGAATGAAAGTGAGAGAAGCAAGACACTGAATCTTGACAAGGAACTGCATAAGCGTGTGATCGGTCAGGATGAAGGTGTTCAGAAGGTTACGGAAGCGATTATCCGTTCCAAGGCCGGGATCAAAGATCCGACGAAGCCGATCGGTTCCTTCCTGTTCCTGGGCCCTACCGGTGTCGGAAAGACGGAACTTGCCAAAGCACTTGCAGAGAGCCTGTTTGATGACGAAAACAACATGGTGCGTATCGATATGAGTGAGTATATGGAGAAATACTCCGTATCCCGCTTGATCGGAGCGCCTCCGGGATATGTCGGATATGATGAAGGCGGCCAGCTTACCGAGGCTGTGCGGAGAAAACCATATTCAGTCGTATTATTTGACGAGGTGGAAAAGGCGCACCCGGATGTCTTCAATGTACTTCTTCAGGTTCTGGATGACGGAAGAATCACCGATTCACAGGGAAGAACCGTGGACTTTAAGAATACGATCCTGATCATGACTTCCAACATCGGATCCACGTATCTGCTGGACGGTATTGATGAGGATGGCAGCATCAGGCCGGAAGCAGAGCAGATGGTCATGAATGACCTGAAAGCACACTTCAGACCGGAATTCCTGAACCGTCTGGATGAGACGATCATGTTCCGTCCGCTTACGAAGGACAACATTTACTCCATCATTGATCTTCTGGTTGCGGATGTGAATAGGCGTTTGGAAGACAAGGAACTGGATGTAGAACTGACTGAGGCTGCAAAACACCATGTGGTCGAGGGCGGATATGATCCGATGTACGGCGCAAGACCGCTGAAACGGTATCTGCAGAAAAACGTAGAGACGCTGGCGGCGCGGCTGATTCTCGGCGGCAATGTTGGAAGCGGAGACACGATTCTGATCGATGAGGCGGATGGAAAGCTCGAGGCCAGAGTAAAGCAGAGAATTCGTGAAGTGAAGTAATAAATAATACAGAATAATTTCATAAAGGATAAGAATAGGGCGCAGACTCCGAAAAGAATCATGAGAATGACTTTTTGGAGTTTGCGTCTTCTATTTGTCTATGATACAATTATTCTATCCGAGTTTTACAGTGCAGAGAAAGGGGACAAAAGAAAATGAAATTCGCAATCCTGGCAGCAGGAAATATCGCTAACAGTATGGCTGAAGCAGTGAGTGGAATCGCTGCTGTTGAAAAATATGCAGTTGCATGCCGTGAGATCGGACGTGCAAAAGCCTTTGCCGAAAAATGGAATTTTGAGAAGGCGTATGGATCTTATGAGGAAATGCTGGAAGATCCGGAAGTGGAATTGGTTTATGTGGCTTCGCCGCATTCTCATCATTATCAGCATACGAAGATGTGCCTTGAACATGGGAAACATGTTCTTGTGGAGAAAGCATTTACCGTAAATGCTAAGCAGGCGGAGGAACTGATCCGGATGGCGGGAGACAGAGGACTTCTTCTGGCAGAGGCGATCTGGACAAGATATATGCCGAGCAGAAATATGATCGATGAGATCGTTGAGAGCGGTGTGATCGGCAAGGTGACCTCATTGACCGCGAATCTGGGCTACGTGCTTCCACATGTGGAACGTATGCAGAAACCCGAACTTGCGGGAGGTGCTCTTCTGGATCTGGGTGTGTATCCGATTAATTTTGCCCTTATGGTATTTCATGAAGAAGTGCAGAATATTACTTCGACAGCGGTGATGTCTCCCGCCGGAATTGACTGGATGAACAGTATTACGCTGACATTTGCGGACGGAAAAATGGCAGTTCTTCATAGTGACATGTTGGCGCAGACGGACCGTCAGGGCGTAATAAACGGAGATAAGGGATACATCGAAGTACAGAATATTAACAACTGTGAAGAAATCAGGGTGTTTGATCTTGCGCGGAAGATGATTGCCAGATATGAACGGCCACAGCAGATCAACGGTTATGAATATGAGGTTCTTTCCTGCGTGAAAGCAATCGAAGAGGGAAAAACAGAATGCCCGGAGATGCCGCACAGCGAAACAATTCGTGTTATGAAGATCATGGATGAGGTTCGGCAACAGTGGGGAATAACCTATCCGTGTGAATAAGGCGGCAGATGGAGAAAGAGCTCTAAAAAGTGGGAAAACAAGTATAGTTTTTTATAAAGCCAATACCTGGAATGTATGGTATGATTTTAGAAGGAGAAAAGTCTGTAAATGAAAAAATCAGACGGGAATCAGGAGGAAACGAAAGATGAAAAGAGCAGGGGGAATATTACTTCCTATTACAAGCCTTCCATCAAAATATGGAATCGGGGCATTTTCGAAAGAGGCGTATGAATTCGTAGATAAACTTGCAGAGGCGGGACAGTCTTACTGGCAGATACTCCCATTGGGACCGACTAGTTATGGAGATTCACCATATCAGTCCTTTTCAACCTTTGCGGGAAATCCATATTTTATTGATCTGGAGGCTTTGATTGAGGAAGGTGTGCTGACCAAAGAAGAATGTGACGCCTGTGATTTTGGTGATGATCCACATAGTGTAGATTATGGAAAGATTTATAAAGAAAGATTCAAACTTCTTTATAAAGCGTATGAACGCAGTAAAATTTATGAAGTACCGGAATTTCAGAAGTTTGTACAGGAAAATGCATTCTGGCTGGATGACTATGCTCTTTTTATGGCAGTAAAAGAGCGGTTTGAGGGAGCAGGCTGGAATGAGTGGGCAGAGGATATTCGTCTCCGTTGGGGATTCGCGCTTGATTACTACCGGGAAAACTGTTATTTCGAAATTGAGTTTTATAAATATCTGCAGTTTAAATTCCTGCAGCATTGGACGAAACTGAAAGAATATGCAAACAATAAAGGAATTAAGATCATTGGTGATATTCCGATCTATGTTGCGTTCGACAGTGCGGATGCATGGGCGAATCCGCAGCTCTTCCAGTTTGACAGTGACAATCTGCCGGTAGCTGTAGCAGGCTGTCCGCCGGATGCATTTTCCGCTACGGGTCAGTTGTGGGGAAATCCGCTCTATCGCTGGGATTACCATAAGAAGACAGATTATGAATGGTGGACCCGCAGAATGGAACACTGTTACAAGCTGTATGATGTGGTGCGTATCGATCATTTCAGAGGTTTTGATGAGTATTATTCCATTCCGTTTGGTGATGAGACGGCAATGGGCGGTCATTGGGAGAAAGGACCGGGGATGGATCTGTTCTGGACTTTAGAGCGCAGGCTCGGAAAGAGAGAAGTCATCGCGGAGGATCTGGGCCTGATGACTCCATCCGTAGAAAAACTGGTGGCAGACAGTGGTTATCCGAATATGAAGGTGTTGGAGTTTGCGTTTGAACCGGATGAGGATACGGGATATCTTCCGCATTCCTATGATCGAAACTGTGTGGTATACACAGGAACGCATGATAATGATACCCTTCTTTCCTGGTTTGGGACACTCACGGAAGAACAGAAAGAATTCCTTTTTGAGTATATCGACAAGGAAGTCGGAGAGGAAGAAATCAACTGGGAGATCATTAAGCTCGCGATGATGAGCAGTGCAAATCTCTGTGTGATTCCGCTTCAGGATTATCTGGGGCTTGGAAATGAGGCAAGAATCAACATGCCGTCTTCGCTCGGATGCAATTGGAAATGGCGTCTGGAAGAAGGACAAGTCACAGATGAATTATTAAAAGAAATTAAAAAATTAACAATTCGAAGCTTCCGTACTGAAAGACCGCGAAAAGAAGTTGTGGAAGAAGCTGAATCAGAAGAGGAAGATGCGGCTGAAACAGACGTGGCAGAAGAACAGGAAGAAGAAGTATTAGAAGTTTAACAGGAAGGCAAAATCATGCGTCCGATCATATTTCATATTGATGTGAATTCTGCATATTTAAGCTGGTCGGCTGTGGAACAGTTGAAAAATGGGGCGGCGCTTGATCTGCGCACGATACCGGCGATCATTGGCGGGGACCAGAAGTCCCGCCATGGCATCGTCCTGGCAAAATCCATTCCGGCGAAAAAGTATGGAATCCGCACCGGGGAACCGGTGGCAAATGCCATGCGGAAATGTCCGAATCTTCACATGGAGCCTCCGGATCACAAATTGTACCACAGTTACAGTGAAAAACTGATGGAATTCCTGCGGGGATATACGAAGGAGATCGAGCAGGTCAGCGTGGATGAATGCTACATGGACTTCACCGGCATTGCAGACAAATATGCCTCACCGGTGGCAGCGGCTTTTGAGATTAAGGATAAAGTTTATGAATTGTTCGGATTTACGGTGAATATCGGGATTTCCAGCAATAAACTTCTCGCGAAGATGGCATCGGATTTTGAAAAGCCGAACCGGGTCCATACGCTATTTCCGGAAGAGATCCGCGTGAAGATGTGGCCGCTTCCGGTTCAGGAACTCTTCATGGCAGGAAGGGCAAGCGTGGAAACCTTGCAGAAACTGGAAATATATACGATCGGAGATCTGGCGCAGACAGATCCAGCGATCCTGGAACTGCATCTGAAGAGCCATGGACGTATGCTGTGGGAATTCGCGAACGGAATGGATGATTCTTCTGTGCAGTCCGAGGAGACTGCGGCAAAAGGAATCGGGAACTCCACGACGCTGCCTCAGGATGCGACTACAAGAGATGCGGCTGTTAAGGTGCTATACGAGCTCGCTCAGAGTGTGGGAAGAAGGCTGCAAAAAGCCGGTCAGAAAGCAAGCATGGTAAGTACGGAAATCAAATATGCAACGTTCCAGAGTGTGTCCCATCAAAAACAGCTTTCACGTCCTGTTGATGAGTATCAGGTGATTTACGAGGAAGCCTGCCGGTTGTTTGATGAACTCTGGACCGGAGAACCGATCCGGCTGCTTGGTATCCGGACGTCGAAGCTTACCGAGAACGGACAGCCGGAACAGATCAGTCTGTTTGATGCAGAATTTGTTGCGGAACAGACGAAACGGGCAAAGATGTCTGAAAAACATAAGAAACTGAATATTGCGATGGAGGACATTTGCAGACGCTACGGGAAGGATGCCGTTGTAAAGGCAAGTGATCTTGCGGAAAAAAAGGCGAAGTGACGGTGGCAGATATGACAAATAGAAGGTCATTCCTTGACACTGGTACTTCGCCTGCGTTATAATCAAGTGATATGTATCAATCAGGAAGGAGCGGTTTTTCAAATCATGAAATTTCAAGACAAAGAATTTATCCCGGTGCTTCTGGGAGGCGATATCAACACATATAGTGTTGCGCGTGCTTTTTATGAACAGTACAGGGTGAAGACATATATATTCGGGAAATTCCCGACAGGACCAAGTTATAACAGCAAGATCATCGAGTATCATCCGAATCCGAAGATCGATACCGATGACTATTTCCTTAAGACGGTCAATCATTTCGCCAAGAAGCATGCGGACAAGAAGATCGTTCTGATCGGATGCGGAGACAGTTACGTGGCTTTGATCAGCAAGCATAAGAGTGAACTCGCTGACAATATCATTGCTCCGTACATTGATTTTGATCTGATGAACAGCCTGCAGCAGAAAGAGACGTTCTACAAGCTCTGTGAAAAGCATGGTGTGGATTATCCGGGCACTCTGATCTACGATGCATCCATGGGAATGGATTTTGAGATGAATTTCAATTTCCCGGTCATTCTGAAACCGTCAGACAGCATTCAGTACTGGGAGCACGAGTTTGAAACTCAAAACAAGGTCTATACGATCAAAGACCGGGAAGAACTGGAGCGTGTGATCGGACAGATTTACGGTGCCGGATACACGGATAAGCTGATCATCCAGGACATGATTCCGGGAAATGATGAGTACATGTATGTTCTCACCTCTTATTCGGACCGGAACGGAAAAGTGAAGATGATGTGTCTGGGACACGTTCTTCTGGAAGAACATACTCCGCACGGTCTGGGAAATCATGCGGTGATCATTACGGAACCGAATGAAGAATTGATGATGAAGGTGAAGAATCTTCTGGAAGACCTGCATTATATCGGTTTTTCCAATTTTGATATCAAATACGACAAGAGAGACGGCAAATTTAAATTCTTTGAGATCAACACACGTCAGGGAAGAAGTAATTATTATGTGACGGGTTCCGGATTCAATGTTGCGAAATATATTGTCGAAGAATATGTTTACGGCAAAGAATTAAAGCTGAAGCTGGCCAAAGACGAGCATCTCTGGATGGTCGTTCCGAAAGCGGTTGCATTTAAATATGTGAAAGAAGAGGCAAACAAAGCGAAGCTCAGAAAGCTGATCAAGGAGAAGAAAATGGTAAATCCGGTCTTCATGAGAGGAGATCTGAAACCAAAACGTTTCCTTGCTATGGCAAAGACACATTTGAGTCACTTTGTGAAGTTTAAAAAGTATTACAGCTAATAATACGAATGGAAACAGACAGATTTTAAAACGGACAGGGGAGATGCTTATGGTGAAGAAATTAGGAGTGATCGGCGGAATGGGGCCGGAAGCGACAAGCTTTTTCTATGCAAGGGTCATAGCAAGAACCAGGGCGGCAAGTGACCAGGAGCATATTGACATGGTGATCTTAAGTCATGCTACGATGCCGGACAGAACGAAGGCGATTCTCACCGGACACAAAGAAGAATTTCTGAAAGCGATAACGAAGGATGCCCGTGATCTGGAAAAGCTCGGGGTTGCGAACATCGCAATTCCCTGTAATACTTCCCACTATTTCCTGAAAGAGATCCAGGCGGCGACGAAAGTTCCGATCATCAATATGGTAGACGAAAGTGTGCGCTATGTGACGGAACTGCATCCGGACGTGAAGAAGATCGGTATTATGGGAACAGACGGTACTCTGCAGGCAGGTACTTATTATCGTGCATGCGAACGCCGCGGTATCGTGGCTGCTGCACCGCGGAGTGAGGCTCAGCGGGAGGTGATGTCGCTGATCTACGATGACATCAAAGGCGGGAAGACAGGAGACCGGGCGAAATTTGACTGTGCGTATAACGATTTGATGGAACAGGGGTGCGATGCTATTATTCTGGCTTGCACAGAAATCTCAGTTTTTAAAGAATACTATCAGGTACCTGTCAACTGTATTGATGCAATGGATGTACTGGTGATGGAATCAATCCTCCGCTCGGGAGCTCAGATCAGATAAGCGAAGGGGAACTTGAAGGAGAGGTTACAGATGAAAAAATATACATTGGAAGCTTACGCGCGGCTTCTTCAGAATGCGCGGATGATGAAGGAATTTTATTCCTGCGGAAAGGAAGATACACAGGTCGAATATTTGACCTATGATTCGAGAGAAGTTGTGGAGGGAACGTTGTTCATCTGCAAAGGTGCCGCTTTTAAGGCAGAATATCTCGATGCTGCGATCGGGAAGGGTGCGGTGGCTTATGTGAGCGAGGTGAAATATGATACGGAAGCAGATGTGCCGTATTTCCTGGTTGACGATATCAGAAAAGTAATGCCGTATCTTGCAGAGAAGTTCAACAATGCACCGTGGAAATCACTCAATATTGTGGGGATCGGCGGAACAAAGGGAAAATCCACTTCTGCATATTACATGAAAGCAATTGTGGATGATTACATGAAAGCGACCGGCGGAAAAGAAAGTGCGGTTATTTCTTCGATTGATATTTATGACGGCGTAATCACGAAAGAATCGCATATTACCACACCGGAGGCGGTAGAACTGCAGGAGCATTTCCGACATGCGGTTGAGAGTGGTATTTCTTATGTGGAGATGGAAGTGTCTTCCCAGGCGCTGAAGTATAACCGTGTTGATAATATGATGCTGGATGTGGGAGTATTTCTCAATATTTCCGAAGACCATATTAGCCCGATCGAGCATCCTGATTTTGAAGACTATTTTGCTTCCAAGCTTAAAATATTTGCAAAGTCAAAGAATGCGGTGGTCAATCTGGATGCGGATTTTGCCGACCGGATTCTGGAAGCATCAAAGGCCAGTGAGCGGGTGCTGACATTCAGCACAAAGAATCCGGAGGCGGATGTTTATGGATATGATATTCAGAAAGATGGCCATGAGACTGTATTTATGGTAAAAACGGCGGATTTTGACGAAGAATTTCGTTTGACCATGCCGGGGCTTTTCAATGTGGAAAATGCGCTTGCCGTAATTGCGGCGTCCATGCTGCTGGGCATTCCGAAAGAATATATGCACAGCGGACTTTACCGGGCGAGATCCAGCGGACGAATGGAACTGTATGCGAGCAATGATAAGAAGCTGATCGCAGTTGTGGATTATGCACACAACAAACTCAGTTTTGAAAAGCTGTTCTCCTCTACGAAGGATGAGTATCCGGACTATGCGATCGTTTCGATTTTCGGCTGTCCGGGTAAGAAGGCCTATATCCGCAGAAGAGACCTCGGAACCGTTGCGGGCCAGTATTCAAAGAAAGTATATTTGACGGCAGAGGATCCGGGATATGAGCCGGTGGAGGACATTTCCAAAGATATTGCGCAGTATGTGGAAGCACAGAACTGTCCGTATGTGATGATCGAGGACAGGGGAGAGGCAATCAAGGCCGCAATGGATGAAGCGGAAGGCAAGACGATTCTGCTGATCACCGGAAAGGGAAATGAGACGCGCCAGAAATACGGATGTGAATATTTGGACTGCAAATCGGATGTGCAGTATGTAAAAGAACTGCTTGCAGAGTATGATAAAACACATTAGTAAAAAACAGGAAGTGCCTTTTGAAGCACTTCCTGTTTTAAAATTGCGTAGCAATCCGCAGATCCGGTCATATAATATCAGTATAAAGTACTGCCGGTCTTTTCCAGGAATGAGTGGAAACCAGCAGAAGCTTTGTATTGTTCATGGATCAGGGCGACCAGGCTGGATACAAAACCGGCGGTGCGGTCCATCTTGTCATGAGATACGTTGAATTCCACAATATCGCAGGCAACAACAGGAAGCGCGGGCAGCAGTACGCGGAACATTTCCATTACTTCGGATTCGTTGAATCCGCCGGGAACCGGTACGGATACACCGGGAATCAGTTCCGGATCCATGGAATCAATATCGAAACTGATATGGACGGCGGACAAATGCGAGAAACGGTCGATAATCTCCGCCAGACACTGGGAAAGACCCTTGGCGCGAACCGCGCCCCATGTATAATATCGAATATGAAGCTGATCCAGAAAAATCTTCTCCGGCGGATCGATGTCACGAAGACCGATCATAATGATATTCTCGGGTTTTAACTTCGGCTGCTCGTCCAGAAAATGAGTCAGACGTTTTTCACCCATACCGAGCAGTGCTGCGACCGGCATGCCGTGGATGTTGCCTGTTACCGTCGTCTCATCGGTATTGATATCCGGATGGGCGTCGATCCAGAGAAGACCGGTATCGCCGCCGGAAGTATTGCGGGTATATACACTGGAAGCGGAGACAGAGCCCATGGCTGCGCTGTGATCTCCTGCAATAAAAAGCGGGGTATTCCCGTTGGAAAGAATCTTATATCCATAGGATGCAATACTTTCGCAAGTGGCAGCAACGCTGTTCAGATTTTTGAGTTGTAGCAGTCCCTCTTCCTCTTTCCTGATTTCCGGAATGAGAGGGAACTGTAAATTAGGATAATGTGCGTTTAAGTACGCAAGACTTCGAATCAGTCCGGTGTCACCAACCCCCAGGTGAATCGGACACCCATACATTTGCAGCATAAAAACCTCCAAAATAAAAGGACAATATGTCCTGCTGATAGAAGTATAGCAAATTGGAAGCAGAAACACAAGGGGCGAAGGTTTGTTAGAAAAGAGGTTTTGTATGAAGCTTGTGAATCTGACGGAACAATTGGAATATGCGGTGCTTAAAGCCCCCTGCCCGCTTGCTGAGCTTGAGATCTCCGGGATCTCTTATGATTCCAGAGAGACAAAGGAAGAGGAGCTGTTTGTCTGCCTTAAGGGATGCAGGGATGACGGGCACCTGCACATCGGTGAGGCCTGCAGCAGGGGCGCTGCGGCAGTACTTGTGGAGAAGCTGGTGATGGATGGGGAAATTCTGCAGATTCCCGAAGGTGTGGCGGTTCTTCTTGTAAAGGACACAAGAGAAGCACTTGCTCATGTAAGTGCAGCTTATTTTCAGTATCCGGCAAGAAAACTGAAAGTAATCGGCGTGACCGGTACGAAGGGAAAAACGACCGTAGCCAGTCTGATCTTCCAGATGCTGGAGGCGCTCGGACATCGGGCCGCCCTTATGGGGACGATCGGGACTGTGATCGGAGAAATGCAGATCCCGGAAAAGAATACTACGTATGAATCCTTTACCATTCAGCGGTATTTTGCTAAAATGGTAGAAATGGGATGTGAATATGCGGTTATGGAAGTGTCTTCACAGGGAATCAAGTGGAAGCGGACAGAGGGAATCGAATTTGAAATCGGGATTTTTACCAATTTCGGAGAAGACCATGTAGGTCCGAGCGAGCATGCAAGTGCCGCCGAATACCGATATTTTAAATCTTGTCTGTTTCGCCAGTGCAGGATTGGGATCGGCAATCTGGATGACCGGAACTGCGGCTACATGTTCAAAAGGGCAACCTGCAGAAAATATGGATTCACCACGATGCAGGACGAAGGAGAGTGTATACTTGCGGCGTCCCAAGTCAACTTCGGAATGGGGGAAGACGGGCCGGTGACCCGGTTTGTGGCGGATGGAATAGAATTTGCCATGGAAATGCCGGGAATGTTCAACGTCTATAACGCACTGGCGGCGCTGCAGACGATCCGGTGCCTGAATCTTGATATCTGCCAGGCGGCAAAGGTACTTGAAAAGGCGCATGTAAGGGGAAGAATGGAGCGGATTCTCATTGAAAAAAACATTGCTTGCTATATAGATTACGCACACAATGCGATGAGCCTGCAGTGTGTTCTTACGACGCTTAAAGTGTATCAGCCAAGGCGGATTCTGCTGGTATTTGGTTGTGGAGGAGGCAGAGCATCCTCACGCCGGCTTGAGATGGGAAAAGTGGCAGGAAGGCTGGCAGACATGACGATCATCACTTCAGATAATCCCCGGGAGGAAGAACCGATGCAGATCATCCGGGAGATTCTTGAAGGAATGGAAATGACGAAAGGAACCTATTTGGTAGAGGAGAACCGGAAAAAGGCGGTCAAACTGGCAATCTCCATGGCGGAACCGGGTGATATTCTTGTCATTGCAGGAAAGGGACACGAGACCTATCAGGAAATCGGTTCGATACGGTATCATATGGATGACAGGGAGCTTGTTCTTGACGCGATCGGGGAAAGACATCAGAAAGAAAGTGAAGAAGAATAGGATGTATGCAGATATTATTATAGATATTACAAATGAAAAATTAGACCGGATATTCCAGTATCTGGTACCGGAATATCTGGAACATGTGCTGCATGTTGGTATGGAAGTGGTGGTTCCTTTCGGCAGGGGAAATCATGAGAGGCACGGATACGTGGTCGGCTTTTCGGAAAGCTGCTGCTATGAATCGGATAAAATCAAAGAAATATTAAGACCTGCGGAGAAGAGTGTGGCGATCGAATCGCATCTGGTAGAACTCGCAGCATGGATGAAGGAACAGTACGGAGGCACCATGATCCAGGCTCTTCGGACGGTGCTGCCGATCAAGAAAACGGAGAAGGCAAAGCAGCAGAAGATCCTTCGGAGGCTGATTTCTGTAGAAGAGGGGCGTGCAAAGCTGGAGGAATATCTGCATAAGAATCAGAAGGCGAGAGCACGGCTGATGGCGGCGCTTCTGGATGACGAAGAAATCGATGCGTCCCTGGTTATGAAAAAACTGAATATCACACAGGAAGTTGTGCGTGCTCTGGAAAAGCAGAATGTGCTGGAAGTCTATTCGGAGCAGATTTACCGGAATCCGGTCAAGAAGACGGATCGGGAAGAAAAGACTGTTGTGTACACAGAAGCACAGAAGTCGGCCATCGAGACATTCCGGGAAGATTATCGGAAAAAGGATTATCATACCTATCTGCTGTACGGAATCACGGGAAGCGGCAAGACGGAAGTATATATGGAAATGATCCGGGAAGTGGTGGATAGCGGCAGGCAGGCCATCGTGCTGATCCCGGAGATCGCACTTACGTATCAGACTGTCATGAGGTTCTGCCGCCGGTTCGGAAGCAGGGTGTCGATCATGAATTCCCGCCTCTCACCGGGGGAACGGTATGACCAGATGATGCGCGCGAAGAACGGAGAACTGGATGTGATGATCGGCCCGAGATCGGCACTTTTTACACCGTTTCCTGATCTGGGGCTGATCGTAATCGATGAAGAGCATGAGTCTGCATACAAAAGTGAACAGGTTCCCCGCTATCATGCCAGAGAGACGGCGGAAGAACGAGCAAGACTGGAAGGAGCCAGCGTCGTGCTCGGTTCGGCCACTCCGTCACTGGAAGCGTTTTACCGGTGTCAGAAAGGGAAATACCGCATGTTGGAGCTTCCGGGTCGGACAGAAGGGAGTCTGCTCCCGACGGTGGAAGTGGTGGATATGCGTAAAGAATTGGCAGCAGGAAACCGGTCCATCCTCAGCGACCGGCTGCACAGCCTGATGGAAGACCGGCTGAAAAAAGGGGAGCAGATGATGCTTTTTCTCAATCGGAGAGGATATGCGGGATTCCTTTCTTGCAGGTCCTGCGGATATGTAGTAAAATGTCCTCATTGTGATGTGTCACTCGCGATTCATAATAATGGCAGGATGGTTTGCCATTATTGCGGGTACGAACGCGCACAGGTGAAAGCGTGTCCTTCCTGCGGATCTCCCCATATCGGCGGTTTTCGAGCCGGTACACAGCAGATCGAGGAACTGGTGAAACGGGAATTCCCGGAGGCAAGGGTACTCAGAATGGATCTGGATACCACTCGCAGCAAGGAAGGGCATGAGAAGATTCTGTCGGCATTTGCCGGAGAAGAGGCAGATATCCTGATCGGCACGCAGATGATCGTGAAAGGACATGATTTTCCAAATGTTACACTCGTCGGCATTCTGGCGGCGGACATGTCTCTGTATTCGGACGATTACCGTTCGGCGGAGCGGACCTTCGAACTTCTTACGCAGGCAGCAGGAAGAGCCGGAAGGGGACGCAAAAAAGGGGAGGTCGTGATCCAGACCTACAGCCCGGATCACTACAGTATCCAGACGGCGGCAAGGCAGGATTACAGAGCATTTTATGAGGAAGAGATGAATTACCGGGAACTTATGGGGTACCCCCCGGCAGAACATCTGCTGGCGGTGCTGATATCCGGTGAAGATGAAGCGCTTCTGGAAAAGGGGGCACATTATCTGAAGGAGTATGCGCTCCGTGTGTCCAGAGGAAAGAATTCCGAGATCATCGGTCCGGCCAGTCCCTATGTGGGAAAAGTAAAAGATGTGTACCGAAGAGTGCTGTATATTAAAGACGAATCCGGCAAGGTGCTGGTTGGAATAAAAAATAAAATGGAACAATATATTGAGGTCAATAGTGGATTCGATAAGATGAGGATTCAGTTTGATTTTGACCCGATGAACGTATTTTAAAGAGAATTGGAGGAAGTAAAATGGCAATCAGAACAATCAGAGAAATGGGAGATGAAGTATTAACAAAGGTTTGTAAGGAGGTTCCGAAGATGACGCTCAGGACGAAGATCCTGATCGAGGACATGCTTGACACGATGTACCAGGCAGCCGGTGTGGGACTTGCTGCACCGCAGGTGGGAATTCTGAAACGCATCGTCGTGATCGATGTGGGAGAAGGTCCGATCGTGATGATCAATCCGGAGATCCTGGAGACGTCCGGAGAGCAGTGCGGGGAGGAAGGATGTTTGAGTGTTCCGGGAAAATCCGGAGTGGTAACTCGTCCGAATTATGTGAAAGCACGTGCGCTCAATGAAAATATGGAAGAATATATTATCGAGGGAGAGGAGCTTCTTGCAAGAGCGATCTGTCATGAACTTGATCATCTGGACGGACACCTTTACGTGGAAAAGGTGGAGGGAGAGCTTCACGATACGAATTATGAAGAAGAGTAGGAATCGTGCATCTTTAAATGAAGAGTAGGAGGATTGCAATGAGAATTATATTTATGGGAACTCCTGATTTTTCAGTCGGGACTCTGGAAGCGCTGGTCGGGGCCGGTCATGAGGTGGTGCTTGCGGTCACACAGCCGGACAAGCCGAAGGGACGCGGAAAGGAAATGCAGTTCACGCCTGTGAAGGAATGTGCGCTGCGGCATGGGATACCGGTTTTTCAGCCGAAAAAGGTGCGTGATCCGGAATGTATAGAAGAGTTAAGAAAATATCAGGCGGATGTCTGCGTCGTGATTGCATTCGGACAGATTCTGCCGAAAGAAATTCTGGAAATGACCCCTTACGGATGTATCAATGTCCATGCATCCCTGCTTCCTAGTTACCGGGGAGCGGCGCCGATCCAGTGGGCGGTCATTCGGGGGGAAAAAGTATCCGGTGTGACGACCATGCAGATGGATGAAGGTCTGGATACCGGAGACATGCTGGAAAAGACGGAGATCATTCTGGATGAAAAAGAGACGGGAGGAAGCCTGCATGACAAGCTTGCCGAGGCAGGAGCGAAGCTCTGTGTTCATACACTGGAAAAACTGGAACAGGGAGATTTGAAGCCTCAGAAACAGGGAGAGAGTCCGACGGAATACGCGAGAATGCTGGATAAAAAGCTGGGCGATATCAACTGGGAGCACTCCGCTGTTGAGATTGAGCGGCTGATCAGAGGACTGAATCCATGGCCGAGTGCCTATACAGAATGGAATGGGAAGACGATGAAGATCTGGGAAGCGGACGCGGTGCCGGAAGAACATGCAAAGGCAGCTCCGGGTACGATCACAGATGTGACGAAAGAGGATTTCGCCGTGCAGACCGGAGATGGCTTGCTGCGTGTGCGCGCGCTTCAGATTCCGGGGAAAAAGCGAATGGAAGCAGATGCCTTTTTAAGAGGGTATCAGGTAAAAGTGGGGGAGCATTTGGGATAAGGAGGAATTTGTATGTATTATCCAATGTATTTTGATCCAACTTATGTACTTGTCTTGATCGGAGTGGTCCTCTGCATGGCCGCTTCTGCAAAAGTAAATTCGACTTATGCAAAATACAGCCGCGTGAGGAATCATGCGGGGATCACCGGGGCAATGGCTGCCCAGCAGATTCTCAGACAGTCGGGGATCTATGATGTTCGTGTAGAACGTGTTTCGGGAAAACTGACCGATCACTATGATCCGTCGAATAAGGTGCTCAGACTTTCGGATTCTACGTATGGCTCCACATCGGTAGCTGCTCTTGGGGTAGCTGCTCATGAATGCGGACATGCCGTTCAGCATGCGACTCGCTATGTACCGCTGCGTATCCGGGGAGCTTTGGTGCCGGTGGCAAACTTTGGTTCCAGCATTTCCTGGCCGTTAATTCTGATCGGGCTGATTATGAGAGGAGACATGTCAGCGTTTCTGATCAATATCGGAATTTTGCTGTTCTCTGCTGCGGTACTGTTCCAGATCGTTACACTTCCGGTTGAAATCAATGCCTCCAGAAGAGCAATGAATATTCTGGAAGGAACAGGGATGCTGTATCCGGATGAGGCCGGTAAGGCAAGATCCGTACTTCGCGCAGCGGCGCTCACCTATGTGGCAAGCGCGGCATCTGCAATTCTGCAGCTTCTGCGTTTATTGATCCTTACGAGAGGACGAAGAAACGATGACTAAAGAAATCAGTGAAAGAGAGCTCGCGCTGGCGGTTCTGCTGGAGATAGAGCGCGGCGAAAAGAGCCATATCGCGCTCAGACAGGTGCTGGAAAAGTATCAGTATCTGGGAAAACAGGAACGTGCATTTCTCACCAGACTGTGTGAGGGTACGACGGAGAGACGGATCGAACTGGATTACATCATCGATCAATTCTCCAAAGTAAAAACCGGCAAAATGAAGCCGGTCATCCGCAATATTCTAAGATGTGCGGTTTATCAGATGAAATATATGGATCAGGTGCCGGTAAGTGCGGCATGTAATGAAGCGGTCAATCTGGCAGTCAGGAAGGGCTTCAAAAGCCTGCGGGGATTTGTCAATGGTGTACTCCGCAATATTGCGAGAAATCTGGAAGCAATTCCGTATCCGGATGAAAGTGATACGGCAGAGTATTTCTCTGTCAAGTATTCGATGCCGCGCTGGATCGTGGAACAGTGGCTGACTGACTACGGAAGGGAACAGACAGAACAGATCCTTCAGAGCTTCTATCTGGAACGGCCGACAACGATCCGGGTGAACGAAAACCGGATGTCACGGGTCGAATTAAGAAAGAAGCTGGAAGAAGAAGGAGTGACCGTGGAAGAACATCCACAGCTCGCCTCTGCACTTTTGATTTCCGGATATGATTATCTCGGAGCACTTGAGAGCTTTCGAAGTGGAGCATTTCAGGTGCAGGATGCCGCTTCAATCCTGGTGGCAGAAAGCGCTGGGATTAAGAAAGACGATTACGTGATCGATGTGTGCGCGGCCCCCGGAGGGAAAGCCCTTCATGCGGCACAGATCCTTAACGGAAGCGGATATGTGGAGGCGCGGGATCTGACGGAGAGCAAGGTGGAACTGATCCGGGAGAATATCCTCCGTATGGGATTTGAAAATGTAGAAGCCATCCGGCAGGATGCAACGGTGTATGATGCTGCATCGGTTCGGAAAGCGGATGTCCTGCTTGCGGATCTGCCGTGTTCCGGTCTTGGAGTTCTCGGAAAGAAGACGGATCTGAAGTATAAGATGATGCCGGAACAGGAGAAAGAACTGGCGGCGCTTCAGAGAGAGATCCTGGCTGCGGTTCATGATTATGTGAAACCGGGAGGGACACTGGTCTACAGCACCTGCACGATCTGCCGGGCAGAAAATGAAGAAAATACGAAGTGGTTCCTGGATTGTTTCCCGGAGTATGATCTGGAAAATGAAAAGCAGATTTTCCCGTCCAGAGAAACGGACGGATTCTATATTGCCGTGCTGAAACGCAGGGCGGGAGGACAGTAGAATGGAAGAAATGTTACAACCGAAGAAGGATATTGCTTCGTTCACACTGGATGAATTGAAAGATGAGATGAAAGAAATCGGAGAAAAACCGTTTCGCGCCGGACAAATTTATGAGTGGCTCCACAAAAAGCTTGCAGATCGTTTTGATGAGATGACGAATTTATCTCTTTCGCTCAGAAAAAAGCTGGATCAGAATTATGAGATCCGGAAAGTGGAAATGGTGCGGCGTCAGATCTCGAAGATTGACGGGACGAACAAATTTCTCTTCTGCCTGCACGACGGCAATATGGTGGAAAGTGTTCTGATGAAATATAAGCATGGAAATTCTGTATGCATTTCATCACAGGTGGGGTGCAGGATGGGATGCCGTTTCTGCGCATCGACGCTGGATGGGCTGGAGCGGAATCTGACACCTTCGGAAATGCTTCGCCAGATTTATCAGATTCAGAAGATCAGCGGTGAGAGAGTATCCAATATCGTTGTCATGGGAACGGGAGAGCCGCTTGATAATTACGACAATTTCCTGAAGTTTATTCATATGATCAGTGATGAACACGGGCTGAACATCAGCCAGCGCAACATAACTGCTTCTACCTGCGGAATTGTGCCGAACATTTACCGGCTCGCAGAAGAAAAGCTGCAGATCACACTGGCTCTTTCCCTGCATGGTTCCACACAGGAAAAGAGAAAAAGTCTGATGCCGGTGGCGAATAAATATGATCTGGAAGAGGTGCTGGAAGCCTGTGACGCGTATTTTGAAAAAACCGGGCGAAGGATCACCTTTGAGTACAGTCTGGTTCACGGCGTCAATGATACCGAAGAAGATGCAGGCGAACTGATCCGGATTCTGAGGGACAGAAACTGCCATCTGAATCTGATTCCGGTGAATCCGATCAAGGAACGAAGCTTTGAGAAACCGGATAAAAAAAGTGCCGCGAAATTCAAAAATAAGCTTGAAAAAAGCGGGATAAATGTTACTATAAGAAGAGAAATGGGCTCTGATATTGACGGGGCATGTGGACAGTTGAGACGTAAGACAATGCAAGGAGTATGATTATGAAGATATTTTCCATGACAGACGTGGGAAGAAAACGTGAAATTAATCAGGATTATGTATTTGCTACTGATGAACCGCTTGGAGTGCTGCCGAATCTTCTGGTTGTTGCAGATGGTATGGGCGGACATAAAGCGGGCGATTTTGCTTCCAAGTATACGGTTGAGGTTCTGGAGGAGGAACTGAAGCATACATTAAAAGAGGGGCCTGAAGAAGTGCTGCTTGATGCGGTACAGACAGCGAATCATAAGTTGATTGAAGCTGCGGGCAAAGATATCAAACTGGAAGGTATGGGAACTACGCTTGTCGTGGCGACGGTGATCGATCATACGCTCTATTTTGTGAACGTCGGTGACAGCCGTCTGTATTTGATCAACAAAGATATCAGACAGTTATCCAGAGATCATTCTCTGGTAGAAGAGATGGTAAGGCTTGGCGGAATTAATGAAGAAGAGGCAAGGAACCATCCGGATAAGAATATCATCACAAGGGCGATCGGTGTGAAGGAGAACGTGGAGGCGGATTTCTTTGAATTCAGCCTGAAAAAGGGAGACACGATTCTTATGTGTACCGATGGATTATGCAATATGGTGGATGATGAAGAAATTTTTGCAATTATTAAGGGGGCAAGAGATATTGTTGAGGCGGGGCGCACTTTGATTGACCGCGCCAATGAAAATGGGGGAAAGGACAATATCGGTGTCGTTTTGGCACAGCCATTTTCTAATGAGGTGAGTATATGGTAAAAGATGGTATTTTCCTGAGTAACCGCTACGAGGTGCTGAGCAAGATCGGCGCAGGCGGTATGGCGGATGTTTACAAGGGACGCGACTGCATGCTGAACCGGTATGTGGCGATCAAGGTATTAAAGAAAGAGTACAGGGAAGACGAGAATTTTGTCAGGAAATTCCGCTCGGAAGCTCAGGCTGCGGCAGGACTGCAGAATCCGAATATTGTCAATGTTTATGATGTGGGTGAAGACCGGGGACTTTACTATATGGTAATGGAGCTGGTGGAAGGAATTACATTAAAAGAATATATCCAGAAGAAGGGAAGGCTGTCCAACAAAGAGGTGCTCAGCATTTCGATTCAGATGTGTACCGGAATTGAGGCGGCACACAGGCATGAGATCATACATCGGGATATTAAACCGCAGAATATCATTATTTCCAAAGAAGGCAAGGTAAAAGTAACAGATTTCGGTATTGCGAAGGCAGTATCTTCCCATACCGTCACTTCCAGTGCGATGGGATCGGTACACTATGTTTCACCGGAACAGGCAAGAGGCGGCTTCTGTGATGCGAAGAGCGATATTTACTCAGTCGGCATCACGATGTATGAGATGGCGACCGGACGGGTTCCGTTTGACGGGGAGTCGACTGTGGCGGTAGCCATGAAGCACCTTCAGGAGACGATGACACCGCCTTCTGAGATCGTGCCGGGTGTTTCAACTGCACTTGAGAAAATTATTTTAAAATGTACACAGAAGAGTCCGGAGAGAAGATATCAGAATATCAGTCTTTTGATTCAGGATCTGAAGCGGGCGCTGGTGGATCCGGACGGCAGGTTTGTAGATATGGGGCAGGCCTATGATGACGGCAACACCGTTATGATTTCCCAGGAAGAGATGGGACGTATCCGGAACGGGCGTGGTTATGACGAGTATGATGAAGAGTCCTACGATGACGAATACGGTGAGGAAGACGAATCATACGGTGATGATTATGATGATGACGGGTACGATGACGAGGAGGAGAAATACAGAAACCGGAAGGGCAGCAGAAGCAATGATGTCAATCCGAGAATGAATAAGATGATGAAGATCCTCACGATCGTAGTCGCGGTGATCATTGTTTTCATTTTGATCTTCGTGATCGGCAAAGCGGCCGGTGTATTTAAATTCGGACCGGGAACAGAAGCAGTGGAAACGGACAGTAAGAATATTGAGGTTCCACCGTTAGTCGGCGAGAATAAAGAAGTGGCAGATGAGATGTGCAGCAAGCGCAATCTCGTGATGGAAGTCGTGAGCAAGGAGAATTCTGATGAATATCCGGAGAATACAGTTATCCGGCAGAGTATTGAAGCCGGCGAAAAGGTTGCAAAGAAGACCGTGATCGAGGTCGTGATCAGTTCCGGAGAGAAGGAAGTTACGATTGAGAGCGTCGAGGGAATGGATGAAGATGCGGCGAAGAAGACGCTGAAGGCGCAAGGCTTCACAGATTTTACCGTGGATTCAGAATACAGTGATAAGTGGGAAAATGGTGTGGTGATCGGAACGAATCCGGAAGCAGGAGAGAAAGTGACGGTTGATACCAAGATCACACTGATCGTCAGCAAGGGCGCCCAGAAGAAGGATGTTCCGGACCTGAGGGGCAAGACCGTATCTGAGGCACAGAAACTGCTTGCAAGTGCAGGTCTTGAAGATGGAGGCAGCAGTGAGCAGTACAGTGACAAGTATGAAGCAGGCCTCATCATTTCCCAGTCCGTGACACCGGGAAGTAAGGTGAGCTCCGGTACATCGGTAAGCTATGTGGTCAGCAAAGGGAAGAAACCGGCTGATCAGGTGAAGGTTCCGTCTGTAACCGGTAAGCGGCTGGCAGATGCAATCAGTGCACTTTCGGCAAGAGGTCTCTATTATGAGGAAGTGACGCAGACCAGCGACCTTCCGTCCGGAACCGTTATCTCGGTAGAGCCGGGAGAAGGTACCTCTGTTGATATCGGTTCTACGGTCAAACTGTATGTAAGTGACGGAAGCGGTGGAGACACCGGTGAAGGCAGCGGCGATGAGACTCAGCAGTAGGGAGTTTTAAGGAAATGATAGAAGGAACTGTTTTATGCAGGGAAGAATTATAAAAGGAATTGCAGGATTCTACTACGTTTATGACGTAGTAGAATTCGCTGTTTATGAATGCAAGGCGAAAGGAATTTTCCGCAAAGAAAAAATAAAACCTCTGGTGGGAGATCTGGTAGAATATGAAGTCCTTGACAAAGAAGAAGGAACCGGGAATATCACGAAAATCCTTCCGAGAAAGAGCGAACTGATCCGCCCGGCAGTTGCAAATATTGATCAGGCACTGGTTGTATTTGCAGTGACAAAACCGAAACCGCATTTCAATTTGCTGGATCGGTTTCTGGTGATGATGGAGCGTCAGCAGATGCCTGTCGTGATCTGTTTTAACAAGCAGGATCTGGCTGGAGAGGAAGAAATAGCAGAACTGAGGGCAACGTATGAATCATGCGGGTATCAGGTTGTTTTTACGAGTGCTTACAGGGAAGAGAATATTCAGGATATCAAAGAGGTACTGAAAGGGAAGATAACGGCGGTGGCCGGGCCTTCGGGGGTAGGTAAATCTTCTCTGATCAATTGCCTGCAGGAGAAGATCAATATGGAAACGGGAAGCATCAGCCGGAAGATCGAGCGGGGGAAGCATACGACACGCCATTCCGAACTGATTCCTGTGGATGAAGATTCATATATCATGGATACACCGGGTTTTTCTTCGCTGTATACCAATGATTTTGAAAAAGAAGAACTGAAATCGTATTTTCCGGAATTCAGAGAATATGAAGGGACATGCAGATTCCTCGGCTGTAATCATGTGAGCGAGCCGGGATGTATGGTCAAGAATGCACTGGAAGAAGGGAAGATTCACCGGACAAGGTATGACGATTATCTGGAGATGTACCGTGAACTGGAACAAAAGGAGAAAAGGAGATATTAAAGATGGAATATGTATTATCACCTTCCATTTTGTCAGCAGATTTTGCTGTCCTTGGAAATGAGATTAAAAAAACAGAGAGTGAAGGAGCGAAATATCTGCACTTTGATGTGATGGATGGAGTCTTTGTGCCGAGTATTTCTTTTGGAATGCCGGTCCTCAAATCCGTCAGAAAAGTGA
>JBJENH010000021.1:0-2012 GCA_051880095.1 Bariatricus sp. | reverse complement strand
TTTGTGCCGAGTATTTCTTTTGGAATGCCGGTCCTCAAATCCGTCAGAAAAGTGACCGGACAGGTTCTGGATGTACATCTGATGATTACAGAACCGATCCGTTATGTGGAAGAATTTGCAAAATCAGGAGCAGATATCATCACCATTCATTATGAGGCATGTAAAGATGTGAGAGCAACACTCGCAAAAATACGCGAACTGGGAGTAAAGACAGGAATTTCCATTTGCCCGGAGACGCCCGAAACAGTGCTGGAGGAATTCATCGGGGAAGTAGATATGTTCCTTGTCATGACCGTTCATCCGGGCTTCGGAGGACAGAAGCTGATTCCGGAGACTCTTGATAAAGTTCGGAGACTGAGGAACATGCTGGAAGAAAAAGGAACAGAAACCGACATTCAGGTGGATGGCGGTGTTCATCTGGGCAATGTCCGTGAAATCCTTGAGGCGGGGGCCAATGTACTTGTGGCCGGTTCTGCAGTATTCAAGGGCGACGCGGCTGCAAATACAAGGGAATTTATGGAGAGTTTAAGAAGCTATGAGTAAGACCGTGATTATCACAGGGGGAGCACTGGACGAGGGGTTCGTAGAAAAGATACTTGGCGAAAACGAGGGGGCCTGCATAATCGGTGTGGACAGAGGTGTGGAGTATTTGTACCATCATCAGATCATGCCGCAGTATATTGTGGGAGATTTCGACAGCATCGATCCGGAAGTCATCAAATACTACAAAGAAGAGACACATGTACCGGTACGGGAATATAACCCGATCAAAGACGCATCAGACACAGAAATCGCCATCCGGTTCGGAATCACACTGGGAAGCAAAGAAATCATCATTCTCGGCGCGACCGGCGGAAGGATCGATCACCTCTGGGCTAATGTCCAGTCACTGTCCGTTGCCTGCCAGGCAGGGGTAGAAGCATACATACTGGACGAGAAGAATAAAATCCGGGTGATCGATGAGCCGTGTGTCCTGAAAAAATCAGAAGCATACGGAAAATATCTTTCCATCTTCTCACTTTCAGGAGAAGTGTTCGATCTGAACCTGAGAGGAACAAAATGGCCGCTCATCCATCATACGCTGAAGCCGTGCGACAGTCTGACAGTGAGCAATCAGTTTAAAGAAGATAAGGTGGAAATTGAATTTACGTCCGGAGTGCTGGTTGTAATGGAAACCAGAGATTAGGGACGGTTCTTTTGCCACGAGCAGCGCCCTTTGGTCACAAGTGCGCTATACTAGGACTGTTGGTTGGAAATAATTCGTTCAATCACACCGCGAGGTGTCCCGGTAAGGCGGTTTAACTGCCGAATCGAGATGCCTCTTTTATGTAATAAAACAATATTTTTGTTTCGTTCTAATGTTGAAAAATTCTGAAAATCCGCTGCAGAGTCACAGGAACAGATTTGCTTCATCATATCTTTTGCCACATCGTCAGGTATTCTTTTCCTGGATTTGTGAATATCCAGACAGTCATCAGGCGGAGCGATCCTGTGCATCGCTATGAATTGTTCCTGCGTATCCAGTAATCTGAGAACAAAGGCTGTGTCGGTCAATCCGGCCGTCTTTCCGGTATAGTCGTTGTAACTGCTCCATTGATAACCGGATCCGGGAGATTTCTCCAGTCCGGCTTTAGCTGGATTATAATGAATATAGCGGAGTACAGTCAGCAGAGCGCTATCCGAATCGACAGGTTCACTAAAATAGCGGCCATCCTGAACAAAACCGGTACGATCATATTTGGCATTGAACCAGCAGGCGTAAGTTGTGTTTATGTGACGGAATATGGATTCAAGTGAAACAGTGTCCGGGTGGTGAAGGAGCAGATGAACGTGATTTGACATCAAACAGTATGCGTAAATCTCAAATTTAAATTGATCTTTAAAGCATTCTAAAATATCCAGATATTTTAAATAGTCTTTGGATTCTTCGAAAAGTAGTTGTCTGTCGGCTCCTTTGATTACTACGTGATAAGTCTGAGTAGATGATTTTTTTCGTGCATGTCTTGTCAATA
>JBJENH010000020.1:3546-26760 GCA_051880095.1 Bariatricus sp. | reverse complement strand
TGGAGGCGTCGATCGTTCCCGGGCAGTATCCGATCATGGGAGAAAGCAGTATTCAGACCTGGCAGATGGTGGAATATTTTAACGAGAGTGGTGAAAACTATCCGGCGGATGTTCTTGCCAAGGGAGGAGCTCCCGATATTGAGACGTTCTGCCAGATATATTATGAAGAAGCTGTTCAGGAAGGGGTAAGGCCGGAGGTCGCTTTTGCGCAGACCATGAAAGAGACCGGATGGCTCCAATATGGCGGTGACGCGGAGATCACACAGTATAATTTTGCGGGGATCGGCACGACAGGAGGGGGAGTTCCGGGCAACAGTTATCCGGATGTGCGTACGGGAGTCAGAGCCCAGATCCAGCATTTGAAAGCGTATGCGACAACAGAAGCGCTGTCCGGAAAATGCGTCGATGATCGTTATGAATATGTGACGAAAGGATGCGCGCCTTATGTAGAGTGGCTGGGGCAAAAAGAGAATCCGCAGGGATATGGATGGGCGACCGGAGAAAACTACGGTTATGATATTGTCGAAATGATCCAAGATATGTGGAATACGAAAATTTTTATTAAATAACGCTCAAATCAATTCAGATGAGAGCTGGAGTATGATACAATATGCATAGAGATGTCTCGCACTTTAAAAATTCATGATGATAGGCGAAAGGACGCTCTCGAATAAAAGAATTATGTTTTAAGGGGGCTAAGTGAAGATGAAGAAATTACTGGTTGTCGTTGATATGCAGAAGGATTTCGTTGATGGCAGTCTTGGTACACCGGAGGCCGTGGAAATTGTACCGGCCGTGGTGGAGAAAGTGAAGGATGCGAAGGAAGAAGAGACGGATATCGTATTTACAAGAGATACGCACGGAGAAGATTATCTGAAGACACAGGAAGGAAGAAAGCTTCCGGTCATGCACTGCGTAGAAGGAACTCCGGGGTGGGAGATCATTGGGGCTTTGAAGCCATATGCCGAGAAGGTGATCGACAAACCTACATTTGGAAGTACACAGCTTGCGCATTTTGCAGCTCAGAGAAAATACACGGACATTGAATTGGTAGGGCTTTGCACGGATATCTGTGTTGTGTCCAATGCATTGCTTCTTAAGGCGGCGCTCCCGGAAGCGAATATCAGCGTAGACGCATCCTGTTGTGCGGGGGTTACGCCGGAAAGCCATAAATCGGCACTGGATACGATGAGAATGTGTCAGATCGATATTTTATAAGGTAAAGGAGAGAACTACATGCAAGCAGCACTTAAGAATTATGACGATGTGGACAGTTGGAAGACCGTCATGTTTCTTTATAATGCCGCACTGAAGGAAGTAGGGACAAAGCTGGATATTCTGAATGACGAATTTCAGCATGTTCACAGCTACAATCCGATTGAACATATTAAGACCAGAATCAAGACACCGGAAAGTATTGTCAAAAAGCTGAAACGGAACGGACACGAGACTTCGATTGAAAATATGGTGCGCTATGTCAATGATATCGCGGGAGTCAGGTTGATCTGTTCGTTCACATCGGATATTTACCGACTCGCGGAGATGATCGGAAAACAAAGTGACTTGAAGGTTTTATCCATTAAGGATTATATTAAGAACCCGAAGGAAAGCGGTTATAAAAGTTATCACATGCTGGTGTCTGTGCCGATTTTCCTCTCGGACAGTGTGGTGGACACGAAGGTTGAGATCCAGATACGGACCATAGCTATGGATTTCTGGGCAAGTCTGGAGCACAAGATCTACTATAAATTCGAAGGAAAGGCACCGGACTATATCAGTCAGGAACTGCGGGAATGTGCGGATATGGTATCTGCACTGGATGATAAGATGCTTTCGCTGAATGAAGCAATCACAGCATTGGCGGGAGAACGCTATACTACCGGAAATGAATAAGAGGCCTGCAAAATATTTTCTGAGGAGCCAGATATAGAAAGACATTCGACTAAAACATACGGCCGGATGTCTTTTTCCTTTTGCCATGCATACGCTAAAAAGATCCGGAGACACGTCTAAATCCCGGAAAACTTTACAAACACTTTACATACTCTCTGTTTTGGATTTTACATTACTCCTATATGATATCACCTGTAAAGAAAAACAAACAGGAAAAACCAAATGGAGGAAAGTAGTAATTATGAAACTGAGAAAGTTATTAGCAATGACATTAGTAGTGGCAATGACCGGAGTTCTTGCAGCCGGATGTGGAAGCAAATCAGAAGAGAATGGAACAGAAGGAGAGCAGCAGGCAGCAGAAGGAGAACAGCAGACGGCAGAATGGGATGCTACAAATGATATTACGGTAGTTTCCAGAGAAGACGGATCAGGTACAAGAGGAGCATTTATCGAACTCTTCGGAATCGAGCAGAAAGATGAGAACGGAGACAAGGTAGACTATACGACAGAGGATGCAAATATCACAAACAGTACAGAAGTTATGATGTCAACTGTAGCAGGAAATGAATATGCAATCGGTTATGTCTCACTGGGATCTCTCGGAGACAGTGTAAAAGCGGTGAAAATCGATGGTGCAGAAGCTACGGAGGCGAATATCAAAGCCGGTACATATAAAGTATCAAGACCGTTTAACATTGCGACAAAAGACGAGATTTCAGATGTCGCACAGGATTTCATCAATTTTATTCTGAGTGAAGAGGGACAGAAAGTTGTGTCTGAAAACGGATACATTTCACTTGATGATGTGAAGCCATTTGAATCTAACGGAGCAACCGGCAAGGTAGTAGTGGCAGGATCCTCTTCTGTAACACCGGTTATGGAGAAATTAAAAGAAGCATATCAGAAAGTAAATTCCGGAGCTGAAATCGAAATCAATCAGAGCGATTCTACAACCGGTATGACTTCTGCAATGAGCGGCATCTGTGACATCGGAATGGCATCTCGTGAACTGAAAGATGAAGAAGCACAGGAACTTACTTCAATCGTAATCGCAACAGACGGTATTGCGGTCATCGTAAATAATGACAGCCCGGTAGATGAACTGACAAGTGATCAGGTAAAAGCAATCTTTACCGGTGAAACAGTTGTCTGGGATGAAATCGTTAAATAAATAATATGAGGTAATTCATATGAATGCATGGAAAGAAAAACTCATGCAGGGTGTGTTCTTTATTGCCGCCTGCACTTCGGTGCTGGCGGTAGCACTCATTTGTGTGTTCTTATTCATAAATGGTGTCCCTGCAATGAAAGAAATAGGATTTGTAAAATTCCTGACAGGTACGGTGTGGCGTCCGAATAATGATATTTACGGAATTTTTCCGATGATCATGGGAAGCATTTATGTCACGGCCGGAGCAATCTTGATCGGTGTACCGATTGGAATTCTTACATCCGTGTTTATGGCAAAATATTGTCCGAAACAGATCTACCCGGTGCTGAAAGGTGCAACGGAGCTTCTGGCAGGAATCCCTTCAGTCATTTATGGTTTTTTCGGGCTGGTTGTCATGGTTCCGGCTATTCGAGAATTCGGAAAAGCACTCAGACAGGCTGGAATTCTGAGGAAGGGTGGAGATGGAAATTCGATTCTGACTGCATCTCTTCTGCTTGGAATGATGATACTTCCGACGATTATCGGTGTGACGGAATCCAATATCCGTGCGGTGCCGTCACAGTATTATGAAGGATCTCTGGCATTGGGAGCAACGCATGAACAGAGCATTTTCAAGGTTGTGCTTCCTGCGGCAAAGTCCGGTGTGATTGCCGGTGTGGTTTTGGGCATCGGACGTGCGATCGGTGAGACGATGGCCGTGATCATGATAGCCGGAAACCAGGCGCGGCTTCCAGAGAGCATTTTTGAAGGTGTACGAACCATGACCGCGAATATCGTTTTGGAAATGGGATATGCGTCGGGACTTCACAGGGAAGCACTGATCGCCACAGGAGTCGTGCTCTTCGTATTCATTCTGATCATCAACTTCAGTGTAGCATTATTGAACAGGAGGGGTGAGAATGAGTAAAAAAAAGATCAAACAAAAACTGATTTCTTATAAAAATGCACCCGGCTCCGCTGTTCTTGCACTTTTGGTTCTGCTTAGTGCAGTCCTGACATTTGCAGTGCTGTTATTTTTGATCGCGTATATTCTGATTCATGGAATTCCTTATATTTCCGCAGATTTATTTGCGCTGGAGTATAATTCGGACAATGTATCATTGTTCCCTGCGCTGGTCAATACGGTTATAATGACGCTGCTTTCTCTGATCATTGCAGTGCCCCTGGGAATCTTTTCTGCCATTTTCCTTGTGGAATATGCGAAGAAAGGCAACCGGTTTATCGGAGTTATCCGTCTTACTACAGAGACCTTATCGGGAATTCCGTCAATCGTATATGGACTTTTCGGTATGCTGTTTTTTGTGACAACGTTAAAATGGGGATTATCACTGCTTGCCGGTGCATTTACCATGGCGATCATGATTCTTCCGCTTGTCATGCGGACGACGGAGGAAGCATTGAAATCCGTTCCGGATTCCTATAGAGAAGGAAGCTTCGGACTCGGAGCAGGAAAGCTGCGTACGATTTTCCGAATCGTACTTCCAAGTGCGGTTCCCGGGATTCTTGCAGGTGTGATTCTGGCAATCGGACGTATCGTCGGTGAGACGGCGGCGCTCATGTATACTTCGGGAACCGTTGCACAGATTCCAAAGAATGTGATGGGATCCGGACGTACCCTGGCGCTTCACATGTATGTGCTTGCAAATGAAGGTCTCCATACGGATAAGGCTTATGCCACGGCAGTGATTCTGTTAATTCTGGTTATTGGTATTAATATGTTATCCGGAGTGATTGCGAAAAAGATTACGAAAGGAAATGGAAATGGCGAAAATTAGTGTGAAAAATCTGGATTTATATTACAGCGACTTTAAAGCACTGAAAAATGTAAATCTGGATATAGAGGAAAATAAAATCACGGCATTTATAGGACCCAGCGGTTGTGGAAAATCAACTTTATTGAAATCTCTGAACCGAATGAATGATCTGGTGGAAGGGTGCCGCATTGAAGGAGAGATTCTTCTGGATGGCGAGGATATTTACGGAGATATCGATGTGAACCATTTGAGAAAGCGTGTTGGAATGGTGTTCCAGAAACCGAATCCGTTTCCGATGAGCATCTATGATAATATTGCTTACGGTCCGAGAACGCATGGAATCCGTTCCAAGGCAAAGCTGGATGAGATTGTGGAAAAATCTCTTCGGGATGCGGCAATCTGGGAGGAGTGCAAGGACAGACTGAAAAAGAGTGCTCTGGGAATGTCAGGCGGACAGCAACAGAGACTTTGTATCGCGAGAGCGCTTGCGGTACAACCGGAGGTTCTGTTGATGGACGAACCGACTTCGGCACTGGATCCGATTTCAACATCAAAGATAGAAGACCTTGCGATGGAACTCAAAAAAGATTATACTATTGTCATGGTCACGCACAATATGCAGCAGGCAGTCCGCGTGTCTGACAATACAGCATTTTTCCTCCTGGGTGAAGTGATTGAATATAATGATACAGAGAAGTTGTTCTCAATTCCTTCTGACAAACGGACAGAAGATTATATTACAGGGAGGTTTGGTTAATATGCGGAACAGATTTGACAGACAGCTTGAAATGCTGAACCAGATGCTGATACATATGGGAGAGCTCTGTGAGACAGCGATCGAGGAGGTTACCGGAGCTCTGGAAGAGAATGACATGGGCCGGGCAAAAGCGGTGATCACAGCAGATGAAGAGATTGACCAGATGGAGAAGGACATTGAAAATCTTTGTCTGAAACTGCTGCTTCAGCAACAGCCGGTTGCGAGAGATCTGCGGCAGATATCTGCGGCGCTCAAGATGATTACGGATATGGAACGTATCGGCGATCAGACGGCAGATATTGCAGATATTGTAACTTCAGCGGATTTCAACGGAGATGAGAATCTGAAAGACATCGGGCGTATGGCAGAAGAAACGATGAAGATGGTAAGAAACAGCGTATCCGCCTATGTACAGAAAGATCTGGAACTGGCAAGAAAAGTTATGGATGCGGATGATGTGGTGGATGAACTGTTTGACAGAATCAAAAAAGAGCTTGTGGATTCCATCGCCGAACAGAAAGGATGCGGCGGTGATACGGCGATCGATTTGATCATGATCACGAAGTATCTGGAGCGAATCGGTGACCATGCGACGAATATTGCAGAGTGGGTTGAATTTTCCATCACAGGTATTCATGCGGGGAATGTCCGTATCTGATATTGGATGAAGGCGGAATATCCGGAAAATGGATCTGGAAGCCTTTGATCTGTAAAGAGGGAGAAAACAAAATGATTTTTTGTGTGGAGGATGAGGCAAACATCCGTGATTTAGTAGTGTATACACTGGAAACTACAGGAATGGAAGCCAGAGGCTTCGAAGATGGTCCCGCTTTTTTTAAAGCTTTGGCAGAGAATCTGCCAGAGCTTGTTTTGCTTGATATCATGCTGCCGGGGGAGGATGGAATGTCCATTCTGAAAAAACTGAAGGCAGCGCCGGAAACAAGGCATATTCCGGTCATAATGCTGACCGCCAAGGGAGCAGAATATGATAAAGTGCTGGGACTGGACTCCGGGGCAGATGATTACGTAACCAAACCGTTTGGCATGATGGAGCTGGTGTCAAGAATCAAGGCAGTACTTCGAAGAAGCGGCGTGAAGACCGAAGAGGAGGAAGAACTGGTTGTCGGGCAGATTCATCTGGATAAGAAGAAGCACGAAGTGCATGCAGCGGGAGATGATGTAACGCTGACTTTGAAGGAATTTGAACTGCTTAGAATGCTCATGGAGAACCGCAATATCGTACTCACAAGGGATCGTCTTCTGGAGGAGATCTGGGGATACGAATTCAGTGGGGAGACCCGGACTGTGGATGTCCATGTAAGAACTCTGCGTCAGAAGCTTGGCGAAGAAGGGGAACGGATCGAGACAGTACGCGGAGTCGGCTACAGGATACGGGGAGACAAAGATGAAAAATAAAATACAGCGAAGCATGATCCTGATCGTGACGCTGGCGCTTTTGTGTTCTTATAGTCTGATGACTTTTGTTATCTATCGGCAGACACTTGGCATCATGGAAACGGAACTGGCGCAGGAGGCGGATTATATCCGGACGGCTATCCGTATTTCCGGTGAACAGTATATGAAGGATATGGATGAAGCGCGCAAGGAGACACGTGTGACCTGGATCAGTGCGGAAGGCGATGTCCTTTATGATTCGACAGAAGAACAGAACGCACTGGAGAATCACAGCAGCCGGAAAGAAATCAAAGAAGCAAAAGAAAGCGGAACCGGGCAGGATATCCGTTTGTCGGATACACTCGGAAAGGAAATGCTGTATTATGCGGTGAGACTGGATGACGGAACGATTCTGCGTGTTGCAAAGAATATGGACACAGTATGGCGCACGGCTCTTAAAGTTCTTCCGTATATGATTCTGATCGGGATCGCAATGGCTCTGATTTCCTGGTTTGTGACGAACATACAAGTCGGGCGTCTGATCCGGCCGATTAATACACTGGATCTGGAAAAGCCTCTGGAAAATGATGTATATGAAGAGCTCTCGCCTCTTTTAGAGAGAATTGACAGGCAGAACAGAGAAAAGGAAAAGATGGAACAGATGCGAAGAGAATTCTCTGCCAATGTGTCTCATGAACTGAAGACTCCTCTGACTTCAATCTCCGGATATGCGGAGATCATGATGGATGGTCTTGTACGTCAGGAAGATATGAGAGAATTTTCGCGCCGGATCTACAATGAGGCAAGCCGTATGATTACATTGATCGGCGATATTATCCGGCTTTCCAAGCTCGATGAGGGGACGATTGAACTGGAAAAAGAAGATGTAGATCTGTATCGGCTGGTTCGTGATATTGTAAGCCGCCTTTCCGTACAGGCCGAGAAACAAAATGTTCGGATTGAGGTAGTGGGAGAGCATGTGACCTGCCACGGGATCAGGCAGGTTTTGGATGAGATGATCTACAATATGATCGAAAATGCGATTAAATATAATGTTCCGAACGGAAAAGTCAGTGTCTGGGTCGGAAATACGCTGAATGGAAAAAAAGTGATCGTGAATGACACCGGAATCGGAATTCCGAAAGAACACCAGGACAGAATTTTCGAAAGGTTTTACCGGGTGGATAAGAGTCATTCAAGGGAGACGGGAGGAACTGGTCTGGGACTCTCTATCGTGAAGCATGGAGCGCTTCTGCACGGGGCGGATATACATGTGGAGAGTGAAGTCGGCAAGGGAACCAGGATGGAACTGATCTTCCATGAAGAAAATGATACGTCAAAATCTACATAATTGTATCCGGTAATAATAAAAATTCGTTTATTATTTTTGTAAATAAGAATTGACGGGGAGAAAAATGAGTACTAGAATAGCCGTTGGATAAAGAAATGGAGGTAGCGGTTATGACATCACTCGCAATTGCAGAAATCTTATCAACCTGTGCAGTGTTTGCTCTTCTTGGAGGAGTTTCCTATTGGTATAAATATGGAAAGAAAAGAGATGAGGCAGAACTGGCAGAAATGAAAGAAGAATTTGAGAATTCTGTTACTTTACATAATCCGGCATATATTATTTATGAAAGATAAGACAGAATATTAAGATGGGGCACGGCGATGAGAGCTGTGCCCTCTTTGTTGCCATGATATGAGAAAATGGTTCAGTGGAGCATTTTTGAATGGCCATGCATACGACAAAAATACACAAGCATATAAGTTTTATTTGCACTTTCGGATAAAGGAGTACATAATATTAATGCGGCATATGAAAATCCAGGAGTCGGGGGGTGCCGTAAAATGTGGAAGATGAGAAGAATAAGATGAGGATATTGATAAAAGGTGCAGGAGATCTGGCAACAGGGATTGCATATGAATTATGGGAAGCAGGGCATGAGGTCGTGATGACGGAAATCCCGATTCCGCTTGCGGTGAGAAGGATGGTGTCCTTTTCGCGTGCGGTATACGAAGGGGAAGCAAAGGTTGAAAAGGCGAAAGCAGTTCTGGTCAGCAATCTGAAGGGAATCGACCTGGAATTGGAGCGTGGAAATATTCCTGTTCTTGTAGATGAAAAAGCTAAAATAATTGATGAGTACCGTCCGGATGTGCTGGTGGATGCAATTATGGCAAAAAGAAATCTGGGCACTTCGATTCAGGATGCGCCTCTTGTAATTGGAATCGGTCCGGGATTCTGTGCCGGAACAGACTGCCATTATGTGATTGAGACATTAAGAGGAGAGCAGCTTGGGAGAATTATCACAGAGGGATATGCGGCTTCGAATACGGGGATTCCCGGAGAAGTCGGAGGCTATACCCGGGAGAGACTGTTAAGTGCGGCGGCGGATGGAATCATGGAACCATTCGTGCAGATTGGCGATCTGGTTCAGAAAGGGCAGATTGTCGCAAAGACCGGGGGAATACCGGTAACTGCAAAAATGTCGGGAATCGTAAGAGGCATGCTTCAGGAAGGCGTAGAAGTAAAACAAGGACTCAAAATCGGTGATATCGATGCAAGACCTGACCGCAGGAACTGTTTCCTGATCTCAGATAAAGCCAGGATAATCGGAAAGAGCGTGTGTAGTATTGTAGAAACGAAAAAATAGAAGAACATAAAAAGTAAAGGTCATCGGTCGTGTCAGATGACCTTTTTTCGCTGCCATGCATACTTTTAAAACGTCCGGTGGTTCTATTTTAGTACTGTAAAGTGTCACAAAATTAACTTATTTGTCTAGAAAATAACTTTTCTTGAAATCTGGTTATACCTCTTATACAATAATATTTACAAGTAGAACTATTAAAAAAATTGATAAAAGGGAGGAAAATGAAAATGAATCTATTTTCACCGGCTGAAGTGGCCAAAAATTATATCAATATCGGAAAAGGCAAGGTAAATACACCGATTCCGAAGATGCTTCTCATGGCAGTCATGGCCGGAGCTTTTATTGCACTTGGCGGTGTAGGAGCAACGACAGCAGCGGTAGGAGTAAAACCGGCGTCTGTCGGAAAACTGATAGGAGCATGCATTTTCCCGGGAGGGCTTACGATGGTGCTTCTTGCGGGAAGTGAACTGTTTACCGGAAACTGTCTGCTTACGATCCCGCTTCTGGAGAAGGAGATCAAGGTGTCCGGTATGATGAAGAACTGGGTTGTTGTATACCTTGGCAATTTTATCGGGGGACTTCTTGTGGCGGCCGGAGTAGTGTATTCTCACCAGATCAGCCTTTTCGATAACGGAATGGCGGTTTCCGTGCTCTCTACGGCAGCAGGAAAATGCACGTTAAGCTTTGGAGATGCATTTATCCGAGGAATTTTCTGCAATTTCCTGGTATGTCTTGCAGTATGGATTTCCTTTGCGGCAAAAGATGTGGCCGGTAAGATCATTGGATTGTTTTTCCCGATCATGATCTTTGTAGTCTGCGGATTTGAACATAGTGTGGCGAATATGTATTATATCGGAGCTGGAATTTTCGCCAAAGGGATTCCGGCATATGCAGAAGCAGCAGCTGCGGCGGGTGTGAATTTGGATGCAATCACATGGGGCAATTTCCTGGGAACAAATCTGATTCCGGTTACGCTCGGCAATATTGTCGGTGGCGGTATCTGTGTCGGATGTGTTTACTGGTTCATTTACCTGAGGAACAATCAGAAATAGTGTGAGATTTAAGAGAAAGAAGGGAAGGAAATGAGTAAGATTTTTCTTGCGGATCCAAAAAGCTGTGACGTAAAAATCGGCAGGCTTTTGGATAAATTTGAGACAAAAGTAAAAGTATATCCGCCGGGAACCTGTCCGCTGACCGTACAGCTTTCACTGCTTACGGCTTCAAAGAACCAGACTTGCGGAAAATGCGTTCCCTGTCGTGACGGGCTTCCGCAGCTCGAAACATTACTGAAGAGTATCCTGGAAGGGGATGCCACAATGGAGACGCTGGAGCATATGAGACGGCTGGCTACCATGATCCGTGACACGGCGGATTGTGCGATTGGCTACCAGTCAGCAATCGAAGTGCTGCAGGGACTGGATACATTTCGGGAAGAATATGAGAGCCATATTAAAGACCATGTCTGTCCCGGCGAGATGGGACAGAAAGTGCCGTGTATCAATCTTTGCCCGGCGCATGTGGATATCCCGGCATACATTGCACTGATCGGGGAAGAAGATTATGCAGGAGCTATCAATATGATCCGGAAGGACAACCCGCTTCCGACGGCCTGTGCCATGATTTGTGAACATCCCTGTGAGCAGAGATGCCGAAGAAATCTGATCGACGATTCCATCAATATCCGCGGACTCAAGAAGTATGCGGTAGACCAGATCGCGGCAGATAAAGTTGCGGTTCCGAAAGCGAATAAGTCCACCGGTAAAAAGGTGGCAGTCATCGGCGGAGGGCCGGCCGGAATGACCGCAGCATATTTCCTGGGACTTATGGGACATAAAGTAACGATCTTTGAGCGACAGAAAGCGCTGGGCGGTATGCTTCGGTATGGTATTCCGAATTATCGTTTCCCGAAGGATCGGCTGGATGAGGATATCCGTGCGATTTTGTCAGCAGGAGATATTGAAGTCAAATATGAAGCAAAAGTCGGAACCGAGATTCCGATTGAAGAGATACATAAAGAATACGATGCGATGTTTGTGGCGATCGGTGCACAGGCAGGCAAGCGTCTTCGTCTGGAAGGCAGCGATGCGGGAAATGTGGAATCCGCAGTGGAGATGCTGGATCGGATCGGTAATGGAAATATCCCGGATTACACCGGCAAAAATGTTGTTGTCATCGGTGGCGGCAATGTGGCGATGGATGCAGCGAGAAGTGCAGTGCGCTGCAATGCCGAAGATGTGCGTATCGTCTACAGAAGGCGCCAGGATGATATGACGGCGCTGGATACAGAAATTGAATCGGCGGTGATGGAAGGAATCGAGCTTTTGACGCTGAAATCTCCGAAGAGCATTGAGAAGGATGCCGAAGGAAATTGTTCGGCGCTCATCGTACAGCCGCAGATGATCGGACCATATGACCGTGCAGGGCGTCCGAGTCCGGTCGACGCAAAGAAAGATCCGGAGAGAATTCCGTGTGAGGTTATTCTGATCGCAGTCGGTCAGGATATCGTGAGCCGCCCGTTTGAAGAATTCGGAATGGAGGCAGAGCGCGGTGTATTTAAGGCCGGGCTGGATACGGCAGTGGAAAATCTTCCCGGAGTATTTGTCGGAGGAGACTGCGCAACCGGGCCAGCTACGGCAATCCGGGCTATTGCAGCCGGAAAAGTCGCAGCACATAACATCGATGAATATCTCGGTTATCATCATAAACTGAATTGTGAAGCCGTGGTGCCGAATCCAAAAGAGAACAATCGAATTCCGACCGGACGCGCCAATATTACAGAACGTCCGGCATATGAGAGAAAACATGATTTTGAGCATGTGGAAAATCCGTATACCCATGAGGAGGCAATGCAGGAGGCTGGAAGATGTCTGCGCTGCGATCACTTCGGATGCGGTGTGCTGAAAGGGGGACGTGACGAATGATTAATCTGAAAATTGACGGAATTCAGGTAGAAGTGCAGGAAGGATCGACAATTCTTGAAGCTGCAAGATCCGTTGGAATCCGAATTCCTACACTGTGTTATCTGAAAGAAGTAAATGAGATCGGTTCCTGCCGTCTGTGCGTAGTAGAAGTGGAAGGTATGGATAAACTGCCGACTTCCTGCAATACTCTTGTCAAAGAAGGCATGGTCGTTCAGACCATGAGCGAACGTGTGGTGGAGGCCCGGAAAATGGTACTCGATCTGCTCCTCTCCAATCATCACAGAGGATGTTTCTATTGTCCGCAGAACGGAAGCTGTGAACTTCAGGCTGTCTGCAACGAATATGGAATCGAGGAAACCTCTTATCTTGGAACAAGAAAGAAGATCGAACGTCCGGCTAAAGACAGCCATCCGTTCTTAAGCTACCAGCCGGAACTTTGCATTCACTGTCAGAGATGTGTGAATACCTGCGCAAAGATGACAGGCAGACATGCAATTACACTGGGAAAGACTGGAATGTTCAATATCATCGAAGCTCCGTTCGGAGAGGACTGGGATATGACATTATGTGAATCCTGCGGAAACTGTGCTCAGGCATGTCCGACAGGAGCGATCACGGAGAAAAGAAAGAAAAAATACCGGGCCTGGGAAACAAGAAAGGTTCGTACGACCTGTCCGCACTGTGCAACGGGCTGCCAGATGGATCTGATCGTGAAAGATAACAAAATTGTTGATGTGGAGGGAGCGGACGGTCCATCCAATCATGGACTGTTATGTGTGAAAGGAAGAAGTGCTTCCTTTGATTTTGTGGATTCGCCGGAACGGATCCGCTATCCACTGATCAAAAATAAAGAGACCGGAGAATTTGAGCGTGCGACCTGGGATGAGGCACTTGACCTGGTTGCCGGAAAATTTACCGAAATCAGAAATAATTACGGAGGTGAGGCACTGGCCGGTTTTGCCTGCTCACGTTCCACCAATGAAGATGTCTATATGCTTCAGAAAATGGTGAGAACGGCGTTCCAGAGCAACAATACCGATAACTGTGCGCGCGTTTGACATGCTCCTACTGTTGCCGGTCTGGCAACCACATTAGGCTCAGGAGCCATGACAAACACCATTTACGATATTACACATGAATCCGATGTGATTATGCTGGTAGGATCAAATCCGGAGCATGCACATCCGGTCATTGGAATGCAGATCCGCCAGGCGGTGGAGAAAGGAACCAAGCTGATCGTAGCCGACCCGCGTGAGATTGATCTTGCGAAGAAGGCGGATATCCACCTGAAGTTAAGACCGGGAACAAACGTTGCGTTTGCGAACGGAATGATGCATATTATTATTGAAGAAGGTCTGGCAGATGAGAAATTCATCGAAGAGCGGACTGAGAACTTTGAAGCAATGAAAGAAGCAGTGAAGGGGTATACTCCGGAGCGCGTGGCAGATATCTGCGGCATTGATCCGGATCTTCTGCGGGAAGCTGCAAGAATGTACGCAACAGCAGATCGTGCACCGATATTGTACTGTCTGGGTGTCACAGAGCATCATACCGGAACAGAAGGCGTTATGTCACTTTCCAATCTAGCGATGATGGTCGGAAAGATCGGGCGTCCGGGATGCGGCGTGAATCCGATCCGCGGGCAGAATAACGTACAGGGAGCCTGCGATATGGGAGCTGCTCCGAATCAGTTCCCGGGTTATCAGAATATCGTTGCACCGGGTATTGTGGAGAAGTTTGAGAAAGCATGGAATACAAAGCTGAATCCGAATGTCGGAATCAAAGCGACCGACTGTTTCCCGAAGATGATCACGGGAGAGATCAAAGGACTCTTCATTTTCGGTGAAGATCCGGTCAGAACAGATCCGAATACCAGCCACGTGATCCATGCACTGGAATCTCTGGATTTCTTTGTTGTGGATGAACTGTTCATGACGGAGACCGCAAAGCTTGCGGATGTAATTCTTCCGGGACGTTCTTATACGGAAAAAGAAGGAACATTTACCAATACAGAACGCCGTGTACAGCGTGTCAGAAAGGCTGTTGAGATTGCAGGCGAGACCAGACCGGATACCTGGATCTTCACGGAGATCATGAACCGTATGGGATATCCGCAGCCGCACCTGACACCGGCAGAGATCATGGACGAGATCTCTTCTGTTACCCCGTCATTTGGCGGTATCAGTCATGCACGTCTGGACAGCGAAGAAGTCGGAGGGCGAGGGCTTCAGTGGCCATGTCCGAATCCGGAACATCCCGGTACGCCGATTATGCATGTGGGTAAATTCGCAAGAGGTCTCGGATATTTCAGGCCGGCAGAATACAAACCATCCATGGAACTTCCGGATGAAGCTTATCCGCTTGTACTGATGACCGGACGTATCCTGTATCACTACAATGCATGTGCCATGACAGACAAGACCGAAGGAATCAATCTGATTGCAGGCGAATCCTTCATTGAACTGAACACTGCTGATGCAGAAGAGCTGGGAATCGTGGATGGAGAGATGGTATCCATTTCATCCAGACGAGGATGCATTCAGGCAAAAGCAAATGTGTCCCAAAAGACCCGAAAAGGTGAGTGCTGGATGCCGTTCCACTATCTTGAAGGCGGGGCAAACTGGCTCACGAACGATGCACTGGACGGAATCTCCAGTACACCGGAATATAAAGTATGTGCTGTGAGAGTAGAAAAAATCTCTTGCTGTAATTAGATGGAAAGAGACCGGTACCGGCAGGGTGCCGGTTTCCTTTCAAATAGACTGAGAAGGAGGATACATGAGAGTAGAAAATCTGTATGAACAGGCAGAACTTACAACAGATTCGGTGTGCCTGTATATTGGCCGCGATGGAAAGAAAAAGCAGGAAAATACCCGTGTTCTCAAAGAACACAAGATGAGAATCGTCATAAATGGGATTTATACTCTGCATATGATGTGCACTCCCCAGTATCTTACAGAGGCAGTTCTCGGAAGACTTTGTACAGAAGGAATTTCTGATAATATAGAAGACATTGAATCGGTTTCTATTTGTAAGGATGGAAGTCTGGCGAGTGTAAAAATGGTATCTCCCGAATGGAATATGCCTATAAGCAGAGAAATGCAGCCTGTTTCTCCTGCAAAGTGGAAAGAAGAATGGGTGTTCCGTCTTGCGGACATATTGGCAGAAGGAATGCCTCTCCATAAAGAAACATGGGGAACGCACAGTTGTTTTCTTGTAAAGGAAGGGGAAGTCGTGTTCTCTTGTGAAGATATCGGTCGGCATAATGCGATCGATAAAGTGGTGGGGTATGCCCTGCTGAAAGGAATCGATCTAAAAGAATGCATGCTGTATTCCAGCGGAAGAATGCCTTCAGATATGGAAGAAAAAGTTATACGGGCAGGTATACCAATAGCAATCTGCAAAGCAGTTCCGACAGCGGAGGCGGTGGAACTTGCAGGGAAGTATCATCTCACACTGATCTGTGCGGCACGACCGGACCGAATCAGAGTGTATCATGCGTAGAATTGAAGATTCCAGCCTCCAATTAAAAGAACGATGGAGTGAAGAAATTATGGATGGTCTATTACTGGCCGGCGGAAAGAGCAGCCGTATGGGCGGGCGTCATAAAGGCGAGTTGATATACGAGAATAAGACATTCACAGAGCGAATGATAAATGAGTTCGCGAAAGAAGCGGAGACGATCTGGATTTCTTATGGTGATAGAATCCATTACACCGACGACAGATGCCGGATCGTGAGGGACATTTACACCGGATGTGGTCCAATTGGCGGGATCCATGCCGGACTGACTGCATGTAGAGCAGATGAGGTTATGGTATCAGCCTGTGATATGCCTTTTTTGAAAATCGAACTATTTCGTTATTTGAAAAAACGGTTAGAGACTGCAGAGAATCAGGAAAAGGCAGGATACGATGGAGTGGTGCCGGTTTTCAATGGACGTATCCATCCGCTTTCGGCAATTTACAGGAAGGAAAACGTGCTGAAAGTGATGGAAACGCAGATCATTGCGGGAAACTATCGTATCCGGGATGTTCTGGAACAACTGCATGTTCTGTATGTGGATGTGAGTACCAACATGGAATTTGCTAAAATGCTGCAGAATGTGAATACGGTTGAGGAATATCAGAAACTCGTCAACAGCAGTCGGAATCAAGAGAATTAGGAACGAATAGTATTTATAATAAAATAATGATATAATGGAACTGTTCTTTGAGCGAACGTGTCTAAGTCGAAAAGATATGATGCCAAGCCGGGATGAATCTATCATCCCCGGGGTCTGAATAGAAATGTGAGGGCCTTCCTTATTTGAAAAAAAGAACATGAAGTGGTCGTATTGCGTCTAAATGGCAGTAGGGGGACTTTGTGTCTTTCTGCTGCCTTTTTACTTTATTACTTTACAGGAGAAAAGGAGAATGATATGGAGCGATTGTCATTGGAAAAAGCCTCCGAAGTATTACTGAATTATGCAGGTAAAATAGAAGAACGGGAAGAAATCTCTTTGTGGAATGCGGTGGGAAGAGTTCTTGCAGAGGATGTGTATGCGCAAAGAAACCAGCCGCCATTTCCCAGATCGCCGCTGGATGGATATGCAGTGAGAAGTGATGATATCAAAGGAGCTGCCCGTGAACATCCGGTTACACTATGCGTAATTGATGAGGTAGATGCGGGGCATGTAACGGATAAAAAAGTAGAGCCGGGCATGGCTGTGCGGATCATGACCGGTGCACCGATCCCCGAAGGGGCTGACTGTATTATCGGGCAGGAGGACACCGATTACGGAGAGGAAACTGTAGCGATCTACGCGGAAATCCGAGCTTATCAAAACTACTGTTTTGAAGGAGAAGACTATAAAGCGGGAGCAAAACTTCTGGGGAAGGAGATGCTGATCGGGGCTGTAGAAGCGGGAGTTCTGGCAAGTCTCGGAAGAGAAAAGGCGGTCGTGTACCGCAGTCCGCGGGCGGCGGTCCTGACGACCGGGGACGAGCTGATGCTTCCGGGAGAAGAGCTTCTTCCGGGGAAAATCTATGATTCCAATCTCTATACATGTGTGACAAAGCTGCAGACCTGGGGGGTACAGGTTACTTATAAAGGAAGGGCAGAAGATGATGCAGGAGCGGTTGCAGAACAAATCCGTGAAGCAGCAAAGGACGCGGATATTCTGATCACGACCGGAGGGGTATCCGTTGGGAAAAAGGATATCATGCATGAAGTACTTACACTTTTACACTGTGAGAAGCTGTTCTGGGGAGTGGCGATTAAACCCGGGATGCCGACCCTTTGTGCGCTTTATCAGGGAAAACTTCTGATCTGTCTCTCCGGAAATCCGTATGGTGCTGCCGTGAATCTGGAACTTTTGATCCGACCGGTTCTGGCTAAAATGGCAGGAAGAGAAGATCTAAAGCTTCATCGTCAAAATGCGGTATGTGAAAGTGACTTTTTGAAGCCAAGCCGTGTCACCCGGTATGTAAGGGCGAAATATGCGGATGGACATGTCCGGATTGCAGAGGGTTCGAATGATTCCGGAATTCTAAGCACGATGTGTGGGTGCAACTGTCTGATCGAGATTCCGGCAGGAACTTTGAAAGTAGAAAGAGGAGAAACGGTATGTGTTGTGATGATATAAAAAAATCACCTTTTGTTGTGGCTGTTTGTGGTGTGAAAAATTCCGGTAAAACAACACTTCTCATCCGGTTAGTGAAGCTGCTCTCAGGCAGAGGTATCCGCACGGCAGTCATTAAGCATGACGGACATGATTTTGAGTGCGACGTACCCGGAACGGACAGCTATCGGATTCGGGAGGCGGGAGCATACGGAACAGCTGTGTTTTCAAAATATCGTAGTTTTGTATACAAAGAAAACTGCCGGGAAACGATCGAAGAGATGATCGCCAGGTTCCCTGAAGCGGATCTGATTTTGGTTGAGGGAATGAAGGACAGTACCTATCCTAAAATAGAAGTAGTCCGCCGGGAAATATCAGATAGGCCGGTTTCAAATCCGGAGGGAAGATTTCTGATTGCCAGTGACTGGGAGAGCGGACATTTCAGAGGGGAACAGTCGGCAGGACTGGATGAAGCAGAAAAAATACTGGAAATTCTATTGAAAAAAGCAAAGCTTGAATAAAGAAAAGTTGTTTGGACAACATAATTTCCGCGCTATTTTTGATATACTGTTTCCAGTAAATTGGAACATGAAAAGCAGATTGAGGAGATAGATAAATATGAAACTGATAAGAACAGAAGATGCCGTAGGACAGGTTTTATGCCATGATATCACACAGATCATAAAGGGAGTAACCAAAGATGCCGTGTTCAGGAAAGGGCATGTTGTGCGGGAAGAAGATATACCGGTCCTTCTCTCGGTCGGAAAAGAGAATCTGTATATCTGGGAAAAGACAGAAGGAATGCTGCATGAAAATGAAGCGGCTGAAATATTAAGACAAATCTGCCAGGGAAACGGCATGCATCCTTCCGAGGTCAAAGAAGGAAAAATTGAGCTGATTGCAGATATAGAAGGTGTACTTAAAATTGATGCAGAGAAGCTGAACAGGATCAATTCGCTCGGCGAGATCATGATTGCCAGCCGTCATGGCAATTTCCCGGTCAAAAAAGGGGATAAGATTGCAGGAACCCGAGTGATTCCGCTGGTGATTCATGAGGACAAGATGAAAGAAGCAGAAGTAATCGGCGGGGGCGAACCCATTTTCCAGATCAGGCCATATGAGAAGAAGAAAGTGGGAATTGTTACAACAGGAAGCGAAGTGTACCGTGGAAGGATTCAGGATACGTTTACTCCGGTGATCCTGGAGAAAATCGCAGAATACGGAATTGAAGGAGCAGAGCACGTTATATGTGACGATGATCATACTATGATCACCAAAGCGATTCAGGATATGCTGGCCTTGGGATGTAATATGGTGATTTGTACGGGTGGTATGAGTGTGGATCCGGATGACAGAACACCTCTTGCAATCAAGAATACAGGAGCGGATATTGTGACATACGGAGCGCCGGTACTGCCGGGGGCCATGTTTATGCTTGCTTATTATCAGGGAGAGATTCCGATCATGGGACTTCCGGGATGTGTCATGTACTCAAAACGGACGATTTTTGATCTGGTACTCCCGAGAATCATGACCGGGGAAAAATTGCAGGCAAATGATCTGAATCTGCTCGGACAAGGAGGCCTGTGTCTCTCATGTCCGGTATGTACGTTCCCAAATTGTGGATTTGGAAAGGCAATGTAGGAAATGAAAGCGTTATTTGAGGCAATACAAAGGACGGATACAAATCGATTCAATATGGTACTGACAGTTCTGGACGGAGAGAATATCGGAGAAAAAGTCTTGACGTCAGACGGAAGTATTCTGTGGGAAAGTCAGGAGCACGGGTTTTTCAGGGGATTTCAGGATGAGATAAAGGAGCTGGATGACAGTGGCGTGATCCTGCTTGGCGGTCACGAAGTATTTTGCGATGTTCTTGGAAATGAGAAACAGATTATAATTTGTGGAGGTGGACATGTATCGATCCCAGTCATTACACTGGGGGTCATGATGGGATGTGAAGTGACTGTGTTGGAGGACAGGCCGCTGTTTGCAGACAATGCAAGGCGTGCCGGGGCGACAAAGGTCATTTGTGCACCATTTGAAGAGGGCCTGGATCAGGTGGAAGGCAATGCGGACACCTATTTTGTGATCGTGACCCGGGGACACCGATACGATCAGATCTGTCTGGAGAAGATTGCCCGGAAAGAACATGCCTATATCGGCATGATCGGAAGCAGACGAAGAACGACATTGGTAAAGCAGATTCTGGAAGAAAAAGGAATTGACAAGAACGTGCTGGACAGCGTCTACACGCCGATCGGACTGGATATCGGGGCGGAGACTCCGGTGGAAATTGCGGTCGCGATCATGGCTGAGATCATCGAAGTAAAAAATAAAAAGAAGCGTACCTGCGGATATACGAAGGAAATTATGCGGGCGGTTCTGGATTCGGATAGTGGTTCGGAAAGTAAAGTTATGGCGACCATTGTGAAGCGAAAAGGTTCTGCTCCGCAGGGAGTCGGGATAAAGATGCTGGTATTCAGAAGCGGAACGTGCATCGGAACGATCGGGGGAGGATGTATGGAAGCGAATATCATGCAGAAAGCACTTCTGATGGCGGCGGGGAACGGCCCCGAGTCTGTCATTTGCAAAGTGGATATGACCGGCGCGGATGCAGAAGAAGAAGGCATGGTCTGCGGAGGAGTTGTCAGCGTACTTCTGGAGCGGGTGAAGTAGAACGAAAAGGAGGAAGCTTGTTTGAGGGACAGCTTTGGCAGAGAAATAGACTATATGAGGATCTCCATTACGGATCGATGTAATCTGCGCTGCCGGTATTGCATGCCGGACGGGATTTCCTGGATTCCGATGGAAGAGATATTAACATATGAAGAAATAAAAGCCGTTGTGGAAGAAGCGGCAAAACTTGGCATTAAAAAGATTAAAGTGACAGGAGGCGAACCGCTGGTAAGGCTCGGATGTCCGGCACTTGTGGGGATGCTGAAGGAAGTTCCGGGGATCGAGCAGGTCACACTTACAACGAATGGCGTATATCTGGTAAAGTATGCAGAAGAATTGAAGCACCATGGGCTGGATGCAGTCAATGTCAGTCTGGATACGCTGGATGCGGAGCGGTTTGAGAGAATTACCGGACGAGATGGCCTGGACGCTGTGCTGGAAGGCATTCAGGCGGCGCTCAAGCTGCAGATACCGGTGAAAGTGAATTCGGTATTGCAGAAAGAAGAAAACGAAAATGAATGGAAGGCACTTGCAGAGCTTGCAAGGCATCGGAAACTGGATGTGCGTTTCATTGAAATGATGCCGATCGGGTACGGGAAGCGGTTTGAGCCTGTTTATAATGAAGTGCTGCTTAAAAAATTCAAAGAAGAATACGGAGCATTAGAGCCTGACACGCGGATACACGGAAACGGACCGGCAGTCTATTATCAGATCCCGGGATTTGAAGGAAGCGTTGGCTTCATAAGCGCGATCCATGGAAAATTCTGTGATCACTGCAACCGGATCCGCATGACCTCGACAGGGGATCTCAAAGCATGTCTCTGCTTTGAAGAACAGATTTCTGTCAGGAAAGCACTGAGAGCCGGAGACAGGGAAGAAGTGCGGCGTCTGATGGAGGCCGCCATTAGAAGCAAGCCGGCTGCGCATCAGTTTGAAAAGAAAGAAATGATTACAGAAAAGCGTGAAATGGCTTCAATAGGAGGATAAAGAATGGGAGAGATCAAAGCAATCTGCATCAGCGAGAAGCGCGGAACGCAGAAAAAAGAAATCCCGGAAGCGCAGATTCTTGAAGACTGGGGAATCGAAGGAGATGCTCACGGTGGAAAGTGGCACCGTCAGATCAGTCTTCTGGCTGTGGAGAAGATTGAGGAGTTCCGTGCAAGGGGAGCCGAGATCGATTACGGAGCATTTGGAGAAAATCTGATTGTGGAAGGGTATGACCTGAGAACACTTCCGGTGGGGACCAGATTCCGGATCGGGGAAGTTTTGCTGGAACTGACGCAGATCGGAAAAGAGTGCCACAGTCACTGCGAGATTTACAAGAAGATGGGAGACTGCATTATGCCGCGGGAGGGCGTATTTACAGAAGTTCTCCATGGAGGACATATTCAGAAGGGAGATCAGATCGAAATGATCCCGCCGGAACCGGACAGACCGTTTACGGTAGCCGTGATCACCCTGAGTGATAAAGGATTTGCAGGGGAGCGGGAAGACAAAAGCGGACCGATGATCTGCGAAATGTTAGATAATGCCGGATATCGTGTGGTGGAGACACTGCTTCTTCCGGATGAGAGGATGGGGCTGGAACGTCAGATGAAGCGGCTGGCAGACCAGAGGCAGGTAAACCTGATATTGACGACAGGCGGAACCGGATTTTCACCGAGGGATATTACACCGGAGGCAACGATCGCCGTGTGCGACCGAATGGCAAGAGGAATAGCCGAAGCAATACGAGGATATTCCATGACGATCACCAAAAGGGCCATGCTAAGCAGGGCAGAATCGGGAATACGGAAAGGGACGCTGATCGTGAACCTGCCCGGAAGCCCGAAAGCAGTGAAAGAATCGCTTGAATTCATTTTACCGGAGCTTGCTCACGGACTTGGAATCCTGAGAGGAAGCGAAGGAGAATGTGCAAGAAAATAAAAAAGAAACAATAGGAGGAAAAATTATGAAACTGAGAAAACTTGGAATGAAACTGGCAGCAGTGTCCCTTGTACTTGCAATGGCTGCAGGGCTTGTGGCATGCGGTTCGAAAAACGAAGAGGAAGCCGAAGCTGTCGAAACGGAAGAAACAGAACAGGAAGAAGAAGCAGAACCGGTAGAGATTCAGGTATTTATCGCGGCAAGTCTGAATACGGTTATGACTGAACTGGCGGAAAAGTATAATGAAGAACATCCGGAAGTGAAGATTACGTTCAATGCTGACAGTTCCGGAACTCTGCTCACACAGATCGAAGAAGGGTATGAATGCGATATTTTCTTCTCTGCCGCACAGAAACAGATGGATCAGCTGGAAGCAGATGGTCTTGTAGTAGAAGGAACAAGAAAAAATGTAGTAAACAATCAGGTCGTTGTTCTTACATTAAAGGACAGTGAGACAGAAGTAAC
>JBJENH010000020.1:0-3446 GCA_051880095.1 Bariatricus sp. | reverse complement strand
ACTTACTATTCCGATACTTACGGATATGAAGATAAAGTAGAAATCCTGGAAAAAGTAAGTTACGATCTGACAGGAAATGTTATCTATCCTGTTTGCCAGGTTGATAACAAGGAAGCGGACCACGCACAGAAGAAAGCAGCGGAAGAGTTCCTTGCGTTCATCACATCAGATGAAGCAAAAGCGATATTTGACAGCTACTATTTTGACACAAATGTAGAATAAAAGGAGCAGATGCATGGGAGAAATAGGAAACATACTGGCTTCTCTGGACTTTAGTCCTTTATTCATTTCACTGAAGACCGGAGTGGCCGCAACGATCCTTTCCTTTTTCCTTGGAATCTATGCGGCTCGGAAATGTATGTATGCAAAGGCGGGAGTGAAAGCGGTTCTGGATGGGATCCTTACACTCCCATTGGTGCTTCCGCCTACCGTTGCGGGATTCATTTTATTACTGATCTTCAGTACCAGAAGACCTGTGGGGAAATATCTCTATACGACATTTGACATTAAGATCGTACAGTCCTGGGCCGGATGTGTCATTGCGGCTACGGTGATTGCATTTCCCCTGATGTACCGGAATGCACGGGCCGCATTTGAACAGGTGGATGTGAATTTGATCTACGCGGCAAGGACACTTGGAATGCCGGAACGGAAGATTTTCTGGAAGGTTGTCATTCCGGCAGCAGGGCCGGGGGTGGCAGCAGGAACGGTACTGACTTTTGCGAGGGCTATGGGAGAGTACGGAGCCACCTCGATGCTGGCAGGGAATATCCCCGGCAAGACGGGAACTATTTCCCAGAAAATCGCCATGGTTATTCAGGACGGAGACTTCCTGACGGCAGGCGTATGGGTCGTGATCGTGATGGTGATCGCATTTGCAATTGTTGTACTTATGAATCTGATATCCGGTAAGAAAATGAAGAACGTCAGACACTGGTAGGAGGAAATGAGAGTGGCAATTGATGTAGAAATCAGGAAACAATTAGGAAAGTTCTGCCTGGACGTTCATTTGAAAAGTGCAAGCAGAAGAATCGGAATTCTTGGAGCATCCGGATGCGGTAAAAGTCTGACACTGAAAAGTATTGCAGGAATTGAACGCCCAGATGAAGGATATGTGAATATCAATGACCGCATCCTGCTGGATACGAGAAAGAAGATTGATCTAAAACCGCAGCAGAGAAGAGTCGGTTATCTGTTCCAGAATTATGCCTTGTTCCCCACGATGACGGTGGAAGAAAACATTGCGGCAGGTCTGATCGGTAAAAAGGCGGAAAAAATGGAGAAAGTGCATCGGATGATGGAACGCTTTCAGATTCGGGGACTGGAAAAACAGCTTCCCGGACAACTCTCCGGTGGACAGCAGCAGAGAGTGGCGCTGGCGAGGATTCTGGTGTACGAACCGGATGTGATTCTTTTGGATGAACCATTTTCCGCCCTCGATGCACACCTCAGAGACCGTATGTTAAGAGAACTTCTGGAGCTTCTGGAAGATTACGAAGGAACAGCCATTCTGGTATCCCACAGCCGGGATGAGATATACAGCTTCAGTGAAGAGATCCTGATCATGGAAAATGGAAAAGGAATCTGCATGGGAGAGACAAAAGAATTGTTCGACAATCCACAGTGGGAGGCGGCTGCAAGGCTCACCGGATGTAAAAATATTGTCAAAGTATGTAAAGAAAATGGTAGATTTATCGTTCCCGACTGGGGAGTTGCATTGGAAGGGAAGATACCGGAGCAGACAAAGTCGATCGGCATTCGGGCGCATGACTTTATTCCGGTCTGGGATGAAGTGCCGGACAATGCTATTACAATAGGAGAATGGAACCGAGTTGATTGCCCGTTTGAGCGGAAATATTTCATCAAGGCAAAAGCAGGGGAAGAGGATATTTGCTGGTTTGTGCAGCGGGATCTGTATGATGAAATCGATGAAAAAGGAATGCCGAAAGCACTTATCGTGCCGGAGGAGAAAATATTGGCTTTGGGGACGGGCATCATGCCATGATGCCGGGGCTAAAAGCCCCGGCATCGAACGGCCCTTCCCATATTATTCTACATTAGCCACATAACCGAGATATTCTTACTCTGCTTTCCGATTTTGAAGTTGTTTATAGGTTTATGAATTTAGTTTTTTTCGTAATTCCATAAGTTCCTGTTCCATTTTGGATAACTTTATCTGCTGGGCATCAATCATATCTTTTTGCGAATCAATCGTATCCTTTTGCGAATCAATCGTATCCTTTTGTGAATCAATCATATCTTGTTGGGTATCGATCGTTTTTTTCTGCGAATCAATCGTATCCTGCATTTCATCAATCATATATTGCACAGTATTACGATCCAGTTCTTGTAATTCTTTTGAAAACATTTCCATCACCTTTTCTGTATTGCGACAAATCTGGTATACATCATCATAGAGCGGCTTGAATTCGGGGAATGCTTCGATAAGTTTCACAATCGTCTCCGGTTCGTCCACACATAGGAAGGTAAGCCAGGCATCTAACTTGTTATTGATACCTTTATTTTGCGAAGTTTTCTTGAAAATGTCAAGAGCGATAAAGGTATAATCCTGAAGGAGCTCCAGTTTTAAACCAGTATCGGTTTTTTGATTAGAATGATGGATATAAATATCTGGAAATTTGTGAAATTCATATGTGCTTTTTTCGAATAATATGACAGTATAGACGTTTTTGATATCGCGATAGCTGAACCGTTTTTTCTTCTCACTCTTAACTCGCTTGTACTGGCGAAGGAGCAGATCAGCAGAGTAGCAGGCGCATCGCTGTCCGGGAAATGCATAACCAATCTTCTGCACCTCAACATTAGCGATGCTTCCAGTGGATAGTTCAACCACAATATCCATGATCAGTAGTGAACTTTCATCTGCAATGCGGGTAGAATCATTAGGAAGGACTTTCAAGATAGTGACTTTTTGATTCAATACAAGTGATAAGAAATCTTCCAGGCGTTCCGGTATGCTTTCCGGGTTCATGATTTCCTTAAAGAAGGAATCATAAAGCATTCGAACTCCCTTGGCGCCAGTACAGAAATTCAAGAATTCTTCCTGCTGTTCTTTTTGCCAGTTTTCGAATTGAGAAAGCAGATGTTTGTGCATATGGATTTCTTCTAAAAGTGCTTCTCGCGTGTGGAGAAATGGGAATAGAGTGTGCAAATTATTTGACATAGGCAAATCCTCCTTGGTAAAAAATAATGTTGTTTGTTTCATCATTAGCGGGTTATTGCCTCGAAAGGGAAGCGCCGAAAATGAGACGCCTTACGGCGAGAAAAATAGCAGATAGAATTCTGCTTGTTATGATAAAATCAGAATAACATGAGTAGATGAAAAGTGCAAGATAAAGGCATGAATCAATGTGATAATCTGTTACGATATTCTTGAAAAAGGATTGAGGGTATCATAAAATGGAAGACAGGATCAATATGAAAGC
>JBJENH010000019.1:0-4561 GCA_051880095.1 Bariatricus sp. | reverse complement strand
AATATTGTCCGCATGATGGGAGGAGATATCAAGGTCGAAAGTAAGCTGGGTGTCGGCTCGCGCTTCACGGTGACGATGTACCTCAAGCTTCAGGAAGGTTCCGATGTCCAGTATGATAAATTTGTTGACCTGGATGTGCTGGTGGCAGATGATGATGAATTAAGTCTCGAGTCCTGCTGCAGCATGCTGAATGATATGGGAATGAAAGCCGAAGGCGTATCCACGGGAGCGGAAGCCGTCGATCAGATTGTGTTGCACCATGACCAGAAGCGTGACTATTTTGCCTGCATCATTGATTGGAAAATGCCGGATATGGATGGGATTGCAACTACAAAAGCAATACGTAGAGCCGTGGGAAATGATGTGCCGATCATCATCATTTCAGCCTATGACTGGTCGGATATCGAACAGGAGGCCCGAGCGGCCGGTGCGAATGCGTTCATCAGTAAACCGCTGTTCCGCTCCAGACTGGCCAAAACATTTAATGCGCTTGTCGATGATGAGCAGGCAAGGGAGCAGGAGCTGCCGTTTGTTGATCTGAAGAATATGGATCTCACAGGCTGTCGTGCGCTGCTTGTGGAAGACAATGAGCTGAACGCTGAAATTGCAGCAGAGATTCTGGGAATGACGGGACTTACAATCGAGCATGTGGCTGACGGCACAGAAGCCGTTGACAAAGTGGCATCATGTGAGGATGGTTATTATGATATTATCTTCATGGATATCCAGATGCCGCGGATGAACGGATATGATGCCACCAGAGCAATTCGTGCTATGGACCGGAATTACTGCAGATGGGTGCCGATCGTTGCCATGACGGCAAATGCATTTGCAGAGGATGTACAGGCGGCCAAAACGGTCGGTATGAATGAGCATATCGCCAAACCGCTTGATCTCAAATCGCTGGCCAGAACGCTGGACAGATGGCTAAAATAACATAAGAAGGATGACAGAATGAAAGTTATTTGTGTGGATGATGAGATGATGGCATTGGAAAATTTCAGCATGAAAGCGGAAGGGATTCCCGGAATTGAAAGTCTGAAGCTGTTCAGAGACGGCGAGAAGGCACTGAATTGGGCGAAAGATCATGAAGTGGATGCGGCATTTCTGGATATCGAAATGAGGGACATCAATGGAATAGAACTGGCTAAAAAATTAAAAACGATCGATAAGAATATCCGGGTCATTTTTGTGACTGCTTACTCCCAGTACGCACTGGATGCATTCGGAGTGGATGCCATCGGATACATTTTGAAACCATTTACCAGGGAAGAACTCGCAAAGGAATTGGAAAAAGCGGCCCTGGTGAAGCCTCGGCCCCGGAAAAGGGTGCAGATCCATACGATTCCCCATTTTTCTGTCAGTGTAGACGAAGAAATACTGAGTCTGGGCAGAGAAAAAATCGTAGAGCTTTTGGCTCTTCTTGTGGATCGGGGAAGCGCCGGATTGACTTCCGGGGAGGCGATTGCATGTCTATGGCCCGAAAGACCGGCAGATGAGAATACCCGGACACTTTATCGGGTTACCTTCCATCGTCTGATGGAGGCCTTGAAAAAGGCAGGGATCGAGCATATTATTAGTGCAGACGGAAGAAGAAAATATATTTGCAGAGACCGGGTGGAATGCGATCTTTATCAGATCCTGGAAGGAGACAGACAGGCCATCAGTAATTATGTCGGATATTATTTAAAAGAATACTCCTGGGCAGAAATACGGAATGGTCAGTTGAGCAGTATGAAAGAGGCGGCGCAGCAGATCGATACCGTATCCGGGAGACAAAATATGTAACAGTTTGATTGTATTTTGCTGAGAGCCTGGCTGTTTGCCGGGCTCTCGAATTATGAACAGGGTTATTTCCCGTGGAGGATTTCGTTCAGTACTTGTTTATCAATTTTCCCGGAAGCAATGGTGTGATCCAGCCAAAGGTTCAGGGAATCGATCGCGAGAGCCATTTTTGACAGCTCATCTTTGATTTTAAGAAAATCAGGCAATTCATCCTCCGAGAGCTCGCCGTCCACTGTGATTTCAATGAGCCGTTCCTTCGCGTGCGACAGCCGATTCAATGTGGCCAGCATCTCCAGGGTAATCTGGGAGAGTTCTTTTGCCTGAATCTCTGGTACATACTCTATTCCGATCGGGCATTCGTGAGAGCAGAAATAATTGCATAAAGAAGGATTTTTGTAGCAGTCTGCCATTGCAAGTACCTCTTCCGGATGCGGCAGTGTCCGTTCATTTTCGATTTTTTCAATACGGTCAGAAGAAATGAAGCCAAGTTTCTCGGCTGCTGCTTCCCGGGAATATTCCATATTTTCCCGGCTGATCTGATAGATATTCTTATTTTCTTTTGTTGATTTTCTTCCCATAATAAAATCCCCCTTATTTGTCTGATCCTGAAAATATTATATATGATATTAAAAACGAAGGGAATCTATTAATTCTTAAGATTTACTTTATATCACCTCGAAAAAGGAGGAATAGACTATACTAATCCGCAAATGATATTGTTTATTTGAAGGAAAGATTTAAGTATAATATAGGTATAGTCCGGCGGAAAGGAGAAGATAAAATGAGCATAGAACAGAGAGTCAGAATGTGCCTTTTGATTGAAAGAATAAACGAACAGAAAGATTATAGTAAGGCGCTTGGACTTGAAGAGAAATCAAAATTCCATGGGAAAAGAATCGTAGATGAGGAGGACGAAGGACGATGTTAACATTCATATTTATAATTTTCATGTTTTTGATATTTGGGAAAATCCTTGTTTTTGCAGTGAAAGCAGCATGGGGTATTTCAAAAATCATAGCCAGTGTCGTGCTGCTTCCGTTATTTTTAATCGGCCTTGTGGCAGTCGGCCTGATTAAAATTGCATTTCCGGTGTTGTTGATCGTGGGTGTGATCTCGCTGTTAGCGCCGAAGCGATTATAATTTATGGCTCATGTAGCCTGACAAATAAAAAATAGGGGGGAAAGAAAATGAAATTATTATTTAAACAAAGGATGTTTTCATGGTTCGACAGTTATGATATTTACGATGAAGCAGGAAATACGGTATACACAGTAAAAGGTCAGCTGGCATGGGGCCATTGCCTGAAGATTTTCGACGCGTATGGCAATGAGATCGGGACTCTGCAGGAGCGGATATTCACCTTTCTTCCCAAGTTTGAAATATACATAGGGAATCAATATGTTGGCTGCATTACCAAAGAATTTTCGTTCTTAAAGCCGCGGTTCAACATCGATTACAGCGGATGGTATGTTGAAGGTGATTTTCTGGGATGGGATTATCAGGTTTATGACATGAGCGGACGTTGTGTGGCTGATGTATCTAAGCAGCTGTTCAATTGGACGGATACATATGTGATTGATGTGCGCAATCCGCAGGATGCGCTGGGAGCTCTGATGCTTGTTCTGGCAATCGATGCAGAAAAATGTTCGAATGGGAATTAAAGGTCTGCATTGAACTTGTTTAGGGAGAATGATAATATGGTATCATACATTACAAATATTTGGTGTTGATGTGAGGAGAAATGATTGACATGCCAAAGGGAACGAATCAGAAATTTAAATTATACCGGGTTGCACAGATCATGCTGGAGAGGACGGATGAAAATCACTATATCACAATGCCGGAACTTCTAGATGCGTTAAGAGAGTATGATATTACTGCAGACAGAAAGAGCGTTTATTCAGATCTGAAAGATCTGGAAAAGTTCGGTATTGAGGTTGCAGGAGAGCCGGTGGGTAACCGATACCATTATCACGTGATTGACCGTCCTTTTGAACTACCGGAGCTGAAGCTTCTGGTGGATGCGATCCAGTCTTCCAGATTCATCACAGAACGAAAATCGAATGCATTGATCAAGAAGCTGGAAAAACTGGTCAGCAAATATGATGCAATGAAGCTGCAGCGCCAAGTATACGTATCCGGGCGAATCAAGACCATGAATGAGAGTATTTATTATACGGTCGATGCAATCCATAATGCGATTTCGGAGAATAAAAAGATCCGTTTTCAGTATTTTCAGTGGAATGTAAAGAAACAGATGGAACTGCGCCATAAAGGAGCCTATTATCTTATCAGCCCATGGGGACTTTCATGGCATGACGATAATTATTATCTGGTCGGATATGATTCGGAGGCCGGGAAGATCAAGCATTACCGTGTAGATAAGATGCTGCATATCCAGATGTGTGATGAGGCCAGAGAAGGAAAAGAACATTTTAAGAAACTGGACATGGCTGAATATGCCAAGAAAAGTTTCGGAATGTACGGAGGAAAAGAACGGCAGGTTAAGCTTCTGGTAGATAATGCGTTGGCGGGAGTTATCATTGACAGGTTCGGGAAAGATGTGATGCTTGTCCCGGTGGATGAGGAGCATTTCACAGTGAATGTGAAAGTCTATGTCAGCGGGCAATTCCTCGGGTGGATCATTTCGCTTGGAGAAGGAGTGAAAGTGGCTGGACCGGATGATGTTGTGGAGATGATGAAAGAAGAGATTAAGAGGTTGATGCGACAGTATGAGTAGCGTGTATGGGGGGACGGGTGGCTGGCGGGGTGGCTG
>JBJENH010000018.1:0-4610 GCA_051880095.1 Bariatricus sp. | reverse complement strand
GTAGCCCAAGTCCTGTCCCCATAACAAAATATAGCATACACAAATGCAACGATTTGTTGAATTGAAACTCAATATATGCTAGTATAAATAGAACAAATATTTGATTTGGAACAAACTTATATGATGAAAATAGATAAATTCAGCACGCCCACTGTAAATAACAGCGGAAGTAAAGAGAATAACAGACAAAAACTTCATAGTAAAAGCGGAATTGCCTGGATTTTTGTCATTCTGCTGGTTTTAATCGGGATCATGGTGATCCTGATCGCCATCCCGGTTTATCAGTATTACCGTAACCGTGCGGATGAGATCGGATGTGCGAGTGCGCTGAATACTGCGAATCATCAGCTGTCGATCGAATATCTGCAGGATGGTGTTTTCACAGCTCAGAAAGCGAAAGCAGTTGTGACAAGAGCGATGGACGGCTGGGATGATCTCTGTCCGGGGGAGGGGACACCTTACATCATTGAGAATGAACAGGATGCGGTTCCCTGGCGAGTGGTTTGTGGAAAGCATGATGAAGATACGAAGGAAAGAACGCGTCTGAATGCTTCCAATGCATTGGAGCAGATTGAGAAAAAGGTGCGAAGTGCACAGATTCAGGGCGAACAGTATCCGGAGCGGATTGTTGTGGCGATGAACGGTGAAGAGTATAAAGCGGTTCTGACGGATGAGGATTCCGGGCTAAAGCGAGGAACCGATGCAACTTCAGGAGTGAAAGGAACGGTTATTTATTATTCGATTGCAGGTCACAGCGAATTCGGAGAAAATTCCGGTGTAGCGGACGGAAGAGTCTGGTATTTCTCTTATGCGGATGAGGAGCATTGTGCAAATTGGAGCAGTCCGGACGGATGGAGCGGAGACAGCTACATCCGATAAGGTGCCAGGCAGTGGGAAGATTGCTCGAGGACTTGAGGGAGAGGAAGAGACAAAATGTCGATTTATGAAGATCAGGTGATTTTGATATATTTTTGTGTGCTGGCGGCAGTTCTGGGAGCGGTACTCGGTTCATTTCTGAATTGTACGGCATTTAGAATCGCACACGGGGAATCATTTACCAAGGGACACAGCCGCTGTCCGAACTGTGGGCATGAACTTGGCGTGAAGGATCTGTTCCCGATAATCAGTTGGGTATTGCTTGGCGGGAAATGCAGATATTGCAAGAATAAGATCTCTGTGCGGTATCCGATCACAGAAGCTGTTTTTTCAGTGCTCACGGTTTTGTGCCTTTTGAAATGGAATCTGTCAGTGCTGTGTCTGCGCAATCTGGTATTTCTGTGCTGTCTGTTCTGCCTTACTCTGGTGGATCTGGAGAGTTATATCATTCCGGATGGATGTCTGCTCATTTCGGCAGGTGCGTGGGTGGCTGCGATTCCATTTTCCTTTGTGGAATATGGAGGCTGGAGTGGGATTGCGCTGCATCTTCTCGCGGCGGTAGTGTATGGCGGCGGGTTGCTTCTGCTTTCCCTTCTGATGGATCATTTGCTGAAGAAAGAGAGCCTGGGCGGCGGAGATATCAAGTTATTTGCTGTGATGGGATTGTATCTGGGTATGATTTCCTCTCTATTTGCATTGCTGCTTGCCTGTATTCTGGGATTGGTTCTGGCAGGGATTCGCAGAAAAAGTGAGGAGGAAGGCGGAGCCTTGATACCGTTTGGCCCGGCCATTGCAGCGGCCAGCTGGTTTATGCTTTTATATGGAACGCCTCTGGTAGAATGGTATATTGGCTTGATATAAAGTGATATTTGCGAAATATAGAGTCGCAGATCGTGAGGAAGAAACGGAATAATATAAAGAAACGAGGGAGAGAAAATGGCGAAGAACATACTGGGGATAGATATTGGACATGATCGTTTGAAGCTGGTATTGATGAACGGAACGCAGGTGAAAAAGTCGGCTGTAGTTTCAATGCCGCAGAAGCTGCTCCGGGGCGGAAGAGTGGTGTCGCAGGAAGCAATGGCGGAGTTGATCCGTACGACGATGAAGAAGAATGGAATTAGTTGTAAGAATGCAGCATTGGTGTTGCCGGATGAGACGGTATTTGTCCGCAATGTCACGATGCCGCTGATGACGGCGGATCAGCTTCTTTATAATCTTCCTTATGAGTTCCGGGATTATATCACAGATGAATTGAAGGATTATATTTTCGATTATGCAATGATCACAACTCCGGAAGAGATGGCAGCAAAAGTCAAAGCTCCGGCGGAAGTAAATACGGATGAAAACGCAGATGAGAGCGTAGGTGGTCTTGAGGAAAACAGAAGAACCATGGATCTGTTTGCCGTGGCCGCGCCAGTTTCACTGATTGAGGAATCCAAGGAAATGATTCGTAAGGCTGGGCTTAAGCTTGTGAAAGCGGCTCCGGCAGTGTGCAGCTATATGTCATTAATCGGCAAGATGGAAGCGCGTCAAAATGTGATGGACGGCGAATACGGTATTCTGGATCTTGGATATCAGTCGATCCGTATGTATATGTTCCGTAAAGATCATCATATGGTCAGCAGGGTTCTTGAAATCGGTTTGTCCTTGCTGGATGATGTCCTTGCGGACGAATATAATGTGGATGTGCATCTTGCTCATACCTATCTTTTGACCAATCATGAGAACTGTCAGAGAAAAGAAGTGTGTATGAATGCTTTTGAGAGAATTGCGATTGAACTGATGCGGGCATTGAATTTCTACTCTTTCAATAATCCGGACAGCCAGTTGAAAGATATATGGATCTGCGGCGGAGGAGCGGCGATTGAGCCTTTGAAAGAGGCCATTTCTCGTCAGCTTGACATAGAGATTCATCCGGCAGAAGAATTATTGCCTGGAAATAATGTGCCGGAGGAGTGTCACGGTCTTATTCAGGCAATCGGTATTACACAGGAATAGATGGGGAAGGTGAAGACGTTGGCTGTAAAAACAAAAAAACAATCGAAAAAAATAAAGATCGGCGGAAAGAAGCAAAATGTCGTCCCCAGAAATTTGCCTGATAAGCGCACGATTAATTTTGTGGGTGTCGGAGAAAAACCGATCAATGTCAAGATCGCGGTGCCGGGGGTTGTGATTATCGTACTGGCGGCAGTTATATTCAGCAAGTTTGCTGTCGTTGATCGTCTGGTCGCAGTTTCGAAAGCACAGAGTGAAGCGGCGGTTGTGAAAGCACAGTTGGATGCGGGATATCAGAAAATTGAGGAATATGGAGAAATGGCAGATGACTATGCACATTATACATATTCGGGAATGACCTCTGAGGAATTGAATCAGGCGGACCGGGTCGAGGTGTTGAATCTGATTCGGCGGGTAGTCTTATCCCAGTCCGGGGTGAGTTCGTGGTCGATTCAGGGAAATCAGATGTCTTTGTCGATCGGAGGAAGTACATTGCAGAAAATCAATCTGATTGTGCAGCAGCTTGAGGCAGATGACCTGGTTGATTTCTGTACGGTGACTACGGCGTCGACAAATGACCGTGGTACAGGCAGTAATACGGTTACAGGTGCAAATGAAGTGGTTACGGCTGAAGTGACGATTTACTTGAGCAGCGGATTGAAAGAGGGTGAATAAGTCATGAAAATATTTAGTCGTGATTTTACATTAAAAGAAAAAATATTACTGCTCATATTGTGCCTGATCTTGGTTGGACTGGCATATTATAAGTTTGTAGATCAGCCTGTCCGGGACGCGATTGCGACTGCAAATGCGGAGAGAGAGTCCATGGAAGTGGAGCTGACTGCTGTACAGGCTAAAGTCATTAAGCTGGAAACGATGAGAACAGAACTGGATGCCATCGCTTCCGGAAATAATGCGAGTATGATGGGAAGTTACAATAACAGCAAAGCGGAAATGAAGATGCTGAATGATATTCTGGATAGGGCGGAACAGTATTCGATCTCATTTACGGATATCACAAGGAATGGAGATCAGATCCGAAGAAATTTCACTCTTCAGTTCCGGGCATCAAGTTATGATAATGCCATGACCATTCTCAGAGAATTAGCCAGAGGAGAGTATCGCTGCATGGTAAATGAGGTGCGTTGTACAGCGGAAGAAGGAAGTGTTTTAAGCGGACCGGTTTCTATCAGCGCAACGGCTACATTTTATGAGACGATGGTCGGAGGCACGCCGGATGCGGGACTTCCGGAGGACAGCAGCGCCGTACCGGCACAGTCTGAGACGGTGGAATAAGGTACGATCATGTAAGCAGGTATAGAATAGAACTTTGTAAAAATCTATTCTATACCTGTTTTGTTTATTTTACGTGCCGTCTTTCCAGCTCTGCTACATTTTCTGCCACCTTGCGTTTGTTCAGTGGATAAACAAATGCGAGAATCAAAGCGCACAGTATATAGCTGATTGCCGGGAAGACTGCGGATATCTGGTAAATACCTTCTTTCACAGCTTCGGTCTGTGCAACAGCAAGTGAGTCATATCCTATGGCAGAGAGTGCCCAGCCGCTCATGCCGCCGGCGACAGCTTGTCCGATCTTTCTGGAGAAGGAGTAAACGCCGTAGATCATGCCATCGTCGCGGCTTCCGGTCTTTACTTCCCGGTCATCGATGACATCGGTTACAAGAGCATAAGCCTGCATACTGAAACACTGTTTTGCAAGGATTGCGACGAAGGAT
>JBJENH010000017.1:0-4693 GCA_051880095.1 Bariatricus sp. | reverse complement strand
GTTGCATTATTCAGTGAACCAAGCGCATAAATAAGACAGAACAGCATCGGCACAAAGGCCGTGATTGCAATCAGAAGCAGCCTCTGATTCAGTGACATTTTCTTTTGTTTTGACATCTCTATTCCTTTCCGCGGGCACGGTACTCTTTCGGTGAGCAACCTTGCGTCTTCTTAAAGATATAACTGAAATAATGCGGATCTTTATATCCCACTTCGTATCCGATCTCGGAAGTCTTAAGCGTAGAACACATCAGGAGTTCCTTCGCCTTTTCCATTCTGGTTTCTGTCAGAAATTCGACGAATGTTTTGCCGGATTCCTTACTGAAAATCGAGCTGAAATAACTGGGACTCATCCCCACACTGTCGGCAACGGAATTCAGCGAGATCTCCTCTGACATATAATTTTCCGATATCATTTTTTCTGCCGCTTTGATGATGTCGGCATACCGTTTCTTGCTGATCGAATCCCGCAGTTCAATGGCCTGATTCAGCATATATGTAATATATTCTCTGATCTCATATACGGAATCCATATTTTGTATCGTGGATTTCAGTTTTTCTGTCTCCTGCTGAAAATCATAATTTGCCGCACCGATCTTCTCGCAAAAGGACATGATCACGATATAGATATCCATAATGATATACTGACGCATAAGGGTAGACTGCAGTTTGTCATCTTTAATGCGGGTAAAATAGGTCTCCATGAATTCTTCCAGCTCTTCTTTTGTACCATTACTCAGGAATCTTTCGATCATATCCCGCGTTTTTCCCACATCTCCCAGATCTCTCATTCGAAATTCATCATCATTGTACACATCCATATTCTCGGATCCTGACAAAAACTGGTTTGTTTTCCTCGTAAACCGCTCCGCGAAAACCCGTTCCGCCTCCCGGAAAGACTGTCCCAGATTCCGGATTCTTTCAACCGGTTTCCCGATTCCTCCGAAATATCCCACTTCTCTTTCCTTTTTCATAACTTCTGCCAGTCGTTCACAGAGATTCTTCTGTCGTTCTTCCATCTGTTCCTTGTTTTCTGCCGTTAACAGAAATACCCATCCGTCGATCCCTCTCTGGAAATAGTATGCGTATGGGATCTCATCCACTTCGTTTTCAATCTTCTCACCGGTTTTCCAGATATGTTCTGACACAATATTCTCTTCCACCACAGAAAAAATCTTAAAAAGGATGATGTTATAGAACCCGGCACTCAGATCCATACCATACTTTTTGCCGTTCTTGACCGCATCGCCAATGGATACCTCCCCGCGGATTACATGGCTGAAGAAATTCTGTCTCTCCCTCTCCACATTTTCCTTCATATCTTCCTGATATTGTCTTAAAAGCTCTTTTTCTTCCCTGTCCTGTTCAATCTGTTTCGAGATCCGTCTCATGACCTCCAGTAATTGTTCCGAAGAAACCGGCTTCAGAAGATACTCCGTCACTCCGATCCGTATGGCCTCTTTTGCATATTCAAATTCATCATAACCACTGAAAATCAGTATTTTGATATCCGGAAGTTCCTGTTTGACCAGCCTGCTTAGCTCCAGTCCATCCATGAAAGGCATCTTGATATCGGTGAGCAGAATATCCGGCTTTTCTTTCAGAATCATCGGATACGCCAGTTCTCCGTCACTGGCCTCACCTACGAGGCGGTATCCCTCCTTCTCCCAGTTAATGCTCTTTATGATACCATTTCGAATGACCACCTCGTCCTCTACAAGAAATACTTTAATTTCCACGCTATGTTCCCCCTCTTCTTTCTACGCCGTGCCGGGCACTTTGAATGAACCCGGATGATTACAATATACTTTTTTCTATACATGTTACCACAAAACACTTGATTTAACTATTGTAATTGAGAAGATTCGGGTCAAATTTGAATCGAATGATCAGTTTTTCATCTGTAACGATGATTTTATCTACTAATTTGTCAATGATCACTCGCTTCACCTGCCGGTCCGCTCTGAAAAATACATCCTGCCAGGTTGGCATGCAATCACCGAATGTATCCCCTTCATCCTGCTTTCTTTGCAGCTCCCTAAGTTTTTCCTGCAGCCTGTCTGTCGCTTCTCGCTCTGTCTCTTTCTTTTCTTCAAAATCTTTGATCGCGTCTGCCAGAATCCCGATTTCCATAGGATAGGTTCCTCTGATTGCCTCTGGTATATGGTTTTTCATAGTATCGATATCGTCCTGTATTTTTTGAATTTCCCCTTCCTTTTGTCTGATCTGCATCTGTACACTTCGGATTTTTCTTTGATTCTGTTCCAGAATCTGCACTTTGATTTCATCCGGATCCATAAGAACAGCCAGATAGCTTCCCACATACTGAAATACGATATTCTCGATTTTCTCAGCCTGAAACCTCTTTTTCCCCTCATGTGGGATTCCATCCAAAGAGGAAGGGCACCGGTACAGCAGCGCCCTGCTGGTTCTTTTTTCACCGGTCGCCTTGATCGTCCAATAATTATATCTGCTTCCGTTTGTCAGCTTCGCACCGCAGTATCCGCAGTATATGACATCAATCAATGTCAGATTCCCGTCATTTCTCAGCATTGTTTTCTTTTCACCGGACGGAATTCCGTTTCGGCAGCAAGGTCTTCGCCGTTCCCGCTTTTCCTGCACCTGATTCCATTTTTCCTTTTCAATTATCCTCAGTTCTACGTTTTCTTTATCTGCGTAAATCCAGTCCTTCTGTCCCAGCCTGTGGTATCTGCCATTGTTTTTCTCACGCCTCTTGTATGCAACATACCCGCAATACACCGGATTCGTCAAAATACTTGTGACGGTTCCCGCTTTCCATACGTCGTTCGGTGCCAGCTTTCTGTATGTTTCATCCGCATTCAGGATCTGTGCTATCTTTCCGGAGCCCAATTCTTTTTGATACGAAAGATTGTAAATATAAGCGACCACTTCCGCCTGTTCGGGAATTTTGACTAGTTTGTGCAGAGCTCTTCCATGCTTGGAAAGTACTCCCGAGAGCTCCAGCTTATACCCGTAAGGAGCCTTTCCACCCATAAATCTGCCGTTTTTAATCAGTTTCTGCGCGGTATCCTTCACTCTCTGCCCTGTGTCCGCACTGGATTTCTGCGCATTTCCGTACCGGAGGGCAAGCATCATCTGTCCCATGATGTCACTTCTGTCCGGGGAAATGCATCCGTCCTTCGTCGTGTAAATGTCGATCCCATACGATTTCAGCTGCATGACATAGGCTCCGATCTCCCACATCAGCCTTCCGATCCTGTCATCCTTATAGACAACCAGAATATCGAATTCATGCTTTTTTGCATCCTGCAGCACGTCATATAAGATTGCCCTGTCTTTTACATGATTCCGGTATCCGCTTTGGGCCCCTTCAAAATATTCTTTCTCGTCCAGCTGCCAGTCTTCATGCGCAAGAATGTACTCTTTGACGATTTCTCTTTGTACTTTCAGATCCCCGTCCGGTTCCAGCTGATGATTCGAACTTACGCGCAGCAGCATCCTGACTTTTTTCATGAAACAACTGAGGTCCTTTCTCTCCAAAATTCTGCCTGGGACAATAATTCCCGGATCATGATCTCCTTGACTTCTTTCAGAAGATGCTCTTTTTCATTTTGCCCTTTTCGTTTCTTCGCACTTTCTTGCGGTTCCTCAGCGAATTCTACAACCACTTCCATATCTGGTTTATTTCTTGTAATCTCTGTGCTATATTTCGGAATCTCAGCTTTAGTTCCTGTAATAGTTTCACGCTCCTGAACGATAGAAATCGCCCCTTATATGCTTTTTGTTTATCATATGTAGCTCGGATTGGAAATGTTACTTCTGTTTTTATCCCATACTGAAAAGCATGCAGAACTAATTAAGAAAACTCATATTATTTCCCCACCCCGAATCAGTGGCGGTTTCGGGGTACCGGAATCAGGGCTATGATTTTACAATCACCTCGTCAACGGCTTACGATCACAAATGGATTCCGGAGCGGAACATTTACGATACGATCTCTGTGATCGTGGATGAACTCTTCGGGAATTACCTCTCCCGCCCGAATGTTCGTCAGCCGATCCTGACCCAGTACTGTGACGGAAGGCAGGTGCAGTGCCCGAACTGGATGGTTCAGTGGGGAAGTATGGCGCTGGGAGAACAGGGCTATACGGCAATCGAGATCCTGCGCTATTATTACGGAGACAATATGTATATCAATACCGCTCAGGAAATTTCCGGAATTCCTTCGTCCTGGCCCGGGTACACACTGGGGATCGGATCATCCGGTGAGAAAGTGCGCCAGATGCAGGAACAACTGAATGTGATCTCGGATGCTTATCCCGCGATCCCGAAAATTGCCGCAGACGGAATCTATGGCCCTGCCACTGCGGAAGCCGTCCGCGTGTTCCAATCCGTTTTCGGGCTGCCCCAGACCGGCACTGTCGATTATCCGACCTGGTACAAAATTTCCGAAATCTATGTCGGTGTATCACGGATTGCCGAACTGGTCTAGCGCGAAGTAAAAAGGATGCCGTTTTAAACGACATCCTTTTTCTCATTTCTCGCGCTTCCGCTTTCGTAATCCGTAATACCTTTTCCCACATTCGGGTGTTTGGAAGAATAAATATTATCCGCCATAAACACGCATAGGAGAACAGCTCCGGTAATCGCAAGTTTCTTATACGGTATCCTTCGGAATACTCCGTCCAGGAACGGTGCCAGGAAATACACGA
>JBJENH010000016.1:0-4717 GCA_051880095.1 Bariatricus sp. | reverse complement strand
AGTCGGTGTTTGATAACTCGCTGAAAAAAGATGTATCGTTTTGGGAAAATGATACATCTTTTTTTAGTTACCATGCATACGACAAAATGAGTCAGTGAATTTTTTTGAGTATATATGCAACCTGGGAGATGCAAACGACGCTATTAGAGATGAAAGGGCAATATGATAAAATATTTTGAATCAAATAGGGGGGAGAGCCATGCAAGATGGAGAAATTATTGATTTATATTTAAAACGGGAACCGGAAGCAATCAGACATACCAGTGATAAATATGGAACCAGCCTTCTTGCATTATCTAATCGCCTTCTTCAGGATATGGAAACTGCGAAGGAATGTGAGAATGACACGTATCTTCAGGCGTGGGAACGGATACCGCCAAATGAGCCGCGGGAATATTTCTTTGCATTTCTTGCGAAGATCATCCGACATCTTTCGCTGGATGTCTGCCGGAAAAAGAACCGTCAAAAACGGAATGCGGTTATCGTGGAGCTTTCCGGGGAACTGGAGCAGTGCATTCCGGACAGGAAGCGTAACGTGGAGACTGTGATTGACGGAAATGAATTTGGAAGAGTTGTCAGTGAATTTCTCCGAAGCCTTCCGGAACAGCAGCGGAAAATATTCGTGCGGCGTTACTGGTATGCGGATTCGGTGGCGCAAATTGCGGAGGAATTTGCCTGCCCGGAAAACACGGTCAAATCCATATTGTTCCGTGTGAGAGGTAAAATGAAACAGTTTCTGGAAAAGGAGGGGTACGAGGTATGAAAGGCGAAGAAATGCTGGATCTGTTGGAATATTTGGATGAGGATCTTATTATGGAAAGTACGGGATTCGGTGAAACGGGCAGAAAAAGCCGAAGGAGAATGAAGCCGAAGAAGCTGGTGGTCGTTCTTCTGGCGGCTACGCTCGTTCTGGCACTGGGAGTTATGGCTGTGTCTGCAGCGGTGCGGCATGACTGGGATCGGGCAATCCTCGATTTTATGGGTATTCGCGATGAAGATACCACGCAGCTTGAGGACGGAACCGTTCTGATCGGGGAATCGGACACCTGCATTGGAAGGGATCTGCTCACCGATGAACAAAAACAGATTACATTTACCGCATCCTCTTCGATTGGAGATAAGAACGCGGCTTATATCCGGATCGATACGGACTACGAAGTCCCGGAAGATTTTGATCCGGAAACAGATTATTTTATGGCGGAGGATTTTGATCTGGAAATCACAACAAATTATTTCCAAGGAGCTTTAGACCGCAGCTCTGTTCTGGAGTCTCAGGTGGAGAATGGGAAGTTGCTTTTCCTGTTGGAAATTTCAGGTACGAAGAATATTGACAGAAGTAAAGTGGCCCTTACTTTTGAGAATCTCTATTATTATCATGATTTGGGAATGGGAGATAAAGACGATGCACCCCCAAAAGAACTGGTATTTAGTGGATGCTGGAATCTGGAGTGGAAATTTGATTATCAGACAGTGACAAAAAAGGCAAAAATGCACGAGAGGGTGCAGGTGGGTGAGGCGGCAGGTTATCTCACAACCGTTGAAATCACGCCGCTCGGAATTCGAATCGAGGGAAGCATCGCATCCGATAGCTGGGATGTACCAACCGGGAATCTGGAAGCAATGAAAATCGAAAAAATTACGATGAAAGACGGAAGAACGATCGCAATTACAGAAACAGATTCGTGGGGAGCTTCAAGAGGAACAGCCGGATATAAGTTCAGGGGATATTACGGAGTCGGAGTCCTGGGAGAACCGCTGAATCCGGATGAAGTGGAAAGTATTACGACGGATGGAAAAGAAATCAAAATATAATCGGAAATTCTGCACCCAATGCACAGATTTGTGTGTATTCCTGATGAAGGACGGAGTTCACCTGACTAATATTTGGATTTAGAATGAGAAAAAGCGGAGGAGAGGTGACAAGATGGAAGAACAATTCCTTTTGGACAAAATGCGGCAGAGAGATGAAACGGCACTGGAGGAGCTGATGAAAGAATATGAGCCATTTCTGATTCGTGTGGTTTCGCAGATTCTGATTCCGTATATGACGATGGAAGATGTGCAGGAAGTCGTCAGCGATACATTTTACAGTGTCTGGCGCCGGGCAGATGTAGTCGATCTGAAGAAAGGAACGCTCCAAGCCTATCTTGCTGCCTCGGCCCGAAACGGGGCGAAGAATAAATTTCGCGGATTCCGGGGAGAACTGCCGTTGCAGGAATATGACATGGTGGAGACGGAAAGTCTGTTTGACCGGATGGAGCAAAAAGAGAAGAGTAGGATCATAGGGGAAATTCTGAGCGAAATGAAGGAGAAAGAACGGGAAATTTTGATCCGATATTATTATTTTTATGAGAATACCACCACGATTGCCGGTAAAATGAATCTTCGTGTCAACACGGTCAAATCTCTTCTCAGGCGAGGCCGGAAAAAGATGGAAAAACGTCTCAGGGAAAGGGGGATCTGCAGATGAGACAAAGCATCAGTGATTTAATGGGAAATGTTCCTGTGGAATATGTGGATGAACTGCTGCGGAAGGAAGAAACCGTCAGGAAGGTTGCAGAAAAAAGGACGAAAAACGAAAATTGCAGGAGCAGATGGCTCCTTAGAATTCCGAGATGGGCTGTGGCGGCAGTCATTCTTCTGATTTGCGTGAGTATCGGCAGGATGGGATACGCTGCGCTAGGTTCCTTACAGGCAATCAGGCAGTATGGAAATCCGAATTCCGGGACAACAACAGAAGAACAATTGGCCTCAGACTGGTTTATGGCAGAAAATGAAGATTATCTGGTAAGAGCAGAAGCCATGCTGGTGGATCAGGAAAAGACGATTCTGGTCTCGGTTCAGGCGAAAAGGGAAGAAGCCTGGAAGAGAATGTCGGAGAATTCTATCTGCCCGCAGTTTATCGGGGAATCCTTGAAGGGAGGCTATTTTCAGCCTGCGGAAAATCTGTCTGCAGAAGGTGAGCTTGTCACAGAGAATGGAGAGGAAAACGACAATAACCGGTGGAAAAAATATTTCTCATGGACACTGGAGCCAGATGTAAATACCGGAAGAATTCTTTTCGATAAGAGCGGAACCGCATATTTTCAAGATGTGGAGCAGGCCAATCAGGCAGAACTTGCTATGACGATCCCGCTCACTACAGAACTGAAAAAAGGAATCATTATTTATCCCGGGAAAATCAGAGTTTCTGCTGAGGAAGCTTCGGGAGAGAGAAGACTGGTACAGATCGAAATCGGAGAAGACGGAATTTTGTTTCAGGAGATCGGGGATGAAGGAATGATAACGAAAGAGCATTTCCCGGAGATCATTGCAGTCATGAAAGAAGGAAAAACGATTTGTCTTTATCTGGATAACAGGGAGCAGATTAGTATGAAAGTTGACGAGATGATGCGAAGCGACTGGCTGGAATCGGGAAAAACAGGAAGCAGCAGCGAGGATGGAAGGATTGTAGAAACGGGGAGAAAAATTCAATTTGTAAATAAGCTGGAAATTGAGGAGGTAGAGGCAGTACTGGTAGACGGGCGGAGATATGTTTTGCATTAGAATATCTTATGAGGGCAATTCTTTCCTTATTTTCGGAACTATGTTATAATACTTTCCGATGTATAGGAAAATGAAGGAGAGAGGAAATCACATGAAAAAAATTCTGATGCTGGGGACCGGAGGAACACTGGCTTCGTCTCATGGGGAAAAGGGACTGACGCCGGAACTTCACGGTAATGAAATATTGAATAAAATTGCAGGGCTGACAGATGGCTTTGAAGTGGAAAATGAAGAACTTTTTATGCTGGACAGTTCCAATATGCAGCCGGAAGAATGGAGCAGAATCGCACAATGTGTGTATGAACGCCGGAGAAAGTATGACGGGATTGTGATTATTCACGGCACGGATACACTGGCATATACGGCAAGTGCTCTGTCTTTTGCCCTACAGAATGTGGAAATCCCGGTGGTCTTAACGGGAAGTCAGGTTTCAATCGAGAATCCGATCGCAGATGCGACAGAGAACTGCAGGGCTGCACTTCATATGGCAGCAAGCGGTACACCGGGAGTATATGTGGCATTCAATCGTAAGATCATTATGGGAACAAGGGCAAGTAAGGTTCGGACACGTAGTTTTGATGCATTTGAAAGCATCGATTACCCGTATGCGGCACGGATCAACAGTAGTGGACTGATGGTCAATCCGTCGATTGTGAGACATACCGGCGCACCATGTATTCTTCAGAATAAATTCTGTACGGATGTCTTTCTGCTGAAACTGTTTCCGGGAATTTCACCGAATATCTTTGACAAGCTGAAAGAAATGGGAATCCGTGGTGTCTATATTGAGGCATTTGGCATCGGCGGACTGCCGTTCTGGAAGAGGAATATGACGGAAGCAGTCGGAAAAGCTGTGGAAGACGGAATGGTGGTCGCAGTCGGCAGTCAGTGTATGTATGAAGGCAGTGACTTTAAAGTGTATGAAGTGGGAAGACAGGTGCTTGACTGCGGCGCGATCGAGACCGGAAACATGACTTCGGAAGCTGCGGTGACGAAGTTGATGTGGGCGCTCGGCCAGTTCGACGATCCGGAGCAGATCCGCTGGATCATGCAGACGAACCTGCTGGGGGAGATTGGAAGCATGGTGGACTGGAATGCGAATTAGGTGGTGACTAGGGGTGACTAGGGGTGACTAGGGGTGACTAGGGGTGACTAGGGGACGGGTGACTAG
>JBJENH010000015.1:9353-96056 GCA_051880095.1 Bariatricus sp. | reverse complement strand
CTTTTTTCATAATCGACTGGATATCGGACGGACTGAACAGCTTACTCTTAACAGATGCTGCCTTTGTTACCCAGAATTTCCCGTTTTTCGGTATATAGCGCTCCCACGGCAGAGCTCGGGTCTTCTCAAATAATTCTTCAAACGTCTCTGCTTTAAAAGCCCCCACTTTCAAAAGGACTCGTTCTGCTGTGCGCAAAAAAATGTTCGCATCACAAATTGCCTGTGCATCTCCCCAGAAACTTACTCTTCCGTCTTCAACTGCCGCTATCTCATATCCCAGATCAAGCACCTCTCTCTTCAGAACCGATTCCAGCCCAAAATGGCAAGGTGCGATCAACTCCATCTTTTCCATGTGTATCCTCCAGTTTTTCTTCCATTCTATATTACGTTTATTGATACTGTTTTGTCAACATTTCCTGCAAACAAAAAAACGTCCATCGGACGTTTTCATGTAAATATAATGCAAAATTCGGCAATGCAGTGCCTGTGAAAAAGGCACTGCATCCCCGTTCCTTACATCGGCACTCTAGTATTTGTCCATTCCGGCATTCCGGTTCTGTCCCGCTGCGTTTCTGTCTGATGCATTTTTATCTGATGCATTTCTTCCTGACGCATTTTTGTTCGATCCATTCCTATCCGAAGCATTTCTGTTTGATGCATTCCTGTCGGATGCATTTCTGCTCTGTTCGTTTCCATACGAAGAATAAGAATTTTTGTTTGTGCTGCTTTCTGATGAGCTATAATTCTTTGCCATTTGATATTCCTCCTGCCTGATTAAATAAACATTTTCCGGCTACAAGCTCGGCTTGCTTGTATCTGGTACAGACTCTAGTATCTCCCGACATCTTCTTTTTATACGAACCTTAAGGATTTTTTAATTTTTACTTGATTTTTTTACCAATTTATATTATACTGAGTTTTGTAGAAAGAACACTTTCTACAACCCCTTATTAATTATTTATACTCCCCTCAAAAGACCGGTAGCTCCCCTACCGGTCTTTTACTTTGTTCTTCTATTCTTTCAATCCTTTTATCAATCTTATTAAAAGCACGATAATAAGTATCGGGATGACAATAGGCGCGATCAGGCTGACCAGTCCGGTAATGATCGAAACAACAATACAGATAACCCCGATCACAACCAGTGCCAGCAGCAGTTTCTTCCACCATGCATCAAACCGGAATATCTTCACCTGATTCGTCTGTCTATCTGTACTCCTGTACTCATTTCCCGAGCCATATGAACTGTTCGACTCATAAATATATTCTCCGCCATTCTTTGTTTCCTCGGAATCAATGATCGTCTGCGCGATAACCCATGGATCTCCCAGTTCCTCCATGATCTCCTGCTCGCTTCGTCCTTTTCTCCTCTCATCATCAATATATCGCCCATAGTATTCCACATTCTCCTGTACCACCTGCGGTGAAACATTCTGATTTAATGCTTCTCTTAATTTTTCCAAAAACTCTGATCTGTTCATCCGTGTTCTCCTCTATACCCTCCAATTGGCTTCAGATCCCTTGAAACGAACTGCAATTCCTCATGAATCCGTTCATATTTCAAAAAAGACCTTAGACTTAGCGTAGCATAAAAGCTTCCACTTTCCAAGTCTAAGGTCTTAAAATTATATTATGATTTTCTATGCTTTTTCTAAAACTTTTTTACAACACAATATTTTAAACTTCAAACAACAGATCGCCATAAGACGGCATTGGCCATACTTCCTTATCTACGATCATTTCCAGTTCGTCCACCGGTTTGCGAAGTTCTGCCATAGCAGGTACTACACTGAAATGATAGAATTCAGACTGAACTTTTCCTTCTTCCTTTCCAGCCGCCTCATCTGTAATATCAGAAAGAGCAGATAATGCTTTTTTAGCCTCTGCAAGGAGCGCCGTAACTTCCGCAAGCATCTCCTCCTGAACGGATGCATCTGCGCCTGCTGCCTTAACCGCAATTACCGTATCAGCCAGGGTCTTTGTGTATTTCACAACTGCCGGAATGATCTGTTTCGCAGCAATATCAATCATTGCTTTCGCTTCAATGTTAATTGCCTTCGCATAATTCTCATACTTGATCTCAGCTCTGGATTCCAGCTCTGCCTTGGTAAATACATGGAATTTGTCGAACAGCGCTACTGCTTTATCTGTTGTAAGTGCCGGAATCGCTTCCACCATGGACTTAATATTCGGGAGACCACGTTTCTCGGCTTCTGCAACCCATTCATCTGAATATCCATTACCATTAAAAATGATTCTCTGATGTTCCGTCAGATATTCCTTAATCATATCATGCACAGCTGCATCGAAATCTTCTGCTTTTTCCAGAACATCACATGCCTCAGAAAATGCTTCTGCAACGATCGTGTTCAGCACAACGTTCGGACCTGCGATTGAATCACGTGATCCCACCATACGGAACTCAAATTTGTTACCCGTAAATGCAAACGGTGAAGTTCTGTTCCGATCAGTCGCATCTTTTGTAAGATCCGGAAGTGTTGATACACCGGTCATCAGTTTGCTTTCACCCAGACTGTGTGTTGCTTCTCCTGTGCTGATCAACTGTTCTACAACATCTTCAAGCTGCTCGCCAAGGAATACGGAAATAATTGCCGGCGGTGCTTCATTTGCCCCTAATCTATGATCATTTCCCGGATCTGCCGCAGACTCGCGAAGCAAATCTGCGTGAGTGTCTACCGCTTTCAGGATGCAGGCAAGCACAAGAAGGAACTGAATATTCTCATGCGGTGTCTTGCCCGGATCAAGGAGATTAATTCCGTCATCTGTAGTGATGGACCAGTTGTTGTGTTTACCGGAACCATTGACACCTGCAAACGGTTTTTCATGGAGCAGACATTTCATACCATGTTCACATGCAACCTTTTTCAATGTCTTCATTACGATCTGGTTGTGATCTACTGCAATATTGGCCTCAGCGTAAATCGGTGCGAGTTCGTGCTGTGCCGGAGCCACTTCATTGTGCTGTGTTTTCGCAGCCACACCCAGTTTCCAGAGCTCCTCATTCACATCTTTCATAAAAGCTGCAATTCTCTGACGAATCGTTCCGAAATAGTGATCGTCCAGTTCCTGTCCTTTCGGAGGCATCGCACCAAATAATGTACGTCCGGTATAAATAAGGTCTTTTCTCTGCATGAACTTCTGGGCATCCACAAGAAAGTATTCCTGTTCCGGACCAACTGACGGTGTTACTTTCTTAGATGTTGTATTTCCAAACAGACGAAGCAGTCTGATGGATTCTTTATTGATTGCTTCCATGGAACGCAGAAGCGGTGTCTTCTCATCCAATGCCTCACCTGTGTAAGAACAGAATGCTGTCGGTATACAAAGAATTGCTCCGGCTGCATCTTTTCTTACAAATGCCGGTGAAGTGCAATCCCATGCGGTATATCCTCTCGCTTCAAATGTAGCCCGCAATCCACCTGACGGGAACGAAGACGCATCCGGTTCTCCCTTGATCAGCTCTTTTCCTGAAAAGCTCATCAACACTTTGCCACTCGGCAGCGGTGCTGAAATAAACGAATCATGTTTTTCAGCAGTCACACCTGTAAGTGGCTGGAACCAATGAGTATAATGAGTAGCGCCCTTTTCAATTGCCCATTCCTTCATCTCATGCGCGATTACATCTGCAGTCGCAAGATCCAACTCTTTTCCCTCTTCAATTGTTTCTTTCAGCTTCTTATAAACTTTCTTTGGCAGTCTCTGCTGCATAACAGTGTCATTGAATACGTCTTCGCCAAAAATATCTGCTACATTAAACAGTTCACTACTCATAACTACCTTCCTTTCCTGATACAAAAAAATAAGGGCATTCCGCCTTATGCGGAACGCCCTCGTTCATGTTCTAAATATGTTTGCTTTTTAAGATACGTCTACGATACACTCTTTTTCCCAAAAATGCAAGACAAATTTTTCAATTTGTGTATTTTTTCACAAATCGCCATGGCTTCCTGTTTGTTTTTCAACATATCCACCAATGCTATCGCCTTTTAAACTTCAAAGAGCAGATCTCCATAAGATGGCATAGGCCACATACTTTTATCGACGATCATCTCCAACTCATCCACAGGTTTTCTAAGTTGTTCCATCGCCGGAACCACTTCCTGCATGAAGAAATATGCCTGTTCCCTTCCGATTTCTTTCTTCGCGACTTCATCCGTCACAGCAATAAGCTTTTCCAGCGCATTCTGTGTATCCGTCAGGAGCTCCGATGTCTTCACAAGCAGTTTATCCTGAACGAACGTGCTTGCGGCAGAATTCGCCTGTTTCACCTGATTGATTGAGTTTGCAAGAGAAGTCACATAATGAATCACTGCCGGAACAATATGCTTGCTGGCGATGTCGATCATGGAACGAGCCTCAATATTCACCGCCTTGGAATACGTCTCATATTTAATCTCCGCGCGCGATTCCAACTCGGCACGAGTAAATACATCGAATTTTTCAAACATCTGCACCGTGTCTTCTGTAGTCAGATACTCCACAGACTCAACCATTGTCTTAATATTCGGAAGTCCTCTTCTTTCAGCTTCTTTTACCCATTCCTCCGAGTATCCGTTTCCGTTAAATACAATTCTCTGATGTTCAGAAGCGTACTGCTTGATCAGATTATGTACTGCCATCTGAAAATCATCCGATGCTTCCAACACATCACACGCATCAGAAAATGCTTCTGCCACGATCGTATTCAGAACCACATTCGGGGCTGCTACGGAATCTCTTGATCCCACCATACGGAATTCAAATTTATTTCCGGTAAATGCAAACGGTGATGTTCTGTTGCGATCGGTCGCATCCTTGGCAAAATCCGGGAGTGTACTTACACCCGTATGCAGCTTGCCTCCCTTTAAGCTGTGTGCAGCCTCTCCGGTATTGATCAGCTGTGTGAGCACGTCCTCCAGCTGCTCTCCGAGATAAGCGGAAATGATGGCCGGAGGTGCTTCATTTGCCCCCAGGCGATGATCATTTCCCACATCAGATGCTGATTCTCTCAAAAGTTCAGCATGTCGGTCCACCGCCCGCAAAATACAGGTCAATACCAGCAGGAACTGAATATTCTCGTGCGGAGTCTTTCCCGGATCAAGAATATTAATTCCGTCATCCGTAACCAAAGACCAGTTGTTATGTTTACCGGAACCATTTACGCCTTCAAAAGGTTTCTCGTGGAGAAGACAATGCAGATTATGGCGATATGCAACCTGTTTCAAAGTCTCCATGACGAGCTGGTTATGATCAACAGCCACATTACACTGCTCATAGATCGGAGCAAGTTCATGCTGCCCGGGAGCCACCTCATTATGCTGTGTTTTCGCAGATACCCCCATTTTCCACAGTTCTTCATTTACATCCTTCATAAAGGCCGCTATTCTTTCACGGATTGCACCAAAGTAATGGTCATCCAGTTCCTGGCCTTTCGGAGGCATTGCGCCAAAAAGCGTACGTCCCGTAAACACAAGATCTTTTCTCTTCAGGTATTTATCCCGGTCTACAAGAAAATACTCCTGCTCAATTCCGACGGAAGGCGTCACCTTCTGAGACGTAGTATTTCCGAATAATCTCAGAAGTCGAATCGATTGCTTATTAATCGCTTCCATAGAGCGAAGGAGCGGTGTCTTCTGATCCAGTGCCTCTCCTGTATAAGAACAGAACGCTGTCGGAATATAAAGAATTGCCCTTGTCCCTTCAGGATCCTTTTTCACAAATGCCGGCGAAGTGCAGTCCCACGCAGTGTAGCCTCTCGCCTCAAAAGTCGAGCGAAGGCCTCCCGACGGAAAAGAAGACGCATCCGGCTCACCCTTAATCAATTCTTTACCGGAAAATTCCATCAGCACCTTTCCATCTGATCTGGGTGCGGAAATAAAAGAATCATGTTTCTCAGCTGTTGCTCCGGTAAGTGGCTGAAACCAGTGCGAATAATGAGTTGCACCTTTTTCAATCGCCCACTCTTTCATCTCATGTGCGATTACATCAGCAGTTGTTGCTGCCAGTTCTTTCCCTTCTTCAATCGTTTTCTTAAGTTCCTTGTAAGTTTTTTTCGGAAGCCGTTCCTGCATAACAGCATCATTAAATACATTTTCCCCAAAAATATCAGCTACATTTACTACACTACTCATACGTTTTCCTCTCAGACTCTTTCATTCTTATTTCCGGCAGTTATCCCTCTGCCTGATATTATCAAAAAGGAGTCTTGCAGTTAAGCAAAACTCCTTTAATATCATTTTTCATAGGACACCTGTGTCCATATTCTCAAAAGATTATTCAGCTTTTCCCACAGAGCCAAACAATTCCATTTTTTCTTTAACTTTAGCAACGATTGCTTCTGAACCCGGTTTCAAAAGTTTACGAGGATCAAATCCTTTTCCTTCCAGGTCTTTACCAGCTTCAATGTACTTGCGAGTAGCTTCTGCAAATACAAGCTGACATTCTGTATTAACATTGATCTTAGATACACCAAGGTCAATTGCTCTCTTAATCATATCATCCGGGATACCAGTTCCGCCGTGAAGAACTAATGGAAGTTCTCCGGTAAGCTGCTGGATTGCATCCAAAGTTTCAAAGCTGAGTCCCTGCCAGTTAGCCGGATACTTGCCATGGATATTACCGATACCTGCTGCAAGGAAATCCACACCAAGATCAGCAACCATCTTGCATTCATTCGGATCTGCGCACTCGCCCATACCAACAACGCCATCTTCTTCTCCGCCGATAGCTCCAACTTCTGCTTCAAGAGATAATCCTTTTTCAGCACAAATTGCTACCAGTTCTTTTGTTTTTGCAATGTTCTCTTCGATTGGATAATGAGAACCGTCAAACATAACTGAAGAAAAGCCTGCTTCGATACATTTCATACATCCGTCATAGCTGCCGTGATCCAGATGAAGTGCTACCGGAACCGTAATATTCATTTCTTCCAGCATACCATTCACCATACCAACAACTGTCTTGTATCCGCACATATACTTTCCGGCGCCTTCAGACACACCAAGAATAACCGGTGATTTTGTTTCCTCTGCTGCAGTTAAAATTGCTTTTGTCCACTCAAGGTTGTTGATATTGAACTGTCCTACTGCATAATGTCCAGCTTTTGCTTTCTGAAGCATCTCTTTTGCTGATACTAACATTTTCATTCCTCCACTTCTCTGATGGCATTAAAAAGGCTGACCCCCAGGGGAATCGAACCCCTGATTCGACCGTGAGAGGGTCGCGTCTTGACCGCTTGACCAGGGGGCCAGGTGATTTATCTCACTCGCTTATTGTATCTCATTTTCCATTAATATACAAGTGTTTTTTTTATTTTTTCTCTTTTTTTTGCCGTCGCCAAATGGAAACTGCCGTTTTTAGAGGTTATTCCGCCTTTTTCCTTTTCCCTTCAACCGACAGATCGTCCACACTTTTTGCAGGTACAACCAATGTCAGCCCGCGCTGGCAATTGTAAATATCCACTTCATCGTGTTCTCCCCCGAATTCGCCGTCCAGGGTCCACGGTATCTCTTTTACCGACTCAAAATGAATCTCTTTTGTCCGGAAAGAATACATGTATTTCGTATCAATCTGGCTGATCAGAAGTGCAGCTATGATTTCCTGCAGTGCGATCGGATTTTTCGGCGTTTTGATCAGCGTCACTTCGAATTCCCCATCATCAAATATTACGTTTTTTCCGATCATATTCCGGAAACCGCCGACAGAGCGCGAATTTGTCACCATTCCGAAAATAAATTCATCCTCAAATTCTTCCCCGTCATGCGATACCTTGATTTTATAAGACGGGATATCAAAAAGCCTTGTCATTCCTTCAAGAACATATGCAAGATGTCCCAGAATATTCTTCATCTCCTGTTTCGTCTGGTATGATACATCCGTAAACAGGCCAAAAGCCGCTATATACACAAATACATCATCATTAAATTTACCGATATCACAGCCAAACTCCGCACCGCTGACTGCCGTATCCGCTGCCTGTAGCAAATCTTTCGGAATATGAAGACTATTTGCAAAATCATTGGTGGTTCCGGTAGGAATGTATCCGATCGGCACCTTATCTGCCCTCTCCATCATTCCGGTCACGACCTCATCCAACGTCCCATCTCCTCCGCTGCAGATGACCCTGTCATATTTTTCAGTAAATGATACAACCTTCCGGTATGCGTCTTTGTAACTCTGAGTCGGATAAACCACTACCTCATATCCTGCTTTCACGATTATGTCCAGAATATCCGACAATTTTGGTTTCAATAATTCTTTCCCCGCATTCGGATTATAAATGAACAATGCTCTTTTCATGCAGCTACCTCCTGATTCATTCTTCCTGTAGATTCACCTGAAACACCCCGGCAAACTCTTATTTCATATACCGGCCATTGAAAAAAAGGCATGGCTATCCATGCCTTTTCCTGATTACTTATTTATTTTTTACATTGATAAGAAATGTTTCGATTCCTTTTGCAGCTTCTTCTTCATCTGCCCCGTTGGCTACAACAGTAATCTCTTCACCTGGGGTCAACCGTAAACTCATCATGCCCATAATGCTCTTTGCGTTGACCTGCTTGTCAGCAACCTCTATGTACACTGTGCTTGTATACTGGCTCGCTTCCTGAACAAGAAGCGCAATCGGTCTGGCATCTAATCCTTCTGACAATTGAATCGTTATCGGTTTTTTAATCATAATGCTCCTCCTTGCTTTGCCCTTAACTCTTCTGCCATTTCACTTAATTTTCTCAGTCTGTGATTCACGCCCGACTTGCCAACAGGCGGGGTCACAAGACTTCCCAGTTCCTTCAAAGATGCCTCCGGATACGTAAGTCTTGTAAGGGCCATATCCTTCAATCCTTCCGGCAACTTATCCAGTCCTTTTGTTTCCTGTATGTATCTTATATCATCGATCTGCTTGACAGCAGCGGAAACCGTTTTATTGATATTCGCAGTCTCACAATTCACCTTCCGGTTCACCGTATTCCTCATCTCTTTCAAGATCCGTACATTTTCAAAATCCATCAATGCCACATGCGCTTCCATCACATTCAGTACATCCGCGATCTGTGAGCCTTCTTTCAGATACACGACATAGGATTTCTTGCGCAACACGATCTTACCATCCAGTTCGAAGCACTTCATAATCTTCTGTATCTGCTCCGCTTTCTCCCTCGTGGCACATACAATCTCAAAATGATACGATTTTTCCGGATCACTTATGGAACCGGATGCCAGAAATGCTCCTCGTAAAAACGCCCTCTTGCAGCACGTCTCCTGAATCACTATATTCCGTACCACAGAAAGCTCTTCTTCGATCTCTCCGTACTGATCGATCAGCTTCGCTGCCTGCAGGATCCTGAGTGCCGCATCATGCTCTTTTACAATGATATAATATGACACACTTCCCTTCACACGGTTCGTGCGTATTGCGATATCAGTTCTTATATTAAATGTTTTTATCAATAAAGTAAAGCACTTTCTTGCAACTGACAGATTTTCTGTATGAATTTTTAAAGAATACCTGCCTCTCCTGTCTATCATAACGCCACCGCAAATACTTATGATTGCAGCGGTCTCGGCAATCCGACAGTGCCTGGCGCTTCCCAAATGGCGCGAAAGTTCTTCCTTGACATTTCCCGAAAACGACATTTTTCCTCCTATTTTGCCTTTACCACAGCATCTTTAGCCAGATCACGATGCTCCTTCTTTAATCCGTAATCTTCTTCCGTCACAGTCAGTCTGTCATAAAGCGCATTTGCAATCGTAACGGAGCGATGTTTTCCGCCTGTACATCCGATTGCTATCACGAGCTGATGCTTTCCTTCTGCTGCATAATTCGGGATCAGGAACTGAATCATATCTGTCAGCTTCTCCAGAAACGCTCTGGCAAGCTCATTATTCATCACATATTCCTGAACCGGTTCATCGTTCCCGCTCTGCGGACGAAGTTCATCTATATAATAAGGATTCGGAAGGAATCTGACATCAAAGACCAGATCCGCGTCATTAGGAATTCCGTATTTAAACCCGAATGACAAAACCGTAATATATAAATTTTTATATTCGCGGTTTTCAACAAATATCTTACTTAGTTCCGCCTTCAATTCTCTTGTCAGAAGCCTGCTGGTATCCAGAATATAATTCGCGCGTTTTTTCAAAAATCCCACTTTCTGGCGCTCCAGAGCGATTCCTTTCTCCACGCGTCCCTCACCGGCCAGCGGATGATTTCTTCTCGTTTCTTTATACCGTTTGATCAGGGTTTCATCCCGCGCCTCCAGAAAAAGAATCTCATAAGGGATCTGGGCCAGATCCATTTCATTCAGAATATTTTCCAGTTCATCCAGATTCTGTCCGCTCCGAATATCAAGTCCAAGTGCCACTTTATTGATCTCTCCATTCGGCACCATAAACAGCTCAGTGAGCTTTGACATCAGCGGGATCGGCATATTGTCAACGCAAAAATAGCCCATATCTTCCATCATTTTTAAAGTAGTACTTTTTCCGGCTCCTGACATCCCCGTCACAATCACGAATCTCATCCTAAAATTCTCCAATCTGTTTTACTTCCGGCTCCAGTGTCACATTGGATGCTTCTCTGACCCGTTCAATCACTTCGCAGATCAGCTTCTTCACATCGGATGCCGTTGCATTTCCCGTATTGATTACAAATCCACAGTGCTTCTCTGACACTTGGGCTCCCCCGACCGCAAATCCTTTCAATCCGGCATCCTGAATCAACTTACCGGCGAAATGCCCTTCCGGCCTTTTGAACGTACTTCCGGCACTTGGATATTCCAGCGGCTGCTTTGTAACTCTCTTCACCCGGAGTTCTTCCATTTTTGCCTTAATTTCCTCTTTTACTCCCTTTCTTAAAGCAATTGTGGCCGACAGTACGATATATTCTTCTTCCGGTATAATACTGGTGCGATATCCCAGTTTCAGTTCCCCGGCCGGAAGATGAAGCACGTTCCCCTCTTTCGTCAGAACATCCACCGAAACCAGTACATCTTTCATTTCTCCTCCGTAAGCCCCGGCATTCATGACTACGGCTCCCCCCAGAGTTCCCGGAATTCCGGCAGCGAATTCAAAACCGGTAAGTCCCGCTCCCAGTGCAGAAGCTGCAATCTGAGCCAGCGAACTTCCCGCATCTGCAATAATCAGATCGTCAGAGACTTCAATCCGGTTCATAGATTTAAAAATCTGGATCACTACCCCCCGGCATCCTTTGTCACCAACCAGGAGATTGCTTCCATTTCCCACTATATAATAAGGGATTCCCTCCCGTCTGCAAAGTCCGATCACCGCCGCAATTTCATCCACACGATCCGGTGTCACAAAATAGTCTGCCGGTCCTCCAATCCTGAAAGTCGTATGATTCTTCATCGGTTCGTCTTTTTGAATTCTTTCTCGATCTATTAATGTAAACAGTTCATTTTCAAACTCACTTTTCATGTCTATCTCCTGCTTCTCTTCGTTTTCAATCCTATTTATCATACACTAAATTTCCCGCGAGTTCAATGCGCTCTTGCAAAATGCCCGAAAATGCGTTATATTGGATATCAAATACCAATTTATAAAGGAGTTGATTTACACTGTGGACTCGAGTGACGTCACGCAAATAATTATCTTATTCATTCTGCTGATTCTTTCCGGATTCTTTTCTTCCGCAGAGACAGCACTTACAACTGTAAACAAAATACGAATGCGCGCCCTGGCAGATGAAGGCAATAAACGCGCTGTTACCGTACTGGAGATAACAGAGAATTCCAGTAAGATGCTGAGCGCGATTCTGATTGGAAATAATATCGTCAACCTTGGAGCTGCCTCCCTGACCACGACCCTGGCATATAACCTCGGCGGATCGGCTGTCGCATTCGCAAGCGCTCTTCTGACCGTATTGATTTTGATTTTCGGCGAGATCACTCCGAAGACAATGGCCACCATCCATTCTGAGAAGTTTTCTCTGCTCTATGCACCGTTCATCCGTGTTTTTATCAAAGTGATGACACCGGTTATTTTTCTGATCAATATTTTGTCAAACGGTGTTTTGTACTTACTGAAGGTAGACCCGAATGCCAAAAATGATGCAATGACTGAGACGGAACTGCGTACGATCGTTGATGTCAGCCACGAGGACGGCGTAATTGAATCAGAAGAAAAAGAAATGATTTACAATGTGTTTGATCTGGGAGATGCCAAGGCAAAGGATGTTATGGTCCCCAGAGTTAACGTAACTTTTGCAGATGTCAACAGCACCTATGACGAACTGATCCATTTATTCCGCGAAGACAAATTCACACGTCTTCCGGTCTATTCAGAATCGAAAGACAACGTAGTCGGAACGATCAATATGAAAGATCTGCTCCTGTTCGATAACAATAAGAAGGAATTCCAAATACAGGATATTCTTCGTGAGGCATATTTCACATATGAATATAAAAACATTTCCGAACTTCTCGTGGAAATGCGTCAGGCTTCTTTCAACATTGCCATCGTCCTTGATGAGTATGGGGAGACAGCCGGTTTGATTACATTAGAAGATATTCTGGAAGAAATCGTTGGCGAGATCCATGATGAATACGACGAGAATGAAGAAGAAAACATTGTCGCCATAAATGAGTTTGAATATATTGTAGAGGGTTCCACCAATCTGGATGACCTGAACGACAGCCTTGATCTGACTCTCGAATCAGAAGATTATGATTCTGTGGGCGGATTTATCATTGAACGTCTGGACAGGCTTCCTGAAGAAAATGACGAGGTTACTACTGAAGACGGAATCCGAATGGTCGTAGAAAAACTGGACAAGAACCGGATCGAAAAAGTTCATCTCTATCTGCCTTCTTCTAAAGAAAGTGTATAATTCTTATCATATAGCACGAAAAAAGGTCCTGACGGACCTTTTTTTGTACATTTATTCTCCCGCAAGGCGCAGGATATCCTCAATTTCTTCTTCGCTGACTCCCATAAGTTCCACGAGCTCGTCCACGCTTATCTTCCTTCCCATTTCTTCCATCAGCTTCTTGATCTGTTCATCCAGGTTATTGACTTTTTCTACCATTTTACGGTCCTGCAGCTTCGTCTCCGTCTGTGATTCCAGAAGCGCCTGCATACTTTCGCGCGCCAGAAGCAGCATGGTTTCTTCTTCCTCCGTCTGGCCGGCCGCCATCATCATCCCCATATTTCCTTCCTGTATCAGGTCGCCGATAAATACTTCCGGGCGGTGCATTTCTTTCGCCATCTCTACAATTCTCGGCAGTAAAGCAGCAAACGGCTCGTCCTCCTTCATTCCCCGCAGTTCCTGTTCATATACCGCCAAATACTGCTCTTCCTCATTGCTGAACTTTGAAACGTCTTCCTTTCCGGACGCAGCGATCACGCTGCCTCCGGTTTTCACATATCCCTTCACAATCACTCTTTGAGACAGCAGATAATCAAATACCAGTTCCATTTGTTCCGGTGTAAGGTTATCCTCCCGAAAATATGCTTCCACATCCTCTTTCGAAACCACATTTTCCTTTGATTCACATATCTTCAGAATTCCTGCCAGTTTTTCACGAAATTGTAGCTTTTCCGCCATATGATACTCCCTCCAGCTTTTATGTTTTATTCTTTTGCTCTGTATATCGATCCTTCTAAGACACTTCATACTCTATAACGGGGTACTTACGATCACCGTGGGATAGCCTGCCATCTTCAGCCGACGTTCCATAACCGCCGCCTCATCCAGCGTATGGTATCTTCCCACCTGCACCCGGTCAAATTGTCCCTTATCATCAATATATGCCGGAAAGTCCTGTTCTGTCAACTCCCTTAACAGTCTCTCGGCATAAACACTGTTTCGGAAAGCCCCTACCTGCACCCGAAACTCTGTATCCGACTGTGTCTGTCCTGTCGTTCCCACATTCAGTGTATCCATGATTCCATCCGCGATTGCCGATGCGATATCATTAAAATTGTCGTCAAACAGCTTGTTGTCGGTATCTGAATTAATAAATCCCACCTCGACCAGAACTGCCGGCATTTTCGTCCTCCGAAGGACCACCAGATTCGGACGGGCGTGTACGCCAAGATTAACAAATCCTACTGTTTCCAGCTGGGCATTGATATTTTTTGCCATCTCGTATTTGATGCCCGAAAGATCATATACAAGGCTCTCCACTCCCATGTACTGATTCGGGATCGGACTGGAATTACGGTGGATCGATATAAAGAAATCTACTCCCGCCTCATTCGCTTCCATTGCTTTCTGATACGGGCTCTCATACACATCCGTTGTTCTCGTATATTCTACATCAATTCCGTTATTTTGTAAAATCTCACCAATAGCAAGTACAAGATTCAATGTATCGTCTTTCTCCTGCCTTCCCATGTAGACTGCCCCCGGCTCTTCTCCGCCATGGGGCGGACGAAAATTGCGCAAGTAAGCAATGCCTACTTGCGCAATCACATTCCACATTTATTAATAATTCTTTTCACTGATTTCGAAATAACTTTGCGGATAAGCGCACACCGGACAGATTTCCGGAGCCTGCGTTCCTACAACAATATGTCCGCAGTTGCGGCATTCCCAAACCTTAACCTCACTCTTTGCAAAAACTTCAGACATCTCCACATTTTTAAGCAAAGCGCGGTAGCGTTCTTCGTGATGTTTTTCAATGGCACCGACCATGCGGAATTTATGGGCAAGTTCCGGGAAACCTTCTTTTTCTGCCGTCTTTGCAAAATTATCATACATATCTGTCCATTCATAATTTTCACCTTCTGCGGCAGTCAGCAGATTTTCAGCCGTATTTCCGATTCCGTGCAACTCTTTATACCACAATTTTGCATGCTCTCTCTCATTTTCCGCTGTTTTGAGGAAAAGCGCTGCAATCTGCTCCAGTCCCTCTTTCTGCGCTACAGAAGCAAAGAAAGTATACTTATTTCTTGCGCCTGATTCTCCGGCAAAAGCAGCTTCCAGATTTTTCTCGGTCTGTGTTCCGGCATAGCGATTACCCTTCTGTTCTGTTATAAGCTCCAATTTGTCGCCTGTCGCCTTACACAACGGACAAACCGGTGTTTCTCCGTCCTTCACTTCAAAAACTTCTCCACATACTTTACATTTATACTTACTCATACGATTCTCCTTCTTATTCTCCTGATTTAAAGGTTGTTTCATTACACTGACAGACGGCTCACCTATATGCCTGATAGCTGTATAATCAGCAATATCCCTGTCGGTTGTTACTAAATTGTCTGTTGAAAGGCCATGTACGGAATCATTTCCCGTTACTCTGGCAAACGTTTTTAATTCCTCCGTGGAAACATGCAGAAAGTTAGCCACACGCTGAGCAGCTGCATCGACTTTCAGCCTTGCTCTCAGTTCCGGATCCTGGGTTGCAATTCCCGCAGGACAATTTCCACTTCCGCAGATCCTGTACTGCTGACAAGCTGCCGCTATAAGGGCCGCGCTCGCGATTGCCACAGCATCTGCCCCCATCGCAAGTGCCTTCGCGAAATCTGCTGAAACCCGAAGTCCTCCTGTTATAACCAGATCAATATCTGCGTGCACAGAATCGAGGTATTTCCTTGCTCTTGCCAGCGCATAGATTGTCGGAACCGAAGTTGCTTCTCTCAGGAAAAACGGACTGGAGCCGGTGGCACCGCCTCTTCCATCGATTGTGATAAAGTCAGGGCGGGCAAATACACAATATTCCAGATCCTGCTCGATTCTTCCTGCTGCTATCTTAATACCGATCGGTCTGCCATCGGAACGTTCTCTCAGCATATCCACCATTGCCCGCAGATCCTCTTTTGTGCGAAGCTCCGGGAATTTACTCGGGCTCTGAATATCCTCGCCCTTCTTCTTCCCACGAATAGCGGCAATCTCTTCCGTTACTTTTTCACCCGGCAAATGGCCTCCCATCCCCGGTTTTGTTCCTTGTCCGATTTTAATCTCAATGGCATCTGCTGTTCTTAAGTTCTCATCCGTAACACTATATTTATTAGGAATATACTCAAAGATATACTTATATGCCGCTTCCTTCTCCTCCGGAAGGATGCCGCCTTCCCCACTGCACATCGCTGTTTTCGCCATAGCCGATCCCTTTGCAAGCGCCACTTTTATTTCTCTGGATAATGCGCCGAAAGACATGTGCGATATGTAGACAGGAGTATCCAGTACCATCGGTTTCTTCGCATGTTTTCCGATTACCGTTCTGGTCTCCACTTCATCTCCATCGTTCAGCGGCGGTGGATTAAGCTGTGCTCCGAGCAAAAGAATATCATCCCATCCGGGCATCGCCATCTTCGTACTCATAGAACCACCTATGGATTTTCCGGTAACTGCCATCTGATGAATCTCCCGCATATACCGGCACGTCTCATCATCACGGGCAGTAGCCGCATCATAATCCAGATTTCCTTCATACTGCTTCACAAAATCCTTTTTGCTTTCCTCCATCACTGGATGAAACTTCGAAATCGGCTGTTTGCATACCGGGCAACAGGGAATTTCAGAAAGCTTTTTTCCTTCTTTCTCTTCGTTATAGATTGCACCGCATATGCTGCATTTGTATATTGCCATAAAGCACCTCCTTCTTCTATTATCGATATTATAATAATAGTAATTAATATTATTATCTACCTTTTTTTGTCATTTGTCAACAAGTATTTCATTTTAGATTATCTCCTCTTCATCTGAAATCGAAACTGTCTCTATAGCTCACGTCCTTATTTGCTTCAAAGTTATAAGTGATCTTAATTCTTTGATTTTCATAAATTTTTATTTCATCTATCATTTCCGCCACAATGATACGATCCAATTTCGCAATATTTCTTAATTCTGTCAGACTTTTCATCCACTGTTTTCTCACCTCTTCCACCTCTTCGTTCCTCTTTTCTTCCATTATTATCAGCTTCCCGGAAAATAATTCTTCTTTTTTTAGATATTCCCTGCGATAGGAAAGAAATTCTTCTTTTGACAACAAATCTTCTTTATAATCCTCATAGACACTTTTTTTGAGCCTTTTTATGCGTTCCAGCTCTGATTTGACCCGCTTTACATCTCTGGTCCTGCTCTTTCCCGCATCTACAGTTATACAGCTTCTCATTTTCAAAAGTGTTCCAATATCTCCCTTGCTTTGAATCATCCTTCTCAGATCATCCAGGACAATTCCTTCCAGGACAGCTATGGGAATTGCATGCGGTGTACAGTACGCTTTTCCATTTCTCCGATACGTGCCGCAGTATAAAACACTCATCTTACTTCCATCTGTGCGGTACCACGTATTTTTTGCCATTGCTTTCCCACAGTCTCCACATTTTATAAAACCGGCAAAAATGTCCCGTTTTGTCTGCTGCCCACGCTTTCTTGTTCTTCTTTTCAATAAGGTCTGAACCCTTTCCCATGTTTCCTGATCAATGATCGGCTCATGTGTTTGTTTTACAATGATCCAGTTTTCTTTTGATACGTTTTTCTGCCTGCTTCTCATACATTGATGTTTGGTGCCCTGCACCATGTTTCCTACATACAATTCTTTATGAAGGATCGTATTGATCGTAGAATAGGACCAATATGTCGTATCTCCCATGCAATTACTGTTACAATAGTTTTCGCCATTGATCTTTTTATATTCAGTAGGACACAGTATCCCTTCCGCATTCAAAATGCCTGCAATTTTCTGTTTTCCATATCCTTGTAAATATAAAGAAAAGATCCTGCGCACGATCGATGCCGCATATTCATCTATGACCAGTTTATTTTTATCGGTTTCCGATTTTCTATAACCATAACTTGCAAATGCACCGATAAACTCACCGGCCTCCTGTTTGGTTCTGATCACTGTCTGGATTTTTTTTGAAATGTCTTTTGCGTACTGCTCATTGAAAATGTTCCGGATCGGGAGCATCATATCATATGCCTGTTTGAAACTGTCGATACCGTCCGTCACCGAAATAAAACGCACCTTCAGCTCTGGGAAAATTCGTTCCAGATATTTCCCGGTGTCAATATAATCACGCCCAAACCTCGACAGATCTTTTACGACAACACAATTCACATTCCCGGCTCGTATATCTGCCATCATTCTTCGAAACCCCGGGCGGTCGAAATGAATCCCGGTATAGCCATCGTCTACATATATTTCATACAGAATCAGATCCTCTTGTTTCAAAACATATTCCGACAGAAGTTTTTTCTGATTCCCTACGCTGTCACTCTCTTCTTTGTCTCCATCCTCCCGCGATAATCTGATATAAACAGCTGCATTAAATGGATTCTGATTCATCATAGCTGTCAGATCCCTCCTCTTTCAAATGCGATTCTATGATGCGTACGAGCAATTCTTCCATGGTAAGCTTTGACAAAAACTCTCTTTCTACGGTATATTGTTCTGGTTCTTTTTTGCGCAATCTGCATCCTCCATGTCCTGCATCCAGCATAATTGAATACGGCATTTCTTTCCCTCACAAGAAATCTTTTCCTTATTAATATATGCAAAATCCCATCCCTCCGTTCACCCTTCTCTTGACTGTAATGCGTCAAAGTGCTACAATAAACAGGAAAAGAAGGGGTGCTTGCTGAAGCAGGCTGAGAGTAAGCTGTATTGCTTTAACCCATAACCTGATTTGGATAATGCCAACGTAGGGAACAGATTGCTTTTATACTGCGATACATGTTGGTGTACCGCAGTTTTTTTGTTCTATTATAGCTTCATTCCATAAGGCACCCACCGCGACTGATTGGGGGCACCACCTTCAGAAGCGGCAAGCAGGGATATCCCTGTTCATAAAACGATAGCCGGATACCTCCGGCGCCATTTTCATATTTGAAAACAAGGAGGAAAACGAGATGTCAAATTACACAACACAGATGAATGCCGCCCGCAAAGGCATCATCACTCCACAGATGGAAATTGTTGCTCAGAAAGAGCATATGAATGTGGAGGATTTACGAAAACTGATCGCCAAAGGAGAGGTGATCATCCCATGCAACAAAAAGCATACCAGCTTAAGCCCGAGCGGTGTCGGTGCTAAGCTGACCACCAAGATCAATGTAAATCTGGGTGTATCCCGCGACTGGAAAGATGTGGATATGGAATATGAAAAAGTCCGCTCTGCAGTTGAAATGGGTGCCGAGGCAATCATGGACCTCAGTTCCTACGGCGATACACGTTCATTTCGCCGTAAATTGACAGAAACCTGCCCGGCTATGATCGGAACTGTGCCGATCTACGACGCCGTCGTTTATTATCACAAAGCCCTCGGTCAGATCACTTCCGAAGAATGGCTGGACATCGTGCGTATGCATGCGGAGGACGGAGTGGACTTTATGACCATCCACTGTGGAATGAACCGTGCAACTGCTGCCCGTTTTAAACAGAACAAACGTCTGATGAATATCGTTTCCCGTGGCGGCTCCATCATGTTCGCCTGGATGGAAATGACCGGAAAAGAAAATCCGTTCTACGAACACTATGATGAAATTCTCGACATCTGCCAGGAATATGATATTACGATGAGTCTCGGTGATGCATGCCGTCCCGGCTGTATCGCAGATGCTACCGACACTGCCCAGATTGAGGAATTGATCACGCTTGGAGAATTAACGAAACGAGCTTGGGAAAAAGACGTTCAGGTCATGATCGAAGGCCCCGGCCATATGCCGATGAACCAGATCGCAGCAAATATGGAAATCCAGAAGACCTTGTGCCACGGTGCTCCGTTCTACGTACTTGGTCCTCTTGTAACAGACGTTGCTCCGGGATATGACCACATAACCTCTGCAATCGGAGGCGCGATCGCCGCTGCAGCCGGCGCTGCTTTCCTCTGCTATGTAACACCTGCAGAACATCTCCGTCTTCCGAACGCTGCCGATGTAAAAGAAGGAATCATTGCAGCAAAAATAGCAGCTCACGCTGCCGATATTGCCAAAGGGGTACCGGGAGCTGCCGACTGGGATTACAAGATGAGTGAAGCCAGAAAGCGTCTCGACTGGGAAGCGATGTTCGATTTAAGCATGGATCCGGAAAAGGCCCGCCGTTACCGTGCCGAGGCCAAACCGGAAAAGGAAGATACCTGCAGTATGTGCGGAAACTTCTGTGCTGTCAAAAATACTAACCGTATCCTTGACGGAGAGATCGTAAGCATTTTCGACGAGTAAAATACATCATTTACATTGAAGGGAGGATTGTCCGAATCAGGACAATCCTCCCTTCAGCTATAGTTAATTGGTTTGCACTCCTGATTCCAGACAGATTACTTCTTGTCTTTCAATATCAGAATAGATATACATTCTCTCACATTTTTTAAGATAAATAATTTCTTTAAGTGAATGCGCTTCCGGCAGAAACTCTTCCAGAAGATTACTTCCTTTTAAAAGCCTTTCCTGAAAAAATACCTGTTCCCTTCCCTGGAATAATGCAGTATAGAAAATCCCGCTTTCTACCATATCCTGAAAAAAATGACTGCCATACGACAATTCAGGCATTAATCCTTCATTCGGATATGAAACTTCACAGATTGCGGCCATATGACTGATCTCTGTAAAATGTACCGGAACCCCCAGTGCCGGTGTGGTCGTGCCCCACCTTCCGGGGCCAACAAGCAGGACAGACTTTTCTTTTAATCTTTCATTTATCATGCCTACACATCTTGCCACCTGATATTTTTCCTGTTCAGGAAGCTTCAGATATGGTTTTATGTCTACAAAAACAGTATAATCGATCTGCAATTGTACATTCCCACCCATGAAATTTCCTTTGGAATAGTAAAGGCAATCTTCATTGTTATACTTTTCCGGGAAGTCCACGGTCTTACCAAGTCCTTTGGTCTGCAGCGGACGGCATTGTACAAGATTAATTTTAAATTCGGTATCCGTCGTATAGTTCACTGTAAATTCGGTGTCTACCGGGTAATCATATTCACGTTCCAACAGTTTGAGAATTCTCCTCATTACTCTTGGGAAATCGGTTTGAGACAACATTCTTTTGAAATTTACCGTGTACGGTATTGGCCGTTTCGTATATCCCAGTTCCCTGAGTCTTCTTGCCTCATCATAATCCTGAACGACGAACAACGCTTTGCTGACACGGATATCCTCCTGCAACAAAAGATCAATTTCGATTTCCTGCAGCTCATTCTCCACAAGATTCAAGACATCCGCCTTATGCTGTGAAAATTTTCGTTCATCGTCCAGCGCCAAAAGCGGCATTCTGTTTGGCTGATCCAGCGGCACAATTCTCACATAGTCTCCGATTACACGATCCACAGCGCGGGTTCCCAGACCAAATACCAACCTCAGCATTCCCGCATCCATGTCCATATCCTGGCTCCACACATAAAGATTGGAAGAATTTCCCACACCTGCCGCATGCGGGAAGAAGTACTTCCCGTAATAATCCCCCGATACTCGCTGAACCAGAATCGCCATCTGCTCATCCTCCAATGCCAAGCCCCTCTGCTTGCGATATTTGAGTGCATCCGGATTCATCGTACTGGCATAAACGGTACGGACCGCCTGTTCAAATGCTTCAAGCCTCTCCTCCGGTGTTCCCTGATTTACACAAAATACACTATCATACTTACCCGCAAATGCATTTCCAAAATGATCCTCCTGTAAAGAACTGGAGCGTACAATGATCGGTGCCTGCCCGAAATATTCCAGCATATGCATAAATTCATACTCGATCCGTTCCGGGAACGTTCCTGACATCAATTTTTCTCTCAAGTCCTCCGCCAATGTAAAATACTCTTCTTCTGTCCTCTGCCTCGCCCGAAGATTCCACCAGCCGTTCTGAACGATGTATGTATAGAACGTATCAGTCCCTATAAAAAAAGAATCCTCTGCAGCTATATAGTTCTTTAAATCCGCATCTTTTCCCCCGGCATTGGTAATGATTTTCCTTGCCAGAAGCATCCCCACACTTTTTCCTCCGATGTACCCGGTTCCGATTTCCCGCGAAATGATCCTCACCAGGTCTTCTAACTTAAAGTGTTTTCTGCAAAGAGCTTCCATTCTCGGATTCTTTTCCAGCGCGATATGTATCAGTCGGTTCTTCATTTCCTCCTGAAGTTCTTCCGGCTCTTCCATCATCCTTTTTGCATGCCGGATCATATGATCCCAATAGTCCACCACTTCATCATCCAGACGAACCCCCGCGAACAATTCAGCTGTCTCTGTACTTGCCGTGATGCTGACTGCTTTCCCGTCTGCGATCCGGTGTGGGAAAAACATGGTAGGCGAATAGCGGCCGGTTGCTTTGAGCGGATGTATATAACAGCTTTTCTCAATATTATAAACATCTAACAGGCACTGTGTTGTCTGTCGGATCCCGGCAATCGTATAACAGGTGTGCCTGCCTCTTTTCACAGCAAAGTAAGCAACTGTGTCCATATCATACAAATAGGGGCAGGTCACTTTAAAAAAATTCCATATCATCAGGTCCGAACACCATGACTCCAGTAAATCCGTAAGACAATCAAAGACATAGAATACCTCTTTTCCATTTTTCTGAATCAGATGGTGTATCTCCATGGCAAAACTCTCAAATCCCATTTCCGCATCTACCCGATACGCCTCAATCTCCTCATCCCTTACTACCTCCTGATGTTTTCCAAATCGTATGTAAACCAGTCTTCTTCCATCCTGCTGCGCCTGCCGGACATAGGGCTGCACGATCCGGACATAGTCTTCTATCCGATCAATCTGCCATACTACATTGTCACCCATGCGCAGCATATCGATAGCCGCATCCAGTCCCGGCATACCGGTACTGACTTTCTCGTGTTTAATCATCCCGCACTGACTCCTTTCTTATGAACCATCTCCCACCCTTCGTTCTTCAGCAACCTGATGAAACGTTCCCAAAAGGTTCAGCAGACCTTTTTGACGTATGCACAGCAGCTTAATAAAATCCACCGGATCTTTCCGGTGCATGCACAACAACAGAAAAAGGCCGTCATAATGACGACCTCTTTGCTATCACATATTTAATTATATCCTATCCCTTCATAAATTTCCACCGGAAAATTCATGAGAAATACCTGTGAAATCCGTTTCTGCAATTCTAAAGAATCTTAGACAGGAATTCTTTCAGACGCTCATCCTTCGGATGTTCGAAGAATTCCTTCGGTTCAGCCTGTTCTTTCACCTTTCCTTCATCCACGAAAAGGACACGTGTTCCCACTTCTTTGGCAAATCCCATCTCATGCGTAACGACTACCATAGTCATGCCGTCTCTGGCAAGCTGTTTCATAAGCTCCAGAACCTCACCTACCATCTCGGGGTCAAGTGCGGAAGTCGGTTCATCGAACAGCATCACATCCGGGTCCATCGCCAGGGAACGCACGATCGCGATCCTCTGTTTCTGTCCTCCGGAAAGCTGGGAAGGATAAGAATTTGCCTTCTCTTCCAGATTGACAAGTTTCAAAAGTTCCATAGCTCTTGCTTCTGCTTCTTCTTTGCTTTTCTTCAATAGCTTGATCGGAGCCAGCGTAATATTTTCCACAATCGTCTTATGCGGGAAAAGATTAAAATGCTGAAAAACCATTCCCATTTTCTGTCGGTGCTTATCCAGATCCACATTCTTATCCGTAATATCTACATTTTCAAAATAAATATGCCCTTCTGTCGGAACCTCAAGCAGATTCAGAGAACGCAGAAATGTAGATTTTCCTGAGCCCGAAGGCCCCACTATCACAACCACTTCACCTTTTCGAATTTCTTCATTGATTCCATCTAGTGCATAAAAATCACCAAAGCTCTTACGGAGACCTTCGACACGGATTAAAACTTCTCCATTAGTGATCACTGTTTCTCAGCCTCCTCTCCAGCAGACTCACGAGTTTCGTGAAAATCATTACCATAACCAGATAGATCAGCGCAACTGCCATCAAAGGCATAAATGCGTCAAACGTACGGCTTCGTATAATATCTCCGCCCTTTGTCAGATCCTGAAGAGCGATGTATCCGGAAACCGAAGTCTCTTTAAGCAAAACAATAAATTCATTCCCTAATGCCGGAAGCACATTCTTAAATGCCTGTGGCATGATAATGTAAAACATGGTCTGCCGGTAATTAAATCCCAGGCTTCGTCCGGCTTCGAACTGTCCATTATCAACAGACATGATTCCAGAACGGAAGATTTCGGCCACATACGCGCTGGAATTCATTCCGAATGCCAGAATTGCGACCAGTTCTTTACTGATATCTCTTGCGCTTCCAAAAATAACGAAATAAATAATCAAAAGCTGTACGACTACCGGCGTACCACGGATCACTGTAATATACGCCTGACAAATCGCATTCAGAATCTTCATGCGGCCGGTTTTATCATAAGTCGAACGCACAATAGCAAGAAGGAATCCCAATACCACACCGATTATAACAGCACAGAAGGTTACAAGTAATGTAACCTTCAGTCCATCCGCGATGTAATGCCATCTGCTGTCTTCTATAAAATTAGTATAAAAACGTTCTTGTAAACTTCCCATCATGGTTCCCGCCAATCTGTTTATTCACTAATCTGTGATATATTTTGAAACGATTTTATCAAAAGTTCCGTCTTCTTTTAATTCTTTAATTGCAGCATTTACCTTTTCAAGGAGTTCATCATTTCCTTTTTTTACTGCCATTGCATAATCTTCTTCCACATACTCTGTTTCCAGTATTTTCAGACCTTCCACCTGTTCTGCGAATGTCTTTGCCGGCTGGTCATCAATAATAACCGCGTCTACTTTACCCTGTGCCAGAGCCTGCACTGCTTCCATACCTTTATTGTAACGTTCGATATGTTCATCACCATAATCATCCGTTGCATAAATATCACCGGTTGTTCCCTGCTGAACACCGATTTTAATATTATCTCCTGCAAGGTCATCCGGAGAAGCGATCGCACTTCCTTCCGTAACAATAATAACCTGACGTCCGGTATAATATGTGTCTGTAAAATCTACCTGTTTCTTTCTTGTATCATCTACCGTGATACCAGCCACTCCAAGATCTGCCTTGCCGCTCTGCACCGCAGAAAGAATAGAGTCAAATGCCATATCTTCGATTTTCAGTTCCATTCCAAGCTTCTCAGCAATCGCTGCTGCAAATTCCGCATCGATTCCTACGATCTCATCACCTTCATAATATTCATACGGTGGAAATTCAGCATTTGTAGCCATGATCAGAGTCTCTGTCTCACCTTTTGTTTCTCCGCTGCTTTCTTCTTTTTTTGATCCACAAGCTGTCATCGTCAAAGCACAGGTAAGAACAAGTGCAAGACTTATTAATTTTTTCATTTTCATAATTTTTTCCTCCATCTTCTTAAACACTTCGCATTGGTATTATTGTATCACTTTTTTTTCAAAAGTAAAGTGGTTATTTATACATTTTTATGCATAAACAACCACTTTGTTTACTTTATCCCCAGATAATGAAGTAAAGCAGCACCAGAATACCAAGCGCAATACGGTAATACCCGAAGACTTTGAAGTCATGCTTCTTAATATAAGACATCAGGAACTTGATCGCAAAAACAGAAACAAAGAACGCGACGAGGCATCCCGTGATCAGAATTGCAACTTCCATGACTGAATAATGCAGTCCGAACTTAATCATCTTAAGTGCGCTGGCTCCGAACATGACCGGAATTGCAAGATAAAATGTAAATTCTGCAGCAACGTATCTGGATGTACCAAGCAGAAGTCCTCCCAGAATTGTCGCTCCGGAACGGGATGTTCCCGGTATCATCGCAAGTACCTGAAACAGTCCTATGTAAAGCGCCACCGTATACGGAAGTTCCGCAAGTTTCGTAATCTTCGGACGCACATGCGCATTTCTCTTCTCGATCACGATAAAAGCGATACCATATACAATAAGCATAATCGCAACAACTACATAATTATACAGATATTTATCCAACACGTCATCGAACAGGAAGCCGATAATAGCTGCCGGAATGCAGGACACGATGATTTTTGACCAAAGGTTCAATGTATTCTGCCGTTGTTTTGCCGTCTTCCGCTTTGAAAAAGGATTCAATTTATGGAAATACAGTACAACAACCGCCATGATTGCTCCAAGCTGAATCACTACACGGAACATTTCCATAAATTCATCTGATACTGACATATGAAGAAATTCTTCTACGAGGATCATATGTCCCGTACTGCTGATCGGAAGCCACTCTGTGATTCCTTCAACAATACCCAAAATAATTGCAATTAAAATATTTAACATTTCTTCTCCTCTTTTCTCTCCTTGTATTTATTTTATTCTATGAAAAACATCCTCTGGTATAACCTTATCAAGGACGAATTTTTCAATTGCTCTTGCCGCCCCGTCTTCTTCATTCGACTCTGTGATATAATCAGCCGCGGCCTTCACCTCACTTGTTCCATTTTTCATGGCAACGCCGATTCCCGCCATACAGATCATTTCGAGATCATTGCTGCCGTCTCCACAAGCCATTATTTCCTCCGGTTTAATTCCCAGCAGTTCTCCCAGACGAATCAATCCCACTCCCTTGTTGACACCTTTCGCATTGATTTCCAGATTTCTGCCCAGAGAACTGCTAATAGAAAGAGCGTCGGCGCACGCTTTGATCCGCTTCATTGCCTCTTTCTGTTCCCCATCATCCGCAAACAGAGCATGGACCTTGTCCATGCCATGTCCATCCATCACCCGGATTTTCTCCCAAAGATCCGGAACAACCCTCCGGGTATTTCGTATATAGTCAGCCATCGGTTTCGAAGGAATATACCGGTCAATTTCCGCAAGTTCATCCGCCTGCACATATCCCTGACCGTCAAAATAGATCTCCCGCAGTGTATCATATTCATCGAAAATCTTTACAACCCGAACTGCCTCTTCATACGGTACAAGTTTTTCGTAAAGTAATTTGTTATACTGCAGATCAAGAATTCTTCCTCCATTGGCGGTCACGGCATACCGCATACCCGGTATCGCTCTCAGTTCTTCCGGGATCCCGGTAGATGGTCTTCCTGTCGCGGCAAGCACGACCACTCCCGCGGCAAGCGCTCGAAAAAGTACATCTCTTGTATACGCAGTCACTTCTTTTTTATCGTTCAGCAGTGTCCCGTCCAGATCCAGCCCTACCATTTTAATTCCACTCATTTTTATCGCATTTTCCTCATTTTTTCATTATTTTCAGTATAACAGCTCTTTTACTATCATATCATAGTATAACAAAGTTTGCTAAATAAAGCAATTTGTAGTATAATAATATAGACTCATTTTTGACGAAAGGAAATATGCTATGAAAAAGAAGTTAAAAGCGTTGTCGAGGACATGCCTTGCACTTGCCTGTGCCATTACTGTCTTCTCTACTGACGCGGTAATCTACGCAACAGATTCTGTAGACAGTCTCGAAAAGCAGACTTCTGATCTGGAAGACAAGCTGGATACTTTGAATCAGAATCTGGATGCCTTAAGCTCGGATATCTCAGAACTCGCATCAAAAATTGAGGATACGGATGCATCTGTCAAGAAAGCGGAACTCGATCTTGCCGCAGCCCGTGTAAATGAAGAGATGCAGTATGATGCTATGAAAAAGAGAATCAAATATATGTATGAAGCCGGAAATACTTCGCTTCTGGAAATTATATTCTCTTCTCAAAGCATGGGGGAATTTTTAAACAACACAGAGTTTGTCCGAAATGTCACAGAATATGACCGTGAAAAACTGGAAGAATTACAAGAAGTACATCAAACTGTTAAAGAAAAAGAGGCTTCACTGAAGGAAGAACAGGAAAAGCTCCAGAATATGAAAGCACAGCTGGATGCCCAGAAAGAAGCACTTAACTCCGCGATTTCTACCACGTCCAGCGAACTGGCTGCTTCCTCGGATGCACTTGCAAAAGCAAAAGAAGCCAGTGCCGCAGCGGAAGCTGCATTAAAAGAAAAAGAGCAGCAGCAACATTCATCCGGCAGCAGCGGAAACATCGTTGTTCCGCCAACCACCGCCGCGACAAATGATTTGGTTTTATTCGCGGCTCTTCTCCAATGCGAGGCAGGCACCTCTGATTACGATGCATTGCTCGCTGTTGCCACGGTAGTCATGAATCGTGTGGAGAGCAATCGTTATCCCAACACACTTTACGACGTGATCTACCAGAAAGGACAATTCTCACCCACCTGGAACGGATCGCTGAACCGGGTACTGAACAAAGGTCCTGCTTCACTTTGCTATCAAGTCGCTCAGGATGCACTTGGAGGTGCAAGGCTTGCCGCTGTTAAAGACTGTTATTCATTCCGTGCCTCCTGGAGTGGACATGCCGGAGTACTTGTTGGAGGAAACGTATTCTTTTAATGTGTGTATGCGAATGTTATAAAAGGAGTGGCATCTTGCCACTCCTTTTTATCTTCGGATAATTTCAAATTCTATTTATCCTTCGGACTCTTCATCTTATTTTCTGAATGCAGCTTCATTCCACATCAATTCATTCTTGAAGTTTCTGATCGTTGTATCCTTATCAATGTAAACAGCTTCGATACCCATAGCTTCTGCCCAGTCTCCCATCTGCTCAGCAGTCAGGTCATAAGAGAATGCAGTATGATGTGCTCCGCCTGCAAGGATCCATGCTTCAGCGCCTGTCTTCAGATTCGGCTGCGGTGTCCAGAATGCAGTTGCAACCGGAAGCTTCGGCATCGGTTTTTCAACTTTCTTGCAGTCTACGTCATTGATAATCAGACGGAATCTGTCACCAAGGTCAATGAGTGATGTTGCAACAGCCGGACCTGTCTTTGAAGTAAATACAAGACGTGCCGGATCTTCTCTATTGCCCATAGAAAGTGGCTGACATTTGATGCTGATCGGACCATCTGCAATTGTCGGGCAAACCTCAAGCATGTGTGCCTGCAGAATACCTTCTTTGCCCGGAACCAGATTATAGGTATAATCTTCCATGAAAGAAGTTCCTTTTGCATTCTTCATTCCCTGAGTCATGATCTTCATGATACGAACCATTGCTGCCGTCTTCCAGTCACCTTCAGCTCCAAATCCATAACCTTTTTCCATCAATCTCTGGATTGCAAGTCCCGGTAACTGCTGAAGAGCTCCCAGATCGCCAAAGTGTGTAACGATCGCCTGATAGTTTTTCTCTTCAAGGAATTTCTCAAATCCAACTTCAATCTGAGCCTGTACTGCTACATGTTTTCTGAACTCAGCTTCGTCTCTTCCTTCCAGAAGGATCTCATATTTATCATAGTATTCTTCAACTAAAGCATCGATATCACCCTGTGCAACATCTTTTACTGCATCAGCAATTTCATTTACCGGATAAGCATCGATTTCCCAGCCGAACTTAATCTGTGCTTCTACTTTATCGCCTTCTGTTACAGCTACGTTTCTCATGTTATCTGCAATACGCATAACACGAACATGACTGCTTTCGATCACACCAATTGCGGTTCTCATCCAGGATGCGATTCTTTCCTGAGTATCTTTATCTTCCCAGTATCCCATGATTACTTTGCGGCTTTTGTTAAGACGTGTGAAAATATGTCCGAATTCACGGTCTCCATGAGCAGCCTGGTTTTCATTCATGAAATCCATATCGATCGTATCATAAGGGATTTCACGGTTAAACTGTGTATGAAGATGAAGCAGCGGTTTTCTGAGTTCTTTCAAACCTAAAATCCATGATTTTGCCGGAGAGAAAGTATGACACCATGTAATAACACCTGCACAGTTTTCATCCGTATTCGCTTCGTTAAATGTCTTTCTGATCACTTCATTTGTGATTAAGGTTGGTTTCCAGATGATCTCATATGGAAGAATTCCGGAATCGTTCAAAGCTTTTACGATGATTTTTGAATGCTCAGCTACATGCGCAAGGCATTCATCTCCATATAAATCCTGAGAACCTGTACAAAACCAAAACTTGTAATCTTTGCATGCTAACATAATTGTAATCTCCTTTTTTATTTTTTGTTTGTTTGTCGAATGATTTAAGTGGCAATTAGGGCCCATCTCACGGGCGCGCCCGTTCGATGCTCATTAGCATTCGCATGGAATTCTGTCAGAAGCTTTTTGTCTGCAAGCAGCCAACAGCTTCTTCTCAAATTCCGCCCTCATAGCTTATTGTCCATAGTACGCATTTGCGCCGTGTTTTCTGTAATAATGCTTGTCCTGCAGTTCCTGCGGTGCCGGTTTCACATCGGGATTGATCATCTCGCAGCGCGCTGCCATCTTAGCAACTTCTTCCAGTACTACTGCATTATGTACTGCATCATGTGCGTCTTTTCCCCATGAAAACGGACCATGGTTCTTGCAGAGTACTGCCGGCATTGCCATATATTCAGTTCCTTTAAAATGTTCTACGATCAGAAGGCCTGTATTCTTTTCATAGGCTTCATCAATTTCTTCTTTGGTCAGATTGCGAACACATGGGATCTCTCCATACATGTAATCTGCATGAGTCGTTCCATAGCAAGGAATTCCTCTTCCTGCCTGAGCCCAGCTTGTTGCCCAAGGTGAATGTGTATGAACAATTCCTCCCATATCCGGGAACGCTTTATAGAGCTCCAGATGTGTTGCTGTATCAGAAGACGGATTGTAACGTCCTTCTACTTTATTGCCTTCAAGATCCATAACTACCATGTCTTCCGGAGTCAGTTTATCATATTCAACCCCACTTGGTTTGATAACAAACAATCCGCTTTCACGGTCAATTCCACTTACATTACCCCACGTAAATGTAACAAGACCATATTTAGGAAGTAACATATTAGCCTCATATACTTCTTTTTTCAGTTGTTCTAACACTTTTACGCCTCCTCATTTAAAATATATTATTTCAGAGAGTCAACGGCTGCTCGTTCAATCGGAAGTCCCTCAAGATATCTCTTGCTGAATACATCAAATCCTTCTACATCCTTCGGATCCGGTTCCATTCTGCTTCCTGCCTGACCGGCAAATACTCTGTTTGCCAGATAAGCATCCAGGGCTTCTCCTTCTTCTTTGTTGATCATGTAAGAAGCCAGAAGAGCAATTCCCCATGCACCGCCTTCTCCTGCAGTTTCCATTACAGAAACAGGAGTATTAAGAGCTGCTGCCAGAATTCCCTGTCCTACGCCTTTCGTCTTGAAAAGGCCGCCATGACCCAGAATTTCATCCAGCTTCACTCCCTCTTCTTTCAGAAGAATATCCATTCCTGCTTTCAGCACTCCAAGAGATGCGAACAGATTCACTCTCATGAAATTAGCGAGATTAAACTTGCTGTCCGGTGTACGTACAAATAACGGACGTCCCTCTTCAAATCCGGTAATATGCTCGCCAGAGAAATAATTGTAAGCCAGCAATCCGCCACAATCCGCATCACCTTCCAATGCTTTATTGTAAAGTGTACCGAACAGTTTATTCATATCCACTTCCATTCCAAATGCCTCTGCGAATTCCTTAAAGATTCCCACCCATGCATTCAAGTCTGAAGTACAGTTATTGCAATGAACCATTGCCACAAGATCGCCTGCCGGAGTCGTCACCAAATCGATTTCATCGTGAACTTTCTGAAGCTCTTTCTCCAGAACTACCATACCAAATACACTGGTACCGGCAGAAACATTTCCTGTACGCACTTTTACACTGTTTGTTGCAACCATACCGGTTCCCGCATCACCTTCCGGCGGGCATACCGGAATTCCGGCTTTCAATGTTCCGGTCGGATCCAGAAGTTTTGCACCTGCTTCTGTAAGAACACCTGCTTTGTCTCCTGCAAGAAGTACTTTCGGAAGAATTTCTTCCAGTTTCCACGGATATCCTTTCGGTGCAACCAGTTCATCGAATGCAGCAATCATTCTCTCGTTCCAGTTTCTTGTTGCAATATCAATCGGGAACATACCGGAAGCTTCGCCAACTCCAAGTACCTTTTCACCAGTCAACTGCCAGTGGATATATCCTGCCAGCGTTGTAAAGAATGTTACATCTTTTACGTGTTCTTCCCCATTTAATATTGCCTGATACAGATGAGCAATGCTCCATCTCTGCGGAATATGAAAATCAAATAATTTAGTCAGTTCTTCGGAAGCCGGTCCGGTAATTGTATTTCTCCAGGTACGGAACGGTACAAGAAGTTCGCCATCCTTGTTAAATGCCATATATCCATGCATCATTGCACTGAATCCAATGGCACCGACAGTCTCTAAAGCAACTCCGTACTGTTCCTTTACATCCTCTGTCAGATTCTTGTAACAGTCCTGCAATCCGGTCCATATATCCTCCAGCGTATAGGTCCAGACACCATCCACATATCGGTTCTCCCATTCATGGCTGCCGGAAGCAATCGGTGCATTATCCTCCCCTACCAGAACTGCCTTAATACGGGTCGAACCAAATTCAATTCCCAATGAGGTTTTCCCATTTACAATGGCATTCTTTACATCACTCATAGCTTTTTACACCTTTCCCTTTCTTTTTTATTTGAAAGACCTGCGTCTTATCAATCTTATCATTTTACTAAAATCCATCTCTCAGACGTACTGAATTGCGATTCACAATCTCAGGATCCAACTCTGTCACTTTCGGTACCGGCATTCCTTTCATCATTTCGAGCATTTCCAGCGCCGCTATTTTGCCCAGATCCCTTACCGGATTTTTTGCAGAAGTCAAAGGTACTTCGCAATAATTCGCCAAATCTGAATCATCGATTCCGATAATAGACAGATCCTCCGGAACACGAATCCCCTGTTCCAGACAGATTGCAACCAGCTTTGTAGCAACTTCATCGTTGTAGCATACACATGCAGTACATCCCTGAAGACGCCTGAGTATCCAGCTGGCATCTTCCTTCATGTGTCTGACTTCCTCCGTGTCGATCCAGATCACCTGCATCCCTTTTATTTTAATTTCTGCTTCCATCAAAGCTTCCACATATCCGGCATATCTGTGATGCCCCTGTCCATCATCAGCCTTGAAAATCGCACCAATATTGCGATGTCCGCACTTCAGAAGATGATTGGTAACCATTTTCCCTGCCATTTTATCATTCAGCGAAACATGTGGAATATCAAGTCCCGGATAATAGCTGTTAATGAAAAGTACCGGGATTCCCTTATTCATTATTTTCCTGTATATATCTAAATTTGGATTTGGCAGACCACTCTTGGTCGTTTCTGCGATCAGACCGTCTACCATGTTTTTCTCCAAAATATTTTTCAAAACGAATCTTTCTTTTTCGACTGCATTGTTCGTAAAAGAAATCTGCAAACCATATCCCGCACGGGATAATTCATTCTCAATCTGTTGTATAATTGAAGAAAAAATGTATTCCTGCACATAGGTTGTCATAACCGCAACCTGCATGGTTTTTTCTTCCTTTTCCTGTACATTCACAGTAGCTTTTATATAGGTGCCACTTCCTCTTCGTCTCTCCACAATTCCTTCTTCTTCCAGAAGCGCAATTGCATGACGTACTGTCTGACGGCTCACACGAAAGTGTGCGCACAACTGATGTTCCGATTCTACGCGATCACCTGGCTTCAATTCTCCATTTTCTAAACGTGATTTCAGCCATCTTAAGATTTCTTCATATTTGGCCAGTAACTCTTCCATGGTTATCTGTCCCCCTTTGTATCAGGGCGAAGCCCAGACAAGCTTCGCCCGATATTCATCTTAACAATTATTTTTTCTTTTTATTAGAAACGATATCAAATGTTACAGCTCCAAGAAGTACAAGACCTTTTACTACTTTCTGAAGGTCTGTAGAAAGTCCAACAAGGAACATACCGTTGTTCAGAACACCCATAACGAACGCTCCGACTACTGCACCGATTACAGTACCGATACCACCGGCTGCTGCTGCACCACCGATGTAGCAGGATGCAATCGCGTCAAGCTCGAATCCGTCACCGGCCTTCGGTGTAGCGGATGCGTTACGTGCTGATAATACGATACCAGCGATAGCTGCAAGGAATCCCATGTTTGTATATACCCAGAAGAATACTTTTCTGGTGTCGATACCTGAAAGTCTTGCTGCCTTAGCATTACCACCCAAAGCATAGATCTGACGTCCAGGTACGGTCTTACTTGTAATGAAATGGTAAATACCAACGATAACAGCCATGATGATCAGCACGATCGGGATACCATTGTATCTTGCAAGTTTATAGAAGAAGAACCATACAATTGCAATGATAACTGCAAGTTTCACAATTGTCTGCCATGGAGTAACAATGGCAAGACCATATTTCTGTCTTGTTTTAATAGATTTCAATTCTGAGAAAATGATCAAGGCTGTTGCAATAATTGCAACGATAATACATACGATATCAAGTGTACCTGAACCCATCTGGATCTTATTTGTAATAAAGAAGCCAGCACCTACTTTAACGTATGCGTCCGGAAGCGGTCCAACTGTCTTTGATTCAAGAAGTGTATATGTAAGACCACGTCCAATAAGCATACCAGCCAGTGTTACTACGAATGGCGGAATATCAAGGTAAGCAATAAAAAATCCGTTAAATGCACCGAATGCCGTTCCAACAAGGATTGTGATAAGGAATGCAAGCGGAATGTTCATACCATTCTCAACTACCAGTTTCGCAGCGATTGCACCACAAAGTGCTACATAAGAACCAACACCAAGGTCAACGTTACCAGTCAATACGCAAAGCAGCATACCGGTTGCAAGAATGACAACATAACTGTTCTGCATGATCAGGTTGTTCATATTCATAGGTGTCGCATTAACTCCACCTGTCAAGAAATAAAAGATAATAAAAATTGCTATTAAAGCAAGCACCATACTGAACTGCTTTAAATCAAGACTAACTGTTTTTTTCTTCTCCATTGTTATTCCCCTTTCCTGTTATTATGCTGCATAATGCATTTCATAATCTTTTCCTGAGATAACTCTTCTTTTGATAATTCGCCTGCGATCTGCCCCTCGTTCAATACATAGGTTCTGTCACAGGTTCCAATGATTTCCGGCATTTCAGAAGAGATAACGATGACCGCTTTTCCAGCCTTTGCCAAATCATTGATCGCACAATAAATTTCGTATTTTGCTCCTACGTCAATACCACGGGTAGGCTCGTCCAGAATCAATACATCCGGCTCTGTCAGCATCCATTTAGACAAAACTACTTTCTGCTGGTTACCACCTGACAGGGAACCAACTGCCTGGTCAATGGAATTTGCCTTGATATTAATAAGCTTTTTGTATTTTTCTGCCGCAAGAACTTCTTCATTGGCATTTACAATACCATTTTTAGAGAAGAATCCACGAAGAGCAGCCAGTGTCATATTCCACTTTATATCATTGATCAATACAAGTCCATATGTCTTTCTGTCTTCAGAAGTATATGCAATCTTGTTAGCAATAGCATCCCTTACATTCTTGATCTTGACTTCTTTTCCGTGCATAAAAATCTGTCCGGAAATTTTCTGACCATATTCACGTCCGAAAAGGCTCATTGCAAACTCTGTTCTTCCTGCCCCCATCAGACCGGCAAGACCTACAACCTCACCTGCACGAACTTTCAAGTTTACATTTTTCAGCACCTGGCGGTTTGGATCTTCCGGATGGAATACATTCCAATCCTTAACTTCCATTACAACATCTCCGATCGGACATTCTTCAGGATTTCTTTCCGGATAACGGTTTGTCAGTTCACGACCAACCATGCCCTTAATGATACGGTCTTCTGAAAAATCATCGATTCCTTTCGTAAGAGTTTCAATCGTATGTCCATCACGGATAACAGTGATAGCGTCTGCGACATAACTGATTTCATTCAGTTTATGTGAGATAATGATACATGTGATTCCCTGTGATTTCAGTTTCAACATGATTTCCAAAAGCTGTGCACTTTCTTCATCATTCAAAGCTGCCGTCGGCTCGTCCAGGATCAACAGATCAACCTTTTTAGCAAGCGCTTTAGCAATTTCAATCAGCTGCTGCTTTCCAACACCCAATGTATTGATCGGTGCATCCAGGTTTTCATTGTAAAGTCCAACCTTTTCCAGCATTGCCTGGGCTTTATTATGTGTCTGTGTCCAGTCAATAACTCCCTTCATAGAAGTCTGCTCATTTCCCATAAAAACGTTTTCTGCGATAGAAAGATATGGGCTAAGCGCAAGTTCCTGATGAATAATTACAATACCTTTTTTCTCACTGTCCTTGATGTTATGATTTTTCACGATTTCTCCGTTATAAACGATATCACCAGAATATGTACCGAACGGATAGATACCGGATAATACATTCATCAAGGTTGATTTTCCAGCACCATTTTCACCGCAAAGTGCATGAATCTCACCACGTTTAACCTTAAGGTTTACATCGTCCAACGCCTTTACGCCTGAGAATTCTTTGGTGATATGGTTCATTTCCAGAATGTAATCAGACATTTTCTCAGCTCCTTTTCTTTTATATTTCCAAAGCCTTACGGCTTCGTTTTCAAACTCAAACTCCCCCTGCTCATGCCTGAGGTTTCTCCCGCTCCCCGAATTACTTTCAGGGACTTTACTCCGTAATAAGAATTTTAAAAATCAGGGCGGCGGCAATGTCGCCGCCGCCCTGACTCAAACATTATTCAGATTATTCTGCGTTCTGAATTTCTTCTTCTGTGTAGTATCCGCTGTCTACTACAAGTTCTTTGTAGTTATCTGCGTCAAGAGCTACTGGTTCGCAAAGGTAAGAAGGAACTACTAATTTACCATTGTCATATGTTTCGGTATCATTGATTTCCGGTTCTTTTCCTTCAAGCACTGCCTGAACCATTGTTACACATTTTTCAGCAAGAAGTCCTGTATCTTTGAAGATTGTAGCTGTCTGTTTGCCAGCGATAATGTTCTTAACTGCCATAACTTCTGCATCCTGTCCTGTGATCAGCGGCCAGTTAGCTTCTGTATATCCAGCGCCTTCAAGAGCTGCTTTGATACCATATGAGAAGCCGTCAAATGCTGAACAGCAAATGTCAAGATCTTCGTCTGCATAGAATCCTGATAAGTAGTTTTCACAGTTCTGCTGAGCTGTTTCCTGAGACCATCTTAAGATACATGTATCTTCGAATGATGTTCTTCCTGATTTACATACAAGCATTCCACTGTCAAGGTACTGCTGAAGAACGCCCATAACACCTTTGTGAAGAAGAACTGCGTTGTTGTCATCCGGAGATCCCATGAAGAATTCAATTGTCTGTGGCTCTGTAGCATCTTTCAGACCTGCTTTTTCTTCGATGTATTCACCGATCTTTCTACCAACACCTTCATTATCGAAAGATGCATAGTAGCTTACAGCATCTGTATCCATCAGCAGACGGTCATAAGCGATAACCGGGATGTCATTGGACTTAGCCTGAGCAAGTACGTTAACAAGAGCTGAAGAGTCGATAGCTGCAACAACCAGGCAGTTAGCACCTTTTGCGATCATGTTTTCAATCTGAGAAACCTGAGCCTGTACATCGTCTTCTGCATACTGAAGGTCAACTTCGTATCCGATTTCCTCAAGTTTTTCTTTCATGTTCTGGCCATCTCTGATCCATCTCTCTGAGCTCTGGGTCGGCATTGCCACACCAACTTTTTTACCATTGCTCTCTGTGGAAGTTGATTCACCTTCACTGCTTCCGCCTTCTGATGATTTGTTGCCGCATCCTGTAAAAGCAAGCGAAAGTGCCATTACTGCTACAAGAGCTACGCTGAGAATTCTCTTTTTCATGCTTCTTTTCCTCCTTTAAATTCTCCTGATGAACGGGTTACAAACCTCTTTTTGTTTAATTTGTATATTTTTCCGTCTCATCATTTTTGTTTATGGTATTAATATACAACACAACTTTTCATTTAGCAAGACGTAATATATTACAAAATCAAGTACAACTTTTTGTACAAATTTTAAACTTGTATTTATTTGTATCAAAGTTGTATGTATACATATTTTCATATTTTCGCAATATCAATTCCAAATATGCACAAAAATCACAATGATTTTTCTCATATTTTTTTACTTGACATCATATATTTGAAAAAATCTGTATTAATCCATACATACAAAACAATTCAGTAAAAAAAGCTGTAAAGCATCTGTTTTCTATTACCAGACATTTTACAGCTTAAACTTTTATGTAAATTTCAAAAACAAGCAAGTGGAACTATTGACGTTCTTCAATAGCCATGATCATATCGACACGATCCTGATGACGTCCTCCCTTGAATTCTGCCTGCAGCCACTCGTCCACGATCATTTTTGCAGTCTCTATACCGATCACCCTTGCACCAAATGCAAGTATATTGGCATTATTATGTTCACGGGCCATTCTTGCCGTGTATGGCTCGGAACATACCGCTGCACGGATTCCGCGTACTTTATTTGCGGCAAGAGAAATCCCCAGACCGGTTCCACAGATTGCTATACCCAGTTCAACTTCTCCATCAGCCACTGCATGTGCAATCTTTTCTCCATATTCCGGATAGTTACAACTTTCATATGAATCTGTTCCGTAATTAATGACTTCATATCCCTGTTCAACCAGATATTCCACGATCTGTTTTTTCATGTCAACAGCAGAATGATCATTCGCAATTCCTATCTTCATATAGCATTCTCCTTTTCCATATCTTAAAATGAAATATACAAGATAATTTTATTATAAGCATCCAGTTCGTCTTAGTCAAGAATGTGATACTCAGAGCTTAATATGACCTTTTTTCTATGATTTCTTCCAGATCACTGTTAAAATCATAATAATTCTCTTTGACATATTGTTTTTTATCAATATTGATACCGGCCTCAAGTTTCTGAATTATCTCAGCAGTCTTAGGTGCCAGTAGCGGCGTGCATTCGAATGACACATTTATTTTCCCTGCCTGTACTGCTTCAAGACCTTCTTTTCCCGCGTCAAAAGAAATAAGTATAACATCCCCATCCTCACCATAACTCATCTCCCTTTCTTCAAGTGCATCGATTACCCCCAGCGCCATTTGATCACTTTCAGCTATAACGACGTCAAGTTTTATCTCCTGATCTAAAAACAGCATCATCACCTCTTTTGCTGTCTCTCTGTCATTTTCAGCAGTCTGTTGTCCTACGATTCTCCACTCAGGGTGTTTACCAAGAATCTTTTGATATCCTTCTGCACGTTCCATTTGTTCTGGAGAACCTATACTTCCCTGTATCATAGCTATATCCAGTTCATCTTCATCTACTTCCTGGTTCTCCGTATCCTCTGTATCTTCCGTATCTTCTTTCTCTTCTCTTTCAAGATTATCTTCAAGCCACTTCATCGCCTGCTTACCCTGTTCTTCATAATTGCTGCCAATCCAGCATTCATACTGTGTCGTATCATTGTCGTCAATCTGCCGGTTTACAAGAATGAGGGAACTGCCTGCTTTTTTCACATCGCTTAAAACCTCTTCCCACCCCATTTCCGCAACCGGATTTAAAAGAATGTAATCGACACCGGTTTCTGCGAATCTTTTAACCGCCTCTATCTGTTTCTCCTGATCCATCCCAGCGTCCTCAAACAAGAACTTATAACCATTTTCTTCCGTAAAGATGGATTGGAAGGATTCAGTGTTGGCATCTTTCCACAAAGAATCCTCTCCTCCCTGAACCATTCCTACTGTGATGAGATAATCAAATTCTTCCTGTTGACCGCTGCCGTTTCTTCTTTCTCCGGTACATCCCAGTCCGATTTTCGAAATCGTAAATACGAAACATATTGCCGTTAAAAGAGCAGCTGCTTTCCATTTCATCGAGGTTCTTCCTTTCGCATATCATCATTCAATATATTTGAAAAGACCGCACATCTCAATGATATGCGGTCTGCATCTTTATCGTCAGTATTAAACTAATTCGATAAGAACTTCCATTGCAGCGTCACCTTTACGCTGTCCGATTTTGATAATTCTTGTATATCCACCATTACGATCTGCATATTTAGGAGCAATTTCTGTAAACAGTTTATCTACAAGATCAACTTCTTTCGTATTTTTCTTTCTACCTGCTGCAGCAGCCGGAACTTCTGTTACAGGATAAAGAACTTTGAGCATCTGACGTCTTGCATGAAGTCTTGACGGATTATCCTTTTTGATTGTTTTTTCAACTTCATCGTAAACGGTTACTTTCTTACCATCAACAACTTCTTTTACTCTCTTGCCGTCTTTATCTTTTCTTGCCACTTTAGCTTTAATGGTTACTTCTTCATAATTATCTTTTTCTTTTACAGCAAGTGCGATCAGGCTTTCCGTAATTTTACGGATTTCTTTTGCCTTAGCTTCTGTTGTTCTGATTTTACCATGCTGAAGTAACATTGTTACCTGGTTTCTTAATAAAGCTTTTCTCTGACTTGATGTTCTGCCAAGTTTTCTATATTTTGCCATTTTCTTAATCCTCCATTTATTCGGGACATATCGCGTGCTTCTTTGGACTTACCGGGATATGCCATCTGGTTATGCTTTCATCGGGCTTACTAGCCAGATAGTTACTTAAATAAGGCAGAGCTGTCCGCTCTATTCCTCTCCCTGGCTTAACTCTAAGCCAAGTTCTTTTAATTTAGCCAGAACTTCTTCGAGTGATTTACGTCCAAGATTACGAACTTTCATCATATCTTCAGGTGTTCTGTTTGTAAGTTCTTCTACCGTATTGATACCTGCTCTCTTCAGACAGTTGTATGAACGTACTGAAAGTTCAAGTTCATCAATACTCATCTCAAGTACTTTTTCTTTTTCATCATCTTCTTTTTCAATCATAACTTCTGCAGCCTGAGCCACTTCGGAAAGATCGATAAATAATTTCAGATGTTCATTGAGTACTTTTGCCGCCAGACTGACTGCCTCGTCCGGCACAAGTGTTCCATTGGTCCATACATCCAATGTAAGCTTATCAAAATCTGTAATCTGGCCGACACGTGTATTCTGTACAGTAAGATTTACACGTTCAACCGGGGTGTAGATGGAATCTATCGGAATCACACCAATCGGCATATCTTCCGTCTTATTCTTGTCAGCGCCTACATATCCTCTTCCCTTTGTAATGGTCAGTTCCATGTAAAGCTTGCTGTCAGTTCCGCCATTCAATGTAGCAATCACTGTATCAGGATTCATGATTTCAATATCAGAATCTGCCTGAATATCTGCTCCCGTTACAACACCTTCACCTTCAAACTCGATATATGCAGTCTTCGGTTCATCTGTTTCGGAAGTATTCTTGATTGCCAGGGATTTCAAATTCATGATGATTTCAGTTACATCTTCCTTAACTCCAGGAATGGAGCTGAATTCATGCAGTACACCGTCGATTTTAATCTGGCTGATTGCTGCACCCGGTAAAGAAGAAAGCATGATTCTTCTTAAAGAGTTACCCAACGTCGTACCATATCCTCTTTCCAGAGGCTCTACTACGAATCTGCCATATTTTTTATCTTCAGAAATTTCTGTAATTTCAATATTTGGTTTATTAAAATCAAACACTATTTTGGTCCCTCCTTATGGGTTTTTGAATGTTGAGGGTTGCTTTGTCCCGGACCCTCCTCCCTGCAGGATAGCCGGGTATTCTTTTTAACAGCACCTTAACGAACCCGAAAATCAGGTTCGTTAAGTACTGCATCTTCTTAAATGAATGTGTTTTATTTAGAATATAACTCGACAATCATCATTACGTCTACCGGAACATCAATTGCTTCGCGAAGCGGAAGCTCTTTTACAGTTCCTTTTAAAGCCTCTGCGTCTGCCTCAAGCCAATCCGGAACCATACGTCCAGCAGTAACTTCCATAATGTCTTTGTATCTCTGAAGGCTCTTCTTTCCTTCTTTGATCTCGATAACATCACCAGCTTTGATCTGGTATGATGGAATGTTTACCTGATTTCCGTTTACAAGTACATGCTTATGATCTACGATCTGTCTTGCTTCACGTCTTGTTCTTGCGAAACCAAGACGGAAAATAACATTGTCCAGTCTTGATTCAAGAAGAACCATCAGATTGTCACCTGTCATACCTTTCATGCGTTCTGCTCTTTCGAAGTAGTTTCTGAAAGGTTTCTCTAATACACCATAGATAAATTTAGCTTTCTGTTTCTCGCGTAACTGCAGACCATACTCGCTCATTTTTCTATTAGATCTTTTTAACTGTCTGTTAGACTTTTTATCAATTCCTAAATATACCGGATCCATTCCTAATGAACGGCATCTTTTCAGAACCGGAACTCTATTTACTGCCATGCTCTTTATCCTCCTATAATAATTCGACTAGACTCTTCTTCTCTTCGGTGGGCGGCATCCATTGTGCGGTACCGGTGTTACGTCTCTGATGCTTGTTACATCAATTCCGCATGCCTGGAGTGCACGGATTGCTGCTTCTCTTCCTGAACCAGGTCCTTTTACGAATACATCTACTGATTTAAGACCATGAACTAAAGCTGCTTTAGCTGCCGTCTCTGCTGCCATCTGAGCTGCATAAGGAGTAGATTTCCTTGAACCTCTAAATCCCAGACCACCTGCACTTGCCCATGATAAAGCATTTCCCTGAGCATCTGTCAAAGTAACGATTGTATTATTGAAAGATGACTGGATATGTGCCTGTCCGCGTTCAACGTTTTTCTTGACACGTTTTTTTGTCACTTTTTTTGTAACTTTTTTAGCCATAATAAAACTAACCTACACTTTCCTATTATACTGTTATCTGTTTCTCAAATTATTTCTTTTTATTTGCAACTGTTCTCTTCGGACCTTTTCTTGTTCTTGCGTTTGTCTTTGTCTTCTGACCACGAACCGGAAGTCCTTTTCTGTGACGGATTCCTCTATAGCATCCGATTTCCTGAAGTCTCTTGATGTTCAGAGCGATCTCTCTGCGGAGATCACCTTCTACCATCTGAGTTTCGTCGATTACTGCACTGATCTTCTTAACTTCATCATCTGTTAAGTCTCTGCAGCGGGTATCTGGATTAACTCCAGCTTCTGCAAGAATACGGTTTGAGCTTGTTCTACCGATTCCGTAGATATAAGTCAATCCGATTTCTACACGTTTGTCTCTTGGTAAGTCTACACCTGCAATACGAGCCATTTGTGATTTCCTCCATTCGATTCATTTTTTGATACTGTCCTAAATTGAGGCTGAGGGTTTCCCGTTATCAAAGGCACCCTACCGGACCTGTTTTCATATTTTTCTATGGGTTGTCCGATATACCAGCCCAGATGCGTCGGTATTCGCATCCTTTCCGGCAACCGATCTTTCGGCTAATGACCGCCGGTATTGTAAGCAATATACTTGAAACCACCGCTTTAGCTTTACGGCAGGTGGGGTGTTTCCCTGTATATTTGAAATAGTATTCAACGCCCTACACACATCCTGGCGTATCGTACTATCAGCCGCCTAAATTAATATAAACATGTCGTCTCCGAGATTTTTTTGCTTCGTATGCCTAAGGTTCTCTGTCACCTTGGGCTCGTCGGCACTAACCCTGACGCTGTTTATGTTTCGGATTTTCGCAGATAATTCTGACGCTTCCTTTTCTTTTGATAACTTTGCATTTTTCGCAAATCGGTTTTACTGATGATCTAACCTTCATGTCAAATCCTCCTTTCATACCTTGCCAGTTTGCATTTTCTCACCGCTGTCCAACAATACCCGACAGCAGTTCGCCTAATATTATAGCATTATACAAAATATAAAGTCAATAGTTATTTTATTTATCTCTCCAGATAATTCTTCCTTTTGATAAATCATATGGGGAAAGTTCCAATGTAACTTTATCTCCCGGTAATATCTTGATAAAATTCATGCGGAGCTTTCCGCTGATGTGAGCCAGAACCTGATGTCCATTCTCAAGCTCAACCTGGAACATTGCGTTTGGAAGTTTTTCTACAACAGTCCCTTCAATTTCGATTACATCTGCCTTTGACATATTAAGATTCCTCCTTCATTCCTGTCAGTGATTTACTGTACTCTTTCAATATCCTCTTGATCGTTGCATCATCTGCTGAATCTATTTCATGTTTTATCCGAATGAGCTGCACATGTTTTTTCTTTTTCTTTTTCAGATTATCCATTTTTCTGTTATTTCCGTCTGACAGATATACATATGCATCTTCTATTTTAATTATGACATAAACTTTTTCTTTATCATGCCCTGCCAGCGATCTGGCAAGCATCCCTTCTTCCCATCTTTCCATTTCTTCGCGCCTCACTGTGCTACACCGATTTATTTCTCCCTGCCGCCAAGTGTCAAAAGTATGGGGTCTCCTTTTGTGATCAGCACTGTATTTTCATAATGTGCCGACAGCTTTCCATCCCGTGTCACAACCGTCCAGTCGTCATCCAGCCATCTGACTTTCTCTGTTCCGAGATTGATCATCGGCTCGATTGCAAGGGTCATTCCGGCTTTCAGTTTAGGACCGCGCCTCATCATCGGAAAATTCGGAATTTCCGGATCCTCATGCAGATGAGTTCCGATTCCGTGTCCACACAGCTCCCGTACAACTCCATAGCCAAATCCGGAAGCATACCTTCCTATTGCACCGGAAATCTCAAATAAATAATTGCCTTCTTTTGCATATTTTATTCCTTCAAAAAAGCTTTGTCTGGTCACTTCAATCAGTTTTTTTGCTTCTTCACTGATTTCTCCTACGGCATGTGTCCTGGCCGCATCGGAATGATATCCCTTATAAATAAGGCCCGCATCCAGACTTACAATATCGCCCTCCTGGATGATTCTATTACGCGATGGAATTCCATGAACAACTTCTTCATTAACCGATACGCAGATAGATGCCGGATACCCATTATAATTCAGGAAAGAAGGTTCGCAGCCGTAGCTGCGAATCACTTCCTCTCCAATTGCATCAATGTCCAGTGTCGTCATTCCCGGTTTTAATGCTTTTTCCATCTCCTCATGTACGATTTCCAGAATCCTTCCGGCCTGGGTCATCAGTTCAATTTCTCTTTCTGATTTAATCGTAATTGACATGAGCTATTCTCCCAAGATAGAAACGATGGCAGCAAATACATCTTCCATATCTACTGTTCCATCTACAGTTTTTAAAATTCCTTCATTCGTATAATATTCAATCAGCGGCTGTGTCTGGTCATGGTATACACCAAGACGTTTCAGAACAGTCTCCGGTTTATCATCGTCACGAAGAATCAGTCCCCCGCCGCAGGCATCACAAATTCCTTCCTGCCTGGTCGGTGCATATTCAAGATGGTATGTAGCGCCGCATCCTACACAGGCGCGTCTTCCACCCATACGGCGAACAATATTTTCATCCGGAACATCTACATCGATGGCATAATCCATTTTCTGTCCCTGGGCAGCAAGTGCTTTGTCCAGCGCTTCTGCCTGAGGAATTGTTCTCGGGAATCCATCAAGAACATAACCATTTGCACAATCCTCCTGATTTACACGATCCACTACAAGATCTACAACCAGTTCATCCGGAACGAGGAGTCCCTGATCCATATAAGTCTTCGCTTTCTTTCCAAGCTCCGTTCCGTTTTTGATGTTTGCCCTGAAAATGTCTCCGGTTGAAATATGCGGAATACCATATTTTGCCGCAATTTTCTTTGCCTGAGTTCCTTTACCTGCTCCAGGAGCACCTAACATAATAATCTTCATACTGCTACCTCCTTTTTTTAACATGTTCAAATAGCTCGTTGTAATTTATCTATATGTAATGATAAAAAACAACGAGCCACTGTGTTCTAGAATCCAAGGAAACTGTTCTTCATTGCATTTCCTTTATTATTTAAAAATCCCGTATAGTTTCGTACAAGCATCTGTGATTCGATTTGTTTTACAGTCTCAAGTACAACACCAATGATAATGATCAAAGATGTTCCACCAAATGAAACATTTGCACCGAATACTCCATTAAAGAAGAATGGAATCACCTGCACAATTACAAGACCACATGCACCGATAAAGATAATATAATTCAAAATCTTTGTCAGATAATCTACAGTAGGCTTTCCAGGACGAATACCCGGAATGAATCCGCCGCTCTTCTTCATATTATTTGCGATCTCAAGTGGATTAAAAGTGATACTCGTATAGAAATACGCGAAGAATACTGTCAACGCAATATATACGATCAACCCCCATGAATACTGGATATGCGACGGGTTGCACCAGTTTCCTGAATTTAATCCACGAAGTATTTCACTTCCGATTCCCGTTCCGTTGCCTTTTCCGAGGAATGAGGCAATTACGATTGGGAACTGCATAATGGATGAAGCAAAAATAACCGGAATAACACCTGCTGTATTTACTTTAAGCGGAATATTTGTTGACTGTCCGCCAACACTTCTTCTTCCCTGTACTTTCTGAGAATACTGAACCGGAATTCTTCTTTCTGCATCCTGCAGTACAACTGTAAATACTACAAGTGCAAGAATAATTGCCAGAATGATAAGCGCTGCAAGTCCGCCTTTTGCAAGCCCTTTGCCTTTAACAAAAGTTTCGTACAACGTAGTAAGATCACTTGGTACACGAGAAAGAATATTAATTAAAAGAACGATAGAAATTCCGTTTCCTACGCCCTTCTCCGTAATTCTCTCACCAATCCACATCAGGAATGCAGAACCGGCTGTCAGTGTCAGAACTACGATTGCTGCATTTACAAAATTGTATTCTTCCAGAAGTCCCTGACGTCCAAAACCGACTGCCATGGCAGTAGATTCAATCAGCGCCAGACCTACCGTTACATAACGTGTAATAGTAGCAATTTTCTTTCTTCCGTCTTCTCCCTCTTTCTGCATTTCTTCCAATTTTGGAATTGCGATTGTGAGGAGCTGCATAATAATGGAAGAAGTAATATACGGTGTAATACTCAATGCGAAAACGGACATCTGTTCAAAAGAACCACCGGTGAAAGCATTAAAGAAATTAAATGTTTCACCGGTCTGATTTGCAAAGAAATCCTTAATATAGTTCGGATCTACTCCCGGAGTCGGAAGCTGTGACCCGAGACGTACTACAAACAACATCGCAAGGGTATACAGTATTTTTCTCCGTATATCTTCAATTTGAAATGCCTTACGGAATGTCTGTAGCATTAGATCACCTCTGCTTTTCCACCAACTGCTTCAATCTTTTCTACAGCACCTGCACTGAATGCATCTGCCTGAACAGTAAGCTTTTTGGTTAATTCTCCATTTCCAAGAATTTTAACACCATCTCTAGGATTCTTAACGATTCCTGCTTCGATCAAAGTCTCAACGGAAACAACTGAATCATTTTCAAATACTTCTAAAGCGCTGACATTAATTCCCACGATTGTCTTAGAGTTTCTGCATTTGAACCCTCTCTTAGGAATTCGTCTGTATAATGGCATCTGACCACCTTCGAAACCTGGTCTGGTTGCTCCAGAACGAGCTTTCTGACCTTTGTGTCCTTTTCCGGCTGTCTTACCATTTCCTGAACCGTGTCCACGGCCTCTTCTGAAATTATCGCTATGTTTTGCTCCGTCAGCAGGTCTTAAATTTGATAAGTCCATTGTGACACCTCCTTATCTATAAGATTTATGCTTCTTCTTCAACTTTTACCAGATGTCTTACCTGCTGTACCATTCCTCTGACTGCAGCATTATCCGGTAATACAACTGTCTTGTTTACTTTTCTAAGCCCTAAAGCTTCTACTGTTTTTTTATGTTTCGGAACAGCACCGATTGTAGATTTCACTAATGTGATTTTCAAATTTGCCATCTGTAATCTCCTCCTTAGCCTAAAATCTCTTCAACAGATTTTCCGCGAAGTTTAGCTACTTTTTCTGGAGCTTTCAGTTCACTTAAACCATTGATTGTAGCAAGTACTACGTTCTGCTTGTTGTTGGATCCAAGAGATTTTGTACGAATGTTCTTGATTCCTGCAAGCTCAATAACGGCACGGGCCGGACCGCCGGCGATAACACCGGTACCTTCCGGAGCTTTCTTCAGAAGTACAGAAGCACTTCCGAATTTTCCGATATAGTCATGTGTAATACTTTCATTTTCATCCAATGTTACAGTGATGAGTTTCTTCATGGCATCTTCTTTTCCTTTGCGGATTGCTTCCGGAATTTCTGCTGCCTTTCCTAAACCTGCACCAACATGGCCGTTTCCGTCTCCGACAACTACTAAAGCTGTGAATCTCATGTTACGACCACCCTTAACAACTTTGGTAACACGTTTAATTGATACTACTTTTTCGGTAAGTTCTAACTGTTTAGCATCAATACGTTCCTGTTTCATGTGTGCGCCTCCTTACTAGAAATTCAAACCAGCTTCTCTAGCTGCGTCTGCTAATGCTTTAATTTTTCCGTGGTAAATGAATCCACCTCTGTCAAATACAACTGTTGTAATACCTTTTTCCAATGCCTTCTTAGCAATAACAGTTCCAAGGTATGCTGCTGCTTCAACGTTGTTGGTCTTTTCCAGTTCAGCTTTTACATCTTTCTGAAGAGTGGAAGCTGAAACAAGAGTATTTCCAACAGTATCGTCAATGATCTGAGCATACATATGATTATTACTTCTAAACACAGCCAGACGCGGTCTTTCAGCAGTTCCGCTGAAACGGTTGCGTAATTTTCTATGCTTATTTTCACGAACTTCGCTTCTAGATTTTTTACTAACCATTTGTTCACACTCTCCTTACTTATTTTTTACCAGTCTTACCAACTTTACGTCTAATAACTTCATCAGCATATTTGATACCTTTGCCTTTGTAAGGTTCCGGTCTTCTCTTATCTCTGATTTCAGCTGCGTACTGGCCAACTTTCTCTTTACTGATTCCCTTAACGATGATTTTGTTCTGTCCTTCAAGAACTGTTTCAATTCCTTCCGGATCTTCCATCTCAACCGGGTGAGAGTATCCCAAACTCAATGTTAACTTATTTCCAGATTTAGCTGCTCTGTAACCAACACCATTGATTTCAAGAACCTTCTGGTAGCCTTCGGTTACACCAACTACCATGTTGTTGATAAGAGTTCTTGTAAGACCATGTAAAGATTTCATTCTCTTTAAGTCGTTTGGTCTTGTTACTACAACTTCGTCGCCTTCTTTTTTGATTTCCATTTCAACCGGAAGTTCTCTTACGAGAGTTCCCTTTGGACCTGTAACGGTCACTACGTTATTTGCTGCGATTTCAACAGTAACACCTGCCGGGATCGCTACCGGATGTCTTCCAATACGTGACATGCCTTTTACCTCCTACACTTACATTTTCGGAGCGGATGCTTGTGTCCGCTCTGTTTTCAGTTGCTGCTATGCACTCATTGAGTGCGTTATGACTACCAGATAAAGCAGAGAACTTCTCCGCCTACACCAAGTTTTCTGGCTTCTTTATCTGTAATTACTCCCTGGTTTGTAGAGATGATAGCTGTTCCAAGTCCTCCAAGTACCTTCGGAAGTTCGTCTTTACCAGCGTAAACACGAAGACCCGGTTTAGAGATTTTCTTCAGACCAGAAATAACTTTCTCATTCTTATCTGCACCATATTTTAATGTGATGCGGATTGTGTTGAAGCTGCCTTCTTCTACGATATCGTATTTTGCAATGTATCCTTCATTCAGAAGAATGTCTGCAATAGCGATTTTCATTTTAGATGCCGGAACATCAACTGTATCATGTTTTGCAGTATTTGCATTACGGATTCTTGTAAGCATATCTGCAATTGGATCACTCATAGTCATCTGGATTGTCCTCCTTTTCTACCAACTTGCTTTCTTAACGCCCGGAATTTCACCCTTGTATGCCAGTTCACGGAAGCATACACGGCAGATTCCATATTTTCTTAAATATGCATGTGGACGTCCGCAGATTCTGCAGCGATTGTATTCTCTTGTGGAGAATTTCTGTTTGCGCTGCTGTTTCAGTTTCATTGCTGTCTTTGCCATGAAAATTTCCTCCTTACTTTGTGAATGGCATGTTGAACTGTGTTAATAATTCACGAGCTTCTTCGTCAGTTCTTGCAGTTGTAACGAAGATAACATCCATACCTCTTACTTTATCCACTTTATCGTACTCGATTTCAGGGAAGATCAGCTGCTCTTTGATTCCAAGAGCGTAATTTCCTCTTCCGTCAAATGCGTTCGGGTTAACTCCTCTAAAGTCACGAACTCGCGGCAGTGCAAGGTTGATCAGACGATCAACGAATTCATACATCTTCTCGCCTCTTAAAGTAACCTTACATCCGATTGCCATACCTTCACGGATTTTGAAGTTAGCAACAGATTTCTTAGCTCTTGTAAGAACTGCTTTCTGTCCGGTAATTTTTTCCATATCAGCTACTGCTGAGTCTAATGCTTTCGCATTGTCTTTTGCTTCGCCAACACCCATGTTGATTACAACTTTATCGAGTTTTGGCACTTCCATAATATTCTTATAACCGAATTTCTTGATCATTGCGTCAACGATCTCATTCTGGTACTGTTCTTTCAGTCTACTCAAAGCTTTGGACCTCCTTCCTCGAATTAATCAATCACTTCGTTTTCGCCGCCTTTAACTTTAGCGACACGAACTTTTTTATCTCCGTCCATCTTGAATCCAACTCTTACTGCCTGTCCTTTATGAACATACATAACGTTAGATGCATCGATCGGTCCTTCCTGATGGATGATACCGCCTTCCGGATTGGAAGCGCTCGGTTTAGCATGTTTTGTTCTCATGTTAACATTTTCCACAAGGACAGTTCCGTCTTTTTTATTAACAGCGATTACTTTGCCTTCTTTGTCTTTATCTTTTCCGGCGATCACTTTAACAGTATCACCTTTCTTGATCTTCATTGTTGACATGTTCGAACCTCCTTACAGTACTTCCGGAGCCAGGGAAACAATTTTCATAAACTGTTTCTCACGAAGTTCTCTGGCTACAGGTCCAAAAATACGAGTTCCTCTTGGGTTTTTGTCATCTTTTATAATTACTGCAGCGTTCTCATCAAATCTGATGTATGATCCATCTTTACGACGTGTGCTGTTTACAGTACGAACTACAACAGCTTTTACTACATCGCCTTTTTTAACAACGCCGCCTGGTGTTGCATCTTTAACAGACGCAACGATCACGTCGCCGATTGCTGCATATCTTCTTGTAGAACCGCCTAATACACGGATACAGAGTAATTCTTTAGCACCTGTGTTGTCAGCTACTTTTAATCTGCTTTCTTGCTGTATCATGCAGGTAAACCTCCTTATACTTATTCAAAGCCAAACTATTTAACTTCTTCTACGATTTCAACAAGTCTCCATCTTTTATCTTTTGATAACGGTCTTGTCTCCATAACTTTTACTCTATCGCCAATATTGCATTTATTCTCTTCATCATGCGCTTTTAACTTATAAGTTCTTTTTACGATCTTATTGTAAAGCGGATGTTTTACATGGTCTTCTACTGCAACAACGATTGTCTTATCCATCTTGTTGCTTACAACCTTACCAACTCTCGTTTTTCTCAGGTTTCTTTCCACGGTTTTGCTCCTTTCTAGAACACTCTAAGCTACGCTGCTTATTCGTTGCCTTTTTCAGTAATCACTGTCTGAATTCTTGCGATGTTCTTTCTGACTTCTTTGATTCTGCTTGTATTATCTAACTGGTTTGTTGCGTTCTGGAATCTCAGGTTAAAGAGTTCCTTTTTAGCAGCTACTAATTCTTCGTTCAGCTCCGCAACTGATTTTGCTTTTAAATCTTCTACGAATGTCTTAATTTTCACTGTTATCACCGCCTTCTAAATCTGCACGAGAAACGATTTTACATTTGCATGGTAACTTGTGCATAGCCAGACGAAGTGCCTCTCTTGCAACTTCTTCAGGTACTCCTGACAGCTCAAACATAACACGTCCTGGCTTAACAACTGCTACCCAGTATTCCAGAGTTCCTTTACCAGAACCCATACGAGTTTCAGCCGGTTTTGTTGTTACTGGTTTATCCGGGAAAATCTTGATCCAAACTTTACCACCACGCTTGATGTAACGTGTCATAGCAATACGGGCAGCTTCAATCTGATTGGATTTAATCCAACATGGTTCCATTGCCACAAGACCATATTCACCGTTCGTGATCTTGTTTCCTCTTAATGCTTTACCTTTCATGGAGCCACGGAACTGTTTTCTACGTTTTACTCTTTTTGGCATTAACATTATTTATCGCTCCCTTCCTTACTTGCCTTTGTTGGAAGTACTTCGCCTTTGTATACCCATACCTTAACACCAACTTTTCCGTAAGTCGTGTCTGCTTCAGCGAAGCCATAGTCAATGTCTGCTCTTAATGTCTGAAGCGGAATTGTTCCTTCGCTGTAGAACTCTGTACGAGCCATATCAGCTCCGCCAAGACGTCCTGATACGGAAGTCTTAACACCAAGTGCTCCTGCTTTCATAGTTCTGGACATGCAGGACTTCATTGCACGGCGGAAAGAAATACGGTTTTCCAGCTGCTGTGCAATATTCTCAGCTACTAACTGTGCGTCCTTATCCGGTCTCTTCACTTCTTTGATGTCAACGATAACTTTTTTATCTGTCATTTTCTGAAGCTCAGCTTTTACTTTTTCAATTTCAGAACCGCCCTTACCGATTACAACACCCGGTTTAGCAGTATAAATAATGATCTTCACACGGTCAGATGCTCTTTCGATTTCAATCTTAGAAACACCGGCACTATATAATTTCTTTTTAAGAAATACTCTGATTTTGTGGTCTTCTACCAGGTAATCAGCGAAATCTTTCTCAGCATACCATTTTGAGTCCCAGTCTTTGATAACACCGACTCTCAAGCCATGAGGATTAACTTTCTGTCCCATGATTGTCCTCCTTATCTTTCATTCAGCACAAGTGTAATATGACTCATTCTCTTTTCGATTCTGTAAGCTCTGCCCTGTGCTCTCGGTCTGATTCTCTTCATTGTTGGTCCTTTATTTGCGTAGCATTCCTCAATATAAAGGTTTTCAACATTCATACCATTGTTATTCTCAGCATTAGCAATTGCTGACTCTAATAATTTCTTTATAATGCTTGAAGCGTATCTTGGGTTGTATGTTAAAATACCAAGCGCTGTCTGTACATCCTTACCTCTGATGGCATCTAATACGAAGCATGCTTTCTGAACAGAGACTCTAGCGTAAGATAACTTAGCTGATGGTCTGGTGTCTTTATTTGCATTTCTTTCTCTCTTAATTTGACTTCTATGTCCTTTTGCCATGGGATGAAACCTCCTTTCAATACGTTAAATATTATCTAACTTTGGATTTCTTTTCGTCTTTTCCATGTCCTCTATAGGTTCTGGTTGCAACGAACTCTCCGAGTTTGTGTCCAACCATATCTTCTGTTACATATACCGGAACGTGTTTTCTTCCGTCATGAACTGCAATTGTATGTCCAACCATGATCGGGAAGATCGTAGAACGGCGAGACCATGTTTTAATAACACTCTTGTCTCCTGATGCGTTCATTGCTTCCACTTTTTTCAACAGACTTGCATCTGCGAATGGTCCTTTTTTAAGTGAACGAGCCATAGGTTCTAACCTCCTTCAAAATTAACTATTTGATTCCTCTGCCGTCTTTTCTTCTGATGATCAGCTTATTAGACTGTTTGTTTTTCTTACGAGTCTTAAGACCAAGTGCCGGTTTACCCCAAGGAGTACACGGACCCGGACGACCGATTCCAGTCTTACCTTCACCACCACCATGCGGATGGTCATTCGGGTTCATTACGGAACCGCGAACTGTAGGTCTGATACCCATATGACGTTTACGTCCTGCTTTACCGATATTTACCAGGTTGTGATCACCATTGCCAACTACACCAACTGATGCACGGCATTCGATCGGAACCATTCTCATTTCGCCTGAAGGAAGACGAAGTGTTGCATATTTACCTTCTTTAGCCATTAACTGAGCGCTGTTTCCTGCTGAACGAACCATCTGTCCGCCTTTCCCAGGATGAAGCTCAATGTTGTGGATCTGTGTACCAACCGGGATGCAGCTGAGTGGCAGGCAGTTTCCTACATGTACTTCCGCTTCCGGTCCGTTCATAACTTTCATTCCATCCTTAAGTCCTTCCGGTGCAAGGATGTATGCTTTCTCACCGTCTGCATAGCAGATCAGTGCGATGTTAGCTGTTCTGTTCGGATCGTATTCGATTCCGATTACAGTAGCCGGGATTCCGTCTTTTTTACGTTTGAAATCCACAATTCTATATTTTCTCTTAACTCCGCCTCCGCGGTGTCTTACAGTAATTTTACCCTGATTGTTACGTCCGGCTGTCTTGTTTAAAGATACAACTAAGGATTTTTCCGGAGTTGTCTTTGTGATTTCTGAGAAATCAGAACCGGTCATATGTCTTCTGGATGGTGTATATGGGCGGTATGTTTTAATTCCCATTACTCTATCTCCTTTCGTTACTTCTAATTATTAGTGTCACGGAATTGCACCGTTTAATCAATTTCTTCTTACAGTCCCTGGAAGATTTCGATCTCTGCTGAATCTTCTGTTAACTGTACGATAGCTTTCTTTGTTTTTGCTGTCTTACCAAATGTCATGCCACGGCGTTTTGTCTTACCGTCAAGATTCATCGTGTTCACACCAGCAACTTTTGTTCCCGGGAACATCTTTTCAACAGCTTCTTTTACCTGATTCTTTGTAGCTTCTGTGTGAACTAAGAAAGTGTATTTCTTATCAGCCATAAGCTCCATTGTCTTTTCTGTAATTACCGGTTTAAGGATTACATCATAATACTGAACGTTTGCCATTATGCGTACACCTCCTCGATTGCTTCAACAGCAGCTTTCGTAGCGATCACTGTGTTGTATTTCAGGATATCATACACATTGATTGTATTTGTCTTAGCTGTCTTAACATCAGCAATGTTTCTTGCAGAAAGTTCTGCATTCACATTTCCATCTTCCAATACAACTAATGCTTTAGATACTGACAGGTTGTTTAATACTGCCTGGAATTTCTTTGTCTTGATTTCATCAAAGTTCATCTCGTCAATTACGATGAATTTGTTTTCTTCTACTCTGGAAGTAAGCGCAGACTTAAGAGCTGCTCTCTTTTCTTTCTTGTTCATCTTGAAAGAATAATCTCTCGGAACCGGTGCGAATACTACGCCGCCGCCTGTCCACTGCGGAGCTCTTGTAGATCCCTGTCTTGCATGACCGGTACCTTTCTGTCTCCACGGTTTTCTTCCGCCACCGGAAACTTCAGAACGAGTTTTCGCTTTCTGTGTTCCCTGGCGATTATTTGCAAGCTGGTTAACAACTGCCATGTGTACAAGATGTTCGTTAACTTCTACACCGAAAATAGCGTCGTTAAGTTCGATTGTACCAACTTCTTTACCTTCGATATTGTAAACAGATACGTTTGCCATCTGTGTGTTCCTCCTTTCCTAGTGCAAATCTTAGATAGATTTTACAGATTCCTTAATAGTTACTAAAGATTTCTTCGGTCCCGGTACGGCACCCTTAACTAAGAGCAGGTTGTTCTCAGCATCTACTCTTACAACTTCAAGGTTCTGAACTGTAATTCTCTTTGCTCCCATGTGTCCCGGCATTCCTTTTCCTTTGAATACCTTGCTCGGGTCAGAACAAGCACCGTTTGAACCTGCATGACGATGGAATTTAGAACCATGTGCCATAGGTCCTCTGTGCTGGTTATGTCTCTTGATTGCACCCTGGAATCCTTTACCCTTTGAAACTGCTGTTGCGTCAACTTTGTCGCCAGCTTCAAAGATGTCAGCTTTAATTTCCTGAGCCAGCTGATATTCATCAGCGTTCTCGAATTTGAATTCTCTTACGAATCTCTTTCCTGTTACTCCGGCTTTATCAAAGTGTCCTTTTTCAGCCTTTGTAACACCGTGTCTGTGCACGATTTCTTTCTTGCCGTTTTTGTCTTTGTTAACGATCTTTTCTTTCTTGTCAACAAATCCAACCTGAACAGCACTGTAACCATCGTTCTCAACAGTCTTGATCTGTGTTACAACACACGGACCTGCCTGAAGAACAGTTACCGGAGTCAATACTCCATCTTCGTTGAAGATTTGAGTCATTCCGACTTTTGTAGCTAAGATAGCTTTCTTCATTATAATTACCTCCTGTGATTTACAGCGGAACACCGGATTGGTGTTCATCCTAAATTTTAGGAATTACTGTGTTCTTATTTTGTTTTCATTTTGATATCAATGTATACACCAGCCGGCATTTCCAATCTGGAAAGAGCATCTACCGTCTTCTGTGTCGGTGCAATGATATCGATCAGTCTCTTATGAGTTCTCTGTTCAAACTGTTCTCTGGAATCTTTGTATTTGTGAACCGCTCTTAAGATTGTTACAACTTCCTTCTTTGTCGGAAGCGGTACCGGTCCGCTAACCTGTGCTCCATTCTTCTTTACAGTTTCGATAATTTTCTTGGCAGATGCATCAATCAGCTGATGGTCATATGCCTTCAATGTGATTCTCATTACTTGACTTGCCATAAAAAAAGTCGCCTCCTTTTCGTACTTAAACCTCAGTACGACAAGCGGTGACTGTACACTTCCCCGTGTGTGTCGTGAGAAACTCACACGTTGTTACCGCATCTCAGCGGCTGTTATGATTCAGTACAGTGACTTGTCGCCAGTTTCCTAACTTGACATTCGCTCCACGGAAAACCTGCCATATCAGGCAGCAACCTCACGCTTCACAGCTATCATGTCACAGCTTTTTCAGTATACAAGATATCTTCCTTATTTTCAAGGCTTTTCCGAAAAATATTGTATTTTTTTAGATACAATCATTCCACCTCTATGCATTTATAAAAATACATTTTTTTACATTTCGCTTATTGACACCATCACAATAAAGTGTTATAGTGTAACCAGCTTAATCAAAGGCATAAACCAAGGGCGGTTTTCCAACATAGTTGGATACCGTCTTTTTTATTTGATTAAGTGATAACCTTATTGGTTGCTGTTGCAGTTATATCATTGCCGATTGTTTCCCCCAAGAATAATCCTGCGATGGTAAAACTCAATTAATATATACTTCCTCTATCGAGGAGCATTCCCCAGCTTTGTATATAGAAAAGACTGCAAGGCAACGAGGAAAAACCTCTCAATGACATACCAAAAAGAAAAGGCATGACTGCGGTCGTGCCTTTTCTCTTTTTATCAGGCCCTTTCTTTTGCGGCATCCCGTTACGTGTTTCTTCTTTATTCTTCCGCCGGTGCGAGAAAATATACATGATATTTTTGCCGATCTGTTTCACAGAGCGGAACAAATTCAAGATCATCTGCCCGAAAATGTAATTGCCCATCCAGCCGGCGGATCTTCGCAGGATCGGGAAGGGGAAAGAAGGCCATCTTATCAGACAGTGCCGCGAGAATATACGATCCATACGCAAGATTGACAAATCTGCTGTCTGACGGATTTTCCAGTATCCGCAGCCGCATCGGCAGATGTAGAACAATTTCATCCCCCGACTTCCATATTTTCCCGGCGCTGAAATATCCGTTTTCAAGATCGTTTCTGCACAGTTCTTCCCGATTAACCTCAGCCCGGAATCCCTCTTTTGCCCAGGAGGGGATATGGATTTTAAGTTCCTTGTTCATATCACACCTGCAAGTCACTTTTACAATCCCTTCCATTTCCACTGTATCAATTTCAAGAGAAGTTTCTCCTTCCAAAACCGAATCAATCAGAAGATTCACATATACACATTTTTCATCTTCCGCATAAATATTTTCCATATAACGAAAACGGCTTTCCATCCCTGTTCCATGGCAGCATGTATTTTCTGTCGTCGAATACTCTTTTTGCTGCCCCGGCCCCAGCGGCATAAAATAAGTCGTCCCTCCATCATCCTCATGGCTGGCCGAAGTCAGAATGTGATTACGAAGTGTGTTGTCATAATAATCCATCATTGTTCCGTCAGCAGTATACTCAAACAGCTGCGCAGTCAATCTAAGCATATTATAACTCGCACAACTCTCCGCCGCTTTTTCCGTCAGATAATCACATGTCGTACCGGTACAATGAAACATCTCAGTCTCTCCTACACCGCCAATACAGTATGTGTGTCCTCCCGTTACGATTTTCCAGAAATTCCTTCCGATTCTCCACCATTTCTCTTCTTTTGTCACTTGGAACAGATCCATTGCACCCATAATCTGGGGGATGTGTTGATTGGCGTGCATATCTTCTAATGTATCACAATTCTCCTCCATCGGATAGAACAATTTATCGTTCACAAACAAATGTGCTGCTTCTAAATGTGTTTCTTTCCCCGTAAGCCGGTGGAGTTTTACCATTGTGCCAATCATCCCCCCGAATTCTCCCGCAATATACATCGACCACATCCGGTCAAGCACATCCTTAGAAAGACTTGAAAGTCTGTTATAGACCCAGTCTCCCATCTTGTCCAGTATCTCTTTCGCTTTTTCGGATCCCGCGATCCGATTACAGTCATACAAGCCGGACATAATCTTATCCAACGTATAATAAGGTGCCCATATTTCCGGATAGCGTGTGAATTTTTCCAAAAGGTCAAACTGTTCTTCAGAATAAGCCCCCAGATAGCCCTCGTGATATTCACCCGTCATAGCAAATGCCTCCTGGCATTTTGCAAGTTCATCCACGATATAATGAATTTTCTCCAGAAATCGGGGTTTGCCCGTCGCTCCCCAGGCAAGCGCCAGCCCTGACATATAATGCCCTGTCGTATGCCCCTTCAAGTTGCAGCTCTCCTCATCCCACCCGGTCATAGGAGCTGCGCCGCGCGTATCAAGGCCGGATGTTTTCCGGAAATTATACAGCATTTGATCATCATCTATATTCAGAAGATAATTCACCATATTCTGCTGCCGTTCATAAAAAACCGTTCCTTTTTTGAGATATACCCGTTCAATCGGGAAAAACTCTATTTTTCTTTCCGGAGTAACCGCACGAGTTTCTTCTATATTATAATACACGTTAGCCCATACAGGCCTGCTGCATTCCTCAGCAGTTCCGCGCACACGCGTGACCCCTTCTTCCCAAAGCGGTTCATATTCTTCCCATTGAACCGGCACCGTTGTTAACCGTCCATCCAATGTTTTTACAACCACCACCGACGGCAGATCCACTTTTTCTCCCGGCACCGCTGTCAGACTCACTTCACGGATTTCAGCCACTATATTTTCTTTCATTTTCTGCAGAACTGTTGCCTCAAATTCCCGTTCCGCACTTCTGTTCCCACAGACAGCCCTGACTCTGAGCTTCACTTTCCGATTTCCCATTCCATATAATGGACGATTCACTCTGCCATCAGCACGAATAAACCGTTCCTCGTCTGTAGACCAGCTCAAGACAGAGCCATATTTGCCAGACAATGGCAGATTCAGATCCTCATCCACTGTATTCAGATTTCCGATATAGAGAGACTCTACATCCAGTTTTACAATTTCTTCCGGTTTTAATTTTGTAAAATGTTCCCTCATACGTTTCTCCTTTTCATGAACATCTCATTCATTGTATCAGAGTATCCCCCTATTGACCAGACCTCTTTCTTCAATTGCTAAAATTGACATTTGTACTCTGTGCATTTATAATACGAATTGAAAAATATTTAGCAAAATTATCATTATATACAAAAGGGAGAATGTACCATGGGGAAGGTAGATGAAAATAAACAGCAAAAATCCGACGCCCTCTACCGGAGCGCCTATGAGTTATTCCTGGAGCAGGGGATTGAAAAAACTTCTATCAGTGATATCGTCAAATATGCCGGTGTCGCCAAAGGAACCTTTTATCTTTATTTTGCAGATAAATACGAACTCAGAGACCGGCTTATCGCAAAAATAACCGGAAGCCTCTTCCTTTCCGCCTGGCAGGCACTGGAAGCTTCGCATATTCCTCAGTTTGAAGACCGGATCATTTTTATTGTAGATTATATTCTGGAGCGTATGCAGGAAAACAAACCAATGCTTCGTTTTATTTCAAAGAATCTGAGCTGGGGGATCTTCAAGCAGGCAATTCTGCAGAGTAATGACGAAGAAGAGATTAACGTGAAGGAGCTGTACCGCAGCCGCCTTCTCGAGCATCCGGTCATTAAACTCCGCGATCCGGAAACAATGATGTTTCTGATTATTGAGCTTGCAAGCTCTACTTCTTACAGCACAATTCTCGAAAACGATCCGATGCCTTTTGAAGAGCTCAAACCTTATCTCAACGAAAGCATCCGCGCAATCATTAAAAATCATGTGATTTCATAAGAAAAAGAGACGTATTACGCGTCTCTTTTTCGCATCTTCAGCTTTAAAAGTGCAGTCACCTTTCTGGCATCAAGCTGTGTTACATTATTTTCACCGACCATATTGGTCTCAACGCCTTCAGTACTTTTATTGATATCCAGAATTCCGTCCAGATAATCATTCGTCACAACAAACTGCCCCACTGTGCCGCTAAATTTGAGTCCTGTGACTGGAATACCGCGGATTTCCATTTGTTCTACGGTATTTGCAAAATCCACATCACTGTTCCCCCAGCCGTCCGAAGAAAGAATCACTCCGTCAGCGCGCATGGCTTCCGCCCATACAGCAGCACGCGTTCCCACCAACAGCTTATCCTCATTGTCATCCGGTGTTCCTACGATCATAATCCCCATCAGATCCAGATCCTCATCCGCCGAAACCACATCCAGCAGCGGATCCCGAAAATGATGCAGAGATGTTTCCTTTGTAGATGGTCCAATTCCCATATTGTCTGCCTCCTACTGCATAGAACGGATCATTCCGTCCCGATATTCATTCGGTGTCACGATCACCGGCATATTTCCCATATCAATGATCGAGTGTCCTCCTTCGGTACCGGAGGGTTCTTTTGCAAAAAGCGACGTGTCATACATGGCACCCTGACCCGCCACCTGTTTTACGATCAGCACACGCTTTTTCCCCGTTCGCACAACATCATGGTACTCATGACGTTCCGTACACAAATCTCCCCTGAATTTTTTCATCTGTTCCCGGAAAATCTGCATAAACTCGTCACATGCCCGATGCGCCGCAAGAACCCCCTCGCGTTCCTGTCCCATTCCCGCTTTCAGCACCACGTCAAAAGACAGAATATAATCTTCATCTCCCGGAGTTCCGGCGCGATTCAGATACAATTTTTCCCTCAGATTTCCCTCGGATGATCCAAATTCATGCGTCTGTTTTCCGTTCACATCCACTCCGGTAAGGATCACATAAACGCCGGTTAGTGTATGCGTAATCCCGTCTCCCAGTTTTCCAAGTACCTTCGTGGAAATCGGAATGATGTCCATCATAGTATTGGTAAATCGGTCATGGGCATGCGGCGGGATGATCTGAATATCGAGCTTCTCAAGCTGCGGATGTTTCGAAAGAATTCCATCAAGCACTGAAGCATCCACCGTCATTCTTCCTTCCGGTGTCACCCGATTTTCTTCTCCGCAAACCACATCACAAATATGAAATGCCTTTATCACAAGGCGGCGTAAATCTTTTTCCATAGTGCCCTCCTGTCATTACTATTTCCTGCCATTCCATTATAAATCATTTTTAGCAAAAACTCCACAGCATAAGCCGTGGAGTTTTATAAATAGTATTATACTTTTGCTACATATTCAAACGGAAGCGGAACAACCTTTCCGGCAGACTCGATGCTCACCAAAGCTTCGAGAGTTGCTTTTACAATACCTGTCTGCATTTCCACATTGTTCGGCTCTCCTGCATTTGCTCCCATCGGAACCAGCGGAGCTACCGCACGCGGCGAACCGGTCTGACGTACAACCGGCGGAAGTGCCGCAATAATGATAGTTGGAATACCAGCTTCTTCAATTGCTCTCTGCACCAGAACTGCAGAGCGGTGGCAGGTACCTCAACCAGCGGTGAGGATGACAGCATCTACGCCTTCCTCAACAAACATCTGAGCGATTGCCGGACCAGTCTCACCTTTGAATTTTTCCTGGTTTCCGCCACCGCCCATGAATCCTGCATGAACCGGAGCACAGGCTTTGATGAACCCTTCCTTTGCCAGCTCATGGATACGGTCGATTGGGAACATACAGTTAATGTCTTTATTTACATCACTGTTGTCATAGCCACCGTGAGAAACCATAAGCTCACTTGACGGCATGGTATCGGTAATTTTTCTCCAGGTAAAATCTCCTGCAAGATTAAATCTTTCCTGTTCTTTATGGTGCACACCTGCTGCTGTAGCGAGTGCAATCGTCATATCTTTTAATTCCTTCTTCACAGGCGCCCATACCGGCGGCGGAGTAATCGGAACATAGATTTCTGACTGCAGTCCTTTAACAACTGTTAAACTCATGTTACTACCTCCTCTAATTGCTATTCACATTCTTCTTTATGAGACCTCATTTCTTCCTGACGTCTCTGATACGTATCCAGGTTACTTACATATTTGTCATTGGCCTCGGGACCTAACTGTTCAATAAAACTCATATTCCATCCAACTTCCTGTCCCACCACTAATGGATAATCGGTAATCAGCATTCTCATAGGAATCTTCAGATATCCCAGACGACCTTTGAGATCAATTCCCACACATCCGTCATGGATCTCCACGATCACACCTTCCATATAAATGATTTTATCGCCATACTTCATGTTCTTCACCTGTTCTTTTAGTCGTATTTTTCTTTTCTCTTCTGGCTCATCGGCAGAGACTGCTCATTCTTCACCAGTTCCAGTGTATCATCCATTGTCTCGGAAATTAATTCCACATTGGTAGATTTCACATTCGGGTTCCATTTTCTTTCCGGTTTCTTTACTTCTTCACCGGCCATTGCAGCTTTCAGCATTGCAAGTGCGCGAACCGCATCTTCCTTGCAAAGAGTGTTGCAGGCAAGAACTTCATTTTCAATACCGGACTCAGATTTGTTATTGTCGATCATATGAGTCATGTACTTATTACCTACAACCAGAGCTCCCTGAACTGCGCAGAAGGACATTCCGACAACAGAGATTCCTCTCATACCAATCTGTTCGATATGACTTGCAAAGTCAATATGGTTATTTCCAAATCCTTCGGTTGTAACGAAAGCTCCGTCAACGTCCAATGCTTCTACCATCATACCAACACGTTTGGATACGTAGAATTTTTCCGCATTGATCTGTGGGCTTCCCACGAAGATAACACCGCAAAGGTCTACTTCTTCGTCATGAAGAACTTCTGTAACCAGAGGTTCTCTCCAGTAATGTCTTGACATTTCCTTAGAAGCTGGTCCGATACAGGTCAGTGCATGGATACATCCATCCAGTACTTCAAGTGGAGAAACCATAACCGGAACATTGCCAAGGTCTACGTTCGGTTTTGCACCGAGAACACCAACCGGTTCAACCGGAAGGATCAGATTGTCATGCATTGCGCCCTGTCCCATGATTTCTTTAACGATTACAACTTTCTTCTTTCCAGGTCTTCTTACCTGTTCAAAGGTCTCTGTACCTACTACAAGGCTTTCGTCGTCAAGCGCTTTTAAAGCCAGTCTGATTTCCTGTGTGATCACATCAGTTGCAGAATGTGCAGCGAGCGGGCCCGGTCTTTCCATATTGGTTCCTTCTTTGATCACAACTTCTGTCTTGATAAAGATCTCGCCTTTATCCGGTGCACCCGGACGGTTCCACATGATGTTTTCATCCAGATATCCTTCAGAAGAACCAAATTCACCGATCTGAACACCATTGTCATCGGTTCCTGTAACCATCATAACAACGCCGTCAAGAACTCTTGTTGTTCCGCTTCCGATCTCATCGTCGCCTTCCTTTGCAGCGATCGGCTGTACATCCATGATCGTTTCAGAATAAGTATGATACATATCCGGTGTAATGATATCGATCTTAAGGCTGTGTACCAGTTCCTGAGAATCAACCGCTTCTTCTTCAATACCTTCTCTGATATAAAGAGTCGTTCCTTCAATCTTTGTCTCCGGTCCGCGTTTTACTTCTGTAATTTTGTAGTGCTTTCTTGTAACACTTCTTACAACCTTCGGTTCCGGTTCTTTTACTGCCGGTGCTGCCTCCTGAACCGGAAGCTGTGCAGGAACTTCTGCTACTGCAGCACCGCCATTAAAACCCACTGGCAGTTCAATATTGATATCTTTTCCTTCTCCGATATGGATCTTCAGAATTCCGGATGCTGTAGATGCCGGGCATACCTGTGCCGGTGCTGCTGCCGGTGCTTCTGCAGTTTCCGGTGCTTCCTCTTCTGCTGCTGCCGGTTCTTCTGCTACTACATTTGCTCCTTCTACCAGCTCAGCTGTGAGCGGTGTCAGAGAATCACAAGTTTTAACCAGAGTTGCTCCCAGAACCTGTTCGATCGTAAGTGCACCTTCCAGGTTCAAAAGTCCTGAATCTACCAGATCATCGAAAATAGCCGGATCTTCCAGGTTTGCTGCCTGAATTGTAATTCCGCCTTCTGCTCTGCAACATAATACGGCAGGGTCTTTTGCATGTTCTTTTGCTGTTTCAGCTGTGATTGACATAATATTACCTCCTCGTTTACTTGTCCTATTATCTCATTCCGCGGCTTATTTGCCGTCCGGAAGTTGCTCTACCTGTTTAGATACCCTCAGATATCTGTAAAGTGGATGTCCGATTGTTCTCATGACATGATCTGTCTGGTGGAATACCTTCAGCCCCATCTTCGGAGCAGATCCCATTACTGTATTGGAACAGTCAGAACAGTTTCCTATAATAATGTATTCACATCCGTCTTTCTTAAACTGGATGTTGTTCTTTGCCTGTCCAGGGCAATTGCCAGGACGTTCGCACTTCAATGGTGCACCCGGTTTATTTTCAATAGCCTGTTTGCATCTTGCAACGGATGCAACCACACCGTTCATCTTAGCGCAGATATCGCGCATTCTCTCTTCACTTCCGCCGCAGGCACATACCAACAAACCTACTTTCGCTCCGTGAAGATCCGGGAAATCGATCGTCACAATGATTCCTCCGGTCGTCTTGGTGATCGGATCTTCTTCTGTAGTTGCTTTTCCGGTAAATGGTCCTCCCATAATAATTTCCCCATAAAGACCATCAATACCACCGGCCCGCTCAATCAGATCACCGACGCTTGTTCCAACCGGAACATCCATGAATACATGTGGTTCATTTCCACCATTGATCTTACCGATTACAGTAAGATTCTTTGAAAAACAGGGCTTTCTCTCATCAATTGCTTCTGATACTCTTGCCAGAGTCTCCACATTGCACACGATTGCATTCGCAGCAGACGGAAGCTGAGTTGTCTGCAATTCGATTCCAAGGCATTCTCTTACAACCGCACGTTCTTCTCCCATCGGATAGATATCCGGGAGCAGATGGATGGAAATTGCCTCCTCATCCTTCAACGCTTCACGAAGTCTTGCAACGGCTTTTTCATTCTTCTTTTTAATTGCAAAGATTGCTTTTGCCGCATTTGAAATCTCCATGCAGTGCTTTACACCACGAATAACCTTTTCGCAGTCTTCCTCAAGCTGCTGGATGTTGTGTCTGAGTCCAGGTTCACATTCTGCTGCATTCACCAGAATGTATCCTCCATTCAGATCGGTCCCCAGCTTCACACCTGTCGGAAATCCGGCTCCGCCCATACCGACAACGCCGGCTGCCTTCACCATATCAAGCTTGCTGCCTTCTTCGATCGGAACGAATTCATCTTTCTGAACTTCATCAGGTCTGATAACAATCCGATCTTCCTTCACTTCCTCGACCACGCCGTACGCACTTGAAAAAATATTTGCGCCGAGGCCGGTCGGTGTTGCGATCAAGGTGCCTTTTTCAACTTTGTCGCCAGCCTTTACCACTGCCGCGCAGGGCGCCCCAACATGCTGACGCAGTAAAATCTGTAAGTTTCCCATGACCCTTTCTCCCTTTCACTTATAATTTTTTCTATATATAAATAAAAAGCGAACGCATAGAAATACGATCGCTTATTTTACAGGTGTCATCTCAAGTCGGAATGCCAATCTTTTTTGGCGAGGGCATGTGGGAATCGAACCCACCCAGGACGCTCTTAACGCCCCACACTAGTTTTGAAGACTAGGAGGCACACCAGTTACCCATCTACCCCCATATTATTTCCGGCTTTTAAACTGTACCACAGTTCATTTAATTTTTCAACATTTATTTCGTTTTTTATTGTAGCAAATTTCTATTGACTTTTCAAGGGTTTTCGTAGATAATATTTTTAGAAACTGTACTTCATACTAGAATCAAGTCTAGACAACATTTATTTCACAGCGGAATGCTTATTGCCGCACAGGTTTTGTCGTCCATTTTATCATATTATATTTAGTATTCTGAAGGGATTAATGTTTCCCGAAGACTACTTTAATATATTCATTTTAATGTTATTTTGGTTTCTACAATAATAAGGCTGCCTGCTCTGCGCCGACAGCTTATAGATTTAATCTATAACTTACTTTAAGGAGGGAAATGGAGAATGGAAATTCATCCAAAGCTTAACCTTGATGCTTTTGAAGCGTCTTTTCATGCAATTGATACCCATACAGTCGGGGAGTTTACGCGTATCATTATGTCTGGTTTTCCAGAGCTGAAAGGTGAGACTATGATCGAACGCAAGAATTTTCTTGCTGAGAATTATGATCAATACCGCCGCGCTCTTATGTTCGAGCCGCGCGGACACCATGACATGTTTGGAGCTCTTTTGACAGACCCGGTTCATCCGGAAGCTGATTTCGGAGTAATCTTCATGGATACCGGTGAATATCTTAATATGTGCGGACATGGTACGATCGGATCCGTAACCGCTATTATCGAAACGGGGCTTGTTCCAGCCGTAGAACCATATACGGAAGTTGTTCTGGATGCTCCGGCCGGAATCATCCGCACCAAAGCCGAAGTAAAGGACGGAAAAGTTTTGAACGTTACTTTAACGAATGTGCCGGCTTTCCTTTATAAAGAAAATCTGACCACCACAGTCGACGGACGCGAAGTGAAATACGACATTGCTTTCGGCGGAAGTTTCTTCGCTCTCGTAGATGCAGAGCAATTCGGTTGGACGGTTGATCCTGATTCCATTCCAAAGATTACCGATTTCGGTATTCATATGTTGGAGCAGGTCAACAAAGAAGTAGAAATCAAACATCCCGAACTGGATATTACTACAGTTGACCTTGTTGAAATGTACTGTTCAACTGACACTCCAGGCTGCAACAAGCGCAATGTTGTTATTTTCGGTGACCATATGGCTGACCGTTCTCCATGCGGAACAGGAACAAGCGCTAAACTGGCAACCTTATATAAAAGAGGAGAGATTGGAATCGGAGAACCGTTCGTATACGAAAGCTTTATCGGTTCCCAGTTCAAGGGTGTCATCCTGAAAGAAGCAAAAGTAGGAGAATACGACGCAGTCATTCCTCAGATCACAGGCAGCGCCTACCTGACCGGTGAAGCAACTTATGTAATTGACCCGGATGACCCACTGAAATACGGCTTTAAAGTCGGAAGCAAACGTTAGGAAGTGAGATTATTTAATGCCTAAGAAACGCCGTTCCACAAAAAGCAAGATTGTTAAAGCTGCGTGGACTCTTTTTCACAAAAACGGATACGAACAGACAACAGTAGATGAGATCATCGCTGCCTCTAAGACTTCGAAAGGTACATTTTATCATTATTTCAAAGGAAAAGAAGCACTGCTTAACACACTATCCTACCTTTTTGATGATAAATATGAAGAACTTGCAGGAATCGTTGATCCCTCCCTGTCGGCTTACGACAAATTGTTGTTTTTCAACCATGAATTATTCTATATGATTGAAACTACAATTGATGTGAATCTGCTCGCATCTTTATATTCTTCACAATTGATCACCAAGGACAAACGCTCTCTCCTGGATAGCGACCGTTATTACTTCACCTGGCTTACTGAAACGATTTCCGGGGCGGTTGAATCCGGTGAATTCAAAAACACCAGCACTCCGCAGGAGTTATTGAAGATATACGCAATGTACGAAAGAGCTTTACTCTACGACTGGGCACTTTGCAAAGGGAAATATTCTCTGACCGAATACAGCGACAAATTACTGCCGCATGTTCTGGATCAGTTTGTGGAAGGATTTTAAGCAGAAATAATGGGCAGCATTCTTGAAAAGATGCTGCCCTTGCTTATTTTTTCTTTATGTTCCTACTTCTTTATACGATCAGAAAACTCTCTTGTTCAATCCCCATTCCGGTCTCAATCATTTTGTCGATCAATTCCTGAAGATCAGGCACCTCCGTTTTCTCCAATTTAGCCATTGTTTCCTTGCTGATCGGTTCTGCATAGGAGGCATATTTTTCAAACGTCTCCACATCCATCTTAAGCGGCTGTACTTCCGGCAGAATCTGATTTTTGATGTATTCATAAATTTTCACTCCGCCATAGTCCAGGTCTCCGCTGTGGAAATACTCCACCTGCTTTCCGTTCAGCGCTCTTCTGAGCTTTTTCAAAAATTCTCTGTCCAGCGGTGAAAAATATCCATGGCTGAATACATACAACGTGTCCGGCTGATATGACATCGACACATAATTGGCTTTATTCTCTATTGTCACTACTCTTTTCAGTCCCGGCTGATCCAGTTCCACTACGGCATGCTTCAGAGTCTGGCTGTTCAAGACGGTTCCATAGACAAAATCGGAAAGATCCACTCGCTTCGCCTCAGACCCGCGCCATATTTTCAATTTCAACGGGCCCTTTACGGCCAGTTCCTGAGAATATTCTTCTATCATGAGTTGCTCCAATACCGTAGCCGAATCCATTTCCTCTGTGATTGTATCACAGTATTTTCTCGCCACACTGATTACATGTCTTTCAATTTCACGTTCAAATGTCTTGGAATCTTTCAGGTACTGCTTGCTGAAAATACGTTTCAATACCGGTTCTTCCAGATTGTCAATCCCACGGAACGCCGCGAGAGACATCTCCAGCTTCTCCACCTCCTTCGGGAAATCGCCTTTCCCCAGACGGGCTCTCAGGCTCTCAAAGTATTGTTCGATCCATTCTTTCTGGAAACCTTCTGAGAGCTCCTCCTCGATTTTTCTTGTGTAATAATTCACGCGTGCCTGTTTCGGCCAGTACTCTTCCCCGCTTTCGCTGTCTGCAAGCCGGTAAAACTGCGGCAGCTTTTCAACCCGGTATGCGATCAGTTCAATATCGCTGTCCGGGGTCACCCACTTTTTAATTTTCAGAAGTCCTGCCGCCTCCAGCTTTTTCGCCTCATCGATCAGTTCCTGTTTCCCGCAGAGGTCATAATCCTCCTGGGTAATCCTGAGTGTTCTGCCGCCGGTTGCCCCTTCACGCCAGTCACGACTGCTGTGTTCACATTTTTCAATAATCTTTTTCACAAGATACATACGCTTTTCCCCTTTATTCCTCATCATCCGCAAGCTGCGAAAATTCCGTCTTTTCAAATTCCTGAATCGAAATATGGCGCTTGTTCGGATTTGCATATACAAATGTCTTATCTACATTTTCCAGATAATTCTGAATCTTATCATTGGTTGCACTGATGATTGCCTGGAAGCCCAATCCCCGAATCAGAGAAATACAGCTTGCCACTTTCTCCGCATCCATCTTCGAAAACGCCTCATCCAAAACGACCAGCCGAAGAGTAGGACGTCTCTGAACTTTCGGTGACAGGTTGATTCTGTAAACCTGGGCAAAACTTGCCAGAAGTGCTACATACAACGGATTCTGGCCCTCACCTCCGGAGTTCTTCTTGATCATCTTCCCAAGGCCTATGGTCATGTCTTTCTCGCCCTGCACGATCTGCTGCATATCAAAGGAAAGATATGTCCGATAATCCGCATACTTCTCCATATTCTTTCTGGCTTCATCCAGTTCTTCCCTGGTTGCATTTTCCGGAGGAATGAAGATATTGATCAGTTCATTCATCATCTCACCATATTCCTCTTCATGTTCCATTGTAAACATATTAAGCTGGTTGTCCATCGCATTGCCAAGCTCTGCCGGATTGATCTGAAGAGCATCGTCCATGAACATCTTATAATATTTTCCATCCGCGCCTTTATTTCTTGTGATCACAAACTGATATTTATCCTTGCCGAAATCCAGTCTGCTGATGATCCGGTTCAGTTCATCCCTTCGCTGGTACGCCTCCCGGATCGCACTGCGGATTTTGAAAATAAAGTCATCTTTAAAATGTTCCACTGCAGAACGTGCCTGCTCCTTCGCCGCCTCACGATATTTTTCCAGATCATCACACTGAAGACTGTCCAACAGCCTTTCGTAATCGGAATTCTCTTTGATACTGGTAGAGAAAGTCCGGTTCGGATATCTTCTAATATAAACGCTTCTCCTGTCAACCAGTTTCTGATAGGAATCATCCATTGCATTTCTTACTTCGGTAAGTTCTTTGGCGACCTGACTTTTCAAATACTCATAATTTACCGATTTTCTTGCCGTCAGGAAAGTCCGGAATGCTTCTTCATACCCTGCATTCTCCTGAAAATCTTTTCGGAATTCTGCCAGTTCTTCTTCGGAATCAATAATCTGATTCTTCAGCATCTCGATCTTATCACCGCATTTTTCTGCCTGCACTTCGGCAGCAACTACCTGCCTTTTCTTTTCCGCCTTCCGTTTTTCAAGCTCCTCCATCTGCCTTTCCAGCGCTTCTACCGAATCCTCCCTGAGCTTTTTCATCTGCCCGATCAGCTGCTCTTTACGGCGCTCTTTTTCAGGGATCATTCTGGCATCCTGAATCTGCGCCATATAATCTTCCATCGGCTGCATCAGACTTTCCATCTCCAGCAGTTTTCGGATCTCTTCCAGCTGATCCTGAAGGGGCAGCCGCTCCTCCTGAAGCTTATTACAGCGTTCCTCAAGCTGTCTGATTCTTTGTCTGAGACTCGTCTCACCAATGTATGCACGCCTTGTATAATTCTCGGGATTGATATGCTGCAGCCGGTAACTGTGATACAGCATACAGTCCGGAGTTACTCCGATGCGCTGATTTCTGAGTTCCTCTATATTCTCACATTTCATCACATTTCCAAGGAAGAAACGGATGTATTCCCGGACATAGGATTCCTTTGCGATCACTTCCTCTGCCAGAGCTCCCGGACGCACCTCGTGCTTTTCCTCCAATACTTTTTCTGTATCAAGTACGGCAGCACGATAGTATTTCTTCTTATCCATCTTCTGATAGATTTCCATCGCTGTCTTCGCATACTCCGGCTCAACAACAAGAAGCAATTTATTGCCTCCCATATAACCTTCTACCGCGTTGTGCCATCGCTCATCACGGATATCCAGAAGATCCGCAAGAATCTTCACATTTACGAAGGTACCTGTACTTTTATAAATCTGATTCTGCAGTTCGATCCTGGCCGCTTCCAGTTCCTTTGGGTATGCTTTGCGTCCCTGCTTCAGCTCCTTTAATTCGTCGCGTGATTCTTTCTCTTCCTTTTTGATCCGTCGCAGTTCTCCATCTATTTCCCGACGTTCTTCCTCCAGCTCACTTTTCATCTGAGCCAACGTATTTTTCAGCCTCTCCAGTTCTCCCATCGTAATGCTGCCGGATGCGAATCGATCAATATCCCAGATTGTCTGGTTAGAGGTCATCTCCTTTGTCTTCCATTCCTTCAGCCGGCCAGCAGTCTGGCTCCATCTTGCTTTGCTTCCCGTCAACCGTTCCAGAGACTCATTAAGGCCGACAAGTTCCGTCTCAAGCATCTTATATCCACTGTTATTGAGCCGGAGCAAAAGCTCATCATATTCTTTCTGAAGACTCTTTTCTTCCGCTTCCAGTATTTCCTTTTGCTTCAAGAATTCACTGTTTTCCTGAGTAAGTCCCTGGATACGATCTCTTTTTTCCTGAATCTCTGCTTCACGGCGCATCATTTCCAGCCTCTGAAGCTGGTATTCTCCGAGCTGTACCTTCTCTCTTTCCTCATCAAAAGCCTGATACATCTCTCCAATTTCTTTGAGACATGTTATTTCTTCAAGCGTCTCCTCGATCCGTTTCCGCATCCTGCCGTACTGCATAACGCTTTCCTGCATATCTTCGATATGGATATCCTGCTCCATGCAGATATATTCTTTTACGAAATCTTCCAGCTTGATATTCATTTTAAAAGGGATCGCCCGCTTAAACAGTCTGGGAAATTTCTCCATATCCAGCCCGCCCAGGTACACATCATAGAGCTGCCTTCGGAACCGCTCATTGCTCGGCCCGCAGTAATATCCCTCCTGCGGAAACGACCGCTGCAGATATTCCCTGACTTCCATAGTCGTCAGACATCTTCTGTCTGCCCGATAATGGTTCTCAAGAAGTCCTCCTGTATGCCAGAAAAACAATCTTCCGATTTCGTTCGTCGCAGTCTCTACGTCAAACACGACACCGACGCACTGTTTTTCCTTCGTATTTGTCTGTTCAAGCTCCAGTACGATCGTGCTGGAAAAATTGGAGTTTCTCAAATACTGTGCTTCATTATTTTCACTGATATTGACCATACCTCTCAGGTACTCGATCAGCGAGCGGTCCGAATCATCGGCTGCAGCCTTGTTAAAGAATCCTCTGCCGTCCGTGTTGGCATAGAGCACGATCTGCAGCGCATCGATCACAGTCGACTTTCCGCTCCCTGAATGGCCGGTAAAGAAATTGATCCCCTCGCTGAGTGACAGAATTTTTCTGTCTATATAATGCCAGTTATTCAGGCATATCTTCGAAAGTGCCTTGAACGGCTGCTGTTTCTCCATCTTTTCCAATGTGCTCCTCCTCACTGAACGTCTCCAATAATTCTCTTATATCGTCTCCCGCGAGCACCGCGTGAACACTCGGGTAAATGACGATCCGGGTGCTTTCATTCAGTTCCTCCAGAAGATCCAGCGGTTCGATCAACTGATATTTCTTCAGAAGCGCGATCGTCCTGCGCATCTCCGTCGCTGACGGGAGTCCCTGAAGCACCCTGAATTCTCCTGCTTTCCCGTTCACAGCCCCCAGTGTCGTCACAATCTGACTGCTGGTGGATACATTCTGCATCTGCTCATCATAAATCAGCTTCAGTACCAGAACATAGACAGTGGCAAGTCTCGGAAGTTTTTCTCCCCAGAGCGTCTCCCCCTGAATATAAAGCATACCTATATTATTATTCTCATAAAGCGTGATTCCCGCCACGCTAAAATATTCTTTCAGAAACGGCAAATGCTTCATGGCAGTACGGTATTCTTTCCCATACTGAAGCCTGCCCGTCCGTTTGTCGTATTTCCGCTCGAGAAGGAATGTCTGCCTGAAAAAAGTCTGAATCACTTCAGTGATTGCTTCCTGCTCCTCCTGCGTGAGCTGTTCATAATAATCTATCATTCATTTCTCCCATCTTCATGATGTGTTAGATACCTGTTTTTTAAACCTGTCTTCTTACAAATTTCAATGCCGGATAGCGATAGCCATTTTTCTCCGCCATCCTTACATCCTCTTCCAGCACCATGTACTTACTGTTCCTTCGAGTGCTGAGATCATAGGCAAGAATCAGCTTTTCAAATTCATCTTCTCCCTGCATAGAAAGGGACAAAGTATCCATAACGCCTTCCCGTGTATTCTCCTCTATAAAATCTTCAATCTGTCTGCGGCTGTATCGATGCTGAATCCGGTTCAGCTTCAGCACATCTTCTTTGTCCAGATCCTCTGTAGTCTCCTCAGGCTGCATCTGACTGATAAAATCTTTCTTTCCTTTACGCCGCTTGTAGAGCGATTTCTCCGAAACGATCTCCAGAAGAGAAAGATTCATCTTTGCCCCGGTCTTCTGTACAATTTCCTCATAATCCTCTGCATCTCCCATACGGTTCAGCAGCTGCACAACGAGCCCTTTTGTGTCCGTCTCTCCGCTGAGCAGATAATTGAGTCTTGTCACGGTTGCACGCACATATTTCGTGTGTTCCTTGTCCATATTGGATATACGGTGCTCAATATCATCAAACCCCCGCTCAATCTGATCCAACAGTTCCAGAACGTCCTCTTTGGTATCTCCCATCGCCCTGGAACGTTCCCGAACCGTTTCGATCCATTCTTCATTTTCCCGCATATCACGCAGACACTTCTTGATATCCATTTTGTAAATATAAAAATTATCGGAAGTCTTCAGTATATGGTATTTCCTCCTCACGATTTCTTCCACATATCCATCCAGATGCTCTTTCAGAAGATCCCCATAAAACCGCTGATCCAGAAGTCTCTCAAAAAATTTGTCCATGTTATGCAGCATATCCTGCAGCGCTTTATTCAGCCGTCGTGTATTGATCAGTGCCGTACGCAACATATTCAGATTGACCCTGGGGTCATTCCGGAAGGAAAATAAAGTCGCATACACATTCTGGATATAGATCTCCGTCTCCTCCATGTCTTCAGAAGCAAGACGTTCAAATGCATCGATAAAAACCGCCGAATAATCCGGTATCACAATATTCGTCGCCAATGTATTATAATCTTCAATCTTTTTCAGCCATCCCGTTCTGATCAGCCAGTTCAGCATACGAAGTGACGGTGTTTCCAGCATGTCAAATTCCGTCTCATTCTCCTCACGCGCCAGCCGGAGCTGTTTCTTTGCATACATGTCTCCAAGCACCTGTACGCATACTTCTTTCGTGAGGAAATAATTACTGTACTGGTATTCTTCATTAATAACCAGAAGAGCTTCCATATAAGCCTCCCGGTTCACAGAACGGAACAGACTCCAGAACGAATCCGGAATTTCAAAACGTAACTGCATATCCGCACTCCAATCAAATAAATGTTCTCTTTTATTCTACCACATATCGCGCCCCTGCACCACGCAAATTTCATTTTCTCATACGCATTGCAATATAAAAAAGACTGCGCCGAAGCGCAATCTTTTTTATACCATGCATTCATGCATCTCTTCTTCTTCGATTCCAACACTTGACATGATCTCTTTCAGTGCGTCCCTGTGTTCCAGTCCTGCGCACCACGCAAGCCCGCAGCCTGCTGAGATTTCACGCGGCACCGGAATCAGTCTTCCGTCCGCATTTTTTACTTTACAGGCCTTCTCCATCGCCATGGCATCTGCTGTAGTGTGGAATGTCACGACCAGTTTTAACTCTTTCTTTCTCATTATTCAATCACAATTTCGAATTCGGAGCCTTTCTCTGTCGTTGTTGCCTTTTTTCCGTGGTCCTTTGCAAACTTTTCTACGTTTGTTCTCTGATGTGGTTCACTGACCAGCACTTTAATCGGACCCTTTGCATTTTTTAACGCTTCCGCTGTCATCATAAGCGGTTCCGGGCAGGAAAGTCCTCTTGCATCTACTTCCTTCATATTATTTTACCTTCTTTCTTAGAATAGCATATTATTTTGTTAATATCTACCCTTTGCTTCTTATTTTGTCTTTGCAGTCTCTCTCTTGTTTGTGAATGCGATCACGAAACATACAATGATGCAGATGATACAAGCCACTTTACCATTTGTAGTAACAGCTCCTGCAACCAGTTCTTTTGTCTCTGCGTTAAGGGATGTTCCGCTGGATGCCAGTCCAAAGTTATGGCAAAGTGCTGCTCCGAAGAACAGACCCAGAACGGTTACCGCTGCATCGGAAGATCCCTGTCCTGCAAGGATCAGCTGACGAAGTGGGCATCCGCCTGCCAGTACTGCCGCGAATCCGACTGCATACATTCCAAGAATATTCCACAGATGCTGAGAATGTGCGATCACTCCAGGAGTATTGAATCCAAGAACAAATCTTCCTGTTGCCACATTAAAGATCAACATAACTACAAATAAACTTCCAATTACGGTAAACAGATCAAAATTCTTCATGAGCACGATGTCACGAATGCTTCCTGCAAAACACATTCTGGATTTCTGTGCAACCGCTCCGAAAATAAGGCCGCCAGCCAGAGACAGGATCAGCGGTGCATGGACACTTCCCGGACCAGCTTCACTTGCCTTCAAAAGTGATGTACATGTCGCAAGAATCAGGATTCCAACCATAATGACCGGAAGCACGGCTCCGCTTGCTTTATTCGTCTCATGAGAACGTCCAAGACTAAACCCTTTCTTCAGTGCAAATGCGCCGGTAGATACACCAAGGACAAATCCGATCAGTGCTACCCATGCATTCAGATCACCAGCTGACATACGGATAATCATACGAAGCGGACATCCCAGGAAAATCAGAGAACCGATCATAATAATCATACCCAGTACAAAACGAATCATCGGTGATGAACCTGCTGTAGAACGATATTCCTTCGTTGCCACAGAGATAATGAAAGCGCCCAGTACAAGTCCGATGATCTCCGGTCTTGCATACTGTACGACTTCTGCCTGATGCATTCCCAGTGAACCTGCCATATCACGTACGAAGCAGGCAATACAAAATGCCATATTTGCAGGGTTCCCGAAAAATGCAAGACATGCCGCTACAAGTCCGCAGATCACACCCGCAACCGCGAGTTTCTTTTTTGAATCTGATAAATTCATATTATTTCCTCCTTATGCCTTTTACTCTCTTCCTCAGAGTTACTCTTCGGCAGCCAATTCTTTGACTGCACAAATGGCCGTATTTAATTCTTCATCTGTGTTGTAATGTGAGAAGCTGAATCTCACCGCCCCCTGTTCTACCGTTCCCAGCGCCTCATGCATAAGCGGTGCACAATGTCCTCCGGCTCTTGTAGATATTCCATATGTCATAAGAAGCTCATCACTCACTTCTGAAGAATCATAATCTCCGATATTCAGCGTCACGATCGCACATCTCTCCCGTGTGCTGAAATCTCCGTATACTTTTACTCCGGGAATATCCTTTACCCCTTCATAAAATCTCCACATCAGCTCCTGCTCTCTCTTTCTGATCGTATCAATTCCTGTCTCCATCAGGTATTCTACCGCCGCATCCAGACCGGCAATTCCGTGTCCGTTCAGCGTTCCGGCTTCCAGAGCAGTCGGCATCTCAGACGGATGCTTTTTATTATAAGTCTGCACCCCACTTCCACCACACAGCAGCGGACGGACTGTCACTCCCTCTCTCACATAGATCCCACCGGTTCCCTGAGGTCCCAGAAGTCCTTTATGACCGGTAAAACATAAGATATCGATTCCCATCTCCTGCACATCGATCGGAAATACTCCCGCCGTCTGGGATGCATCTACAATAAACAAAATCCCATGTTTCTTCGCGATCTCACCCACTCGCTTCACATCTACAATATTTCCGGTCAGATTCGAACCATGTGTGCAGACGATTGCCTTAGTATTTTCTCTGATTGCTCTTTCAAAATCCTCATAGTCCAGTGTTCCCTGCAGATTGCTTTTCAGAATGGTAAGCTCCGTCCCTTTTTCCTGCAGTTCATACAGCGGGCGAAGTACAGAATTGTGCTCCAGCATGGTCGTGATCACATGATCTCCCGGATTCAGGACTCCCTTCAGCGCAATATTCAGACTTTCTGTTGAATTCATCGTAAATGCGATCTGTTTCGGATTCTCCGCATGAAAAAAACATGCCAGCTTCTCTCTGGCATCATAAATCGTTCGCGCCGCTCCGAGTGATGCTGCATGCGCACCTCTGCCCGCATTCCCCATAGAGCACATTGCCGCTGCCACCGCGTCGATTACCTGCTGCGGTTTCTGCATCGTCGTCGCTGCATTATCCATATATATCATATGTTACTTCCTCCAATTATCTTTTCAAGTACAGCTTATCTCTTTCCAGATGATATTGCTGCACTTTTTCCGTACAATTCGACTATCTCTAGTATAGCCTCTATTCCTGTTTTCGTCTAATCGAAAAGTACAATAAATAAGCCCATTTATAGTTTTTATCTATAAATAGGCTTAATCGTTATAAATTATACATTTCCTTCACGACACGGATAAACCGCTCTGCGGAATTAGAAAGCTGATAATTTTTGTTATAAACCAGATTCAGATCTCTGCCCTCATCTTTTCCCGAAAGCGGGAAATCCAGTACTTGCCCGGATTCGATCACATCCTGCACCGCCAACCGAGATATCATCGTGATTCCAATTCCGCTTTTGACGGATTTTTTGATTGCTTCCGAGTTCTCTATGCTGGCTACAATATTCAGCTTTTCCACATCAATTCCGGCCCTCCGAAGCTGCTTTTCCGCTTCTTTGCGAGTTCCCGATCCCTCTTCTCTCATAATAATTGCTTCATTTGCCACCCAGTCAATCGTTGTTTCTTCTTCCTTAATACGCTGATATTTCTCATTATTTGGCATAATGATCACAAGATCATCTTTGTAAAACGGTATATATTTACAATACTTCTTTTCAAGCACTGTTCCGGTAAAACCAAGATCCACAATGTGTCCGGCTACCTTTTCCACAACTTTTGCACTGTCCGTCTCCATCACCCGAAACTGTTCTTTCGGGTATCTGAAGCTGAATTCCGCCAGAATATCCGGCAAAAGATACTGTGCAGGAATGGTTGATGTTGCGATCGTAATGCACTGGACATCTTTTTTGGTCTCTGTAGAAAAGATTTCCGTAATTTTGTTCTGTAATTCTACCATCTGCCGGGCATACTCGTAAAGAACCTTGCCCTGCTCTGACAGAATGACCTCTTTTGTATTTCTCACAAACAATCTGACATTCAGTTCTCTTTCCAGGGAGGAAATATGTGCACTTATGGTAGGCTGGGTCAAAAACAAAGCCTTTGCCGCCTTTGAGAAGCTGCCACCCTCTGCCACCTTCACAAATGCCTCCAATTGTTTCAAATTCATAAGTATGCTACCCTTTCACTTTCTGCTCCGGTCTTCTTTGTAACCTTAATACTGTCCATATATTCCAAAATCGGTTTGGCACTCTTCCGGCTCGTGGAGAACATATCCCTCACCTGTGCGATCGTAATCACATCCTCACCTTCCAGATGTTTCCGTATCTTCTCTTCGGCCAAATCCATAAGGTGCTTCATCGTAAACATTTCTTCATTGATCCGCACAACCCGTTCTTCATCTACAAGTAACAGAAGAACATCCTCAGCGGTGTCCCTTGGAATCGTTCCGAGATCAATTTCCGAAAATCGCACGAAATCGAACCCAGCCTTTTCAAAAGCATCGACCAGAGTCTTTTCCGTCTTCAGGAACAACTCATCTTTCGGCACTTCAAACTCTGCCAGATGCAGGTATTCGTCCTTACGTCCGATCTGATTTTGTGCCACAAGCTGCTCGATATAAGCATCAAACACGATCGGTTTCACCTTTTTCAGATAGGTGTTATGAATCTCAGCTTTCTTCATACCATAACGGTAAGGATATTTCTTATGATAAGCCTCCAGTGCTTCCTGTATCTTCTGGCGCAGTGCATATTCACTGTCTCTGTGCCAGAGATATACATCTTTCTTCATCGTAAAGACATGAACAATTCCTTCTTCTTTCAATTCTTCCAGGTATTCCTGAAGTTCATCCACAGAATGTGCCATGATCTTCGCAAGCTCAGCCATCGTAATCATCGTATCAGCATGTTGTTTGATATGAAGCTCCATAACATCCGCGAGCGAACCGGATTCTTTCTTCTTTAATTCTTCAATTGCCTTCTCATCGAATCGTTTCTTTCTCACCGGGTTCGGCTCCAAAATCACGCCGCCTCCAATGGTCTCCATCGGCGAATAGAAACGCACCACAAATCGGTCGCCTCTCTTCAGCGCGATTTCTTCCTCCAGACGCAACTGTACCAGTCCGCTTTCTCCCGGCCCGATTTCTTCTTTATCCAGAAGTACGGCACGGCAAAGGATCTCACTAGTTCCTGTATACAAATGCAGTCTTTCATGATTCGTCACAATTCGCATAGAATCCGGCAATACCGATAATTTGACATCCAACAGATCCGTGTTCTTCATACTGTTCTTCGGAGCGATCACGCAGCCTCTGTGGATCTCTTTCTTCTTAATATTGGAAAGATTGATCGCCACCCTCTGCCCGGCATAGCACTTATCCTTGTCCTGTCCGTGTACCTGAATACTCCGAATCTTGCACTCTTTCCCAATCGGGTACATTTCGAGTACATCCTCTTTGGAAATCGTTCCGGAAATCAGGGTTCCCGTAATGATCGTTCCGAAACCGGAAAGTGTAAACACACGGTCGATCGGAAGTCTTGGAATCGTCTGCGTATCTTTCTCTTCCACCTCATCCGACATCACCCGAATGATCGTGTCGGTCAACTCTTCAAGCCCCTGCCCGGTCGCCGCCGAAACGCGTACCACCGGCGCATCTTCCAGAAATGTTCCTTTCAGCTCTTCCTGGATTTCCTCTTCCACCAGCTCCAGCCATTCTTCATCCACCAGATCACATTTATTAAGGACAAGAATACTTTTCTTAATTCCCAGAAGTCCCAGGATATCCATATGTTCCCTCGTCTGCGGCATGATTCCCTCATCCGCCGCCACAACCAGCATAACGAGATCCATTCCCACAACTCCGGCAACCATGTTATTGATAAATTTTTCGTGACCCGGAACATCAATGATTCCTACCCGGTCACCATTTTTCAGATCAAACCAGGTAAATCCCAGGTCAATCGTGATTCCCCGCCGCTGTTCTTCTTCCCAGCGATCCGTATTTCGCCCGGTCAGAGCCTTGATCAATGTTGTCTTTCCGTGGTCAATATGACCTGCGGTTCCTATGATGATATTCTTCATAACAGCTCTCCCAGCATTTCTGTAATCTTCTTAAACCAACGTGTTTCTATGGTTCTGACATCCAGATAAATCGTATCATTCGCCGTTCTCGGAATGATCGGCACTTCCAGATGTCTCATTTTTTCTTCTAACTGCGGCACACTCATTTTCTCCGGTTTTATTGTAACAGCCATGCTTGGAATCCGCTCAAGAGGAAGCGATCCGCCTCCGATCTGCGACTCACATTTTTCAAGCCCAAATTCCGCAGCAAGACCTGCACGTTTCAGCATCCGCTTTAGATTCTGAGCACGATGTGCCACTTCTTCTTCGGTCTCCGTGATCATACGGAGTACCGGAATATTCTGAATTGCTTTTTCCTCAGACAAATACTCTTGAAGAACGAGTTCCAGCACCGTCGCCGTAAATTTATCGATACGCAGTGCACGTGTAAGCTGGTTCTTCTTCATCTGATCAATATATTTTTTCTTACCGATGATAATTCCTGCCTGCGGTCCTCCCAGCAGTTTATCCCCGCTGAAACATACCACATCGGCTCCTTTGCGGATGGAATCCTGAACCGTCGGCTCATAAGTCAGCCCATATTTGCTCAGGTCGATCAGCACGCCGCTTCCCAAATCCTCAATAATAGGAAGATTATGTTCCTTTGCCAGCGGAACCAGGTCATCGATTGTTACCGTATCGGTAAATCCTACGATCCGGTAATTACTGGTATGTACTTTAAGGAGCGCTTTTGTATTTTCGGTAATCGCTTCTTCATAATCGGAATAATGTGTTTTATTGGTCGTCCCAACCTCTACCAGAGAAGCTCCGCTTTGTTCCATCACATCCGGAATACGGAACTTTCCGCCAATTTCCACCAGCTCTCCTCTGGAAACTACAACTTCGCCGCCTTTTGCCATAGAACTTAAGATCAGCATCACTGCGGCTGCATTATTATTGACGGCCATCGCCGCCTCAGCTCCCGTGAGTTTACACAGAAGCTTCTCAAAATGGGAGTATCTCTCTCCCCTCTTTCCGGCCTCCAGATTATATTCCAGATTGGAATAGCCGGTCACAATGTCAGCCAGTTTTGATACATGTTCCTGACTGATCGGTGCACGTCCCAGATTCGTATGCAGAATCGTACCGGTTCCGTTGATCACCATGCGCATGTTCGGCGTATGAAGTCTCTCCACATGCCTTACTATCAGCTGCGGCAGATCCTGAATCTGCTGCATAATCTTTTCTTCTTCTTCACATGCCCCGATAAATGCTCTCAGGGCCTCCATTTCCTCCCGGATCGCTTCCATGACAGTCTCTCTTCCGTACTGTTCGATCATAAGCTGAATGATCTCCATCTCCAGAAGCACATCCACTTTCGGGATATTACGATATAATTGATTCTTGTTCATCTTCTTCCACTTCCAAATACTTTTTTCTCTTTCAGGCAGCGCCCGGCATTTGTTCTGCCGGGCGTATATCTATTGTCCTGTATAAATGCCGCTGTTATCAGTGCAGACGTATAAGTTTGTCACTCTTCTCTTCCACCGTTCCTATGATAGAAACCTTCGTCTCCATATGTTTCTTCTCAAATGTCTCCATGATCACTTCCACATACTGCGGTTCCACACTGAGCAGAAGCCCGCCGGAGGTCTGTGGATCATAAAGCAGATCAATAAAATGTTCCTCGACATTTCCCATGTCCACTTTCATCTGGGAATATCCACGGTTCTTATAGGCTCCCGCCGGAACCAGTCCCATCTTGGCGTAGGCGATCGCCTCGTCAAAATATGCGATATCGTGGACATTCAGATTGAAGGTCACCTCACTGGCTTCTGCCATCTCTACACAATGTCCCAGAAGTCCAAACCCTGTAATGTCTGTACATGCATTTACCGGATATCCATCTACCACTTCCTTGGCCTTTTTATTCAGCGAAGACATAACCGTTTCCACTTCACGAATCGCCTTATCGGAGGCCATCTGCGCCTTGATCGCCGTATTGACGATTCCGCTGCCTACCTGTTTGGTCAGAATCAGAACATCTCCCGGTTTACATCCGTAATTTTTGAAAATGCGCTGCGGGTGAACAAAGCCGGACACGCAGAGTCCATACTGAGGTTCGTCATTCTGAATCGTATGACCGCCCACCAGAACAGCTCCTGCTTCTTTCACTTTGTCAGCTCCACCTGCCAGGATATCCCCCAAAATAGACGGGTCAAGGCAATTCGGGAAACCAACAATATTCAGAGCCACCTTCGGCTCTCCTCCCATGGCATATACGTCACTGAGAGAATTGGCCGCTGCGATCTGTCCGAACATGTACGGATCGTCAACGATCGGTGTAAAGAAATCCACCGTCTGAATCATTGCGATGTCATCTGTCACTTTGTAGATTGCCGCATCATCAGATGTCTCGATTCCAACCAGAAGATTGTCATCGTGAAATTTCGGAAGCTTACCCAGAACCTGGGCAAGGGTCTCCGGACCTATTTTAGCGGCTCATCCCGCGGTTTTTGCCAATTGCGTCAATTTGATATCCTTACTCATTTTCCCATTCTCCTAAAATTTTTATTTTGCCGCAGCTCATCTATGGTCTGATGATTCTTCCGGCCTCAGCCATAGCTTCTACGATCGCATACATATTGGTCACAGAGCCAACGGCCAGTTTTTCTTTCAAATGGTAGTAATCCAGACATGTACCACAAGTCAGGATCTCTACTCCCTGTGCCTCAAGAGACTTCAGGTCTGCTAAAGAATCAGAGCCTTCTACAGTCAATGTAGCACCGCCATTGTAGAACAGCATCTTCTTCGGCAGTGTATCAAGCTGGGTTACTGCGAAAATGAATCCCTTGATCAGCACTTTGCCAAGTTCATCATTGCCGGATCCCATGCGGTCAGAAGAAACAACCACGATCGTATCGCCCTTTCTGTCCGGTGTGCAGACAGCTTCTTCAGCCTCCGCACCTGCCGGTGCTCCCTGCATCTTGATCGTAACCTTGAATTCTTTTTCTCCAAGCTTCTCAGAGCTTACTTCTCCGCCCTGTGCAGCTGCCATCTTCGTCACATTCTGAACCGCGATCTCATTATCCACCAGAACCTCGATCGTCTCCGGGCCGGTCAGAGCCTGCATTGCTTTTTTTGTCTTAATAACTGGAATCGGGCAGTTATCCCCCATTGCGTTTACTGTAATCATTTGTCGATTACCTTCCTTTCTTTTGATGTTTTATGTCAAAATTCCCTTCTTATCATTTATAGATATATTCTATCACTGAACCATGCAAAGGTAAACTGTTATTTTTGAAATTTTGTGAGGATGGGGGGATTCAAGGGGGACGCCTTTGTCCATGTGGGGTGGGGTCCCGGACTCGCTCTCGCTCGGGGGAAAACGCAGCGGTACTAAGCTTGCAGGGCGCCGCTTTCTGCGGCTGCTGCAAGCAAGTGCCGGCGTTTTCCACGGTCCGGGACCCCACCCCACATGGACGAAGGCTGTGCGCTTGAATGGGCCGGGGAGTAAGATTCCAAAGGGGGGAGGGAATGTGATAAGTTGTAGGGGGTGTGAAAGACGTGCCTTTGAGTGGCTCCTACTTTGTAGGAGCACTCTCGGCGTTTGATATTGTATTGTTGGGACTTTTGTTTTTATTTGGGTTTGTTTTTTGTTCGCGACTGATTCTTGTGTTGTGGGTGCGAATAGTCAGCGGGATTGTCTCTGTGTGTGTAGCGGAGGTTAAGTGGAGCGTTCCGAAGATACATGCCGAAGATGTTAGGCGGCGGGAGGGGAGCTGCTTTCAGCGACCCTTCCGGCGCCTTACATATTCGTGCATGAGCTGAGGTAAAGCGAAACGTCGCAGCTACACACATAGAGGCAAGCTCGCGTCCCTACTCCACCCGCCCCTCCCCGTGCATGAGCTGAGGTAGAGCGCAGCATCGCAGCTACACACATAGAGGCAAGCTCGCGTCCCTACTCCACCCACCATCTCCCGCTTGCTCCGCAGGGGAGAACGAGTCCGTTGGATGTCACGGGCAATCCGATTTCCTGGGAATCGACGTGACCGTTGTATTTTTTCAGTTCTGTTGCGAGCATGTACGTCAGGACTGCTGGTGCGAGTCCGGTGGTGTAGGAGTTGATAAGGAAGAAGAGGGGATCATCCGACAGGATCTGTGTGCAAAGTTTGATCAGGGGATGGATGGCATCTTCTATTTTCCAGATTTCTCCTTTTGGGCCCCGACCATAAGAGGGGGGATCCATGATGATCGCGTCGTAGTGGTTGCCGCGACGGATCTCGCGTTCTACAAATTTCATGCAGTCGTCTACCAGCCAACGAATCGGTGCATCTCCGAGTCCGGAGGAGACAGCATTTTCTTTAGCCCAGGTCACCATTCCTTTGGAGGCATCTACGTGTGTCACCTGTGCGCCGGCTGCAGCTGCAGCGAGTGTTGCACCGCCTGTATAGGCGAAGAGATTCAGCACTTTGACAGGGCGGCCTGCATTTCGGATTTTATCAGAGAACCAGTCCCAGTTCGTCGCCTGTTCCGGAAAAAGTCCGGTGTGTTTGAAATTGAACGGCTTCAGGTTGAAAGTCAGATCTTTGTAATGGATCTGCCACTGTTCCGGAAGATCAAAGAACTCCCATTCTCCACCGCCTTTTTTGCTGCGGTGATAATGCGCATTCCGGTTTTTCCATCCTTTATGTGTCTTCGGTGTATCCCAGATCACCTGCGGATCCGGACGCACAAGGAGGTACTGCCCCCATCTTTCCAATTTCTCCCCATTGGAGGAATCAATCACTTCATAATCTTCCCAGCCATCTGCAACCCACATATTATTATTTCCTTTCTTTATCCGATATTTGTTCCGCATGAATCAATCATCCACAAACATTCATTATTACTTTGTCACTATTTCTCTAGTATATCGAAAAAGTTCTTCCAGTACAAGCACAAATCTTCTTATTAACAGAAGGACTCATCAGCAGAGGCATTGTCCTCCAGAAGTGCCGCTTGCCACAAAACAAAAAAGAGATGCATGCCTCATCGTTATTCACACAACGGGGCACACACCTCTATTTCATTTTCTGTACTATCCTGTCAGACAGCCGGAATTTATTTCTCTTTCTTTACCATAGCCGGGTTATCCTCTACAGTAATAACACCTTTCTTCCAAAGGATACGTGATGTAATGATTGCGATTGGAAGCATTGCAATGATCAGGAATCCGATTGCTCCGAACAAAGATCCGCCGGATGTAATTCTTACGAACAGTGAAAGCAGAGTTACGATAACAAGTACCGGAATAACTCCCTTTGTACCGCCTTTTACGATCTTGCTTCCTGAGCTGCTGCTTGAGAACAGACCCAGTGTCAAAGAACCAAACAGAGCCGGAATGATGTATCCGGAAGCTGTCTTGATCTGCGGGATCTCGAAGATGAAACCAATCTGAGAGCTCAGCAGAGCTGCAAGCGCCAGGATAACAATTGTCATGATAGATGAAACTGCTACTGCCACAGATGCAACCGCATCACCTTCCGGTGTATTCTGCTCTGTCTCTGTCAGCTTGATTGCATTGATAGCAACCGGGAGTTTCAGGTTCATGATATTACCGGTAATAAATGTCAGGTAAGATGAACTTCCCAGGATCGGAGTATAACTGATCGCTTCTGATATACCAACCGGGATATAAATAAGCAAAATACTGATCGTTGAAACATTGATAACATCACCAAATGACGGCATTGCATCATAAACAGTCAGCACAACAAAAGGAATTGCTGTCATATAGATCAAAGCGATGACCGTTCCGAGACGACCTACACTGTGAGACCATTTCTGAAACGGATCCATTACTACATTGTTTTTCTCTTTACTCATAATAACTTCCTCCTCTATTTAAAGATGCTGGTCCACAGTACGGATGATGCCATACCACCGATCATTGAGAACGCCATAATAAAGTCGTTCAGCCATTTCAGACCCGGTTTTGATGCCAGGACACCAAGAGCAACGGCGATAATAAGACCAGTAACCATAACTAATGCCTGAATTGTATCACCGATCAGAAGAACCGGAACATAAACTGAGAACAGACATAACATAAAGCATCCGCTCAGAACGTATTTCCATGTGCTCGCATTTTCACTCTTAGAAACACTCATACATAACTTCTTTCCTAACGGGATTAATACGAAGAATCCACTCAGCATACCGATTGTCATGAGGATCATAACAACAC
>JBJENH010000015.1:0-9253 GCA_051880095.1 Bariatricus sp. | reverse complement strand
ATTAATACGAAGAATCCACTCAGCATACCGATTGTCATGAGGATCATAACAACACCGAACTGGCTTCCTGTTGCCTGTTCCAGCATCTGTGAACTTGTCTCAAATCCGATCGCAGAAGCAACACTGCTTGAGATCAGAGTCTCATAAGACAGTGAACCGATAACGGAAAGTCTCCACCATGACCATACAGTTCCGAGAACCGGGATCAGTGCAAACAGACCTACAACGATTGATAAACTTGGTACAATTGAGAAAACAAGGCTTGATTTGATAACTTTGCTCAATGCCTCTTTTGAAATTCCCATTTCAAGGCAGCGTGCATACGCTTTCTTTAAATACAGCAGCGAAAATGCTACAATGTACAGCAAACCGATTATAATCATAATCAGCAGCAATGGGCTAGTAATAATTTCTTTCATACGTCTTCTCTCCCTTTCCTTTTTTGAATCTTTGGTTATTTGTGTTCTTCCAGCCATCTCATGGCTGCATATGCATAAACGGCACTTCCCTGTGCAAGTACTGCATCATCGAATTTTACCATCGGATGATGCTGCGGATACTTGTATCCCTTGCTCGGTTCACCTGCCGCAAGTGCAAGCATAATTGAAGGCACTTCGTGACTTACATAAGCGAAATCCTCAGAACCCGCTGATTTGGATCCGCTTCCGCCACCGGACATTGCTGCAAGCTGTCCTGTTGTAAATGCTTTCGTCGGTCCAAGAAGCTCTCTCATATAAGTAGCAGTTGCTGCTGAGAGATCATAATCATTCTTAAGAACCGGACATCCCTTACCGAAATCCACTACTGCAGAAGCACGGAAACTTACCGCTACGCCTTCTGCGATTTCCTGGATTCTCTGTTTGATAAAGGCTCTTACTTCTTCATCGTATGTACGGATCGTACCACTCATCGTCACGGTATCCGGAATAACGTTTGCCGCCTGACCTGCATGAATCGTTCCGATCGTCAGAACCGCTTCATCTACCAGCGCAAGTTCTCTTGCATGAATCTCCTGCAGAGCAGTGATGATATGTGCTGCAACCGTGATCGGATCCACACCGTTATTCGGCATTGAGCCATGGCATCCTTTTCCCTGAACATGGATTTCAAAATAGTCCGCGCCCGGTGCACTGATTCCTCCGTCACTTACAACTACAGAACCGGTCGGGAACGGCACACCAGCCATAACATGAATCATCAAAGCCGCATCAACATGCGGATTTTCCAGAACACCTGCCTGAATCATGTCATGGGATCCGGCAAAGATCTCTTCTGCCGGCTGGAACATGAGTTTCACAGTTCCTTCGATCTCATCCTCATGAGCTTTCAGAAGCTTAGCTGCACCAAGCATCATCGTTGCGTGCATATCGTGACCGCAGGCATGCATGTTCTCTGTCTCTGATGCAAAGTCTACCCCCGATTCCTCATGCATCGGCAGAGCATCCATATCACCACGGATCAAGAATACTTTTCCCGGTTTTTTACCACCTGCAGTAACAACCACGCCAGCTTTCCCGCAATCCTTCGGTTCATATCCCATTGCGGTAAGCTCAGCTTTTACAAAGGCTACAGTCTCTTTCAGATCAAAGCCGAGCTCAGCATGTCTGTGAAGATAATGTCTCTTCTCAACAAGCTCCTGCTCATTCCCCTGAGCCTCTTGTAATAAAAGTTCTCCGTTCATAAAAACCCTCCTTGATTTTTCTCCTTGTCATTTAAGGAACATTAAAGGAACACTTTATGTATGCGATTATACACCTGATTTATAAAAATTGCAAATATGTTTATAAATATTGCCTATATTTTGTTAAAAATATATAAATAAAAAGCTCTATTTCACATTTTCGGAAGTTTCTCCTTGATTTTAGGAACACTTTAAGAGAAAATAAATCTGTATATCATCGAGAGGGGACAGCTATGAAAGAACATTTATTGATTATATCATCTGAATACTTATCGCAATACCTGAAGGATATGATGCGTGATTATCCGGATTCAATCGAATACCGGGTAATTGAATACCATGCATTTTCGGAACTGAAAGACATTTACTATGAGAACGAGAAATGGGCAGACGGAATTCTCACCACCGGTACAGTCGTGCAGACTGTAATTGAGCGGTCAGTTCCACACATTTCCATGCCGCTTCTCTCACTTGCCACAGATAACGAAAGTTTTTACCGGATTCCTTTGACCCTGCTGATTGAAAACCGCATGCTGGATCCGGAGCGGATTATTTATGATGTATTTGTCAATTCCAAGCCTGCCGCTTCCCTCAGGGATCTGATCGAATACAAAAGCATCAATGTCATGTTCCCCGAATTCACAAAATGGCTTTCTTCCGCTTCTTTAGAAGAACTGTACCATGTGGAAGATCAGTCACTTGCCGAGATCAAAAAGCTCTGGGACAGCGGAAAAATCGACATGGTCATATGCCGCTACGGCAACCTCGTTTCCAGACTCAAAGAACTGGAGATTCCCTGTGTATTTGCCTCCTTCAGTGACGAATATATGTACCAGATCATCCAGCTGCTCCTGACTCAGATTAAAATCGATAAGTTGACTGCGCACTCACCTGCCGCCATCTCAATCTCTCCACGGGACTTAACTATGGGAATCTGGAGCAACGCAAAAGACAATGAATTGCGAAAAGCATTTCATGATTTTACGATCCGATATGATCTGGATCTTACCATTCATCGGAAACATAATGCTTACTATATCCTAACCGAGAAAAAGATTTTATCCTATTTGACCAATGATTTTCAGAAGAGCTTTCTCTCTGATTATCTGGATAAAAACACAAAGCTTTCACTTACCGTCTCATACGGGATCGGCAACACAATGGATGAAGCACTTGACAACACCCAGCTTGCTTTCCGGGCAGCCGAGAACACAACTGATTCCTACCTCGTTGATGCCGAGCACAAGCTGACCGGACCGCTTAACACGGATCATCCTGTGATCTCCAGCCAGATCCTCACACCGCAGATACAGGAAATCGCTGAAAAGTCTTCACTTTCCACCGCAACGGTCCACCGCCTGAATCGGCTTCTCATTCTTCTGGAGCGACGCGAACTGACAAGTGTGGATCTGGCGGAGAACTTTCATATTACAGTACGAGGTGCCAACCGGATCCTCCAGAAGCTGGAAAGCGCAGGCTTTGTCCATTCCACGCTTCAGAAAAGCAGCCATGCCAAAGGGCGCCCGACGAAAATCTATCATATCGATTGGGATATCTAAAAAATGTTTAAATATGATGCTGACACAATACATCTGCGCACCTCTGCAATCCGCCGGAGGCTTTATCTTCTTTCAAGATAAAATAAGGGGAGACTTCCGTCTCCCCTTTGTTCATTCAGCCTTAGATTTCTCTTGTATATTTCGCCAGCCATTCTTTCTCTTCTTCATTCAGATACGGAGAAACTTTCTCATATACCTGCTTATGATAATCATTCAAAAGCTTCTTCTCCTCTGCCGTCATCATATCCGGATTGATTGCATCCAGATCCATCGGAACGTAAGTGATCGTATCCATATACATAAACTGGCCATATTCATTTTTCTCACCTTTACAAATCAGAAGCTCATTTTCCAGACGCACACCATGAGAACCTTCAATATAAACACCCGGCTCGTCGGTGATCACCATGCCTTCTTCCAGCGGCTGAATTTCATGTGCACGATACTGCCAGCGGAATCCGGACGGCCCTTCATGGATGTTCAAAAGATAGCCTACTCCATGACCGGTTCCATGGTTAAAGTTCATATTTCTGTCCCAGAACGGCTTTCTTGCAAGCATATCCAGAGTTAAGCCGGTACATCCATACATAAATTTCGCACTCGCAAGCATAAGGTTACTAATAGCTACCAGTGTAAAATCATCCTTCATGTTCTGCGGAATCTCACCCAATGCATACGTTCTCGTAATATCAGTAGAGCCTTCATAGAAGCCTGCTCCCGTATCAGTCAGGAACACAGTTCCCTCATGAAGCACTGCATTGCTCTCCGGAGTCGCAGAATAATGCGCACTTGCCGCATGATCTCCCAGAGCAGAAATCGGTCCGAAGCTCGGACGGATAAAGTTGCCCATCTCAACACGGAACTCATCCAGCTTCTCAGAAGCACTGATCTCAGTGATCTCCTGCTTTCCGATATTTTCCTTCAGCCATTTCATAAAACGAACATGTGCCACACTGTCCTTGATCTGTGCCTGACGGATATTTTCAATCTCTACAGGATTCTTCATAGCCTTGAAAAGCTCTTCCGGATTCCGTTTTTCAATCTTAACAACATTTTCCGGAATATTGCTGTAAAGAGCATAATTCAATTTGCCCGGGTCGATCAGAATAGCTTCTCCTGCCTCCAGTTTCTTAACATCTTCGTAAATATCATTATACGGATGAAGAACAACGCCGTCTTTCGCAAGTGCTTCCTTAATCTCAGCACTTAATTTCTTCTCATTGATATATAATTCCATGCTGTCCATGGTGATAATCGCATAAGAAAGTACCAGCGGGAAAAATTCCACGTCATTTCCACGAATATTCAGTATCCAGCAGATATCGTCCAACGTCGTAAGAATGTGTTTCGCAGCACCGCATTCCTTCATATACTCACGAATTCTCGCCAGCTTACTCTCTGTTGTCTCACCTGCGTACTTCAATTCCAGCGCAAATACCGGCTCTTCAGAAAGTGCCGGACATTCCTCCCACACTTCATCAACCAGATCATAATCATACACGATCTTCGCATTCTTGTCTGCCGTGATCTTCTCATATTCAAGACCGGATCCCATAGCGACCACTCTTCCGTCAAATCCAAGAACGCCACCTTCCGGCACTGCTGTCTGTAAATATTCATTCAAAGTCGGCACTCCCGGTTCCCCCATTTTCCTAAGCTCTACCGGAGATCCCGCAAGCTGCTTGCCTGCCTGGATAAAATATCTTCCGTCTGTCCAAAGACCTGCCTCACTTGCCGTAATGACTGCTGTTCCTGCCGATCCGGTAAATCCGGTCATATATGCGCGAGCTTTGAAATGTTCCCCCACATATTCACTTTGATGAAAATCTGCTGTCGGAATCACATACACGTCCATTCCCTTCTCAGCCATCTTCTCACGCAATCTCGCAATTCTCTCTCCAATACTCATTTCTTTGCTTCCTCTCTTCTTACATTTTTAATAATAAAATAATGTATTTATATCTTGTCAAAGACAACGCTTCTGTCCCTGACACTCAAAATGGTCCACCGGACCATTTTCTCATATGCATGGCAGCTAAAACGGATCTTCTCAATCCGCTTTACCTACTTCTTCTGAGCCATGATCGCCTCATGTTCCCGCTCCAACTCCCGATACAGCTCCGGAATCGTCCAGCTCTGATTCGTATCCGTCATAACCGCTTTATAATCCACCGGCCCAATCACTTTCTTCCTCATCAAAAACAGCACCTGGTTCAACTGCTGCTCCGCGAGTCCGGCAAATACCATCATTTCCTTCGCCAGAACGATGCTTTCTTCTTCATCACTTACAGACTGCGTATCCGCAATTCCAACAAGCTCACCGATCGTTTTATAATACTCTTCCGGCTCCACAAGCTTTACTTTGATCTTCAGCGTCATCAGAACCATCTGTATCTCACGCAGTTTCTGCTTATCCTTAAAATTAATCAATAACACGGTCGCCCGCATGCTGTCACTCCTTCCACACGATATGTCTTCTCTTTTGGCCTTATTTTTTCATCCGTAAGAGGTCACATCACAACGTTCTCACTGTGCATGAACATCATACCACACCTTACCCAAAAGTTCCATGCCTCAGTATAGAATTTTCAACTTCTTTTCGAACAGTAAAAAATACACTTGTGAAATCTCTTTTTTTCAGTATAATAATATAAGAAGAGAATCGGATACAAAATCCAGATAATCTTTATCAAAGAAAGAAACGAGGTAACACCATGAACGTAATGACCGCCGGACTCCAAATGTTTGTCATGTTTTTGTTAATACTAACCGGCTATTTCTGCTACAAAACCCATCTGATCTCCAAAGAAAATAATGCCTGCCTTTCCAGACTGGTTGTAAATGTCTTCAACCCGGCCATGATTTTCTCCAGCGTACTCGGGAATTCCGGAAGCGGCACTGTGGACTCCATACCGCTTCTCTTTCTTGTCTCCGCAGGAATCTTCCTCTTCCTGATCATCATGTCGAAAATCTTTGTTCGCATTTTCCACGAGACAGGAGACCAGAAACGGATCACGGAGCTTCTGTATATATTTGCAAATGTCGGATTTGTCGGCATCCCTGTAGTAAAGGCACTTCTGGGAACGGACAAACTGATTTATGTTGCCGTATTTATCCTGGAATATAACATTTTAGTCTACACCTACGGCATCTCCCTGCTGAAACGCGGAGCGAAAGAAAAAGAACCCCCAAAAGCCGCATTCCAGTTATCCTCATTAAAACCACTGGTTAATCCAGGCACCATCGCCTGCATAGCGACCCTTTTCATATTTATCACCGGCATTTCCCTTCCGCAGCCACTCGGCGACGGGCTCCAGTATCTGGCAAATGCCACCACGCCGATCTCACTTATCGTAATCGGAGTTTCCCTGGGAATCCAGGCAGATCTCGTCTCCCTCTTCACCAGCGGGAAACGCTATCTCTTCTGCCTATGCAAATTGCTATTGCTTCCGATTCTCGGGACTTTGCTCCTCAAACGTTTGCCACTCTCCGACATCATGTGCCAGGTCTACATGATCATGATGGCAATGCCAAGCGGCAACCTGATCCTGATGCTGGTTGAAGAAAACGGGATGGAAGGTCGGGAATGTTCCTATCGGATCATCCTGTCCACACTGATGTCCATACTGACCATTCCAATCCTGGTATTCCTGTATCCATATTTGTAATTTATCATAATCCGCATAAACATTTCCCCGGCAAAACACTCTGGCTTGCCGGGGAATCTTATTTCCATCCGAAATCATGTTCAAGAATGTACTGCATCAGGCCTTCACAGCCCTCCCGGATTTCCCGGTAGGCCACGTCAAACCGCTCACTGTACCACGGATCGGAAATGCTGGCGTTCCTTCCCGCGTACTGTAACAGAAGCGAAATCTTCCCGCCCTTGTGGCCGGTCATCCGCTCAATGTTGCGGATGTTCATCGTGTCCATGCCGACCAGATAATCATAGTAGTCATAGTCGGATTTCTTAAGCTGCACCGCTCTCTTGCCGTCACACTTGAGGCCGTGGCGCGCAAGCTCCTGCCGGGCCGGCGGGTAGACCGGATTGCCGATGCCGTTCCAAATCTCCTCGGTGCTGGTCGCAGCGGATGCGATCTCAAATTGGTCTGAAAGACCTTGTTTTTCTGCCATGTCTTTGAAAATGAATTCTGCCATTGGGCTGCGGCAGATGTTGCCGTGGCAGATGAAAAGTACTTTTATCATAGTCTCTATAAACCTCCATAAACCCTATAACCCTTGATTTTACGGGACTTTTCGGGATTTGAGTTTTTCTTCATTTTTTCATAAGTCTCCATAAATCCATATCACTACACCACTGATTGGTGTAGTAAATGGTGTAGTAGCGGTGTAGTTAACTTAACTAACCGTCACTTTTTTTCCGTCACACTTCATCCCATATTTCTCGTTTTCCAAATTGGTTTTTTGACGAAATTCTGTAATCTTCGCCATCTGATCTGCAGCATGTGCATAGTTTGCATGTGTATACACATTGAGTGTCACCCCTGCATCTGAATGCCCCATCAAATACTGTAAATCCTTAATATCCATACCGGCATTTGCATAATTTGTGCAAAACGTGTGTCGAAACACATGCGGTGTAATATTAGGCAAAGGTCTGTCAGGATGAAGCTTCTTATATTTCTTCATTGCCCAACGCATCTCGTTCTCAACGTGAAGTGCAACCTTGGGATTGCCGTTCTTGTCAAGCATGATGAAACCCGTATATCCATCCACAACGACCTCTTTTTTGACTTTCGGACGCCTTGCAAGCATATTCTTTAAGGATTGATATATGCTGTCTGTCATCGGTAAAAATCTACATCCGCTGCTGGTCTTGGTCTCCTCAACGTAATATTTCCCACCCCGTTCACGAACTAACTGATGATCCACACGGATTCTACGATTCTTAAAATCCAGATCCTTTTTCGTCAGTCCGCAAAACTCACTGACTCTCATACCGGTCTCAAGAAGAACGACAAACTCATCATAATATTTACAATATGTATTATCATTCTTGATGAAATCCATCCAAATTTCTAACTGCTCATCTGTGAGGGCGATTCTCTGTTCCGAATCATTTACTACTGCATCAGTCAACTTAAACGCAAACGGATTCTTTCTAACAGCGTCTTCATCGTATGCCATCTGGAATGCCGGTTTGATAACTCCCCGCACGCTGGTAATGGTACTGTAACCTCTGCCGTCTTTCTGCAACTTCATGAACCACTGCTTTGCATCGGATACTTTGATAGTACTAATTTTTCGGTATCCGAACTCCTCTTTCTTAACCAGATTCAGAACAAACTAATAACCGACCTTTGTATTGTATCGTACCCCCTGTTTCAAACTAATATACTTTTCAATTAATTCAATCACAGTGATTTGTCCAGCTTCATAATCCAACCCATCATCAACTTGCTTTTGTATTTCCTTTTCTTTCTGACGAAGTTCCTGCAAAGTCGATGCATAAACGGTCTGCCTTTTGCCATGGAAATCGGTATACCTATACTGATAAACAAAATCCTTTCTCTGGCTTTCTCCCGTTTTCAGAATACGCCCTTTTTTATCTTTACGTTTTTTATTATTCATGTTCGAACTCCTTTCATTGCAAAGGAGTCTCGATGTGACATTTAAATCATATCACATCGAAGACTCTTTTTCTACGAAAAACTACAGATGTTAAATGGAAAAAGCCTGTTCAATGTATTTGTCGAATAAACGTCTCTTGATTAGTCGTTTACGCCCTACCCAGAGAACGAAATTGCAATTCTTGTCATTGGTGATCTCACGCAACTTACCAGTGCCAATGCCAGAGTATGCAGCCGCTTCTTCTAACGTCAAGTTTGCCTTTTCCCAAATCGGAATCTCTTTCATATCCAAACCATCCTTTCATTTTTATTTTTCATATTGAATATGGAAGATTTTTATTTTTTCGTTCCAATAGGTCCCTTGCAAATCTAAGAAGAAACTTCAAAAAATCTCTCCTACCCAGTACATATTGTACCGAATA
>JBJENH010000014.1:0-4788 GCA_051880095.1 Bariatricus sp. | reverse complement strand
GGCATGATGAAGATTGAAAATGGCGCACTGGTGAGCGGGCAGACAATGCTGGTTGTTCTTTGTATCGCGCTGGGCGCGTTGGTCGGAGAAATGATCAATATCGAAGAATGGTTTGAGCGGTTTGGCGAATGGCTGAAGAGGAAAACCGGAAATGCAAAAGATAAGAATTTTGTAAATGGTTTTGTGACTTCCTCACTGACCGTGTGTATTGGTGCTATGGCCATTGTCGGTGCGATTCAGGACGGCCTTGTCGGCGACTGGACCATATTGGGGACCAAAGCGATACTGGACCTGATCATCATCATGGTTCTGACCTGTTCTCTCGGGAAAGGATGCGTGTTTTCTGCAATCCCTGTTTTCGTGTTTGAAGGTGCGATCACGTTGCTGGCAACACTGCTGAAACCGATCATGACGGATCTCGCGCTGAATTATCTTTCTATGATCGGTTCTATTTTGATCTTCTGTGTGGGATTAAATTTGGTCTGGGGAAAGAAAATACGGGTTGCAAACTGGCTTCCGTCACTTGTGTTTGCGGTCATAGCGGCATTTTTGCCGATTTCATTTTAATGATAAAAAGTCTGATTGTGGAAAATGTATAATTATAGAGTACTAGGAGGGGAGATAATCATGGCAAGAAAAATAGAGGTTGTGGACTACAATCCGGAATGGGAGAAGCAATTCAAAGAAGAATCGAAAAAAATAAAAGCAATCCTGGGCAAAAACTGCGTGGAAATTCATCACATCGGCAGTACTTCTGTGAAGGGATTAAGAGCAAAACCGATAATCGACATCATGCCCGTGGTAAAAGACATTTCACTTGTGGACGGACAGAATGCACAGTTCGAAGCCCTTGGATATGAGTGCATGGGAGAATTCGGCATTCCGGGAAGACGCTTCTATAGAAAAGGCGGCGATAACCGGACGCACCATATTCATATTTTTCAGAAAGAAGATACGGCCCAGATTCAGCGGCATCTGGCGGTGCGGGATTATCTTAGAAGCAACAAAGAAAAAGCAGAAGAATATGCGAACTTAAAGACGAAGCTTGCAGAAGAATTTACCTATGATATTGACGGATACTGCGAAGGAAAAGACGCATTCATGAAGGAACTGGAGCAGGAGGCACTTGCATGGCAGGAGAAGCAGAACCATATCGGAACCTGTATGTCTCTGGGAATGTGTTTCGGCGTGGCAATGGGAAGTGCGTTCGGAGCGGCATTTGGAAATATGTCACTCGGAATGTGCTATGGTATCGGCATAGGGATGTGCCTTGGTCTCGTAGTCGGCTATGCAAAAACGAAAAAGTAGAGGAAAAAATGGTTAGAAAAACGATAGAAAATTTCAGTATTTATCAGATCTGTGATTCGGGACAATGCTTCCGTATGACTCCGATTCACGGCGAAACGGATCCTGTTTCCGGTGAAATCCGGATGCAGGTGATTGCAGGAGACCGGTATCTCGAAATACTGCAAAATGGAAAGGAATGCATTTTCGATTGCACAGAAGAGGAGTTTGAAGACTTCTGGAAAGAATACTTTGATCTGGAAACGGATTATGCAAACTATATCGCACAGATCAATCCAAATGATACTTATTTGTTAAATGCGGCTGCATTTGGTTCCGGGATGCGGATACTCAGACAGGATTTATGGGAAATGATCGTGTCCTTCTTGATTTCCCAGCAGAATAATATTCCAAGAATCCGCAAATGCATTGAAAATATTTGCCGGGAATATGGAGAAAAGAAGGAAAATGCCAAAGGGCAGACTTATTATGCATTTCCAAAACCGGAAGCATTGGCAGGACTTGACGAGGATGCGCTCAAAGCATGTAATCTGGGATATCGCAGCAAATATGTGGTGAGAAGTGCCAGAAGTATTGTTTGCGGCGAGATCGATTTAGATGCAATCCGGAACATGTCCTATAAAAAAGCGAAAGAAGAACTTCTGAAGCTCTTCGGTGTAGGGGTGAAGGTGGCGGATTGTATCTGCCTTTTTGCGCTGCATCACCTGCAGGCGTTTCCGGTGGATACCCATATCCATCAGGCGATGGAAGCGCACTATAAGCGGGGATTTCCAAAACGCCGTTACAAAGGAGTGGAAGGCGTGCTTCAACAATACATTTTCTATTATGAGCTGGCAGGGACACCATTAGAAGCAGGTAAACGATCAAAGCAATGAAATCGTTTCCTATAGAGACAACATAAACAGACAGCAAAAAGGAGGAGACCGAAATGATGAATGTAGTAGGAATGTTGGATGAATTACAGACAAGGGCAGCGCACAACGAAGAATGGAAACGCCGACTGCTGGCAACCAGGGAAGAAGCGGAGCCTCTGTCAGCATTTTGCAGAGTATGCAGGGAACTGGGATATGAACTCTATGAAATGGATGTGATCTGTGCCGGGGAAGAATTTCATGCAGCGATGAAGAGAAGCACCAACGGCGGAGGAGAGAACTCACCGAAGCTGGAATGGGAAGACGATTTTTATGAGCTCTTTTTTGCAGGACTGGAAGGAAAAAGCCATTAAATCTGTAGATGGAAAGGCATTTTCAAAAGAATATCGTTCAATGCAACTGTCAGGAGACAAATTATACAGCGCAATTGGTGGTTGTCAACCGGAAAATATCCTATGATACAGACATACCCGATGAGAAAAAGCAACGGGAAAGTTTCTTATCAGAAAGGAAGGTCAGAAAATGATTTTAGCAGAAAAGATTATGGAAATGAGAAAGAAAAATGGCTGGTCGCAGGAAGAACTGGCATATCAGTTGGGCGTGTCACGGCAGTCTGTTTCAAAATGGGAGTCCGGAGCATCGATTCCGGATCTGGAGCGGATTCTGAAACTGAGTGAGATTTTCGGAGTCAGTACAGACTATTTATTAAAGGAAGAAATTGAGCTGGCACCTGAAATCGTAAGTGTACAGGCAGAAACGTTAGAAGAGGGAGCAGTGCTCCGGAGAGTCAGCATGGAAGAGGCCACCGAATTTATGGAGGCACGGATCGGCTCCGCCAAACAGATGGCATTGGCAGTGATGACCTGCGTTTTGTCTCCTGTTCCGCTTCTTGCACTGGGGGTACTGGCAGAAGAGACAAAAATCGGTATTTCAGAAAACCTGGCCGGAGGGGCAGGACTGATTATACTTTTACTTATGGTAGCGGCGGCCACTGCATTTTTCGTATTACACGGAATGAAGATGGAGAGATTCGAATACCTGGAAAAAGAACAGTTCTCGCTGGAATACGGTGTAGAAGGAATTGTGCGCAAACGCATGGCGGAATATGAAGGAACCTACCGAATCTGTACGATCGTCGGAATCGTTCTGTGCATTCTTAGTGCTGTCCCACTTTTTGCCGCACCGATCGTAACCGACCGGGATCTGGTATATATGTGGTGCGTGGTGTTGCTCCTTTGCATCGTATCTGTAGCAGTATTCTTATTTGTAGTCTCAGGACAGACGAGAGGTTGCTATCAGATGCTCCTTCAGGAAGGGGATTACACCTACGAAAAGAAAATGGAGCAAAAGAAAACAGCAAGAATCAGCAGCATTTACTGGTGTGTTATAACAGCAATTTATCTGGGAATCAGTTTTTATACGAATGCATGGCACAGAACCTGGATCGTCTGGCCGTGTGCCGGAGTTCTGTACGCGGCTGTGATCGGAATCGCATTGATTGTGAAAGGTGATGAGAGAAAGAAATGTTGAGGTTGCGAAATTTCGTAACCTCATTTATAATGAAATCATTACAACAAAAATAGGGAGGAAAACTTGTGAAGAACGAATTAGTAATTGTCCTCGATTTCGGCGGACAGTATAATCAGTTAATTGCAAGACGTGTCAGAGAGTGTAATGTATATTGTGAAGTTCATCCATATACTCTGAGCCTGGAAAAGATCAAGGAGATGAATCCAAAAGGAATCATTTTCACAGGCGGACCGAACAGCGTTTATGATGAAGCCTCACCACGTTATGAGAAAGCAATCCTGGAACTCGGCATTCCGGTGCTGGGGATCTGTTACGGCTCACAGCTTATGGCATATCTGATGGGCGGAAGCGTAGAAACTGCTCCGGTGAGCGAATATGGCAAAACAGAAGTAAAGGTAGATCCTACATCTGTTTTATTCGACGGAGTTTCCGAATCCACTATTTGCTGGATGAGTCACACCGACTACATTGCAAATGCACCGGAAGGATTCAGAATTACCGCAACAACACCGGTATGTCCGGTGGCTGCAATGGAATGTGCAGAGAAGAAATTATATGCAGTTCAGTTCCATCCGGAAGTCATGCATACCCAGGAAGGAACAAAGATGCTCTCCAACTTCGTTTATAAAGTGTGCGAATGTAAAGGAGACTGGCAGATGGGATCCTTCGTGGAGAAGACCATTCAGGATGTCCGTGAAAAAGTCGGAGACGGAAAAGTGCTCTGCGCACTGTCCGGCGGAGTTGACTCTTCCGTGGCAGCCGTACTTCTGTCAAAAGCAGTCGGAAAGCAGCTCACCTGCGTATTCGTAGACCATGGCCTTTTGCGTAAAAATGAAGGTGACGAAGTAGAAGCCGTATTCGGACCGGAAGGCCCATATGACCTGAACTTCATCCGTGTAAACGCACAGGATCGTTTCTATGCAAAACTCGCCGGCGTAACCGAACCGGAAGCAAAGAGAAAAATCATCGGTGAAGAATTTATCCGCGTATTCGAAGAAGAAGCAAAGAAGATCGGTGCGGTAGACTTCCTCGTTCAGGGAACCATTTACCCGGATGTCATCGAATCCGGACTTGGAAAATC
>JBJENH010000013.1:0-4926 GCA_051880095.1 Bariatricus sp. | reverse complement strand
TGGCAAAAGAAACGTCCCTAAATTGGGTCTTCTCAAAATCGGTCAATCGTATATAATAGTAATTAACCGGACTGGTCAATAGCCGGAGAAGCCAAGGAGGAACGCCATGAACGAGAAATTCTTTTCTCTTCCGATAGAAAAACAGGAAGCGATCATTAATGCCGGCTACCGGGTGTTTTCGGAAAATTCTTATAAGAAAAGTCCGATGAGTGAGATTGCAGATGCAGCCGGGATCAGCAAGTCTTTATTATTCTATTATTTTCATAATAAGAAAGAACTGTATCTGTTTCTGTGGGAGAATTGTGCGCAGCTCACGATTGAAGAACTGACGAAAAGCGGATGCTATGAGCAGAAGGATCTGTTTGAAGCCATGTACAAAGGAACGCAGGCGAAAGTACGTATCATGCGGAGGTATCCGGAAATTGGAAAATTTGCGCTCAAGGTGTATTATGAGAAGGATCCGGAGGTCAGGGCGGATATCCAGAAAAGCATTGCAAAATATGCAGATTTTAAACAGAATGTCAAACAATTGAACTTTGATCCCAGTCAGTTTGTCCCTGGCATAGACATCGAAATGATGTACAACGATATGTACTGGGCTTCGGAAGGATACATCTGGGAAAAGATTCAGGATGAGAAGTACGATGTGGACATGATGGAACGGGATTTCCTGAAAATGGTGGATTTCTGGAAATCCATTTATTTACGAAAAGAGGGGGAATACGATGAAAGCAATTGAAACAACGGATCTGACAAAATATTATGGAAAAGCGAGAGGGATTATTAAGCTGAATCTGTCGGTAGAAGAAGGAGAATTTTTTGGATTTATCGGACCGAACGGGGCAGGGAAGTCCACTACGATCCGGACACTTCTGGGTCTGATTCATCCGACTTCGGGGCAGGCGAAAATACTGGGGATGGATATAGGGAAGGAGCGGAATCAGATTCTGTCTGAAGTGGGATATCTGCCTTCGGAAGCAGTGTTTTATCAGGGAATGAAGGTAAAAGATATTTTGAAGCTGTCTGCGGATCTGAGGAAGACAGACTGTGCGAAAGCATCGGCAGAATTATGTGACCGTCTGCAGCTTGATACGAGCCGGAAAGTGGAAGAGCTGTCTTTCGGGAACAGGAAAAAAGTTGCGATCGTTGCGGCGCTGCAGCATAATCCGAAGTTATTGATTCTCGATGAACCGACCAGTGGTCTGGATCCGCTCATGCAGAGGGAATTTTTCTCAGTCTTAAGAGAGAAAAATGAACAGGGGACCACCGTTTTCCTGTCCAGCCATGTGCTGTCGGAGATCCAGAGAAACTGCAATAGAGCGGCGATCATCCGGGAAGGACGTATGATTGCCTGCGACAGTGTGGAAGCATTGTCCCGCACCAATGCAAAACGCATCACGATTCATGGAGCAATTTCCCTTCAGGGATTGGAAGGTGTACGTGATCTTCAGGAAACAGACGGCGTATCTAGTTTTCTTTATAGTGGAGAGATCAAACGACTTCTCCAGATACTTGCAGGCAGTGATATCACGGATCTTTCGGTCGCAGAGCCGGATCTGGAAGAAATATTTATGCATTACTATGAGGATGGAGGGGAGCAGTAATGACGTTAACAAAGCATGAATTAAAACAAGGCTGGAAAGCACTTGCGATATGGACGGTATCTATCGGGTTTTTTATCGTAATCTGTGTGCTGTTGTATCCTGAAATGAAAGGTGAAATGGAAGGGGTCAGCGATATCTTCGCTTCCATGGGAGCCTTTACGGCAGCTTTTGGTATGGATCGTTTGAATTTTGGTACTCTGATCGGATTCTATTCTGTTGAGTGTGGAAATATTCTGGGCTTAGGCGGAGCATTTTTTGCCTCTTTTGTTGCAGTTGGGGTTCTGGCGAAGGAAGAAAAAGAAAGAACAGCAGAATTTCTGCTTACACATCCGGTCAGCAGAAGCCGAGTTGTCAGTGAAAAGCTGATTTCTGTTCTTATTCAGATCGTGATTCTGAATGCGATCATCTTCGCGCTGTCAGTTGCTTCCATTAAGGGAATCGGAGAAGAAATACTGTGGAAAGAAATTTCCCTGATCCATCTGGCATTTTTCCTGGTACAATTGGAACTGGCAGGTATCTGTTTCGTAATCTCCGCTTTTATCAGAAAAAGCGGAATAGGCATCGGATTGGGGATCGCAACCGTGATGTATTTCCTGAACATTGTGGCTAATATTTCCGAAAGTGCGGAGTTTTTAAAATACATCACACCGTTTGGCTATGCGGAGAGCGCAGACATTGTGGAAAATGGCTGCCTGGATGGAAAAATGATTCTGATCGGAATGGCTGTGGCTGTCATTTGTGTTGCTCTGGGATATTGGAAATATTGTAAAAAAGATATTCAATAGACACAATTTGTGCTATGATAATGGAAGAAATACTTTTTGGAGGTTATCATGAAAAAACAAGGTGTGTTCAAAGAGATGGCTATCCTTACCGGTGCAGTTGCGATCATCGCAGCGGCAGTATTTTTCTTCCTGATTCCGAGCCATACAGCGGTCAGTAGTATTTCGGGTCTGGCTATCGTGTTATCGAATTTTATTCCGCTTTCGATTTCGGCGATTACGATGATCCTGAATGTGGGCCTTCTGATTATCGGTTTCATCCTGTGCGGGCCGGAATTCGGGTATAAAACCGTGTATACATCCATCATGCTTCCGGTATTTATGGGGATTCTGGAAGCGCTTCTGCCGAATAACCAGTCGCTGACCGGTGATCAGGCGTTGGACGTACTCGCATATATTTTGCTGGTGAGTGTGGGGCTCAGTATTCTGTTCAATCGCAATGCATCGTCAGGAGGGCTGGACATCGTAGCAAAGATCATGAATAAATTCCTGCATATGGAATTGGGAAAGGCAATGTCCCTTGCGGGAATGTGTGTGGCGCTTTCGGCTGCATTTGTTTATGATTCGAAGACGGTTGTACTGAGTGTGATCGGTACGTATTTTAACGGAATCGTGGTAGATTACTTTATTTTCGGGCAGAACGAAAAGAAAAGAGTATGTATTGTATCTCAGAAGGAAGAGATGGTGCGGGATTTTATTCTGAATGATCTGCATAGTGGAGCAACGATCTATGAAGCGATAGGGGCATATAAGCTTGAAAAGCGCCGGGAGATCATTGCAATCGTAGACAAACATGAATATCAGAAACTGATGAAATTTATGAATGAAAAGGATCCGGATGCATTTATGACGGTGTATTCGGTACATGACATGAGATATAAACCGAAGGTGCATTGAGAAATCAAAGCCGGTGATCTGTGGGAATCTACACATTTCATCGGCTTTTTTTTATTCTAAAATCCATTTTCTTTTAAAATTATATTGCATGTGTGAAATAAATATGATATCATTTTGATATCAAAATAAAGGAGGGGAAACTCATGAAGGAAATCACATTAAACAATAAGAAGAACGGAATGCCGGTACTGCTTCTGACCATCGCTCTGTATGTACTCGCAACGTTAGGTCTGATCTTCGGGATCGAATACGAATACTGGATCCTTGTAGTCTTTTGTAGTATCTGGCTGGCACTTGGCTGGATTTTGTTTTTAGGTCTTAAGACACTGAAACCACAGGAAGCGCTTGTACTTACCCTGTTCGGAAATTATGTCGGTACGCTGAAAGAGCCTGGTTTCTATTTTGTGAATCCGTTCTGCGTAGGTGTGAATCCGGCTGCGAAGACAAAGCTGAACCAGAGCGGAGACGTGGACAGCCAGTCCAAGAGGTCTGTAATTTTCACACAGCCACAGGCAGGACAAGCTGCGGAGGCGGTGAATAAGAAGATCTCGCTGAAGGTTATGACACTGAATAACAACCGCCAGAAGATCAATGATTGTCTCGGCAACCCGGTTGAGATTGGAATTGCTGTTACATGGCGGGTAGTGGATACGGCGAAAGCAGTTTTTAACGTAGATAACTACAAGGAATACCTTTCTCTGCAGTGTGATAGTGCGCTCCGCAATATTGTGCGGCTGTATCCGTACGATGTATCTCCGAATGTAGATACCACAGGAGACGGTGTCGCGGATGAAGGAAGCCTTCGCGGTTCCAGCGAAGTGGTTGCGGCCCGTATCAAAGAGGAGATCCAGGGCAGAGTGGAAGAGGCAGGTCTTGCGATCATCGAAGCACGAATCACCTATCTGGCATATGCACCGGAGATTGCAGCAGTCATGCTTCAGAGACAGCAGGCTTCTGCGATCATTGATGCGAGAAAGATGATCGTCGACGGAGCTGTTGGTATGGTGGAGATGGCGCTTGAGAGACTGGAGGAGAAGGATACAATAGTATTAGATGACGAAAGAAAAGCTGCGATGGTATCTAATCTGCTGGTTGTGCTTTGTGGAAATCATGATGCACAGCCGATTGTAAATACAGGAAGTCTTTACTAATATGGCAGAGACGAAAAAGCAGATACCGCTTCGGGTATCACCGAAACTTTACGATGCCCTCGCAGCTTGGGCAGAAGATGATTTCCGTTCTCTGAACGGACAGATTGAATTCTTACTGACTGAATGTGTAAAGCAGCATCGAAAAGACGGCAAGTACATTTCGAAGGAATTGCATGTGCGTCCACAGATCGATCTGCCGGAGAAAGAAGAGTAATACATGAAAAGGCGGCGATGAGCCGTCTTTTTATTACAGGTATTTTATTGAAAAAAATTATCAATAAAAGTTATTGACTTATAATCGAGGTAAGCATATACTAACTCATGTAAACGATAAATGATACATTTTATTAAATATGAAAGCAGGTGGATTATGATGCCTTTAGCGATGGCTGAGACTGGTAAAGAGATACAAATCAGGAAAATCGGCGGTAAAGACGAAACCAGACGTTTTTTGGAAAGCCTTGGGTTTGTAATGGGCGGATTTGTCACTGT
>JBJENH010000012.1:0-28764 GCA_051880095.1 Bariatricus sp. | reverse complement strand
GGTCGAGGGCATAACCAAGATAGGTAGGATAGGAAAGAATGGATGGAGAGATAAACTTTGTATGTGGTTTTGAAGGTACATAAAAGTATTTTCAAAAAGCACTTGAAAAAACTGAAGAAAGTGCTATAATATTAGAGTATTCCTCGATAGCTCAGCGGTAGAGCATTCGGCTGTTAACCGAAGGGTCGTTGGTTCGAACCCAACTCGGGGAGCTAAGATGACTTCCATAGACAGAAATGCTTATGGAAGTTTCTTGTTGTGAAAATAGTGGAATAATAGAACTCACTTTACAGAAAAGAAGAAGTGTAAAACAGTTTTATACTTCTTCTTTTCTGGCTATGTTTAATAATATGAGAGTTGTTTATAATAAAATTCTATAGATATAGATGAAGTATATTAAGGAGGGAATGCTATGTCGAATCAGCAATCACAGCAGGCAGTAGCGATACCACTGCCCAAAGGAAAGAAAAATGCAGTTCAGGCAGGATGTGTATGTCTTATGATGTCCATTTCCATGTATGGACTAGTATTTTTTACATTAACCTCACCGATTCTGGAGAGAGTGAACGCAATGGGCTATGTATCATTGTTTTCTATTTTTGCAGGACTCGGGGTTTCAATTATGACACCGATCGGAGGAAAACTGGGGGATATCATCGGACGGAGAAATATAGTTGTCATTCCGGGAATTATATGTGCAGCAGCCGGTATAGCATTTGCATTTGCCAGATCGCTTCCCGCATTAATGATATTACGTCTTCTTGTAGGACTTGCACAGGGAGCTTTTACGGCAGCTCCGTATATTATAGCAGGGCTTATTAATGAAAAGAAAGATGTACCGAAGGCGATGGGACTTTTAGCTACAGCTGTTGCGCTTGGAAGCTTTGGAGGCAGTATCATTGCAGGTTTTCTTACAGATATGGGACTGCTTGAAGTTGCGATTCTCATGCCTGCAATTCCATTACTTCTTGGGGTGGTGCTGGTTGGTTTAAACATGCCGAATCAGAAACGTGAAGGAAAAGTTTCTATTGATGTACTTGGAATCATTGCCTTATCGGTTGCTTTATGTGGTATTCTTATGGCGCTGAATTTCGGGTCTTCTATGGGATGGACACATCCTGCAATTCTGGCCGGTTTTGTGATTGGTATTGCAGCGCTGGTTGCTTTGGTGAAAATTGAGGGGAAGGCGGAAGAGCCGTTGATTCCGTTAAGACTATTAAAAAATCGCGGATACACAGTATTGTTGGCAGTTGGATTTATTGCATATTTCTATCAGACAGCAATGAATGTTTATTCGCCAATTAGCGCACTACAAGTATTGAAAGTGTCAGGAACTGTGACAGGTTCACTGCAGATGCCTCGTACGTTGATTACGATTGTATTGCCTACGATCGCCGGAGCATGGGTAGGTAAGAAGGCATCCAATTCGTGGAAAGCTATGGCACTCAGTACGGGACTTGCAATGATTCCGATGTTGATGTTGGGATTTACAACGCCTTCGACTTCTATCATACTTTATTTTGTAGCAATTGCAATTACCGGTATTGCGGAAAGCTTCCGTTCTGTTGCAATTACACCGGCAGCACAGTCTATGCTTCAGCCTTCTGATATCGGAGTAGGAACATCACTTGTCAATTTCTTCAATTCGCTGGCAAGCACAGTTTCAGCAGCTGTTTTCGGTGTGGTTTATAATAATTGTACGGCTTCTGATCCATCGAATACAGCATTGATACAGAATGGCGTTAACCAGGTGTTCATTACGGCAGCGATCGTCTCTTTGGTTGGATTACTGATCGTGATTTTTGTTGTAAAACCACAGATGAATCAAAAAGCAGAAGGTTAGTATTGACAATTTTTATTATGATATTAACGGGAGTATTTTAAATTAAACACAATAAAAAGTGCCACTCAATCGTCTATAATGATGATTTCGTGGCACTTTTTATAGAGCTGATGAAAATAACTAATTATTCCGGCGACCAAAGGGCGATGGTCGTGTCAGAAGCAACGTCCCCACTTAATTGCCTGCAATACATTTCCTGCACAACGGTTCAGGTCGCGTTTTTCCAGCGTATGATTTTTTAGAGCATTTTTTATGCATTTCTTATCATAGGAAGAACCTGGCATCAGCAAGTCATTTCCGGCTTCCATGCAGATTGCGGCATTGCTTTTTCCTTTGGCGGTTGCGGTCCAGTCTGTCATGACTAGACCGTCAAATCCCCATTCTTGACGGAGCACTTTTGTAAGAAGATCTTTGCTGTTGCTTGTGTAAACTCCGTTGATTTTATTATAGCTGGTCATCATGCCTTTGGCATGTCCTTCGCGTACTGCGATTTCGAATCCTCTTAAATAGATTTCACGGAGTGCTCTTTCTGTCATGTTGGATGAAACATGATCACGGTTATCTTCTTGATTATTGCCTGAAAAATGTTTCAGGGTTACATAGCAGCCTGAGATACTCTGTACACCTTTGGTAATGGCTGCGGCCATTTTGCCGCTGAGTACGGGATCTTCGCTGTAGTATTCGAAATTTCGTCCGCAGAGTGGATTACGATGGATATTCAGTGCGGGAGCGAGCCAGAATGTGACACCGTATTCTTTCATTTCTTCTGCAACAGCGCTACCGACTTCTTCGAGAAGCGGAAGGTTCCAGGTCTGGGCCATTGCGGTTGCTACCGGGAATGCGGTGGTGTACTGGTAATATATTTTGTCTTTTTCCGGATTTCCACAGAGGAATTTTTTGATGAAATTCGGGAAATATTTCATCATGTCAATCTGCATATCGATCATTTTTGCAGTGCCGTTTCTGGTAATTGTTGAACGGCGCTGGAGACGGATTCCGGCCGGTCCATCTGCAAGGACGATATTCACAATACCTTTGTCCAACAGTTTCGACGTAGTATTTCCGGCTGCGCCGGGAACTTTGATGTAGCTGGAATTCATCAGCATATCTTTCATACCGGCGCCGCAGACAAGTTCGATCCTTTCGAGAACCGATAAGGATTTTAATTGTGTCTGTATTTCGGAAGAGCGGCATACAGGAAGCGGATCGTAACTGTAAACGGTGGCGGAAATCATATCCGGGGTAATCTGAATTGTGTCCAGTGAGGCGGGATCTGCAGTTTCAAATGTACGGACATTTCCGGTAGCTTTGGTCAGAATATTCAGTTTTGACTGGGGCGGACAGATATTCTGATGTCTGGAAACACATATCTCCTCCGGGAGTTCCAAAGCAGCGCAGAGGCTGGTGGAAGTGGAGCAATTTCCTATTCGTAACAAATAAGTGCCTCTTTCAAGGATGGAAGAAGCGGAGGATTCTTCGTAGCTTGTCAGGTAGGAGAGTGGGAATGTAAGTGTTACTTCTTCACTTTCTCCGGGTGCAAGCAGAGCGGTTTTGGTAAATGCGACAAGCCGCTGAAATTCTTTCTCCAATTTTCCGTCCGGGCAGCTTACGTAAAGCTGTACGACTTCTTTACCGCTGAAGGTATCGCCTGTATTGCGAACAGCGGCATTTACAATAATGCGTTCACCGTCACGCTTCACAGCTTGATAGTCGATGGAAAAATCAGTATAACTAAGGCCATAGCCGAAAGGATAGCGAGGGTCAGTCTTAAAGGTGTCATAGTATCGGTATCCTACAAAGATATCTTCCAGATAATTCTCATTCTCCAGATCTCCGTTCAGATAGCTGTAGTCTTTACCGTATGGTACATCATCGTAGGATTTTACCCAGGTATCGCTCAGTTTGCCGGATGGTGTAGTCGCGCCTGTGATGATATCGGCAAATGCTTCGCCGCCTGCTGTTCCCAATTGACAGAGATAAATCAATGCATTGATGCCGGGAATCTCTTCCATAAAACTTGTATCGAAAGAGGAGCCGATATTGAGAACAACGATCGTTTTTGCATAGTGCTCTGCACAGAAGCGGAGGTTTGCAAGCTCTGTTTCGGATAATTGAAAATCGTGATTCTCAAGTCTGCGGTCATTTCCTTCTCCGGACTGTCGTGCGACAACGTAAATACAGGTGTCAGTCTGGCTGGCTTCTACGTCTTGTATTGTGATTTTACGACCGTAGGGATATCTTACAGACTGAAGAAAAAGGCCCATATAAGTAGAAAAATCCAGTTTTTTCAGAGCGGCTTTGATACTATCTTCCAGATCTTTAATGGTCTGGTCATATTCTTTTTGGTAATCCTCAATCCAGGATTTCGTGGTGATCTGAAAGCCCGAAGCTTCCAGACCTTCCAGAATGGATGTGGATTGTCGTTCATTTACTTCGCCGGATCCGGTTCCGCCCTTGATGGTCATCGAAGCACCGGCACCGTAGAGTGCGATATTACCGGGTTTAATCGGTAGAGTACCATCATTCTCAAGAAGGACGATTCCTTCGGAAGCTGCGCGGCGCGCAATGGCACGATGGGGCTGCTCGTAAGGAAGAATGCTGTCGTTCGGTTTCGCAAAAGTAATATAATTTTTCATAGAATGCTCCTTTCGCAAATCATGTATCTGTAAAGATTATAGCATATTCTTTTTGGGAATATCATCATTATTTTATGCCATTTTACCCTGGGGATAAGGCTAATTATAATGAAAGTCAGAAAGAGAACAAACAATTTCTGAGGAGGTAAACAAATGGGAAAATCATTAACTCACAAAATAATTGAGTCACATTTTGTGAAAGGCAGTATGGTACCGGGGGAAGAAGTATTTGTTAAAGTAGATCAGACGTTAACTCATGACATCAATGCTGTTATGACTTATCTGGCATTTGAAGCAATCGGGCTTGACAGAATACGCACGGAATGCAGTGTAAGCTATCTGGATCATAACTTATTGTATGTTAATAATATGACGCCGGATGATCATATTTACCTGCAGTCTGCTGCAAAAAGGTTTGGTGTTCATGTTTCCAGACCGGGGAATGGAATTTGCCATACGGTGCAGGTATCCAGGTTCGGAGCACCAGGGAAGCTTAGCATGGGAGGTGACAGCCATACGCCCCATGGAGGCTCGATCGGTATGTTGTGCATTGGCGTAGGAGGAATGGATGTTGCGACCGCTATGACCGGTGTGCCGATGCGCCTGAAAATGCCGAGAGTAGTAAAAGTAAATCTGACCGGCAAATTGAAACCGGGATGCAATACGAAAGAGGTTATTTTGGAAATGCTTCGCCGTGTTACCATTAAGGGAGGTCTTGGAAATGTATATGAATATGTGGGACCGGGGGCTGCGACTCTGGAGGTTCCGGCAAGAGCTACGATAACGAATATGGGAGCTGAACTTGGTGCGACTACTTCGATTTTCCCGGCAGATGAGCAGGTTCGGAAATTTATGAAGGCACAGGGAAGAGAGGATGATTATGTAGAGCTTCTTCCGGATGAAGATGCAGTGTATGATGATGAGATTGAAATTAACCTGAGTGAACTGGTTCCGATGATTTCTTGTCCTCATCAGCCTGACAATGTTATGCCGCTTAAGGATGCCGAAAAGAAACCGGTTCAGCAGGTATTCATTGGAAGCTGTACCAATGCAAGTTATGCGGATATTGCAAAAGCGGCTACAGTATTCAAAGGACATCATGTTCATGAAAATGTAAGTTGTACTTGTGCAGTAGCGTCAAAGCAGACTTACAGAGAATTGATGAGAGACGGGTATATTGATATTCTTTTGGAAGCAGGAGTGCGTATGCTGGAAATTGCGTGCGGACCATGTTGTGCAATCGGTCAGACACCTGCGACTAAGGGAGTTGCGGTGCGTACTTCTAACAGGAATTTCAAAGGCCGTGCAGGAAATCCAACGGCAGAAATCTATCTTGTGGGGCCGGAAAGTGCTGCGGCTACAGCAATTGTCGGAACCTTTGCTACCGCGGAGGACGTAATGGGAGAGGATGTGGTAAAACTAGCCGAAATCACTGAACCGGATGAGTATATTGTAGATGACTCTATGATTATCAAGCCGCTTCCGGAAGAAGAGGCAAAAAAGGTAGAAATCGTGAAAGGGCCGAATATCAAGTTCCTTCCGGTCCCGGAGGCACCACAGCAGAATTTCTGTGTCCCGGTCAGCTTAAAGGGTGGAGATAATATTTCTACGGATGATATCACACCTGCAAGTGCAGAATTCTCAAGTATGCGGTCGAATATACCGTTGATGTCACAGTATTGTTATCACCGCTATGCACCGGATTTCGCGGCGCGTGCAAAGGAAATGGGACGCAGCGTCATTATCGGCGGTGAAAACTATGGACAGGGATCTTCCAGAGAGCATGCAGCAATCAATCCGATGTATCTCGGGGTTAAGGCGGTTATCGCAAAGAGTATTGCCCGTATCCATAAAGGAAACCTTGTAAATCACGGAATCATTCCAATGCTGTTTGCAGATCCGGCAGATTATGATCGAATTGACCTTGAAGATGAGATTGAGTTTGAAAATCTTCTGGATCAGATTCCGACAAGAAAAGTAACAGTAAAAGATAAGACAAAGGGATTTACCTTTGAAGTGAATCTGGATCTGACCGATAATGAAGTGGATGTTGTATTAAGCGGCGGACAGCTTGCATATCTGAAGAAACAGCTTGCAGAGCAGGAGGAAAAATAGAATGGAAAATATAAAACGTGCACAGGAAGCATTTGGAGCTCTGATTCAGAGCGAATATGAACGTATTGAAAGAATGAAACAGGATGAAGAAGTGAAGGATTTCAGCAAACTTGATAAAATCATTGTCGGAATTCTTCCGGGAGATGGAATTGGCCCGATTATCATGAAACAGGCAGTACGCGTACTGCACGAACTCATGGAAGACGAAATTGCATCAGGAAAGATCGAACTTCGAGAAATTGAAGGAATGACGATTGAAAATCGTGTGGCAAAAATGGAAAGCCTTCCGGCAGATGTATTTGAAGAGATTAAAAAATGTGATGTTTTGATAAAAGGCCCAATGGTTACACCGAGAGCCGGCGAAGGGCTTCCGAATCTGGTGAGTGCGAACAGTCTTTTGAGACGTGGTCTGGAGTTGTTTGCAGCAGTTCGTCCAATCAAGATTAAAGATAAAAATATCGACTGGACTTTTTTCCGTGAGAATATCGAGGGAGAATATATCTGGGGCAATAAAGGAATTCAGGTAAATGAAGATCTTGCCGTTGATTTTAAGGTTCAAACAAAGCAGGGAAGTGAGAGAATCGCGAGAGCAGCGTTTGAATTTGCACGCAAGAATGGAAAGAAAAATGTTACCATCATAACAAAAGCGAATATTGTAAAACTTGCTGATGGTAATTTTATCAAAGCTGTGAGAAAAGTGGGAGAAGAATACCCAGAGATTGAAATCCAGGAGCGTCTGGTAGATGCCATGTGTGCAAAAATGCTGGATCCGGAATTCAACAGAGGAATCGAAGTTGTTGTACTTCCGAATCTTTATGGAGATATTGTAACGGATGTGGCAGCAGAGCATCAGGGAGGATTGGGAACTGCATCTTCTTCAAATATTGGAAATAGATATGCGCTTTTTGAAGCGATTCACGGAACCGCACCGTTCCTGATGAGTCAGGGAAGAGGAGAATATGCAGATCCGAGCAGTCTAATCCGCGCTGTGGGTCAGATGGTTCAGCATATTGGATATGGAGACAGAAATAAGATCCTTGAACGGGCATTTGATATCTGCACGATAGAAGAGAGAAAGATCGTGCTTACAACATATAAAGAGGATGCAAGTGCGGCAGAATTTACCGATTATCTGATTGAAACAATCAAAAAACTGAAAAGTGAACAATAATTAGCAGTATTCGATTACGCAAAGTACCAGGAATGTTATGATTCCGGTACTTTGCTTTTGCTTTTCACAGAGAGCCTGAAAAGAGTTTCATGTGTTAGTGGTTGTGTGTCATGATTTTTTTTGTTAAACTATAACTGACAGATTTAGAACATCACGAAAGAAGTGGGGAAGAACGATGAAAGATACTGATTGGGAGATTCTTTATGAGTTATACAAAAATCCAAATATGACTAAGGTGGCCAATCTTCTTTACATTACCCAGCCATCACTTACCAAGAGACTGCAGCATATGGAGTCGGAATTTCAGATTACGATCGTTAATCGTACACCTAAGGGTCTGGAGTTCACGCCCGAAGGCGAGTTCCTTGCGAAGCAGGCAGGAGAATATCTGAAGTTTTTGAAGGAAACGAAGGAGAAGCTGGAGGAATTCAAGGAAAAAGAGCAGGGAACGATACTGATCGGTTCCGCTTATACTTACAGCAAATATACCTTGACGGACGTGTTGGTGAAATATAACGAGAAACATCCACATACGAACTTTGAAATCATCAATGAACAGAGTAATATTTTGTTCCGAAAGATGCTGGAAGGCTCGATTGATGTGGGATTTATACGTGGAGATTATGAGGGACCTGTGAATAAAGTTCTGATTGGGCGGGATAAGAGTTATCTGGTGACAAAGGAACCGGTTGATATGGACGAACTGCCGAAGATGCAATGGATCGGTTATAAGACGAATGACCGGACTGCGGAACTCTTGGATGGATGGTGGCGGAACCGTTTTGGAACAGAGCCGCCGTCAGGAATGTCGGTTGGATATATTGACTTTGCATGGCAGCTTATCAACAAAGGGTTGGGCTATACTTGTTGTTTCTTGCCGTCTAATTTTGAAAACGAATATAATCTGTGTCTGACTCCGCTTAAAAATCTGGATGGAACGGACGTGTGCCGTAATACTTGGTTTGTGTATTCTAAGAATAAGCGGATGTCCGGACTGCTTGAAGAATTTATTGACTATATTGAGCGTGAAGTCGCAATAAAATAAGAATGAAATGAGAACGAATGAAAAATATTGATTGGGAAATCCTGAAGGTACTTTATGAGAAAGGAAGTATCACAAAGGCCGCTGAAAGTTTATATATGACACAGTCGGCGCTTACAAAACGAATTAAGGCTATTGAGAGTGAATGGAATGTTGAGATCGTTAAACGGAACAGCAAGGGGGTCATTTTTACAGAAGAAGGGAAATACCTTGTTCAGAAATCCAATATTATGCTGGACTTTCTGAAGGAGATTGAAGACCATTTTGCCGGAGGTAAAGAGTCAAAGGAGCTTCTGAAAATCGGTGTTCCTAATTCATTTGCAAGGCTGCATATGCCGAAGCTGCTGAAGCGGTATACAGACGAATTCGATAAACTGCAGATTAAAACGATACCAAATTCCAGTGAAGTGATCATGCGTCAGCTTGTCGATGGGACGGTTGATATCGGGATCATTTGTGGTGATTACCCGTTTCTTGGTGAAAAGGTTGAATTATTCGAAGAGGCACTGTTTTTGGTGGCCCCTGTCGGAATGAAGATGGATGAGATTGAAGGCATGCCGCTCATCGAGTCTTTTTTTAATCCGATGGTGAAAATGATGGTATATCAGTGGTGGAAAAGCTATTTTGGCAGTATGCCGCATGAAGCGTACCATGTTCCCTATTCAGATATTTCTATCGAGATGGTGGAGAACGGGCTCGGAATTACATTCCTTTTCGGAGATGACTGGAAGATCAATGAAGAAAAGGTACAGTACCTGCCGGTCTATGACAAGCAGGGAGAGAAGATAGGAAGAAAAGTCTGGATGATGCTCTCGGAGCTTTGTTTCAAAAGTCAGGATGTCATGGATTTTGTGACATTTGTCGAAAAATATTATCAAGTTAATTAAAAGCCATTCCGTTATGGAATGGCTTTTGTAGTCTTAATACGAATTTCCTTTTGACAATTAAATGACATACAATTGTATACAGAAGAAAAGGGTGGCGTCCGGGGCTATCCTTTTGAAAATCAGAGAGAATTTTTGAGGAGGAAATAAAATGAGCGAAATAAATAAAAAGTCGCTGAAAGATTTTAAAATATACGGCGCGCCGTGGTACATGGCGTTAGCTGCGAGTGCAATCATTCTTGTGGCGGCTTACCTGGGAGTTCTGGAAAAGGATTTCGGCAGCATTATGGCACTGATTCTTGCCTATGGTATTATTTTCTATGAGCTTGGTGAGATTACGCCAATCTGGAACAGTTACATCGGCGGCGGTGTTCTGGCAGCGTTTTTTGGAACAGCGATCATGACACAGTTCAACCTGGTACCTACAGATTATCTGGAAGCCATTGATGAATTTACAAGTGGGGATTCAATTGGTTTTTTGACATTCTTTATTATTTTTCTGATTGCGGGTTCTGTACTAGCATTGGATAAAAAAGTATTGCTTAAGTCCTTTGCGGGATATCTACCTGCAATTCTGGGTGGTCTTGCCTGTGCCATGCTGTTTGGTGTGATTGCCGGACTGGTATTCGGAATCGATCCGTCATCTGTAATCATTAAATATGTGCTGCCTATTATGGGAGGGGGAAATGGAGCCGGAGCGGTTCCAATGTCAGAAATTTATGAAAAAGCAACGGGAGATTCTGCGGTGAACTATTATGCATTTGCAATTATCATTCTTACGATTGCAAATATTATGTCTATCATTGCCGGTGGTCTTCTGAATAAACTCGGTGATGCAAAACCGGGACTTACCGGAGACAAGAAAACGTTGCTTCGCAACAATACACAGCTTGTTGGAGAAGATGAGAAGGTGGAAGCCGGGATCAAAGATATGGGTGCAGCAATGCTTCTTGGCGTTACCTGCTATGTGGTAGGCCAGTTGTTTTCAGGATATATTCTTCCGACCATCTTTGGGGCTGCAATTCATGAATTCGCCTACATGATCATCTTCGTTGTTATTCTGGCAGCTACCGGTGTAGTACCGAAAAATATTCGTGAAGGTGCTAAAAAGCTTCAGAAATTTATGACAACCACCTGTTCCGTTCTCGTTATGGCTGGGCTTGGATTTGACTTTGATATCAAAGAGTTGGTGGATGCATGTACATTTTCAAACTGTGTGATTGCATTGTTTATTGTGATCGGTGCAATTGTGGGTTCGGCAGTTGTAGGTTATCTGGTTGGATTCTATCCAATCGATGCTGCGGTTACGGCAGGACTTTGCATGGCCAACCGTGGTGGTAACGGGGACATTGCAGTACTTGGAGCTGCAAAGAGAATGGATCTGATTGCTTATGCGCAGCTGTCTTCGCGTCTTGGAGGAGGAATCGTGCTGATCGTAGCAAGCTTCCTGTTCTCGTTCCTTTTGTAAGGAAAAAGTGGGTTATTCGTTAAAGGTTAGCTGATAAATGGAATCCCGGCAGGAAAATGGAAGATCCTACCGGGATTCATTTGTCTGAAAAAGAGAACTGGTATGACAAATTGTTATAGTATCATTCCCTAAGACAATTTTTCAAAACAATGTTCAGAGATTACAATAAAATCAGAAAAACAAAACAGAAAACTTACAAGGAGGTAAGAAAAATGGAGATAAAGAAACCGGCTGTGGCAGGGACGCTGGAATCCAGTGACTGCCAGGTGACGATCGAACCGGGTGAGGGGAAAATCGAATTTGAACTTCAGAGTGCAGTGATTAATCAGTATGGAAATCAGATTCGCAAAGTAGCATTAGAAACGCTGGAAAATCTGGGAATCACAGATGCGAAGGTTTTCATTGTAGATAAGGGCGCACTTGACTGTACCATCAAGGCAAGAATTGAAGGGGCAGCATACCGTTCTATAGGACAGATCGAGAATTTACCGTGGGGAGGTGTCATCCGATAATGAATCCGAACAAGAAACGCTTAAGAAGAACCATGATGTTTTTAAATGCACAGAAACCGGGACTAATTAAGGATCCGTATATCTATAAGCCAGATTCTATTATGCTGGATCTGGAGGATGCGGTTGCAGAAAATCAGAAAGATGCGGCAAGATTTTCCTTGTTCCATGCGCTTCGTACGATCGATTACAGGGGATGTGAGCGGGTTGTCAGAATCAATGGTCTGGACAGTCCTTACTGGAAAGAAGATATCCGTTGCTCGGTTGCGGGTGGATGTGATTCGATCCGTATTCCCAAAACAGAATCTGCAAAGGATGTAAAACTGGTTGAAGAAGAGATCGTAAAAGCAGAAGCAGAGTTCGGACGGCCGGAAGGCAGCGTACTCATCATTGCTGCAATCGAATCTGCAAGAGGGGTTATGAGAGCGCTGGATATCTGTGAGGCTTCTGACAGACTGTTCGGGATCGCCTTATCCGGAGGGGATTATACAAAGGATCTTCAGACCCATATTACCGGAACCGGTATTGAACTGATGGGGGCGAGACAGAACATGGTCATCGCAGCCCGCGCGGCAGGTGTACAGTGTTTCGATACTGTATATACCGATTTGGATGATATGGACGGATTCCGAAGGGATGTAGAAAGCATTCACCTGATGGGATTCGATGGGAAATCCATTATCAATCCAAGACAGATTCCGATTGTACATGAGATTTTCACACCGTCCCAGAAAGATATTATTTTTGCGGAAAAAGTGGTAAAAGAAATCGATGACAAGAAAGCAAAAGGTATCGGTGTATTTACAGTAGACGGCAAGATGATCGACATTGCCTTCTATGACGGAGCAAAGAGAACCATTGCCCTGGCAAAGGCATCCGGTGTATATAAGGGGGATTTGTAAGATGATAAATGCAGTTGGAAGAGAAATCCCGGAAGAAATTCTTGAGATGACAGGGAAAGAAGTATTTCAGGGAAACTACTATAAAGATGGAACAGAATTTAACAAAAGAGGACCGGTCACGAAGGTTGTCATGAATCATGACACCAGCAAAATGGTCAGTTCCATTCATGAAGCACTGGTAAAATGTGGTGCGCATGATGGGATGACACTGGGATTCCATCATCATTTTCGTGATGGAGATCTGGTGGTAAATATGGTCATGCATGAAGTACATAAGATGGGAATCAAAGATGTAACCATCTGTGCAAGCTCTCTTGGAAAGGCGCATGATGAAATCGTGCCATATATTGAAGACGGAACCATTACCAATATCCAGTCCTCCGGTGTAAGAGGAAAGATTGGTGAGGCCATTTCCCAGGGGAAATTAAAAGGACTTGCTACCATGCGTTCTCATGGCGGGCGTGTCAGAGCAATCCAGACCGGGGAAACTGTAATTGACATTTCCTTTATCGGTGCTCCGACCTGTGATGATTACGGCAACTGCCGCGGAACAGGCGGAAAGAGCGACTGTGGCGTATTGTCTTACTCCTTTGTCGACGGAAACCATGCAAATAAAGTTGTAGCTGTGACTGACTGTCTCGTACCATTCCCCAATTACCCGGCAGACATTGCTATGACAAAAGTAGATTATGTATGTGTTGTGGATGCAATTGGTATTCCGGAAAAAATTGCTACAGGAGCAGCGAAGCCGACTACTGATATGAGGAAGCTGATGATGGCGGAGTACTGCACCAAGGTGGTAGCGAATACCCCTTATTTCAAGGATGGATTTGCATACCAGACAGGCGTGGGCGGTGCTTCCATCGCTTCCGCAATTTCTCTTGGAAAGATTATGAAAGAGAGAGGAATCAAAATGGGATTTGCGGTCGGCGGTATGTCCAAACCGATGGTGGATCTGTTAAACGAAGGCCTTGTAGGATGCCTTCTTGACACACAGGATTTCGATATGGACGCTGTAAAATCTGTGAAACATCCGAATCATCATAAGATCAGTGCAGGTGCCTATGCAAATCCATTTAACAAAGGATGCTATGTAAATAAACTGGATTATGTGATTCTCGCAGCATTGGAAGTGGATGTGAATTTCAATGTGAACGTAGTAGTAGGTTCCGATGGCATGATTACGGGAGCCCAGGGGGGACATCCGGATGCAGCAATGGGAGCGAAATGCACGATCGTGATCGCGCCGCTTCTTCAGGGAAGAACACCGGCAATCTGCAGCGAAGTAACGACAGTTACAACACCGGGAGAATCGGTTGATATTGTAGTAACGGATTATGGTGTGGCAATTAATCCGAAGAGGCCGGATCTGATCGAAGCATTAAAGGATGTTTCCGATATTCCGTTCTATACGATTGAAGAGCTTAGAGATATGGCTTATGAAATCGCAGGAGAACCACAGAAGGTAGAATTCGGTGACAGGATTGTAGGTATCATCGAAGCACGTGACGGCACGATCATGGATGTAGTAAGACAAGTAAAACCGTTCACATTTCACGATTAAAGGAAGCAGAAAGTAGTCGTTAACACATACCTTTCTAAATGTTTTACTATATATGAAAAGAAAGTCCGCAGGAATCTTGTTCTGCGGATTTTCTGTATATATTAAGACTGTTATAACAAAAGAGAAAATAATCATTCGTTTTTATTATTTTTCAGACAAACAAAACTGTTGTATGCTTGAATTAGAAAATTCAGTTGCAGAAAAGGAGAAAGAGAACATGATTCAATTGACAGACAAAGGAGTTGTATTATCTCCTTCGGGACAGATTTTGAAGTGTAATGCCGAAAAAAAACAGTATTTAAGAGAAAACAGTATGGCTTATCAGATCCTGAAGGCTCATAATTTAGGAAATGACATGGAAAATTTGAAACTCAGGTTTGATGCTCTGGTATCGCCGGATAATAACTATGTCAGTATACTTCAGACAGCCAGTGCAAGTGGCGTGAAGAGATTTCCGGTTCCTTATGTGCTTTCTAATTGTCACAATACCTTGTGTGCGGTTGGCGGTACGATCAACGAAGATGATCACGTGTTTGGACTGGATAATGTAAAAAAATATGGTGGAATTTTCGTTCCGCCATATAAAGCTGTCATTCATCAATATATGAGAGAGATGATGGCAGGAGGAGGGAAAATGATTCTTGGTTCAGACAGTCATACCCGCTATGGAGCACTGGGAACCATGGGAATCGGAGAAGGTGGAGGAGAGATCGTGAAACAGCTTCTTTCTCAGACTTATGATGTAAAACGTCCCCCGATCCTGGCGGTAAAACTTACGGGCAGTCCAAGACCCGGAGTCGGCCCACATGATGTGGCACTGGCACTGATTGGAGCTACATTTAAAAATGGATTCAATAAGAATAAGATTCTGGAATTTATAGGAGACGGTGTGTCAGCCCTCAGCGTGGAATACCGAATGGGCATTGATGTGATGACGACAGAGAGTGCGGCGCTCAGCAGTATCTGGGTTACGGACAACAAGGTGAAAGATTATCTTAAAACGTACGACAGAGAAGAAGATTATAAGGAAATGAGGCCTGCGGGAGATACGTATTATGATGGTATGATAGAAATCAATCTTTCTGAAGTGGAGTGTATGATGGCGCTTCCGTTTCATCCGAGCAATGTATGCAGTATACGGGAATTCAAAGAAAATCCTGAAAAATATCTAAAAGAAGTAGAAGAAGAGGGACAGAAAATTAAAGGAAATTCCGATAGACCGTTTTCGCTTCTGGATAAGCTTCAGGATGGAAAATTGAAAGTAGATCAGGCGCTTGTTTCCGGATGCAGTGGCGGTATGTTTGAAAATATTGCTGCAATGGCTGATATTCTGCGCCAAACAGTCGCCAGAAGTGATGCACCGGCGCTGGGAATTAATCCTTCAAGTCAACCGGTGTTTGCGGCTCTTGCAAGAGAAGGAATTGTGGGAGAACTGGTGGATGCAGGTGCCACTTTTCGCCCTTGTATCTGCGGTCCTTGTTTCGGGGTCACGGATGTGCCGGCAAATAATCAGCTCAGCATTCGTCATGTTACAAGAAACTATCCGAACAGAGAAGGGTCTAAGCCGGCCAACGGACAGATGGCGGCTGCGATTCTGATGGATGCAAGATCAATTGCGGCAACGATCCGCAATGGCGGATATCTGACTGCAGCTACCGAACTTGAAACGGAATATCATACTTATACGTATTCTTATAATAAAGATTATTATAAAGAGCAGGTACTGGATTTCCGTGACAAGGCGGATTCTGATATTGTAGTGAAGAAAGGGCCCAATATTGCGGACTGGCCGGAATTCTTCCCGTTTAAGAAACATTTGATTCTGAAAGTTGCAGGGGTATATACGGGATCGGTAACTACAGACGATCTTTCCCCATCAGGAGATGCAGTTTCCTATCGCTCAAATCCACTGAAGCTTGCAGGCTTTACAATGATTAATAAGGATCCAGAGTATTGCGGTAAATCCATAGAAATCAGAAAAGCTGAGAAGGAAAGACAGGAATGTGGAAAAGTTGATGATGCAGATCTTCAGAAGATGTTGGAAAAAGTGTGCTTAGAGATGGACTGTCGTGCAGAAGATGTTACGATCGGTAGTGTGATGGTAAGCAATCAAATTGGTGATGGTTCCTCAAGGGAACAGGCTGCGAGCAGCCAGAAAATTCTGGGAGGTTATGCGAATATTGCGAATGAATATGCAACAAAAAGATATCGCTCCAATCTAATTAATTGGGGAATTCTCCCGATCGTAATGGAAAATATAACAGACATCAAGGTTGGTGACCTGCTTGTGATTAGAGATGTTACGGTGAAAATTGAAAATGCGGGCAATAATTTTGAGATAGAAAACTATACAAACGGAATGATACTGACCGGCACAATCGGAGCAATGACAGAAAAAGAGAAAAAAATCATTCTCAGTGGGTGCTTGATTAACTATAATAAGCTTCTTCAGATGGAGAAGAAATGAATTTGGAGGAAATAAAATGAAGAGTTTTATATTGGCAGTGTCTGTCGTATCTCCTTTATTGATCTATATGCTGGTCGGTAGCTTGATTAAAAAAATGAACTGGTTTTCACAAGATAGTTTTCAATCATTGAACGGCGTGATTTTTAAAATATTTCTGCCGCTGGCACTTTTTTTTGATGTATATGAAGCGGATTTGAATGAAGCGGTAAAGCCGCAGGTATTTATTTTTACAGTCATAGGTGTGATTATAATTTATGTTCTGGTCTGGATGATCACTGTATGTCTTGTAAAAGAGAAAGCGGATTCTTCTACAATGATTCAGGGGATTTTCAGAAGTAATTTTGTCCTTTTCGGGAATTCTATTGCTGTTTCGATGTGTGATGCTTCCGGGACTGCACTGACCGCAGCGCTTGCGGCTGTCATAGTACCTTTATACAATATCCTGGCAGTGATTTTGTTTGAGAGTATGCGGGGAGGCAGGATGAGGCTTTCGAAAGTGATTGTGGGTATCATAAAAAATCCGTTGGTGGAGGCTGGAATCCTGGGGATTTTGTGCAATATCTTTCAGATTCGTTTCCCGGATTGGTTTGCGGCCCCATTCATGAGAATTGGAGATATTGCAACACCACTGGCACTGATCACGCTCGGAGGGATGCTGTCACTGGGAAGTATTGTAAAGCATAAGAATTATTTGATTGCGGCTGTTGCCGGAAGACTTGTGCTTGTGCCATTGGTGGTCCTCATAACAGCAGTTCTTCTGGGATTCAGGGGACAGATCTTAATCATATTGCTTTCTGTTTTTGCGGCACCTACTGCTGTGGCATCAGCCCCGATGGCGCAGGCTATGGGTGGAAATGGCGCACTTGCCGGAGAGATTGTGGTACTTACTTCTGCCTGCTGTATATTGACCATTTTTTTGTTTGTATTTGGACTTTCGGGAATCGGACTGATCTGAGAAAGGAGCGTAAAATTTATGTCAGATTATAGAATTACAAAAGAATTATTAAAGGAGCTTGCTAATTATTCCGTGCCGGAACTGTGCGATGGTGCCGGACTTTATAATACTATGGATTATCATATCAAACCGATGGTAACGACAAAGAAAATCATCGGGCCTGCATTTCCAATCAAAGTACCGGTCGGAGAAGGTGCAATCATTGCGGATGCACTTCGGGAAGTGAAGGAAGGTGATGTAATTGTCATTGCAGGACATGGAAACTGTAAAAGTTCTTACTGGGGGGATCACAGAAGTATATGCGCGAAATTCCAGAAGGCAGAAGGTGTTGTGATCGACGGTGCATTCCGCGATATCGAAGGGTGTGAAGAAGTCGGTTTCCCGATCTATGCAAGGGCTGTTACGCCTGGAACCGCAGGAAAAAGCGGTGCAGGGGAAATAAATGTCCCGGTAAGCTGTGGAGGAGTATGTGTAAATCCGGGAGATATCATTGTAGGTGATCGGAACGGTGTCTGTGTAATTCCACCTGAAGAGGTGGAAGAAGTGATAAAGAAAGCAAAACGGAAAATAGAAGCTCAGGCGTGGACAATTCAGGAAATGCTGCGAACCGGTGTTGTGATGCCAAAGGTGGTATTTCCGAAGGAAAATAAATAGTCGGCAAAAAAGTAGATGAATGCATCATTGCCAAAAAAAGACGAGAATGTTATATTAAAATAATAACGAAGTGGAAGTGAGGCGGCAATGATGGATATTGACCACATTACAGATAAAGAGAGATATGACATGCTGGCTGAGATGGCAGATATGTATTATAATCAGGGGAAAACGCAGGCAGAGATAGCAAAGTATTTTGATACCAACCGGTTTCGGGTGGCAAAGCTCTTGCAGGATGCCCGGACGGAGCAGATTGTAGAGATTAAGATCAATTATTCAAATGAGAGAAATAAAGTACTGGAGCATGAACTGGAGAAGGCATTGCCGCTTAGTAAGGCGATTGTGATTAACACACAGTATTCTCCGTATATTGACAGTCTGACTCAGGTGGGAAAGGTGGGGGCAGATTATGTAACTCGCCTTCTGGAAGCGGATACGGTGATCGGTGTGACATGGGGAAAGACGATCTATAGTGTAATCAGTCAGCTTACTACTGTTGTCAGAAATCCGATAACAGCCGTGCAGATTACCGGATATTATAAAACATCCAACCCTTCCGTGGATACAAGAGAATTGAACCGGGCGATTGCGACGACCTACAATGGCCGATACTGTTATCTGGATGCGCCGCTCTATGTAAATGATGCTTCATTACGACGCAAACTGATGAGTGAACCGGTGATACAGGAAGCACTGGATAAAACAAGGAAGATGGATGTGATCTTAAGCGGAATCGGCAGCAGATCCAGTCTTCCATTTACAAATCCGGCAGTGAAACCTTACCTTACGAAGGAAGATGAGGAGCAGGCAGATGCCTGTATAGGAAGTCTTTACGGTTATGTTTTAGATGCCGGTGGAAGGATTGCTGACATTGACCTGAACCAGAAAGTGGTGTCAGCAAAAAAAGAAGACATTTTTGCGACACCGCATCGGTTGGTTGTTGCCTGTGGAAGGCATAAAACCCAGGTGATCGCAAAAGCACTGGAAAACAGATTGTTTAATGAACTGGTTACTGACAGTGATACGGCAGCACATTTATTGGAAATAATACATAATTAATCATGCATGATATTTACGGAACCGCGTCTGTAAATCCGATATTTCGGAAAGACAGACTGCGGTTTTTTTTGTTTTTTAAGCATAATATTTGATACGATAATCACAAATGTTAAATAAAAGAACAATTGTTAAAAATGTACAAAAATACAGTCTGCGATTCTAACAAATGATGAATTGAAAAACAAATGTTATTATGGTAGAATCTAAATAACATAAGTGATTGCAATCAACAAAAGTTATTTTGAAAGGAAAAAGACATGGACATGAAACGAACGAAAGGCATAATTGATATGCACATTCATTCTGCGCCGGACGTCAGGGAACGTAAGCTCAATGATATGGAACTGATGGAGGCAGCTGTAAAGCTGGGAAGCAGAGGAATAGTCATTAAATCACATTTGGTACCTACGATGGACAGAGCTGCGCTGGTCAATATGGTACGCAAAGAGAAATACCCGGATTCTGATTTCGAAATGTTTGGCGGAATTGCGCTGAATCAATCAGTAGGCGGAATCAACCCACAGGCAGTTGATGCGGCGCTGAAGCTGGGAGCAAAGATCGTATGGCTTCCGACGAATACTGCAGCTAACCATTACCGTAAAAATGGAAAGGATGGTGGAGTAGAAGTGGTCAGGGACGGAAGAGTTGTCCCGGAATTAAAGAGTGTTTTCCAATTGGTCAAAGATCATAATGTGGTACTTGCTACAGGACATATCTCTCCTTATGAGTGTTTCTGTGTAACAGAAGCTGCAAGAGATGCCGGTGTGGAGAAGATTGTAATTACACATCCGGAATTCCATATTGTAGGGCTGTCAATGGAAGAAAGAATCCGTATCGTAAAGGATTACAATGTATTACTGGAAATGGTATACGCGCAGCCTATAGGCGGAGGAGTATATAAGAAGAATCTACCTGAAAATACAGAGACCATGCGTGAGATTGGATGTGAACATTTTGTGGTATCTTCCGATGGAGGACAGATGCAGAATCCTCCGTGGTATGAGTCAATCGTGGAATATATTGATTACTTGTATGAAGCGGGATTTACTAAAGATGAGATCGATGTCATGACAAAGAGGAACCCGGGAATGCTTCTGGGGATCGATGAATAGAAAGGTCAGGAGAAAATGGAGAAAATAAAAGAATTTAAGGTGTATGGAATTGAATTTCCGGTATTTGTATTTTTCGCGGCTGTAATTTTCGCAGCAGTCTGTTTTGGAATTGTGCCGAATCAGATGATTGGCGCGATCGCAATTTTATTTACAATGGGTATCGTACTCGGAGAGATCGGGGATCGTATTCCAATATGGAATGCATATTGCGGCGGAGGGGCGATTCTATGTTTTATCGTTTCCGGCCTTCTTACATATTTCGAGCTGCTTCCGGAATGTGTTGTGTCAAATGCAACGGGGTGGATGAGTGAATACAATTTCTTAAATGTGTTTATCAGTCTTTTGATTGTGGGGAGTCTTCTCGGAATGGATCGGAAAGTACTGATTAAATCTGGAAGTTTGTTCATTCCGGCTATCCTGGCGGCGATTGTGGGTGCAGGATTATTCGGAGTTCTGGGCGGTTTCCTTTGTGGCAAAACACCGGTTGAAATCATGACAGCTTATGTACTTCCAATCATGGGCGGCGGAGCAGGCGCAGGCGCGGTTCCGATGGCACAGGTGTATGGAGATGTGACAGGACAGGATCCTTCCGGATATCTCTCTTTTGCACTTGCAATTCTGGCAGTTGGAAATATTGTTGCGGTAGTCTTTGCAGTGATTCTTGATATTGTCGGCAAGAAATTCCCAGCACTCACAGGTAATGGTAAATTGCTGCGGGATTCAGAAAAGGTTGTAGAAGTCGAAAAATCAGACAGTGAGAAACCAAAGATTACTATGGACGATATCGGAGCAGGAATTTTCCTGACAGCGGGATTTTTCATGTTAGGACAGTTAATGGCGAATAAGATTCTTCCATCTGTTTTCGGGGTAAAGATTCCGAACTTCGCATATATCATTATTTTTGCAGCTATGGCGAATATTCTGAATCTGATTCCGGAGCATTTGAGAGAAGGGGCGAAAGCATGTCAGCAGTTCTGCGGGAATAAACTGGTATGGGTACAGATGATCGGCTGTGGTATTGTCTTGATTGATTTTAAAGAAATGCTGGGAGTGCTAAGTCTGAAGAATCTTCTGATTGTTGTTATGATTGTATTGGGAGCTGTACTGGGAGCTGCGATTTTTGGAGGTTTCGTCGGATTCTATCCGGTGGAAAGCGCGATTACAGCCGGATTATGTATGGCAAATATGGGAGGAGCCGGAGACCTTGCAGTACTTGGGGCTGCGAAACGAATGGATGTCATGTGCTATGCACAGATTTCTTCCCGAATCGGAGGGGCAATCATCCTGCTGATTGGAAGTATTGCTTTCTCGTTATTATAACTTTTGTGCATAACAGTATGACAAAAGGCAATTTGTGCATGAGATATGCGAGTGATAGAATGAAACCAAAAGTGATAGGTGGTATCAAAAGTAGTATAGAAAGGGATAAGAAATATGAGAAGATTTAAAACCGTATTCATGAGAGGCGGTACAAGTAAGGGATGCATCTTTTTAAAAGACGATCTGCCGCAGGAACAAAGTGAATGGGATTCTATTTTTCTTCAGGTTATGGGAAGTCCGGATCCGAAGCAGATTGACGGGCTTGGCGGAACTGTTTCATCCAATAACAAGGTTGTTGTCGTATGGAAGAGCGAAGAAGAAGGTGTAGATGTTGAATATCTGGTGGGACAGGTCATCGTCGGAAAAGAGCAAGTTGATTTTAAATCTAATTGTGGAAATATGACGGCAGCGGTCGGACCTTTTGCGGTAGAGGAAGGCCTGGTGAAGATCCAGGAGCCGATTACGACCGTTCATCTTCTGAATCGTAATACGGATAAGTATATCGATGTGACTGTTCCCTGTGAAAACGGAACGTTTGCGGAAGACGGCGATTGCCATATAGCAGGTGTCGACGGAACGGCGGCAGAACTGAAAGTGAAGTTCCTGAACCCTGCCGGTGCCAAAACCGGCAAACTGCTTCCTACGGGAAATGTGATGGATATTCTGGATATTCCGGGACTTGGAAAGATTGAGGCAAGCATTCTGGATGTATCAAATCCAATGGTACTTGTGAGAGCAGAGGATGTAGGGGCAACTGGGATGGAGCTTCCGGAAGAAGTAAATGCCAATGGAACACTGATGGAGAATCTGGAGAAGATTCGCGGGACGGCAGCCTGTATGATGGGATTTGCCAAAGATCTGAAAGATGCGACCGATAACAGTCCTGCTGTGCCGAAGGTTGGCTTTGTGACCACTCCGAAGTCTTATAAAGAGATTGGAAATACACAGGTAAATGCAGAAGATATGGATGTGTGTGCAAGAGTCATTTCTGTATTCAAATGCCATAAAGCCTGCCCGCTTACATCAGCAAGTTCGATTGCAGTTGCAGCGGCTCTTGAGGGAAGTCTCGTTCAGAAAATCATGGGAAATGATGTAGAAACAGAAAATGTAAGAATCGGTCATCCAAGTGGAATCATGACGATGTGCCCGGAAGTTGTAAATGAGGGCGATGAGGTGAAAGTTCCGGCGGTTGCCGTACAAAGAACGGCAAGAAGAATTATGGATGGAACCGTATATATCAGAAAGTAGAGAGGAGAAAATATCATGGTAAAATTATATAATGGTGGCGCATATCTGGTAAACGGAACAGAAATCGTTCCGGAAGCAGAGGTGGCAAAGGTAGAAGCTTTAACAGGAAAAAAAGCAGACAAAGACGAGGCCAGAAAAGGTACGATTGCTTATGGAATTATGGAGGCGCACAATACAGCTGCCGATATGAATAACCTGAAAATCAAATTTGATGCCATGGCATCTCATGACATTACGTTCGTAGGAATCATCCAGACTGCAAAAGCATCCGGAATGGAAAAATTTCCGATTCCTTACGTACTGACAAACTGCCATAATTCACTTTGTGCAGTTGGCGGCACAATCAATGAAGATGATCACATGTTTGGACTTTCTGCTGCACAGAAATACGGTGGCATCTATGTTCCGCCGCACATTGCGGTTATTCATCAGTACATGCGTGAGATGCATGCCGGCTGCGGCAAGATGATTCTTGGCTCCGACTCCCACACCCGTTATGGTGCGCTGGGTACCATGGCGATCGGTGAGGGAGGCGGAGAGCTGGTAAAACAGCTTCTCTGTGATACTTACGATGTAGCCCGCCCGGAAGTCATCGCGATATATCTGGATGGAAAACCGAATCCGTGGGTAGGACCGCAGGATATCGCACTTGCAATTATCGGTGCCGTATTCAAAAACGGCTATGTAAAGAATAAAGTAATGGAATTCGTGGGACCAGGTGTGTCTACAATGAAGACAGACTACAGAAACGGAATCGATGTTATGACAACAGAAACGACCTGTCTGTCCTCTATCTGGAGAACCGATGAGGATACGAAGGAATTCCTGACCATTCATGGAAGACCGGATGCATACAAAGAACTGAATCCGGCGGATGTAGCATACTATGATGGAGTGGTTTATGTAGATCTTTCAACTGTAAAACCGATGATCGCCCTTCCGTTCCATCCGAGCAACACCTATGAGATTGATGAACTGAATGCAAATCTGGAAGACATCCTTCACAGTGTAGAAGTGGAAGCAGCACAGGTTTCACAGGGCAAGGCACCGTTTACACTGACGGATAAAATCACGGACAAAGGACTGCAGGTACAGCAGGCGATTATCGCAGGATGTGCCGGAGGAAACTATACCAACGTGGTAGAAGCAGCCCATGCATTAAAGGGAAAGAATACAGGAACAGACCAGTTCAGCCTGGCAGTATATCCGTCTTCGCAGCCGGTATTCATCAAGCTGACAAGAGAAGGTGTCATCGCAGACTTGATGGAAGCAGGAGCAATCATCCGTACCGCATTCTGCGGACCATGTTTTGGAGCGGGGGATACACCGTGCCACAATGGACTTAGTATCCGTCATACGACCAGAAACTTCCCGAACAGAGAAGGATCCAAACCGGGCAATGGACAGATGTCAGCAGTTGCGCTTATGGACGCTCGTTCCATCGCAGCAACCGCAGCAAACGGAGGAATCCTTACATCAGCAGAGACACTGGATTGCTGGGGAGATGTGCCGGAGTATACCTTTGATAAGACTGTATATGATAATCGTGTATACTATGGATTCAGCAAAGGGGACGAGGAAAAGAGTCTGGTTTACGGACCGAACATCAAAGACTGGCCGGAGATGAGTCCGCTTACAGATAACATTCTGTTAAAAGTATGTTCTAAGATCATGGATCCGGTAACTACAACAGATGAACTGATTCCGTCAGGAGAGACATCTTCTTTCCGTTCCAACCCACTTGGACTGGCAGAATTTACCCTTTCAAGACGTGATCCGGAATATGTAGGACGATCAAAAGAAGTAGATAAGCTGGAAAAAGCACGAGTAGCAGGGGAAGCTGTGACTGAAAAAGAACCGGCACTTGTGAAAGTATTTGAGAAGATCAGAACGATTGCAGGTCAGGAGAATGTAAAACCGGAAGAGACAGAGATTGGAAGCATGATCTATGCGGTAAAACCGGGAGACGGATCTGCCCGTGAGCAGGCAGCAAGCTGCCAGAGAGTGATTGGAGGACTTGCGAACATAACGAAAGAATATGCGACCAAGAGATATCGTTCTAATGTAATGAACTGGGGAATGATCCCATTCCAGATGAAGGCAGAGCCGGAATTTGAAGTGGGCGATTATATCTATGTACCAGATGTAAAAGCAGCGCTGGACGGAGATATGCAGGATATCAAGGCATATGTGATCGGAGAAGAAGTGAAAGAAATCTCCCTGTATGTTGCGGATATGACAGAAGATGAAAAGAAGATTGTGAAGGCAGGAAGTCTTATCAATTACAACAGAAGCAGGAAGTAGCCGTTAACATATACCTTCTAAATGTTTTACTATATACTGAAAAGAAAGTCCGCAGATAATTATGATCTGCGGACTTTCTATGGTCAGAAGTGTATAAAGGGATACAGATTACAACAAAGAACGAACAGCAGGGGGATCATGCATTTTGCGAATATCCACATAGCGATAGTGAATTAGATTTCCGGCTGTCGGTCTGATATAGTGAAATCAGAAAGAAACTTCGGAAATAGCAAAGGGATTTCATATTAGGAGGAATAAAGATGATTCAGGGGAACAGAAGTACAGTGGCAAACAGATATATTTTTGGTTCTTATATTTGGAATACGAGAGTGATTCCGGGACGCGAAGAGGCAGAAGATGTAAAAGAAAAACAACAACAATTATTTGAAATGATTGAGGATTACATCGAACAGGCATAGGAGAGAAAAAGGAGACGCGGCGGAATGTGTTCTCCTTTTTGCGTTACGATGTATTCGTCAAACACGACGTTGGATCTATTTAAGCTGCAGGGAAAATGACAGAAATTCAGGAGAATCGGAAATGTACGCAGAAGCAGAAAACACGAAAAAAGAACAGATGGAATTGTTTATAAAAATGGAACAATGTTTGAAAGAAGCACTTCTGGGAGAAGTATTCACTACCCCAAAGCCAGGACTGGTTGATCTTCGTGACAGCGGTGCACATGTGGATATGGACTGGACAACTTTCGTGAAAAGTGCGCAGGCTATCACTCCATATCTGGTTGAGATGGCAAAGGCGGGATATTACCATAAAGGCTCTTTAGAAAACCTTTTCCTAAACATACGCAAGATTGGGATAAATGCAGAACTGGCCATGTTTCAAGCAACAAACGGAGTGAATACTCACAAAGGAGCTATATTTACGCTTGGAATTCTGGGAGCGGCAGCGGGTTATTGTTACCGTTGGAACAAAGCTTTCACAGTTTCGGAGATATTGGAAACCGCCCGTGGGATGACAGAAAGAGTGCTGGAAAAAGAATTTGAAAACATGAATCATCGGGAACCGTTGACTCATGGAGAAAAGTTGTACCGCAGGTATGGTGAAAAGGGAATTCGTGGAGAGGCACAAAAAGGATTCCCGATTATTGGGGAGATTGCATATCCTGCAATGAAAGAATGCCGCAGCAGAGGGCTGAACTGGAATTTGACAAATATGAATGTATTGTTATATACTATGACGAAATTACAGGATACCAATGTGCTCAGCCGCGGTACCTATGAAGAACTTACATGGGTGAAGAAGACGGCGAAATCTATATTAAGAATGGGTGGAGCCGGAACGATCAATGGGTATTTTACGGTACAGTGTATGAATGGGGAATGTATTCGTAAAAATATAAGTCCCGGCGGAGCGGCAGATATTCTAGCAGCAACCCTATTTTTGTGTCGGCTGGAAGAACTGGAGTTGTGATGAAGTGGAAAACAGGAGGTCATGGAAATGGCAGAGTGGAAGAAAGAAACAATTGTTAAGGCAACAGGCCGTATTCCAAAACCGGGTCAGAGGATTCTGCGTTCTGTATGCGCAGTATGCCTGTGTTTTGTGGTATATTTTCTGAGAGGAAGGAAAGGAATTCCTTTTTACTCGGCACTGGCGGTATTACAATGCATGCAGCCGTATCGGGAAAGCAGCCGGCAGATGGCAAAGAAGAGAACGACAGGAACATTTGTCGGTGCCTTCTGGGGAATGATCGTTATTTTGATCGAGGTATATGCGTTGGGTGGAAGGCTTCAGGGGAATATTTTAAGCTATCTGATCATTGCATTGTTTACCGGAGTAGTATTATACTCGACTGTTTTGCTGGATATCACGAATACTTCCTATTTTTCCTGTGTCGTTTTTCTGAGTATCACGGTCATGCATATCACAGACGAAAGTCCTATGCTGTTTGTCATTAACAGAGTATTGGATACACTTATTGGAGTTGCACTGGCACTGATCGTTAATTCCATACATTTACCAAGGACAAAGAATACGGATATCCTGTTTGTTTCGGGAATCGACGATACGCTTCTTACCGATAAGGAACAGCTCACGCCATACAGTAAAGTGGAACTGAACCGAATGATCGAGCAGGGAGCTAAATTTACCGTATCCACGCTTCGCACGCCGGCGACGGTCAGGGAAACGCTGCAGGGAATCAATCTGAAGCTTCCGATCATCGCGATGGACGGAGCGGTTCTATACGATATGAATGAGAATTCATTTCTGATGAGTTACCAGATGTCCAATCTGCAGGCTAAAAAGATTATTGAAATCCTGGAAAATGAGCATATCAGTTATTTCGCAAATGTAGTGATCGATGATGTGCTGGTTATTTACTATAATGAGCTTGGAAACAGGGCAGAAAAGGAAATCTATAAACAGATGCGTAAATCACCGTATCGCAATTATATGAAACGGCCGCTTCCTGAAAATGAGAATGTAGTATATTTTATGATGATTGAAGAAAAGGAGAGAATTGAGAAATTATATGAAAAATTAAGCACTCAAGTATGGGCGGATGAGTGTAAAATGCTGATGTACGATTCAACGGATTATCCGGGGTATGCGTATATTAAGATTTATCATAAAGATGCTACGAAGGAGAATATGCTTCGCAATCTGATGGCGCTTCTTGATGTGGAAAAGACGGTGACATTTGGCAGCGTCGAAGGAACATGTGATGTGTATATTGCAGATTCTAACAGGAATCTTATGGTGAAGAAGATGAAACAGTATTTTGAGCCTGTAAAGGGGAAGCAGTATGTCTAGCAAACTGAAAATAAAAAAATGGATTTCGCAACACTGTTTTGTGCGGACAAGAAGGAGAATACGAATATGGAAGAACTATATGTTCTGGGAACGGGAAATGCGACTTCGATAAAGTCTTATAATACCTGTTTTGTGATAAAAGACGGAAACGAATTATTTATGACTGATAGCGGAGGAGGAAACGGACTTTTGCTTAGACTGGAGGAAATGCATCTGCGGCTGGAGGATATCCATCATGTATTTGTGAGCCATTGTCACATGGATCATTGTCTGGGAGTGCTATGGATGATACGTGTTTTGTCGGTTAAGATGGCAAAGGGAGATTATGAGGGAACGCTTCGGATATATGGGCATGCCAAAGTGCTGCATATGTTGGATGAGTTTTGCAGGATGATGCTTCGTGATAAGTTCTACAAAATGATTGGTAAGTATGTTTTCTTTGAAGAAGTGGAGCCGAAGATGACGAAGCAGATTGGTCCGTGGATGATTACTTTCTATGATATCGGATCAAACAAAGAGTTGCAGTATGGTTATAAGATGAAGCTTAAAAACGGGAAAACATTGGTGTTTACCGGAGATGAGCCTTTGAAAAAATGTTCTATACAGATTGGAGAGAAAGCAGACTGGCTTCTCAGAGAAGTTTTGTGCTGTCATGAAGATGAACAGAGATTTCACGCGTATGAGAAGAAGCATGATACAGTGAAAGAAGCCTGTGAGCTGGCGGTTTCTATGCATGTTG
>JBJENH010000011.1:1707-4961 GCA_051880095.1 Bariatricus sp. | reverse complement strand
GGATTTCCTTTGCTTTTGAAGGTTATATTTCTCTGAAGCGGGAAATTGATGCACTGGGCAAGGAAGGAGCCTGTCTCATAACTGATAAAGTATCCGAGGCCGCCTCCGATTATGACTGCTCCGCTTGCATCACGGAGTACATTGTACCCAAGAAGGCTCCAGGTGAAATCGACTCCAAATATGTGCATTTCTTTCTGCGGCCACATGAATTCTGTTCCTGCAAGTCTGATTCCCAGGATACCCGGCATGAAAGTAAATACCAGATACTGAAATACGGTTACTCCCATGCTAAATACAAAAAAGTAAAAAATCTGATAAACCCATTTCGCGAGTTTGGGATACTTTTCTTCAAAGTCTCCCCATATTTTCATCCATTTGTTTTTGATATTGCTCATCTCATTCACCCCGCTAGTTCTTTTTTGAAAGCTTTGCTTCATATGCTTTATTGGCTTTTGCATTTACAAAGAAGCCTTTTACGATCTGTTTCATTCCTTTTAGGAAATGTCCGTTTACTACAGTCACCATTCCCTGTACCATGTCCATGCTCATGGCTCCTCCCGTCATCTTGGCAATTCCGCGGAACGGCATGTTATAGATAAATAAAATGTTCAGATCCGGTTTGCCCTTTGCCTCACTTTTTTTCTTCATATTTGTAAGGACATTGTAAATGAATCTGGCCAGCCCGCTTTTTGCATAGTACATCTGGCAAATTGCATCATTGATTCCAAGTTCTCCTGCCCATTTTCCATAGGGGATCGGATACCCAAGCAGTTGTTCGAATTCTTCATCCGGTACCTGCTGGATCAGCCCGGAATAGTAGGAAGGCATTTTCTCTTTCATGTAAGGACATTCTGCCTGTGTGCCGTGAATCTGGATTTCTTTCTGCAATCTGATATCTGCCACACTGGCTCCGATCATGATCTGATATATTCCGCCCTCCACTTCCCACTGATTCGTCTTCACATTCCAGTAACGAAATGTCTTGTCGTCAAACCGGATTTTCACTTTCTTACTTTCGCCAGCCTTTAGAAATACTTTTGCAAATCCTTTTAATTCTTTAGCGGGGCGGAATACTTTTCCATCCTTCATCCCCACATAAAGCTGCGCGACTTCTGCCCCGTCCCGGTCTCCCGTGTTCGTCAATGTAAATTCTGCTTCCCATTCATCCACTTTCAGGTCAGAGTATTCAAACGAAGTATAAGAGAGGCCATAGCCAAACGGATACTGTACCCGTACTCTGCTTGTATCGTAATAACGGTATCCTATATAAAGACTTTCCCGGTATTCTGCATTTCTCTGCGGGCTTGGGAAATTCCGATATGCCGGGGTATCTTCGTATTTAATCGGATAGGTCTCGCTCAGTCGGCCGGAAGGATTTATTTTTCCTGTCAGAATATCCATCATCGCACTGGCGCCTGCCTGTCCGTTCAGGTATCCATGAAGAATTGCCTTACAGCAGTAATGCCATGGCATCTCGATTGCTGATCCTGCACTCAATACGCCTACCACATTGGAATTGACCTGCGCGATCGCACTCAGAAGCTCAATCTGGTTTTGAGGAATCCGCATATGTGACCGATCCATTCCTTCTGATTCACTGATTTCATCCAGTCCAAAGCAGTAGAGGACCACATCCGCAGCAGCTGCGAGCGTCAATGCTTCTTTTCTCATTGCCGCATCCTCTTCTCCATTTCTCTGATATCCACGATTAATGCCAATAATCTGAAGATTATATTTCTCTGAAGTTTTTGCAAGTGTCTCCAGATAAGTCGGATTAACCATGGAAGATCCTGCTCCCTGATATCTGGGCTCTACCGCAAAGTCTCCTATGATTGCGACTTTGGTTCCAGATGCAAGCGGAAGCAGATCATCCACATTTTTAAGTAGTACCGCACTTTCTGCTGCCGCTTTTCTGGCAAGGTTATGATGTGTTGTCTCCTCGAAACCAGATTTCTTTCCTTCTGCATTTTTGCTAAGTGTAAGAACAGCATCCAACAAATCGTCCACGCAGGCATCCAGTTCTTCCACCGTCAGTTTTTTATTTTCCAATGCTTTCAGAATTTCCCTTGCCGAATCCAGTCCCGGAGACGGCATTTCCAGATTTGAACCGGCCGCCACGCCCTTCGCATGATCATTGGATGCACCCCAATCTGTAATCACAATTCCATCAAATCCCCATTCTCCGCGCAGGATTTCCTGGAGAAGATGTTGATTTTCATTGGCATACACGCCATTGATCTCATTGTAGCTTGTCATAATGGCCTTGGCTTTTCCTTCTTTTACCGCAATCTCAAAACCTTTCAAATAGATTTCCCGAAGCGTTCTCTCATCCAGCACGGAATTCATTGCCATCCGCCGCAGTTCCTGATTATTCACCGCAAAATGCTTCGGGCAGGCATACACGCCCTGACTCTGGATTCCCTTTATGTAGGCCGCTGCCATTTTCCCGGCAAGATACGGATCCTCGGAAAAATATTCAAAATTCCGGCCGCAAAGCGGACTTCTCTTCATATTCAAGCCCGGCCCAAGCAATACATGGACTTCCTGCGCTGCTGCTTCTTCCCCCAAAGCCTTTCCAATTTCCATTCCCAGTTCTTCATTCCAACTGTTAGCCACCGTCGCCGCCGTAGGAAAACACGTTGCCGGAAGTGATGCATTGAGTCCAAGGTGATCCCCCGCTCCCGCCTGCTTTCGAATTCCGTGCGGCCCGTCGGAGCAAAAGATGGATGGAATGCCCAGACGTTCGATATCCCGCGTCTGCCATACATTTTTTCCACTTAAGAATGCTGCTTTCTCTTCTAGTGTCATCTTCTCAATCAATTCCTGATGTTTCACTCTTCTTTCCTCCCTGATTTTTCTCATGACCATTTATTTCGATGTGGCTGTATTTTATCAAAATCCGGGGGAATTGATACGTTTTTGGCATAACCGGTATTTTTTTCAGCACAACCGGTTATTTATGGCATATGGCAACTAAAAAAGAGCTACCGAATCTTTTTGGCGTATGCATGACAATAACAAAGGGAACACCGCGTATAGCGACATTCCCTTGTTATATTTCACATCTTCTGCATATGTTTGTAAATTGAAATTGTATCATATTCCGGTGCGAAGTCCTTCATTACATTGCAAATTCTTTCAATGACCGATACCTCTTCCTCTAAATCCTCTGCGATCTGTTCCGGAGATTTCTGTTTTTTAAGCTTTTTAGCTATCAATTCAAGTAAGCTTAGTTCTGCACCTTGCTCGATTCC
>JBJENH010000011.1:0-1607 GCA_051880095.1 Bariatricus sp. | reverse complement strand
AATTCATCCGCAAACCATTCTTCATACAATTCTCTTAACGCATCACACATAACTTTCCGTTCCTCCTCGATCACTTTTCTGTTGGCCCGAAGAATAATATCCATCACAGCCTGATAATAAACCGATTCCTTCTTCATCTCGTATCGGTCAAGCAGCTCCATGAATTCTTCTTTTTCTTTATAATCGTTCCTTATACTTTTCAGCCAGAAATTATCTGCATCGGACAATTTCTTTGTCACCACTAATTGAATCGGGAACACTGTTCCTGTTAGATAATATATTCCGCTCTCCTTTTTTACTATGTGCATATGCCATACTTTCTTCAGATGTTCTAACATCTTCCCTGGATAGGAATGGGCGACAAATGTAATTGTAATTTCTTCCGGATCTATTTCCATTACTTTATCCGTATCTGCCTGATAACGACAGGCATACCCAAATACATTATAGAAATCGTTAATACTGAGATAGTCTTCCGGCGATTTATATTCAATTATATTGTGCTTCCTGAATATTCGTCCAATATTCTTACGAATACGGATTCCAACATCTTTTTTGACAATCAGGACATCTATCTGCATCGGTTTCTTTCCCAGGAGATGTTCCTCTTCTATTAGCAGATTATCCATATTTTCCTCAAGTTCAATTCTTAGCGCAGAGGTAAACGCTGAATGCCATTGCAGTTTTACTTCCTGCATCCATTTCTCCTTTCAGTATATTACACTATTTTTTTCGTGCGCAATAAAAACAATTAGTTACTTTCATTGCAAACTTTCTTGTGTTTTATACTGGTTTCTCCGCAATGTCACTCTCTGAAATAATGCTTCTCTGATTTTTTGATTACATCCAATATAAAAAATAGAACGGCCAATGTCAATAGCCTTTTACCAATCGATAAATTAAGTGATTTTTCGATAAAATTCGACGCCAAAAAACGGTCCAATTGACCTTTTTTGGCGTATTCATGGCAAAAAAGATGAGAAGACCTTCCCTTTCATGAAACTCTTCTCATCTTCTGATAAGTCATCTACCAAATATTCTCTTTAGAATTTTTCTCTGTGGATCTTCTCCACCGGAAGTTTATCCAGCTCATATGCTGCCTTTTCTTCGTTCGGAACTCCGACTGTCAGGATAGCAAGAAGTTTATAGTTCTCCGGATATCCGAGAATATCTCTTACATACTCTTCTGTATCTCTTCCGTCATCTGCTTTACGGAGTCTTCCCTGTACCCAGCAGCTTCCAAGTCCGAGGGCATGTGCCATCAAGTGCATGTTGCTCATGACTGCTGAACAGTCCTCAATCCATACATCAGAAGCATCACCGTTCCCGACAACAACGATCGCGCAAGCTGCTTCTTTCAGCATTTTAACAGAGCCTGCACGGCATCCGGCCATTTTCTGAAGAACTTCTTTATCTTCAACTACGATAAAATCCCATGGACGGATCGCTTTACCGGATGCGGAAAGCATACCTGCCTGTAAGATTCTTGTGATATCTTCCTCTGACACTGCATCGGCTTTGTAGCTTCTGACACTGCGTCTTGTTCTCATGAGTTCCAGTAATTCCATCGTCTTCTACCTCTCTTCTTATCTTCTAATCTTGCTATT
>JBJENH010000010.1:0-5030 GCA_051880095.1 Bariatricus sp. | reverse complement strand
ATGCTGAATGGTTTACAGAAATGGATTGAAGGAGGAATGGGCATGGCGTATATGGCAAATGAAGAACGATATCAGATTATGAAATACAACAGATGCGGAAAGAGCGGGTTGATGCTCCCGATGGTTTCGCTTGGATTGTGGCATAATTTTGGAAGCAATGCCAGCATGGAAAATATGAAAGCGATGTGCTTCAAGGCATTTGATCTTGGAATCACGCATTTTGATTTGGCAAATAATTATGGACCGGAGATTGGAAGTGCTGAATATAATTTCGGGAAGATCCTGCATGAAGACTTGTATCCATACCGGGATGAACTTATCATCAGTACCAAAGCGGGATATAAGATGTGGGAAGGGCCTTACGGTGACGGGGGAAGCCGTAAGTATCTGATTGCAAGTGCAGACCAGAGTCTTAGACGTATGGGGCTGGAGTATGTGGATATTTTTTATCATCACAGGATGGATCCGAAAACGCCGCTGGAAGAGACGATGGAAGCGCTGAATACGATTGTTAAAAGCGGTAAGGCGCTCTATGCAGGGATTTCGAATTACGATGGTCCGACGATGGCGAGAGCAGTGGAAATCCTGGAGGAGCTCAAGTGTCCGTTTGTGATCAATCAGAACCGCTATTCTATTTTTGACCGTACGATTGAATTGAATGGCCTGAAGAAAACGGCGAAAAGAATGCGGAAGGGTATTATCGCGTTCAGTCCGCTTGCCCAGGGACTTTTGACAGACCGTTATCTGAACGGTATCCCGGAAAACAGCCGTATTCGCGCTGACGGACGGTTCCTGACGGAGGCGGCACTCACACCGGAGAGGATGGAACAGATCAGGGCGTTGAATGAAATCGCTGCCGGAAGAGGGCAGACTTTGGCGCAGATGGCACTGAGCTGGGTGCTGAAGGATGAGGATGTGACGAGTGTTCTGATCGGTGCATCAAGTCCGGAGCAGATTGAAGAAAATGTGGGAATTATTCATCAGACGGGATTTACGGAAAATGAGCTGGCTGAGATTGACAGAATCAGTCTGAGAAATTAAGTGCTTTATTCTTTTAAGTATATGCCTGGTTCTCTTTTGAAATTTAAGTGTACAAACAGAAAAAATGAAATATTCTTGCCTTAGCCAAGGTGTATTGACTTTTGGAGGGTTTCGTTTTACCATTGCATTCAGTTGATGCGCACAACCAATCAGCAGCTAAGGAGAGAATAAAATGGCACAGGCTTATGACCCATACACAAACGTAATTCATACTATGACAAAAGCAATGGAAACTGGTCATATTGATCAGTCTATGTTTGAGATTCTGAAAAATCCACAGCGGGAAACCAAAGTATATCTTCCGGTTGAAATGGATGATGGGAGTGTTAGAGTATTTGAAGGATACCGAGTTCAGCATTCCAATATACGTGGTCCGTTTAAGGGAGGAATTCGATATCACCAGAATTGTGATTTGAATGAGGTGAAGGCACTTGCAACGTGGATGACACTAAAGTGTGCAGTAGCTGATATTCCATACGGTGGGGCGAAGGGCGGCATTCAGGTTGATCCGGGAACTTTATCGGAGAGAGAATTGCGAAGGCTTACCAGGCGGTATACATTTGCAATAGCGCCAATTATTGGCGCGGATACGGATATTCCGGCTCCGGATGTGAATACCAATTCACAGACTATGGCGTGGGTTCTGGACACATACAGTCAGTTAAAAGGACATCCATGTCCTGGAGTTGTAACCGGAAAGCCGGTTGAACTTGGAGGATCCAGAGGAAGAAATTCGGCGACAGGAAGAGGAGTTGTTATCAGTACGAAATTGCTGCTTGCTCTGGAAGGAAAGACATTGGAAGGAACGACTGTAGCAATACAGGGAATGGGAAATGTTGGTGCTAATGCAGCAAGAATATTTTATCACAGGAAAGCAAAAGTCATTGCCGTCAGTGATGTATCAGGCGGACTTTATTGTGAGGAAGGATTGGACATTGATGCGATTTCAATCTATTTGAATCAGGGTGGAAAATTACTGAAGGATTACGATGCCGCTGGAATTACACATATTACGAATGAAGAGGTGCTGACATGTAAATGCGATGTTTTGGTACCGGCTGCGCTGGAAAATCAGATTACAGAAGCAAATGCTGGAAAATTGCAGTGTGGCTGTATTGTGGAGGCGGCAAATGGTCCGACAACAGAAGGTGCAGATGAGGTGTTGGAAAAACGGGGAATCACTTTGATTCCGGACATCTTTGCAAACAGCGGAGGAGTCATTGTTTCTTATTTTGAATGGGTTCAGAATATTCAGGAACTGACATGGGAACGAGATCAGGTAAATGAAATGCTTGAAAAACTGATGTCAAAATCTTTTCAAGAAATTTTGAATGTTACAGAAGAATGTCATTGTAATTTCAGAATGGCGGCTTATATTGTGGCATTGAGAAAGCTGGTATTTGCGGAAAAAATGAAAGGGATTTTTCCGTAAAATAAAGAAAAAATATATCCGGAAGGAAAATGGCGGTGTAAATATCTTCAATTACACCGCCACTCTTTTTATAAGTAAAAATAGAATTACATAACTGTATTGGCAGTCCCTACATAACGGATTCCATTTTCAAAAACACGTTTACCGCCCAGGGTGACGAACTTCACATCGTTCAGACAGGTGATATCTTTGCTTGCATCTCCACTTACGACCAGAAGGTCTGCGTCGAGTCCTTCTTTGATGAGGCCGCGCTGGTTTTCGAAGCCGAGTACTTTGGCGGGGTTCGAAGTTGCAGTTTGGATGGCCTGTAACGGAGTGATTCCATATTCAACCATGTACTGAAGTTCCCTTGGAAGAGGCAGCAGTGGTGAGCCGTATACAACCATGTCGGTTCCGGCAAGTACTGTGACACCGGTATCATAGAATTTTTTGAAATTATCTCTGTAAGCTTTGTAGGCAGGTTCAAAATATTCCCAGTTTGCCATTTCTTTCTGCATGACCGGATCATTTACGGGTTTGCCCGCATTTTCTTCCAGATTCTTTTTCGTGATTTCATATAAATAAGTATAGGCCATGATGGTTGGAGTCCAGGCGATTTCCTTCTCTGCCATCTGCTGTACCTGCTCGTAGGTTAAAAAGGTTCCGTGTTCGATGGTATCAAATCCGGCGTCGATGCTCATCTGAATGCCCGGCTGTGTTCCGGCGTGGATTCCACATTTGATCCCTCTTCTGTGACATTCGTCGGCAGCAGCATTTAACTCTTCCTGGGTATACTCGGGAGTACTGCTGCGATGTGTGGTGAGGATCTTGATCCATTGTGCTCCGTCACGAACCTGACGGCGAATCTCCTTGCGAATCTCCCATGGCCCGTCTACCTGGGCAATATCATCGTCCCATCCGTGCCCGCCTGTCATGCACATACCGTTGTCAACATGTGTAATCCTTGGAATCGTGATAAATCCTTTCTCTGCCGCGAGATTCAGGGTCGCACAGAGCTTCCGCGCGGAAGTCATATCACGCACGCTGGTGATACCGCGCTCAAATGCGGCCTGTGCGTGCTGCAGAGCAAATAACGTGATCAGTTGGTCATTGTAATTGAAGCTGTCCGGCTGTGAGAACCAGTAGCCGAGATGCACGTGCATATCGCAAAGCCCCGGTAAAAGGGTGGCATCGCCATAGTCCTTCACTTCTTTTTCCGGGAATTCCGCGATGAGTGCTTCTTTCGGCCCGATTTTCCGGATCGTTCCATTTTCAACAGCAACGGCTTTATCTTCCAGTACCGTCTTGCCATCGCCGGTAATGAGATGTTTTGCGCAAATAATCATGATTTTATTCCTGCCTTTATTTTTAGTTGTATGACTCAAGTATAACATCTGCCGGGTAAGATATCCAGATGGATTTCATCTTGTATTTCTTCTTGCATATTAATGGCTTTTTTTATAAAGAACAAAAGAAAATACAATAGGAATCAGTGCCAGAGGAATCAGGATCAACACGGTGAGAACCGGAAATCCGAAAAGTCCGAAGAATATCATAAGAATTCCCCCGATGATCCAGAGATATCCTGCGAGATGGTGTGTCTTATTCCAGTTTTCCTCGCTCGCGAGAGTCCATGGAATCTTGATTCCTATGGTGTAATTCTGGCGGCATTTTGGAAGGTAGTTGCCGCAAATGGTGAAAATAATTCCGACCATGATCATGGCAATCTTATCGATCGGAATCTCATGGTCCAGATTGATAAGGAGGGATGCCGGTACCATAATCAAAGAAAGCACAGGGACACACCATTTTCCAAGTAATTTGATCGCGGGAGCGGAATTGTTGTTCCGTGGGTCATGATCCAGGCCGAGATGGACAACGATATTGATAACTGCCATCAGGAGTGGAAGACCGAAAGCACCAATAAGTCGCGGTGCATATCCGTTCGGCTCATTATTTGGTCCCCAGTGTATTACCATCTGCTCCGGCAGACGGGTGTAGACCGCAGCGGAGAATATCATGGGTAACAGACAGAGCAGTGTAGTAAGGATCAGAGTCTTATTTTTTTTCATCAGAAACACCTCCAAATTGTGAAATCCAAAGCATCATTTCTTCAAATACGGATACATTGATTTCGTAATAAATATAATTTTTGTAGCGGGACTCGAAGACCAGTCCGGCTTTTTTGAGTTGTGATAAGTGATAGGAAATTGTGGCATTGGTCATGTCGAAATTTTCAGCAATCTCGCCGGCGGACTTTTTGCCGTCCTTAAGAAGGACGAGAATCTCCCGGCGGACCGGATCAGACAATGCTTTAAACGTATCTGCGAATGCCAAATGATCACCTCCAATTGGTAAAAAGTATTTAGAAATATATCTAAATAGAATATAACATGCGGGAGGTGTAAAATCAATATCTATTTAGAAAAAAATCTAAATAGATAATTTGGAAATTATTATTGACAAAAGTGTCTATTCATGATATAAATATCAAGTAGCCTTTTTTGAGGTAAATAATTGAATATAGGGGATTGGTCAAATGGTATGACAGGAGTCTCCAAAACTCTTAGCGGGAGTT
>JBJENH010000009.1:0-5041 GCA_051880095.1 Bariatricus sp. | reverse complement strand
GGATAACTGTGTTCAAACTTCGGAGCATCGAAGAGAAGTCCGCGGCTTTCCAGATCCTTCAGTACTTCCGGATCCGCCTTCTTTACAAACAATCCGGCAAATGGAGTCGTCTCTCCCATATTTCCTTTTTCATCAACAAGCTGTACAAACGGAAGCTCGTATCTGCGTCCTACCTTTGCATCGTCCTCACCAAATGCAGGAGCAATATGAACCACTCCGGTACCATCTGTCAGAGTAACATAGGTATCGCATGTCACAAAGAAAGCTTTCTTGTTCTGCTTTGAAGCGCAGTCATATGCGCACTGATAAAGCGGCTCATATTCCTTGTATTCCAGATCCTGGCCTTTGTATGTTTCCAGAACCTCATAGGCCGGCTTGCCGTCTTCTGCAAATTTACCGAGGATCGTATCCAGCAGTGCACATGCCATATAATAAACATTACCGTCCGCACATTTCACTTTTGCATAATCCTCATACGGATTTACGCAAAGTGCGATATTGGAAGGAAGGGTCCACGGCGTTGTCGTCCATGCCAGAATATAAGCATCCTCATCCTTCACTTTGAAACGAACGATTGCAGAACGTTCTTTGACATCTTTGTAGCCCTGTGCAACTTCCTGCGCAGAAAGAGGCGTTCCGCAGCGCGGGCAGTAAGGAACGATCTTAAATCCTTTATAAAGAAGTCCCTTGTCCCAAATCTGCTTTAAAGCCCACCATTCGGATTCAATGAAATCATTGTCGTATGTTACATACGGATGTTCCATATCTGCCCAGAAACCTACTGTACCTGAGAAATCTTCCCACATACCTTTGTATTTCCAGACGCTCTCTTTACACTTATTGATAAACGGCTCCAGACCATATTCTTCAATCTGATCCTTTCCGTCCAGTCCCAGAAGCTTTTCAACTTCGAGTTCTACCGGAAGTCCGTGCGTATCCCAACCCGCTTTACGAGGAACCATATATCCCTTCATGGTACGGTATCTCGGAATCATATCTTTAATAACACGTGTCAACACGTGGCCGATATGCGGTTTTCCATTTGCAGTCGGAGGACCATCATAGAAAGTATACGTCTCTCCTTCTTTCCGGTTTTCCATACTTTTTTCAAAAATATTATTCTCTTCCCAGAATTTCTCTGTTGCCTTTTCTCTGTCAACAAACTTCAGATCCGTCGACACTTTTTTGTACTTGGCCATGTCAGTACTCCTTTCATAATATTCAGCCTTTTTGATTCTGCTCCGTAAGATACGCAGTGAAATAAATATAGGTTAGCTGACATCCTACATTCAAGATAAAAAAAGCTCTCATCCTGTAATAGGACGAAAGCTTGTGCATCGTTAACCACCTGTTACTGCATACCAACATATGAGTTTCCTGTAACGGAGGAAATACCGGCATCCCTTACTCGTATACCACTTTCGGGGACTGCAACTCAGAAGTGATATTCAAATATATCCTACTCGCACCGGTCTCTCACCATCACCGATTCGCTTTGCCTTTGAAATATATTCTACTGTCTTCGTCATAGTCTTTCTCTTATACGTAGCTATTATAATAAAGAAACCCTTGACGAGTCAAGGGTTTCTTGGATTTTCAGCTTTTTGACGGATTTTTCCCTCAAAATTCCGCAGTTTGTATATTTATCGTTCATATCTGTCTCTGGTATTTTTTCGGTTTCTTTCGTTCCGTCTTCCATCCATCATCTGCCTCTCTCTTTCTTCCCGCTGTCTCCTGCGTTTTCTGGCCATTCTCCGACGCCTCTGCGCTTCTCTTTTCTTTTTTCTTTTTATTGCAGCAGCCAGTAAAAGAAAGAAAAAGATGATTCCCAGTACGACAATTCCTACAACGATCCAAATGATCCATTTCCAGACATTGTTCTCTTTCTGTTCTTCTTTCGTTTCTTCGATTTTTATCTCCGGCTCATTCTTTTCAAGATACGTATCACTGAATACGATGGATGCCGTCCCAACCAAATGTCCGTCATAAGTATACTCAACAGTTCCTTTCGTTTTATTATTTGTATCAGGGATCAGTTCCTTCTCAAGATTTTCAAATTCCACACCTGTCGGAAGTACCACATATGCATTTTCATTGATACTCTTAATATCTTCCGATTTTTCTTTTCCTTCTATACTTACCTTCTGAAAATTATCAAAACCATAATTCAGGAGTGCCTCTGTATCTGAATAGACATTTCTTCCGTGTGTGCGAAGTACCACACAGATCAATCGTCGATTTCCATCATCCGCACAAGTTACCAGAGTGTTCAATGCCAGATCCGTATATCCCGTCTTTCCCGCTATGACTCTCGCATCATAATACTCATTTCCCTCATAAAACATCTGATGCTTCTGCTGAAATGTTCTCGTCTCTTCTGTCAGATTGGTTGCAGGAATCGTATACTGCATCGTCTGACAGATTTCCTCGAATTCCGGATGATTCATCAAAAGCTCTCTTGTGATCAGAGCCATATCTCTTGCTGTCGTATAGTGATTCGGATCTTCCAGTCCGTTCGTATTGACAAAATTGGAATTCATTCCTCCAAGCTCTTTACAGCGGGAATTCATCTCCTGTATGAACCAGTCATATCCCTCACCGATACTTTCACCAACCGCATAGGCAGCTTCGTTTGCAGATGCGAGAAGCACCGCATACAGCGCGTCTTTTAAAGATATCTCCTCCCCCGGATTTAATCCAATATGAGCATATCCATATCCAAGACAATTGATACAGTCATCTGTCACCGTGACCTTATCATCCAATTCTCCATTTTCCAATGCAATCAGCGTTGTCAGGATTTTCGTAATACTCGCCGGATAGCCCTTCCCATCAATATTCTTCGCATACAGAATGGCTCCCGTCTCTGCATCCATCACAATCCCGGCCTCGCCATATGTCTTAGGTCCTTCCGGCCAGTCTTTCCATGCATTGGAATCAACCGTCATATCGTACGCCTTCTGGGTAGCTGCCTCTTCGGCTTCCGAAGTCTGGGAAGGCTCGCTTTGCGTCATGTCATACGGCTGCGTATCTTCCGCATTTCCATACAAAGGAACTGTACTGCTTAATAGAAATACTGTTGCCATAAATAAAGCAATGCGTCTTTTGTATTTTCTCTTTCTCGCCTGATTTTTTACAAAAAAATCTGCATATTTCATAATAACTCCTTATAACTTTTTACAACAATCCCCTATAACGATTCACACATGCATAAATATCCTGCTTCCGAATCTGAGCCATACCGGACGGAATATAAGATCCCTGACATAAATATTTTAGTCCGCATGTCCGAAGCTGGTCCCATAATTTATCCACAAGAACATCCACATTCTGTTCTTTTTTCTCCATTTGTTCCAATAAATATTTCAGACAATATGAAAGCGATGTCGTCTGCTCCGAATCCAGTATCTGCTCTACATATTTCAAATCCACAGTATCTTTTCCGATTGAAAAACTGTCTTTCCCGAACTGCTTGATTTTTACCTGATCTCTCTTTTTATCAAGGCGTTTCGATCCGGCAATCCTTTGAAATTTCGCTTTATCAAAAATAACGCTGATCGGAATTTTTATATCTTCCTCTGTGTTATCTTCCGGAACCTTTTCAATCACTTCCTTGACTTTTTTCGTAATATCAAACGTCTGATAATTATCCATCTGTAAAATCTTATCTGCAATGTAGAAATAAGATCCCGAACTTCCTGCGACAAGAACCACCGATACTCCATGCTTTTCACTCAACCCCCTCGCCTGCAGGGTAAATGGCGTGATCGGCTCTTTATCTCCAGAAACAACCGTCTGCATCAAACGATCTCTGACCATAAAATTCGTAGCACAGGTATCTTCATCAATCAATAAGGTTCTTGCACCTGATTGAACCGCTTCTACCACATTTGCCGCCTGAGACGTAGAACCACTCGCGTCTTCCGTTGAAAAATCCACGGTGTCCTTCTTATTTGGCAAATCATTAATAAAAGGAGAGATATTAACATGTGATACAGCTCGTCCGTCTTCCGCCCTGATTTTAACAGCTGTGTCATCCGTTATCACATATTCCCTTCCATCGCCTGAAATGTGATTATAAATTCCCTGCTCCAGAGCTTTTAATAAAGTAGATTTACCATGGTATCCCCCACCGACGATCAGAGTAATTCCTTCCGGAATCCCCATTCCTTTGACAAGCCCCGCATGAGGAAGCTCCATTTCCACTTCCAAACTCGCCGGCGACTGAAATCTCACTGCATTTTTCATCGGTTTCTGAGAAATACCACTCTCTCTTGGGAGAACAGATCCATTCGCAATAAACGCCACCAGATGTCTTCTTTTAAGTTCCTCACGTATGGTATGTTGGTCTTCCGCCAGCTCAATCACCCTGCATACTTCATTTTTATTAATATTCTTATAATATAATGACTTATTAACAGCATCCGGAAGATATTCAAACAAAATTTTTTTCAGTTCATAAGCATTGATCGTCCTACCATTTGCCGGAAAGCCAACTTCAAACCTCACCAACAAATTCCCATGATCAACTTCAAATGCTGTTCTCTCCAGTATCTCCTGACCACATCTGCTTATTCCGATCAATCCGCTCTTTCCGGATCCCTTTGCCTGAAATGTATAAGAACATACAGCCTTGGCAAATAAACGGGTCAAATGGTCCTGCAAAGCAATCCTTTTATAATCTGTATCATACATTGTAACGGGAAAGCCAGCCTGATCCTCCTTCACCTGAATGCTTAACTTAGAAGGTGCAGCAAACGGGTCCCCCTGTACATGATCAATATTAAGTACAAACCCTGCAAATTGATAACTTCCTTTTAATTCTTTATACGCAGGATATCCTTTACGATTAATACTCATTAACATCTTATCTAATTCCAAAGATGATTTCATTCTTTCTACTACCTACCTTCCTGCAATTTACTGTTATTACAATTATATAAAGAAAAAACCGCATTACTGTTAGAAACAATAATACGGTCTAAAAATGAAGCATCGGGGATTCGAACCCCGGACAACTTGATTAAAAGTCAAGTGCTCT
>JBJENH010000008.1:2209-5134 GCA_051880095.1 Bariatricus sp. | reverse complement strand
TGGGTTTTGATCTCGCTTTTTTGTAATGCGATCAATGGATTATGGATGCCGATTGCGCAGCAGTATTTTGCACCGGCAGTTTACAATTTGCTTGTAACATTCATTACCGGAGGAGTATCCATGGTGATTTACTTCTTTGTATTTAAAATTATCTTTCCAGAAGGGGAGGCCCAAAAAGAGAAATAAAGGATGCTTCTCTCAATTGCAGATGGAACGATTTGATAAATGATATGTGAAATTCTCGTCAGATTTATAAAGAATCATAATTAGTCGGACATGAAAAAATAAATGTCCGACTAATTTTATATAGTCTTGACGAATTTGGGTTAGTGTGATATAACTTAATTGAAAAAAATTATCATTTATCTATAGAAAGTGGGGGTGTTTTTAATGACACTAAAGAATCTGAAGATCGGTGAGAGTGCTGTCATTACGAAAGTGGGCGGAGAAGGCGCGTTGAGACAGCATTTCCTGGATATGGGTGTGATTCCCGGAGCGGAAGTGACGGTTGTGAAGTTTGCGCCCATGGGGGATCCGATGGAACTGCAGATTCATGGCTATGAACTGACGCTTCGTCTTGCGGATGCAGATCAGATCGACATTCATCCGATCAAGGAACGGACGAATCAGCACAGCCGGATTGAGAAAATATATCCGTCCGAGCATCCGGGACTTGGAGAAGATGGAAAATTTCATGCGAAAGACGATGGGGATCCGCTGCCGGACAACACGCTTCTTACATATGCCCTTGTGGGAAATCAGAACTGTGGTAAAACGACATTGTTCAACCAGCTTACGGGAGCCAATCAGCATGTGGGCAATTTCCCGGGAGTTACGGTAGACCGTAAGGATGGCCCGATCAAAGGACATCCGAATACAAGAGTAACGGATCTTCCCGGTATTTATTCTATGTCCCCTTACAGCAGTGAAGAGATCGTTTCCAGAAACTTTGTCCTTGACGATAATCCGAAAGCGATTATCAATATTGTGGATGCGACAAATATCGAAAGAAATCTGTATCTTACGATGCAGCTCCTGGAAATGAATATTCCGATGGTTGTTGCCCTCAATATGATGGATGAGGTTATGAACAATAATGGGGCCATCGATATTAATGGAATGGAATCGTTGCTTGGTGTTCCGGTCATCCCTATTTCAGCGGCGAAAAATGAAGGCGTGCGGGAATTGATCGAGCATGCCGTACACATTGCAAGATATCAGGAACGTCCGCAGAAACAGGATTTCTGCAGTAAAGATGATCATGGCGGAGCGATTCACCGTGCGATCCACGCAGTGGAATCTATTATTGAGGATCACACAGAAAGAGCCGGACTGCCGCTGCGTTTTTCAGCAACCAAAGTTATTGAAGGAGATTCGCTGATTCTGGAACAGCTTCAGCTGGATCAGAATGAAATGGACATGATCGAGCATATCGTGGTACAGATGGAAAAAGAGGGCGGCATGGACCGAAGTGCTGCCATTGCCGATATGCGTTTTGACTTTATTGAGTATGTATGTGAACGTACCGTAAAGAAACCGAAAGAAAGCAAGGAGCGGGTACGCTCGGAGAAAATCGACCGTATTCTCACGGGAAAATGGACAGCGATTCCTTGTTTTATTGCAATTATGGGAGCCGTTTTCTTTCTGACGTTTAATGTGATCGGCGCCTTTTTGCAGGGGCTTCTTGAGAGCGGCATTGATGCGCTGACCGTAGCAGTGGATGGATGGATGACCTCTGCCAATGTCAATCCCGCACTTCAGGGACTTGTGATTGATGGAATCTTCGGCGGTGTCGGAAGCGTGCTCAGCTTTTTGCCGATTGTTGTCACGCTGTTCTTCTTCCTTTCCATTATGGAAGACAGTGGTTATGTGGCCAGGGTAGCTTTCTTTATGGATAAATTGCTGCGAAAGATCGGGCTCTCCGGACGAAGTATTGTTCCGATGCTGATTGGTTTCGGATGTACTGTCCCGGCGGTCATGGCGACCAGAACACTTCCGAGTAAAAGAGACCGTAAGATGACGATTTTCCTGACTCCGTTTATGAGCTGTACAGCGAAGCTGCCGATCTATGCGTTTTTTGTAAGTGCGTTTTTCCCGGGAAAGGGAGGCTTCATTATGACGGGCCTCTATGTATTGGGAATTCTTGTGGGAATTCTGGTCGCGCTTCTGTTCAAAAATACGTTATTTAAAGGAGAAGCAGTACCTTTTGTGATGGAACTTCCGAACTACCGTATGCCGGGCGCGAAGAATGTTGCGCAGCTTTTATGGGAGAAGGCGAAAGATTTCCTGAGCAAGGCGTTCAGTGTGATCCTGATCGCAACGATTGTTGTATGGTTCCTGCAGAGCTTTGATCTGCATTTGAATATGGTGTCTGATTCTTCGGAAAGTCTGATGGCGATGGTTGCCGGATGGATTGCACCGGTTCTTGCACCGCTTGGACTTGGTGACTGGCGGATTGTTACTTCCCTGATCAGCGGATTTATGGCGAAAGAGAGTGTGGTATCCACCATGGAAATCCTGTTCGGAGGCAGTATCCAGACTGCAATTTCAACCGTTTCTGCGGCAACAATGCTGGTATTTTCTCTGTTATATACACCATGTGTTGCTGCCATTGCTTCCATCAAGCGTGAGTTGGGCGCAAAATGGGCGGTCGGTGTTGTCTTCTGGCAGTGCGCGGTTGCCTGGATTGCAGCATTTATTGCAAGATTTATCTGTATTGCAGTCGGTATGTAAAGTGGATGATCTGTATAAGGGATGGTTGTAAAACAGGAGGGTTCAAATGAATATTGCAGATTTAGTCGTTATTCTTGTGGTGGTGGCCATTGTGGGCGGTGCGGTCGCAATCCTGAGAAGAAATAAGAAAAATGGAAAAAGCAGTTGTGGCTGTGACTGTGGACACTGCAGCCAGAGCTGCGGGAAAAAGGA
>JBJENH010000008.1:0-2109 GCA_051880095.1 Bariatricus sp. | reverse complement strand
TATTTTGATAACGGCAGTACTTCATGGCCAAAGGCTCCGGGAGTACAGGAAGCTGTTTCGGAGCTCTTGAAAAATGGAGCATTTAATATCAACCGGGGAAATTATGCAGGGGCGTATGAAGTGGAAAGTGTTGTACTGGATACAAGGGATCAGCTTGTACAGTTGTTCCATGGAATCGATTCAAGAAATGTGATTTTTACGCCGGGAATTACATATTCTCTGAACTATTTTATCAAGGGATTTTTGAAAAACGGAGACCATGTTCTGGTCAGTGGACTGGAACACAATGCCGTGATGCGCCCTCTGGAGCAGATGAAGGAGTCTGGCATAGAGTATGAGATTGTTCCGGTGGATGAAGAAGGAAATCTTGACCCGGAAGATTTGAGAGAACGGATCCGGACAAATACGAAAGCAGTTATCATGACGCACGCATCGAATGTGTGCGGAACGGTTGTGCCGATTTGTGAGATTGGAAGTATCTGCAAAGAGTATGGATTATTTTTTGCAGTAGATACGGCACAGAGTGCCGGAACGATTCCGGTAGACATGCAGGAGTGTCAGGTTGATTTTCTGGCATTTACGGGGCACAAAGGATTGCTGGGACCGCAGGGGATCGGAGGATTTCTCATATCCGAACGGTTGGATAAGAAAATGGATCCGTATATTGCCGGAGGAACCGGAAGTCAGTCCGATTCCCTTCTGATGCCGGATTATCTGCCGGATAAATATGAGAGCGGAACCATGAATCTGCCCGGAATCATAGGGCTTCATGCGTCACTTGACTATATCCGGGAGCAGGGACTGAAAGCGATTCATGATAAAAAGATGGAACTGACGGAATATTTCCTGAACGAAGTCAAAAGGATTCCGCAGGTGCGCATTGTAGGAAGAAAAGATGTGCAAGACAGAGTGGCGGTTGTCTCGCTGGATTTCCTGACAATCGATAATGCGGTTGCGGCATTTGAACTGGAACAGGAATGCGGTGTAATGACAAGAGTCGGGCTCCACTGTGCGCCGGCAGCTCATCAGTCTCTCCATACCTTTCCGCAGGGAACGGTTCGATTTGCATTCAGTTTCAGCAATACTTTTTCGGAAATTGATCGTTGTGTAGAAGGTATCCGAAAAATCTTATAAAGTGACATATATAGATGATAACTATATATAATGATATATATTATAAATATCAATGGATAAATCCGGGAATCAAATTGTCTGTACTCCGAAAAAATGATACTCTATAGTTAGAGTTTTATTGAGAAATAATTTTATTAAGGAGGACAAACAAAATGGCTGATAATCGCAAAATGTGGGAAGAACTGGGGATGAATCTGGAATTGCATGACCAGTTGTGTGCGGTACTTCCACAGGCATTCGGGGATGTGTTTTTATCACAGGAGAACAGACCGGAGGGAATGGATTACTATAACATGGTTGTAGCGGATATTCACGGAATCAGACCGGCGGAACTGATTGAGCATCAGAAAAAGGGCGGGAAAGTATTCGGAACTTTCTGTATCTATGTTCCGGATGAGATTATTTTCGCAGCGGATGCAATTGCAACAGGATTGTGTGGAGGATCTCAGTTCTGGGTACCGGGAGGCGAACGAGTACTTCCGACCAATACCTGCCCGCTGATTAAAGCGTCTGTTGGGGCAAGACTGGATCGCACATGTCCATTCTTCCGAATCGCAGATATGTATATCGGGGAGACAACCTGCGACGGTAAGAAAAAGGCCTGGGAAATTCTTTCTGAAGATGTTCCGGTATATGTTATGGATCTTCCGCAGATGAAGCGGGCAAAAGATGTCAAAGCATGGGCAGAAGAAATTACGGCTTTGAAAGACAAGGTAGAAGAATTTACAGGTAACAAAGTGACGGCTGAAAAGCTGGCTGAGAGCATTAAGCTGATTAATAACAAGAGAAAGGCACTTGCAAGACTGTATGAATGCCGTAAGAGCGAGACACTTCCGATCAGCGGTACAGATGCGCTTGTGATTTCCCAGATCGCTTTCTATGACGATCCGGCAAGATTTACCCAGATGACGAACAAGCTCTGTGATGAGCTTGAACAGCGTATCAAAGATGGTGTAAGTGTAGTTCCTGCAGGTA
>JBJENH010000007.1:0-5137 GCA_051880095.1 Bariatricus sp. | reverse complement strand
AAGCAGGACTGCCGGGTGAAAAGATTTTCTGTACCCAGGGAGATTATTTCCATATTCAATGCGGAAAAGGCTGCCATGATAGAGTTTATGATGCGGTCGAGTTGTTTCATCAGATGGATCGGGCAAGAACTGACTGCAGGATTCCATCATCTATGGTGCCAAAGTGTCCCGTTTGTGGCGGGCCAATGGACATGAATCTTAGAAAGGATCATTTTTTTGTTCAGGATGATGCCTGGTATGAGGCAGAAGAAAGATTTTCTGATTACCTGTCAGAAGCGCTCGATAAAAAGCTGGTGCTTCTGGAACTGGGTGTGGGATTTAATACACCGACAATTATTCGGTTTCCATTTGAAAAACTTGTGAGAGAACATGATAATATAAGTCTGATCAGATTGAATCTGAATCAGGCCGTTGTACCGGAAAGTTTTGGAAGCAGAGCAGTAGGTATTGATGCTGATATGGCAAAAAGTATCAAAGATATCGCAGAGGAAGTGAAGCGTAAGTGATTATACAGACAGGAATGCGGACGGATATTCCGGCATTTTATTCGAAATGGTTTCTTAACAGAATAAGGGAAGGTTTTGTGCTTGTTCGGAATCCATATAATCCGAATCAGGTTACAAGGTATAGTCTGTCGCCGGATGTAGTGGATTTGATTGCATTTTGTACCAAGAATCCGGCACCGATGCTTTCACATATGGATGTTTTGAAGCCATATGGTCAGTACTGGTTCGTAACCATAACTCCTTATGGGAAAGACGTAGAGCCAAATGTACCGGATAAAGAGAAGGTGTTGGAGGATTTCAAAAGGCTGTCAGATATTGTCGGCGTAGACAGCATGGGATGGAGATACGATCCGATTTTCATTGATGGTAAACATTCTGTAGAATGGCACATTTTCGAATTTGAAAAGATGGCTGAGAAACTTTCTGGATATACCACATCCTGTGTTATCAGTTTCATTGATATTTATAAAAAAGTAGAACGAAATTTTCCTGATGCAAGAGAAGTATCTAAAAAAGACAGAATTACATTAGGTAAGGAATTGATCAGGATAGCAGATCGGTGTAGAATGACTATTAGACCTTGTGCAGAGGGAAATGATCTGGAACCTTTTGGCGCGGACTGTTCAGGGTGCATGACGGTGAATACATTTGAAACGGCCTTACACGCTCATCTGGATGTTCCGAAAAGGAAAAACAACCAGCGTAATGGGCAGTGTGCCTGTCTGCTCGGAGTGGATATTGGGGCATATGATACCTGTGGTCATCTCTGTAAGTATTGCTATGCGAACACGAATGCGGTATTTGTAAAAGAGAATATGAGGAAGCATGATCCGGCATCACCATTTTTGATTGGTGGAAATATGCCGGGGGATGTAATCCATAATGCACAACAGAAAAGCTGGATTGATGGGCAGATGAGATTGGAAATTTTTGAATAATAGTTATAGAATCAATTTCTATGGGGAACTGATAAAGAAAAATGACAGGTTTCTCAAAGATCTTGAAATGGAAAGGACGAGTATATGGCAAACATCATAACAGGTTCCAGAATACTGTGTAGCATACTTTTATTATTTTTCCCGGCCTTTTCGCCCACATTTTATTTTTTGTATTTAGTGGCCGGATTTACGGATATGATTGATGGCACTATTGCAAGAAAAACAAATACCGCCAATGAATTCGGGGCAAAACTGGATACCATTGCAGACATTGTATTTGTAATGGTTTGTATGATAAAAATGCTGCCTGTACTATCAATTCCTACATGGCTTTGTATATGGATAGGTGTAATTGCAATTATAAAAGTTTATAATATAATTTTAGGATATATTGTTCAAAGAAAATTTGTTGTATATCATAACATTATGAATAAGGTTACAGGGGCTGTATTATTTATGCTTCCATTGACGCTATCTATTGTCGATTTACAATATAGTGCAGGTTTAGTATGCATCATTGCTACTTTGGCGGCTTTGCAGGAAGGCCAAAGGGCGATGGTCGTGGCAAAAGAAACGTCCCTGGGGGGAAAATAGATGACAGAATTATGGACAGACATTCAATTTTATTTCAGTGAGAATCTCGGAAAATATCTGACTTGTGTCAGAGCGCATGTCGGAATCAGTTTTCTGGCACTTCTGATTGCAGCAGTTATCGGGGTTCCGCTGGGATACTTGTGTGTGAAGAATCAAAGATGGAATCGCCTGATTACAGGTGGTTTTCAGGTGCTTCGGATTATTCCGAGTCTTGCTGTGCTGATTTTGCTGATCCCGGTCATGGGTACTGGAATGAAACCTGCTATGACTGCGTTGGTGCTTCTCGCGGTTCCGCCGATTTTAATGAATACGACGGCCGGGTTTGAGGAAGTGCCTGAATTTATGCTGGAGACGGCGGCGGGGCTTGGCATGACAGAGCGGCAGATATTCTGGAAAGTGAAAATACGTATGGCAATGCCGATGATTTTGACAGGCATGAAAACAGCAGCGATTGAAATAATTGCCAGTGCAACCATTGCTTCGAAAATCGGAGCCGGGGGACTTGGGGATATCATTCTTACAGGACTCAGTCTGAATAGGACAGATCTTCTGCTGATTGGCGGAGTTTCTGTGGCGGTGGTTTCCTTGTTGGCGGGGGTTTTATTCCGACAACTGGAAAAGATAATATTAAAATACCAATATGTGTGAAATTGAGGGCAGGATATTTTTGCCCGATATTTTTGTTTAGAAGAAAACACGAAGATGGAAGGAGAAAACAGAGTATGAAACATTTTTGGAAAAAAGCAACAGTTATTTTATTGTGTATGGGAATGGCAGGAACGCTTGCAGCTTGTGGCGGTGCTTCCGATAATGAAAAAGGGGGCGGCGAAAAGAAAGATGCAGTGATCCGTGTGGGGTCGAAAGATTTCACAGAGGGGTTGATCGTATCAGAAATTTATGCACTTGCGCTGGAAGATGCCGGATATGAAGTGGACAGGGTGTTCGATATTGCCGGCTCTGTGGTACACACAGCACTGATCAATGATGAGATCGATCTGTATCCGGAATATACCGGTACGGGATTGATGACCGTTCTTGGGATGGATATGATTACGGATCCGGAAGAGGTGTATAATACGGTTAAGGAAGAATATGAGAAGCAGTTTCAGGTGACATGGCTTGATTATTCGCAGGCAAATGACGGGCAGGGACTGGCAATCCGTACAGATGTGGCAGAAGAACTGGGAATCAGGACGATTTCCGAACTGCAGAAACATGCATCAGAGCTGCGGTTCGCATCCCAGGGGGATTTTGATGAGCGCGAGGACAGTCTTCCGGCTCTGGAAAAGGCATACGGTGAGTTTAACTGGAAATCCAGTAAAGTCTATGACGGTGGCTTGAAATACGAAGTTCTGAGAAATGATGAAGCAGATGTGACGCCTGCCTATACAACGGACGGACAGCTTGCGGATACGAATTCCTTTACTTTGCTTGAAGATGATAAGCATGTATGGCCTCCATATAATCTGGCGCCGGTGGTACGGGATCATGTTTTAGAGGATTATCCCGATATCGCAGACATCTTAAACAGGGTTAGTGCTGCACTTAATACAGAGACTTTGACAAAACTGAATGCAAAAGTTGATGTAGATAAGGAAGAATATGAAGATGTAGCAGAAGAATTTTACGAGACGATAAAGTAACATCATATAAAATGGAGAGATTATGGGAAATACGGCAATTGAATTTCAAAATGTCAGTAAACGATTCAAAGGGGCAGGAGCCGATGCAGTCAAAGAGGTATCTTTTACTGTTGAGGAGGGAGAATTTATCACAATTCTCGGGACATCGGGCTGTGGAAAAACGACACTCTTAAAAATGGTAAACCGCCTGTATGAGCCGGATAGCGGCAGTATCTTTCTCTTCGGGAAAAATATTGCAGATGAAGATCCGGTAAAATTGCGCAGGGGAATCGGATATGTCATTCAACAGGTGGGATTGTTTCCACATATGACGATTGCGGAAAATATCGCGACAGTTCCAACTCTCCTGAAATGGAATAAATCCCGGATTGACAGCCGGGTAGATGAGCTGTTACAGTTGATCAACCTGAATCCTGAAGAATACCGCAGTCGTTATCCATCCCAGTTGTCCGGTGGACAGCAGCAGAGAGTTGGGCTTGCCCGGGCATTGGCCGTGGAACCAAGGATTATGCTGTTAGATGAACCTTTTGGTGCATTAGATGCCATTACCAGGTCCGGGCTGCAGGATGAATTGCTGCATCTGCATCAGGGAATGAATAAAACGTTCTTGTTTGTGACACATGATATCAATGAAGCGTTGAAACTCGGAAATAGAATTATGATAATGAGTGAGGGTAAGATTAGACAATTCGGAACTCCGGAGGAGATTGTACGGCATCCGGCAGATCCGTTTGTGGAGAAACTGATTCAGTCAGCACGGGAACAGGAAGCATTGTGGGAGAAGCTGCTGTGATTTGTCGGGTAAATGAGAAAGGATGGGAATTGTTATGCTGGAATATCTGGAAAAACATTATGATGATCTTCTGGAAGCATTGCTGGAACATTTGCAGATCGTGGCAATCACACTGTTCTTTTCTCTGCTTCTGGCGGCTTTGCTGACTCTTGCTTCGATATACTGGAGAAGACTGGGAGAGATTCTGATTCAGATTTTTTCTGTGCTGTATTCTGTTCCGAGCCTTGCGCTTTTTGCCTTGCTGATTCCGGTTACCGGGCTGGGGATGACTACCGCTGTGATCGTACTGACCGTGTATAATCAATATTTACTGCTCCGGAATTTTATTGCCGGGCTGTACGGTGTGGATCCGGCAGTTGCGGAGGCAGCAGAAGGACTTGGAATGAGTACGATGCAGGTACTGGTGCGAATTCGTATTCCATTGGCGAGAAAAGCTCTGTTTACCGGAATTCAGCTTTCAATTGTATCCACTGTCGGGATAGCAACCATTGCAGCTATGATCAATGCCGGAGGTCTGGGAACGATTTTGTTTGACGGACTGCGAACCCTGAATGTGAATAAAATTGTTTGCGGAAGCGTTCTGTCTGCGGGACTGGCGTTGGGAATAAACGGATGTTTTCAGGCGGTGGAGAAGCAATTGTGATGGGGACGTTTCTTTTGCCA
>JBJENH010000006.1:0-5194 GCA_051880095.1 Bariatricus sp. | reverse complement strand
ACCGCACTTCCGTCACATATCCTGCGCTGTCCGTTCCCGTGACCTCCATATCCGTCCCCTGGATCATCTGTGTCGTCATTGCATCCTTCGATTCCACATCCGCCGGACATTCTTTCACCTGAAGATAAGGGTATTCTTCCGTTCCCAGTACTTCTGCCGCAGAACGAGTTTTTCCGTTGCTGAGTTTGTGATACGGCGTAAGCGCCGGCATTCCGTTGTAAATCAAAATCTGTCCTTCCGTTTCATTCCATGCTTCCTGAATGCGGTCATAATTTTCTGCATAATCGCTCGCTCCCCAGTTGTTCCTCATCTGACTTCTTGTCCAATATCCTTTTTTCAGGACCGTTTCACTTCCTTCTTCCCGGATACTTTTGCAGATACTTGTCCGAATCAGAACTGCCTGCGCTTTTAACGCTTCCATCCCGGCATCCGCATCCATTTCTTTTGCCAGCACACCAATCCCATACTCATCCAGGGTCAGTTTGACCGTCTTCTCATTTCTTTCCACATTCACATACAGTGAAGCTGTTCTTCCTGATGATGTCATTTGGCTTCCATTCAGGAAAACCGTTATAATATATGGCAAAAGTATCATAATAATTAGAAAATACCCTGCCTGTCTGATCCATTTCTTCATACAAAGTAAAACCTCCCATACCACTGTATGAGAGGTTTTGCTGATTTATGAACGCTTATTCTTCAGGTTCAACAGTAACCTTATCCAGTTTCCAGATATCATCCACATATTCCTGAATGGTTCTGTCGGATGTGAATTTACCGCAGCTTGCAGTATTGAGGAGTGCCATTCTTGACCAGCGATCTGTATCACGGTAAGCCTCTTCCACTCTCTTCTGCGCTTCTGCATAAGGACGGAAATCCTTCATAATGAAGTACATATCCGCTCTCGGACTTCCCTGTGTATTAAGCAGAGAGTTGTAAAGATCACGGAACATTTCATGATCTCCATGAGAATAGGTTCCATCCATAAGCTGATCTACCACTCGTTTCAGTTCCCAGTCATTGAAGTAGATTTCCTGAGGATTGTATCCGCCATGGTTCTCATAATTGATAACTTCATCAGAGCTGAGACCGAAAATAAATGCATTTTCGATTCCTACTTCTTCTACGATCTCGACGTTTGCACCGTCCATGGTTCCAAGCGTCGGAGCTCCGTTCAGCATGAACTTCATATTACCGGTTCCTGATGCCTCTTTTGAAGCGGTAGAAATCTGCTCGCTGACATCTGCAGCTGCAAAAATCCATTCTGCGTTAGATACACGATAATCTTCAATGAAGACGATTTTCAGCTTTCCGTTGATAGAACGGTCATTGTTTACAACTTCTGCAACAGAGTTTATCAACTTGATGATCTGTTTCGCGCGAACATATCCTGCGGAAGCCTTTGCACCGAAGATAAATGTTCTCGGGTAGAACGGCATTTCCGGATGTTCTTTAATCTGGTTGTACAGATACATAACATGCAAAATGTTCAGAAGCTGACGTTTGTATTCATGCAGACGCTTAACCTGTACATCGAAAATAGATCTCGGGTCAACTTCTACACCATTGTGTTCCAGAATGTAAGCAGCAAGACGCTCCTTATTCTTGTATTTAATATCCATAAATTCAGCTCTTGCCTTCGGATCATCTGCAAGCGGTTTTAATTTAGCCATCTCGGAAAGATCTGTGATCCATCCGTCTCCGATATGCGCTGTTACCCAGTCAGCAAGAAGCTGGTTTCCATGAAGAAGGAATCTTCTCTGAGTAATCCCATTTGTCTTGTTGTTAAACTTATTCGGCATCATCTCATAAAAATCTCTCAGTTCCTGATGTTTCAGGATCTCTGTATGAAGCTGAGCCACACCATTTACAGAGTAACCAGCAACGATCGCAAGGTGTGCCATCTTCACCTGACCATCACGAAGGATCGCCATCTTGGCAACTTTATTCTCATTGCCCGGATACATCTGACGAATCTGCTCTACGAAACGGCGGTCGATTTCCTGTACGATCTGGTAAACACGCGGAAGCAGTCTTGAGAACAGGTCGATCGGCCATTTTTCAAGCGCTTCTGACATGATCGTATGGTTTGTATAAGCAACTGTCTTCGTTGTTACATCCCAAGCTTCATCCCATTCCAGGCCTTCCTCATCAATAAGAAGACGCATAAGTTCTGCAACTGCAACGGTCGGATGGGTATCATTCATCTGGATTGTAACCTTCTCATACAGTTTGCGGACATCGCTGTGTTTCTTTTTATATTTGGCAATCAATGCCTGTAAGCTTGCTGACACGAAGAAATACTGCTGTTTCAGACGAAGCTCTTTTCCTGCATAGTGATTATCGTTCGGGTAAAGAACCTCTACGATATTCTTAGCCAGGTTTTCCTGCTCGATTGCTTTATGATATTCACCACGGTCGAAAGAATCCAGCTTAAATTCTGTAATCGCCTTTGCATCCCAGATACGAAGGGTATTTACCACATGATTTCCATATCCAACGATTGGCATATCGTACGGAATTGCAAGAACGGATTCATAGTTTTCCTGAATATAGTAATTTCTCTTTGTCTTCTCATCATATTCTACACGGATCGTTCCACCGAAACGAACTTCCTTCGCATACTCATCACGGCGAAGTTCGAACGGATTACCGTCTTTCAGCCAGTTATCCGGTGTCTCTACCTGATAACCATTTTCAATTTTCTGTTTAAACATACCATAACGATAACGAATTCCGCATCCATATGCTGCATAGCCTAAAGTTGCAAGGGAATCCAGGAAACAAGCTGCCAGACGTCCCAGACCACCATTTCCAAGGGCTGCGTCCGGTTCCTGATCTTCGATTGCATTCAGATCGATTCCCATCTCATCGAGCGCTTCTTTGACTTCCTTGTAAGCGGTCATGTTGATCAGGTTATTACCAAGTGCACGTCCCATCAGGAACTCCATTGACATATAATAAACAGTCTTCGGATCTTCTTTCTCGTATGTCTTCTGTGTTGCAAGCCAGTCATCCACGATCGCTTCCTTCACTGCATAAGATACAGCCTGGAAAATCTGCTGTGGTGTTGCCTCATCGATTTCACGACGATACAGTGTACGCACATTATGCTTTACTTCTTTCTTAAACGCTTCCTTCTCAAATCTTTTACTATACATGCTGTTCTCCCTTCGTATGCTTTAGTTCTTTTCTACTCCCAGATTAACTGTTTCACCGTTGATCTTCCATTCTTTTACATGACCTGCCGGAACAGCTTTTTCAACGCTGACCGCCAGTGTCTCCTGTCCGATCTCGTCAGCAAATTTAGCAAATACAGCCTCTGCCTTCTCGCTTCCGTCGTAAGTTACTTTGATCTTATCTGTTACTTCGAAGTCTGCTTCCTTACGCATTGTCTGGATCTTGCTGATGATTTCTCTCACGAAACCTTCTTCCAGAAGTTCTTCTGTCAGATTCGTATCAAGAACAACCGTAATTCCATAATCGCTCTCAGATACATAGCCTTCTGCCTGACTCATATCGATCAGAAGGTCCTCAGTAGCCAATACAACCTCCTGCCCGTTTATATCAAGCTTCAGAACACCATCTGCGTTCAACTCATCCATTGCTGCATTTCCGTCAAGATTATTCAGTGCATTCTTGATTCCGCCCAGCAGCTTGCCGTATTTCGGTCCAACCGTCTTAAGCTGCGGTTTGAATGTGTAAGAAGTAAATGCACGAACATCTTCCGTGATCTCCATCTCTTTCACATTCAGCTCGTCTGTAATAATATCCTGATAGAATCCCGGAAGTTCTCCGATTCCTTTCACAAACATCTTGCCGATCGGCTGACGGTTCTTGATATTTGCCGCATTACGGCACGCACGTCCCATAACAACGATCTTCAGCACTTCATCCATGTTCTCTTCCAGAGTCTTGTCGATAAACGCCTCATTGGCAACCGGGAAATCACAGAGATGGATACTCTCCGGTGCGGTTTCATCAAGACTTCTCACCAGATTCTGATAAATCTCTTCTGTCATGAACGGAATCATCGGTGCTGCCACCTTGGAAACAGTAACCAGTGCAGTATAGAGTGTCATATACGCATTGATCTTATCCTGCTCCATTCCTTTCGCCCAGAAACGTTCACGGCTTCTTCTTACATACCAGTTACTCATATCATCTACAAAATCCTGCAGCGCTCTTGCAGCTTCCGGAATTCTGTAATTTGCAAGGTTGTCATCCACTACTTTGATAAGCGTATTCAGTTTGGACAGAAGCCATTTATCCATTACGGACAGCTTCTCATATTCCAACGTATATTTTGTTGCATCAAAATCATCAATATTTGCATACAGCACAAAGAACGCATAGGTATTCCACAGGGTTCCCATAAATTTGCGCTGTCCTTCCATAACCGCTTTTCCATGGAAACGGTTCGGAAGCCATGGTGCGCTGTTCACATAGAAATACCAGCGGATTGCATCTGCTCCGTATGTCTCCAGAGCCTCAAACGGGTCAACTGCATTTCCCTTTGACTTACTCATCTTCTGTCCGTTTTCATCCTGAACATGTCCCAGAACGATAACGTTTTTGTACGGTGCCTTATTGAAGATCAGTGTCGAAATCGCAAGCAGAGAATAGAACCATCCTCTTGTCTGATCCACCGCCTCTGAAATAAAATCTGCCGGGAACTGCTGTTCAAATAATTCTTTATTTTCAAACGGATAGTGGTGCTGTGCAAACGGCATAGAACCACTGTCAAACCAGCAGTCGATAACCTCCGGTACACGATGCATCGGTTTTCCGCACTTCGGGCAACGGATCGTTACTTCATCAATATATGGGCGATGCAGTTCAATATCATCCGGACAATTATCTGACATTTCCTTCAGTTCCGCAATACTTCCGATGGAATGCTGGTGTCCACATTCACATTCCCAGATATTAAGCGGAGTACCCCAGTAACGGTTACGGCTGATGCCCCAATCCTGAACATTTTCCAGCCAGTCTCCGAAACGTCCTTTACCGATACTTTCCGGAATCCAATTGATCGTATTGTTATTTGCGATCAGATCGTCTTTGACATCCGTCATCTTGATGAACCAGGATTCCCTCGCATAATAGATCAGCGGAGTATCACATCTCCAGCAATGTGGATAACTGTGTTCAAACTTCGGAGCATCGAAGAGAAGTCCGCGGCTTTCCAGAT
>JBJENH010000005.1:23416-30202 GCA_051880095.1 Bariatricus sp. | reverse complement strand
CCGAAAGATATTCTGTGCAATTGTATTCCTAAGATGTTGCCCCGTCTGCCAATTCAGCCTTGCTATGCACTGGGGCGACTGGGAGCGCGACTGTTTGGACACTTTGATCCCAACCAGGCGGATGCCCGCAAGTCGCTGTCTGTCTGTAAAGTGCCGGTTTTGTTTCTGCATGGCGAAGCGGACGATTTTGTTCCCTGCCAGATGAGCCGCCAGAACTGTACCGCCTGCACTACACCCAAGCGACTGGTGATCTTCCCTGGTGCATCTCACGCCGCCAGCTATTATAAGCAACCGGAGCGTTACCGCAGAGAAGTGTCTGCATTTTTGGCACAGCATTTGCCCGCACTGTCCGATGAGCCCGCAGGGCAATTTTAACAGACGGTGTCGCTACATAAAATACACACTACGGCAGCAGCACTGTTGCAGCTCGAGAACATCAAAACTGGGCTTCTTGCCCTCATTCTCAATCCGATATAAGTATCGCTCAGTAATATCAGCACTTTCAGCCAGCGCTTCGATGGTGATACCTGCTTTTTCCCGCGCTGCTTTAAGGATGCTGCCGAGCGTTTCGGGTTGATTATGCACTTTCAGTTGTCGAGTAGACTTTCTCGACTTTTCACCTCTCTTTAACCCAAGTTTTCGTTTGAGTGAGAGGTTCAGTCTTACAGCCCCTCACGGAACCCATCGTGCCCAATTAAGGCAATGGGCTCTTCAATAGGAAATTCTCTTTCTTTCGTAAGCACAGGGCAAGGGAAGGAACCGATGTAAATGCCATGATTCCTTACCTGATGCGATAAAGAACATCCTGAATGGATAGCGCTCTTTGATTTTCTTTATTCTTCATATTATGGGGCAATCGGCGAAATGTTTTTATCGTAGTTATAGGAAGCATTTGCTTCATTTTTGATGTGATTTATATTTATTTTCTGCATTATGTCAAAAAAATAAACTATGTGGGACACTGGGTTACTTTCGGCCTTTGCTATGATTGTAAATAAAACGAAAAAGGGAGGCTGAGAAGCGATGCTTACATCAAGCGTCTCAGTCAATAGTATGGCATGACCGGATCAGCAGTGATAAAAGCATGTAGCCATCTGTGTCAAAGCAGATGGCTACATGTGCAAAGTGACGTGATTTTATTTTCCCAACAACCAGTCCGACAGGTTTTTAACCAGGATGCCGTTGTAGTTCCCTACAGTGAGTCGCTCTCCGGTTAAGACGATTTTTTCGTAGTTATCCCGGATATTTGAGAGTGGCTTCAGCTCGCGGTCGAAGGTGTCTTTTGCGGTCATATCTGCTGTAACCTGAAAATAGGTATAGGTTCTTTGCTTTTCTGCAACGAAGTCTACTTCTGTATTGCCGACCTTTCCAATCATAACACGGTAGCCTCGGCGAAGAAGCTCAAAATAAACAATGTTCTCCAGTGAAAATCCCAGATCGTATTGACTGCGTGGCAGGATATGGTTCCGCAAGCCAAGATCTACAATATACAGCTTTCTATTCGCTTTCAGAAGCTGTTTTCCCACGATGTCGAAACGCTCTGCCGGATAGAAGATGAAGGATTCTGTGAGAGCCTCAACATAATCGCTCACTGTGTTAGGTGAGACTTTTCTCCCGTTTGAGGTCAGATAGTCGGTAATGCTTCGGATGGAGACCGGATTTCCGACTACACTGGCCAGATATTTGGCTATGGTCTTCAGCAGGAGAATATCCGTGATTTTTCTTTTATCCGGATCGGTTGTCTTTCTGGCCTGCCGATCTTCGATGTCCTTTACGATTACGGTATTGTAGATACCCTCTAAGTAGGTTTCTACCTTTTCCGGGGTTCGGTCCATGACGGCAATATAGGGAAGTCCTCCGTCACGTATATATTCTGCAAGACCTCGATCCGCATCCATGTCGGTGATTTCCAGAAATTCCCTGAAGGACAGGGGAAGCATCTTTATTTCTACATAGCGTCCGGTCAGAAGTGTGGCAAGATTTCCGGAAAGCATATAGGCATTGGAGCCCGTGATGTAGATGTCCACATCCGGCTTGACATATAGACTGTCTACGACCTTTTCAAAGGATGGAACCTTCTGAATTTCATCCAGGAAAATGTAGGTCTTTTCTCCTTCACACAGATTCTCCTTGAGATAGGCATACAGCTTTCGATAGTCTTGTAGCTCCTCATATTCCAATTCTTCAAAATTGATAGAAACGATCTGCTCCTTTGAGATACCGTTTGCCTTAAGCCACGTCTGATACTGCAGCAGCAAGGTAGATTTTCCACAGCGCCTGATACCGGTGACAACTTTGATGACCTGTTCATCCTTCCACTGAATCAAATGATTCAGGTATTCTTTTCTTTCAACCAAGATGATCACCTCCATCGAATAGTATTCCAATTTTAGCACATGATATGCAATAAGTCAATTTATATTCCGAAATTGGAACACAGAATATATTAAAAGGATTAGCGTTCCGAAATATGAACAACAAGGGCAATCAGAAAACTGCAGCTTGGAAAAGTGAAGGAAGGTGTGACGGGAAATGTGGGCATCATACAAGGGGAAAAGGGATCAATATTGTACCTAATGAAGTAAGGATTCGAGGAGAAATAAGAAGTATGCAACATGAGGATAAAAGGTGGTGGAAATATTATAGGAAATTGTGAGAAACGTAGAGATATAAATAAACAGTAAAGATAAAGAAAAAAACTGAAAAATGCAGGATATGTGTGTTATAATTAATGTCAATTAAGAAAATTAATATCAGGAGTGACACGAATGATAACATTAAACGATTACCTGTATTCCGGAGATACAGTTTTTAAAATACTTCAGAATTATATGGGAGATCTGCGTCAGGAGTCGAAGAAGACGAGAAATGAGATTGATCTGGTGCACTGTAATTTTCTGATTCAGATGATGGAACTTTTGGAACATAATGATTTCCTTACAGCCCAGTCACAAAAAATAAGAGAATTTTACAAATATATGGCAAAAGAATACCCGTTTCTTGCATTTACTTTTAAAGGAAGAATCAAATCTTTGATTCGTGCAGAAGAAAAATTTAACGGATATATCGTAGAATACATTTATGATTATTATATGAAAAACGGAGATTATCCGCCTGTTGCTGAATTAAAGAACAGGTTGAGTTGTTTTCGGGATTTTATTGCGTATCGTATCGTAATCTCTCTTCCGAAATGCCATGTAAAAGATGGGGAGAGTATTGAGGAAAAAGAAATAAAATATTTATATGAGATAGCAAATAAGCTCCCGGAGTTCCTGGAGGAGCGCGGATTCACGGCAGAATCGGCGCAGGGAGTGAAACAGACGACATCTCCCCTCATGGTTGAGGCAGTGAAACCGTACTACAGGGATTATATCTGCGATGCCAATGAGTATGGGTATCAGTCGTTACATATTACTTTTTATGACAATAGTTCCAGGTCTTATATGGAAGTACAGCTTCGTACAAAAACGATGGACGATATTGCGGAAATCGGACCGGCCAATCATCTGGGATACGAGAAACGTCAGGAGAACGAACGAGTTAGAAGAGATGCGGTTCCGGAAGGGGAATGTATTTATTTTGATGAAGCTTATGAGCGGGGGATGCGCCTGCTTCAGCTGAATCTGGCAGAACTTGATGTAAATATGTTTTCGGCTGTAAATAACAGTCTGATCAACGATGGATGTGGACTTTATCGGGGGAGACAGATTCTGCCGTATGAACATTTGTCGAGATTTCAGAATGATCTGATCGACTGATGTATGTCAGATAAGGGGAACAAAGATGCAAACGAAAGATAGCTTGAAAAGGGTTAAGAAATATGCCCGTATTCTATATTTTCCGATTCTTTTATTATACCTGGAGTTGGTTTTTCATCTATATATGCGGCTTAGGATGGCATATTTTCCGATCATTGCCTGTTTTGCGGTTTCACTTGGAATGCTGGTTAGCGCCCTGGTGAACTGTTTTAGTAAAAGAGCGAGACATATTCTGACAAGTGCGTTCAGTTTATTTTTGGACGTGCTGTTTTGTGTGGAAATGATCTGCCGCAGAATTCTGCAGCAGTATTTTCAGTTATTCAGTGCACTCGATACGGCTGCAGGCAATCGGCTCGGGGATTATCGAAATGCTGTTGTGAAGGCACTTGAACAGAATTGGATCGGGCTGCTTCTTATGCTGGTCGTTCCGGGAATGCTGTGTGCTATACAGATTTTTCGAATTGATACGTTGGATACGAAATTAAATACAGATACGAAAAAACGGTGGCCTCTTAAGAAAAGACTTCTGTATCTGTACAGACGAACAGCTATTCCAATGATATTCTGCGTTCTGTTTTATCTGTTAGCTCTGGCTATGGTTTATCTTTATCCGTGGGAAGGAGATTTTACTCCGGAAAAGCTCTATGCTATGGATACGAATACGGATGATCAGGTAGAGCAGCTGGGACTTCTTACGATGCTTCGCCTGGACTGTAAACATATGATTTTCGGAAGTGACAGTAATATGGATATCAGTCTGGAACAGCTTGCCGAGGCGGAAAACGAGAAGGCGGCTGAGGATGAAGAAATAGCGGAGGAGGAGATGGCGGAACCGGAAATAGATACTTCGCCGAATGTGTTGGAGCTGGATCTGCAAAAGTGGATCGACGAAGCTCCGAATGAGGATGTAAAATGGCTTTCAGAGTATATTCAGACTGTGTCGCCGACGAGAAAAAATGAGTATACGGGGATGTTTGAGAACTATAATGTGATATTTATTACGGCTGAAGGGTTCAGTGGATATATGATCGATGAGATACTGACTCCGACGTTGTACCGGCTGACACATGAAGGATTTGTATTTAACCGGTTTTATTCGGCGCTGCATTTTACCAGTACCTCCGGAGGTGAATTCCAGAATCTCACGGGACTGTACCCGAAAAATGGTTTTCCGGTCAGCATGAAGGAAACTGGGGAACAGGGAACAAGTCTGCCTTTTACGCTGGCAAATATACTTCAGCCTTTGGATTATACATGCATTGGTTTTCATTTTAATGAAAATATGTATGGCAGAGCCCTGTCGCATCCAAATCTGGGATATGACTGGCGGCAGTGTTCGGAGTGTCAGAATATTCTGACGAAAGAAACGAATGAGGAGGGCTATGTTTATTGGCCGCAATCGGATGATTATATGGTGGAACAGACTCTGCAGGAGTATTTGACACAGGAGCCTTTTCATATCTATTATCTGACACTAAGCGGACATTTGCCATATGGTTTTGAAAGCAACCAGATGTCTAAAAGGAATCAGGAGGCTGTAGCGTCTCTTCCGTACTCGGAGAAGACGAAGTCCTACATTGCGGCAAATCTGGAACTCGAAAAGGGGCTGACTCGTCTGGTAAATGCGCTGGAGGAGGCTGGAATTGCAGACCATACCCTGATCGTTATGGCAGCGGATCACATTCCGTATTCGGATATTGATGTTATTGAAGAATTGGCGGGACGTTCCTTTGGAACGGATTCGCTTGAATCGCTGAATGAAAAATCTGTGGATTTTGATGTGTATAAGAATTCACTCATTATGTGGACAGCGGGGATGGAGGAAAGCGTGACGGTTGACAAACCCTGCTGTCAGGTGGATATTCTTCCGACCATTTTGAATTTACTGGGGGTCGATTATGATTCCAGACTTCTGGCAGGAAGGGATATTCTTTCGGATTCTGAACCTTTGGTCGTATTTTTTTCCAGTTCATGGCTGACGGACAAGGGGACTTACAATCGCTTTACCGGAACTTTTACGCCTGCCTCCGGTGTCATTATGACGGAAGAAGAAATGAAAGCTTATACGGAGCGCATCAAAGCTGTTGCTGCCTGCCGGCTTCAGATGACATCGATTATCATTGAAAATGACTATTACAGATTGATTCTGGGCTTGTGAAAATAATATCTTTTATTTATATTTTTTAAATCTATTGATTTATTGAGCGTAATGCGCTATAGTAATATTAGCTGAAATTCGGCGCAATATTATATGAATATAAGTGCAGAATGCATAATTAAGGAGGATGATTATCATGGGAAGATTACAGGACAAAGTTGCAATTGTTACAGGTTCCACCAGCGGAATCGGAATCGGAATTGCCAGATTATTTGCAGCTGAAGGCGCTAAAGTAGTGATTTGCGGACGTAGAGCAGAAAAAGGACAGGCTGTTGTAGACAGTATCGTGGCAGAAGGCGGAGAAGCTTCTTATCATTTTATGGATATCACAGATCTCGAAAGTATTGAAAAGTTATTTGCTGATACAGCAGAAAAGTATGGAAAGATTGATGTTTTGGTTAATAACGCTGCCAACGTAGCACTGAAAGACGGACGTGTTGACGAGCTTACAGTTGAAATGTGGGATGCTATTTTCCAGAGCGATATGCGCGGTACATTCTACTCTACAAAATGTGTACTTCCATATTTAGAGAAGAATGAGAACGGTGGTTCTATCATCAATATCGGTTCTATGGCTTCCTGCGGAGGCGACCTTGGATCAACAGCTTACGCTTGTGCAAAAGCAGGTGTTGATATGCTGACCAAGTCTACAGCACTTCAGTATGGCAAGAAGAACATTCGTTGCAACTGTGTTCGTCCGGGACTTATTGTTACACCACAGAACGAAGCAAATGTACCACAGGCTCTGAAAGACATTTTCCTGAGCAACATCATGGTTAACCGCTATGGCTGTCCGGAAGATATCGGAAATATGTGTCTGTATCTTGCTTCTGATGAAAGCAGCTACTTCACAGGACAGGTTGTTACTGT
>JBJENH010000005.1:21132-23316 GCA_051880095.1 Bariatricus sp. | reverse complement strand
TGTAACGGGGCCGAAGCAGCAAAGATTACAGTCAGATGCATCCAGTGTAATCGGGAAACTAGCAGGCAAAAGGAAGGCCGACTGACAATTCTTTGGAGAGAATACGAACGCAGGATTTTTTGAATTCTGGAGGGGTATCACCTACGAGGACATAACCAACTGGTAAAAGGACAGAGAAGATCAAGATGCACGATAGAAGTGCGTCTTATCTTCTTTTTTTGCCGGGTAGAGAATAGAATAATGAGACAACGATCCGGAATATGGATGCCGGTCAGGAGGTAAGGTTATGAGAATGATGCTTGTGGGAAGCGGAGCTGTAGGTGAGTGCATCGTGAAGATGCTGAAAGAACGTGATGAGGCAGGGGAATGGTTTGAATTCTGCCTGCTCTGTGACATCAGTTTGGAAAGAGCGGAGGAAGTGAAAAGGAATCTGAATGATGCAAGATTTTATGCAGAATACTTGGATGCAACTAAAAAAGAAGAAATAAAAAAATTAATAAAAGAATATAATATTGATTTTGTAATGGATGCATCCAGTCCGTTCTGTGCAAATTACATTTTTGATGCAGCTTTTGATTCGGGTGTGGACTATGCCAATATGGGGACCTGGTCCGTTCCTAAGGAGAATCCTGCCTACGGACTTGGGATTGAGAACAGCTATGATGAGGTTATGACAGCCTACAATTTTGACCGTGATGAGGCGTGGCGGAATCAGGGAAATACGGCGCTGATCTGCCTGGGAATCGATCCGGGTGTGGTAAATGTGTTTGCAAAATATCTCTGTAAATATGAATTTGATGAAGTGGAAGAACTTCACGTGAGGGACGGCGGCAATCTGGAAGTGGCTGGTGAAGAGGACGATATTGTATTTGGATTTAATGTCTGGACGGTGCTGGATGAGGTGATGAATCCGAATGTAGAATACGATAAGGAACGTGGAGGCTTCTTGGTGGAGAAGCCGTTTGCCGGGCAGGAAGTCTTTTGCATGCCGGAGGTCGGAGATAATACCTTCGTCAAGGTAGAGCATGAAGAAACGGTAACCATGCCAAGATATCTCTCTGAATATGGACTGAAGCGCTGTACGTTTAAGATTTCTCTTGATGAGAAGCTGATCCAGGCACTGAAGGTTCTGGATCATCTGCATTTGAATACGACGAAAAAGGTTAAGGTCGGGGATGTGGAAGTTGTACCGCGTGATGTAATCGCTGCCTGTGCACCGGCACCGAAGAATATCAAGGACGAGATGTCCGGAGAGATGGTGGTGGGGGTGCTCGCTATCGGGAAAAAAGATGGAAAAACAAAGAAAATGATGATGTATCAGCCGTATTCCAATGAAGAAGCGATGAAGCGCTTTTCCATGCAGGCTGTTGTGGCACAGACCGGATTCGGTGCTGCGCTTGCGATTGAACTTTATGCAAAAGGAATTTACAGGAAACCTGGCGTGTTTTCGCTGGAAGCATTTGAGCCGGAGCCGTATCTGGCGCTGATGAAAGAGACGGGATTTACTTATGCGTTCCGGGAATATGAATAAAGTGGAGTTTTTATTATGATGACAGAACTGGAGAAATACTATAACAAGTTTAATGAGGAGAAGCGATTGAACAGTCGCCATGGACAGGTGGAATTTCTGACTTCCATGAAATACATTCATGAATATCTTCCGGAGGATAAATCTGCGAAAATCCTCGACGTCGGTGCAGGAACCGGGCGGTATTCGGTGGCACTGGCGGAAGAAGGATATGATGTGACGGCGGTGGAACTTGTCAAGTATAATCTTGGAATTCTGAAGAAGAAGAACAGTACTGTCAAAGCCTATCAGGGAAATGCCATGAAGCTTTCCAGATTCCCGGACAATGAATTTGACGTTGTGCTGGTGTTTGGACCGATGTATCACCTGTATACGATGGAGGACAAGGTGAAGGCGCTGAAGGAGGCGAAGCGCGTTGTCAAAGAGGATGGCGTGATCCTTGTGGCGTATGTTATGAATGAATACAGTGTGCTGACGTATGGATTTAAGGAAAATCATATTCTGGAGTCTCTGGAGAAGGGGAAGCTTACAGAGGATTTCCGCGTGATCGCAAAGCCGGAAGATCTGTATGATTATGTGCGTGTGGAGGATATTGATGCATATAATCACGCGGCAGGGCTGGAACGGATTAAATTGATCTCGGCAGACGGACCGGC
>JBJENH010000005.1:0-21032 GCA_051880095.1 Bariatricus sp. | reverse complement strand
CTGGGATGTGGAAATCCGCATCGGAAGGCAGAGATTTCTCAGGGAGAAGTGGTGCTGGATCTGGGAAGCGGAACCGGACTTGACTGCTTTATCGCAGGGAAAAAGGTCGGCAGAAGAGGAAGAGTGATTGGCGTCGATATGACACCGGAGATGATCTCTAAGGCGCGCAAAATTGCTAGGGAAAACAAAATACGTAATGTAGATTTCCGACTGGGAGAGATTGAGAATCTTCCTGTCGCTGACTGTACGGCGGATGTATGCATTTCCAATTGCGTGATCAATATGTCCGATAATAAACCAAGAGTGTACCGGGAGATTTACCGGGTACTGAAGCCCGGAGGAAGGATTTCTCTGTGCGATATTGTGATCATGAAGGAACTGACCGAAGAAATGAAAGAAGACGAAGCCATGCATTCCTGCTGAGTGTCCGGAGCTTCTTCGGTAGAAGAATTGGAAAAGATTATTAAAATGGCAGGATTTGAGGATGTGGAAGTATTGGCCAAACCTGTCTCAAAGGAATATGAAGAGAGGTGGGGACGATCCCTGGCAATCGGTGAATATATTATGTCATCGGCCATCACGGCAAGAAAATCGTTATAAATGTGGAATGTTTTATAAATCCCACAAAAATCAGTGAAAAAATTCTATAATTTTATATATTATGCTTCTTGAATTCAACGTCTTAAAGTGATAAAACAGTGATGTAATTATAAGGAATGAGACGAAAGAAAAGAGGCGTGATTTATGAATGGTATTATGATGATGGTAATCGCCATTGTGGTATTAAGTTGTGGATACCTTTTCTATGGACGATACCTGGAGAAAAAATGGGGAATTGACCCGAATGCCAAGACACCGGCATATGAGCTGGAGGATGGCGTTGACTATGTGCCGGCTGATACAAATATTGTATTTGGTCATCAGTTTGCATCGATCGCGGGAGCGGGACCGATCAACGGACCGATTCAGGCGGCAATCTTTGGATGGCTTCCGGCATTTTTGTGGATTCTGATCGGCGGAGTTTTTGTTGGAGCGGTTCAGGACTTCGCGGCAATGTATGCTTCTGTAAAAAATAAAGGCCGTACGATCGGATATATTATTGAAGAATATATTGGAAAGTTGGGAAAGAAATTATTTTCCATCTTCTGCTGGCTGTTTTGTATTCTGGTTATCGCGGCATTTGCTGATGTTGTTGCCGGAACATTTAACGGATTTTCGGCAGATGCATCGGGCGCTGTAACGAAAGTGGCTGCAAACGGATCTGTTGCGACTACTTCCGTACTCTTCATTTTTGAAGCGGTAGCCCTTGGAATGATTTTGAAACATGCAAAACTGAATAAATGGGTAAATACAGCGATCGCGATAATCATGCTGGTAGCGGCAGTTGCGATCGGACTTGCCTGCCCGATCTACATGAGCCTTGGAACCTGGCATATTATTATTTTTATATATATTATGATTGCCTGTGTAACTCCGGTGTGGGCACTTTTGCAGCCGAGAGATTACCTGAACAGTTATCTGTTGATCTTTATGATCGCTGCTGCGGTAATTGGTGTATTTGTAGCAAATCCATCTTGTAACCTTCAGGCGGTGACAAGCATTAATGTTGATGGGAAAAATATGTTCCCGATTCTTTTTGTTACGATTGCCTGTGGTGCGGTGTCCGGATTCCATTCTCTGGTTTCTTCAGGGACTGCTTCGAAGCAGATCAAGAATGAGAAGAATATGCTTCCGGTTTCCTATGGGGCAATGCTTCTGGAAAGTATGCTGGCCGTGTTGGCGCTGATTGCAGTTGCTTCCTTTGCAGAAGGGGAAGCTGCCAGCCAGGGACTTCTGACCCAGCCGCAGATCTTTGCAGGTGCCATTGCAAATTTCCTGTCGGTGATCGGGCTTCCGCATGATTTGATCTTTACATTGATCAATCTGTCCGTATCTGCATTCGCACTGACATCTTTGGATTCGGTTGCGCGTGTGGCGCGTATTTCCTTCCAGGAATTCTTCCTTGAAGATGAAGATACTCCGAAGACGATGCCTGCATGGAAACGGGTTTTGACGAACAACTATGTTTCCACGATTGTAACTCTGATCGTCGCATACCTGCTCGCGAAAGTCGGCTATGCTGAGATCTGGCCATTGTTTGGTTCCGGAAACCAGCTCCTTGCAGTACTGGCTCTGCTGGCCTGTGCGGCATTCTTGAAAAAGACACATCGTCAGGGAGTTATGCTTTGGATCCCGATGGTATTTATGATGGCGGTAACTTTCACTGCACTTGCAACAACAAGCTTCAATCTGTCTAAACAATTGATGGCAACAGGACTCAGTCTTGGAAATACACTTCAGCTGATCTTCGCTGTACTGCTTTTGATTCTTGGTATTATCGTAGCGGTACAGGGAATTAAGAAGTTGACGGAGAAAGAAGAGGCAGCTCCTGCTGAAGCAAAATAAAACTTCAAGAAACTATATACAGAAACAGCCCGGCAAATGGAACTGCCGGGCTGTTTCTGTTGGGTCTTGGGTTCTATAATTATTCCAGTACGGCTCCTTTTGGAATCGTAACTGTTTCGGTATGGGCAAAACGTTTTTTGAATACGGTCGATCCGATCAGACCTGCTGTGATTCCACCGAGGATTGCGAGTCCGATTGCAGCGAGTACTTTGAGCGGTGGATTGAAAGCAAACGGTGCCAAAAGTCCCGGAATCGGTGAGGCAGTACCGGGGGCGTTATTTACAATACCGAATACTGCGGCTGAAAGTCCGGCCAGTGCTCCTCCACAGAAGTTGGAACAATAGATTGGGATCGGATTCTGTGTAATGATATCAGCCTGAGTCAGTGGCTCCAGCATAACGGCAATAACGTTGCTTCTGTCACCCAGCTTCAAGCGATGGAAAATAATTCCGTTGGTGAAAGAACCGCCCACACATGCGATGGCTGCGATTCCCATTGCAAGTCCGTCGAGTCCAAGCATGGCGGTAAGTGCCATGGAACTGAGCGGAGAGGTACAGATCATCTTCATGATTCCTCCGAGAAGAAGTCCCATTACGATCGGAGACTGATCTGCCGCAGCGGAGATGGTCTGGCCGATTTTCAGTAAAGTAGAATTTACTACAGGGTCTACGAGGATCGCGATCGCTCTGGCAGCGGGAGCGATGATCAGTGCACCTGCTATGATATTCAGCCCTTCAGGAAGTTTTTTTTCGAGTATCGGAGAAATCAGTCCTACGATGTAACCGGCGATGAATCCCGGAAGAATTCCGTAACCGCCAACCGCAACACCGGCTACGACAGCAAATACAGGATTCGCACCCATGCTGATTGGGACTGTGATTGCTGCGGCAACACCGCCGAGACTTCCGGATGTTGCACCAAGTTCCTGAAAGAAAGCAAGTCCAAGCAAGTCGCCTGTGATGTAACGATGAACGGCTTCAATCAGGAATGTGGCGATGGCAGCATTTGCCATGCCCGACATGGCAGCCTGGCCTTTCGGCATTTTCAGGCTGAAGAGAGAGAAACCTGCGAGGGTAAGAAGTAACAAACCAATTCCAGAAATAATTGTAACCATAATAGCCTCCTAACAAAATAGTTGTGTTCGTGATAACATTTAAGATGTTGATATCATAGAAAGCAGGTTTCAAAAAGATTCAAAAGGTATCAAAATGGAAAGAAAGTTCTAAGAAAGTCACAAAAAAGGAGCCTGGCAATTGTATATTTTGTCAATAAACGGCTCCTTTTATAGATGAAATTAATATATGTAGATTAGTGTTCTTCACAGGCAAGAACCAGTGAATTCAGAAAGTTTTTGATTTTTACATTTCCATGTTTGTCACTTTTTCCGCGGATAAAGTCCATTTCCCGACGCACTTGCTCGAAATTGTAGAGTGTGTTGGCGTACGTAGTGAAAATATCATTCGAGTAGTCTTCCAGCCCGAGATTCGCAAGATTTACCATTCCGGTAAAGGCAGTGCGTCGAATGCGCTGCTCCATGGATTTTGGCGAATCTGTGAAGTTGCTGCAGAGATCGCTTAAAGTGGTATCGTCCATATTTTCATCATTTTCAATCAGATAATCGACTAGAGTAATGATGTCACGACTTCCTTTCTCACCGATGATTCCAAGCTGACGGAGAATGTTCCTGAGTCGTATAATCTGTTGCTTTTCTACTGTTTCTTCCAACGCAGGAGAGGGTGTGCGGATCTGCTGGTCAAGAAAGATGTTCTGTACTTGTGTCAGAGTCCGTCTTGCACCCAGCGATTCGATCACTTTGCGGATCACGGATTCCACTTCGATACTGTTGACCGGTTTCTGGATATAGAATTCAATCCCGCTTTCGTAAGAATTTGCGATCATATCCTTGGATGTAACCTGGGAAAGCATGATATAGGCACAATCCGGAAGAATATTGCGGGCTTTTTTGACGAAAGAGATACCATCCATTTCCGGCATCAGAAGGTCGACTATGATAACGTCCGGTTGAACGGTCAGTAGATCGTCCAGTCCGTCGGTCCCGCTCTGGGCGGTTCCGCATACTTCGCCGAGCTGCCTGCTTTTGATGATCAGTTTCAGGATATTCAGAACATTGCGGTCATCGTCTATTAAATAGAATTTCATATTGTTTTACCTCCATCCCTTCTTGGGTATGCGGATGCGAAATGTCGTGCAGCCCGGATGCGACGAAACGTCAATTTCACCATCCCATTGGTTTTTAACCAGATCCTGCACCAGATTAAGCCCAAGTCCGCGGCTGATCTCACCGGTCGTAAAATTGATCTTGGTTGAAAATCCGGGAGAGAAGATCTGGTCCAGATCCTCAGGCAGAATGCCCGGACCGTCATCGGTAACATCAAAAAAGTAAGTTTCATCATCCTCTGACTGGGTCACCCGGATCTGAGGATTTTCTTTTTCAGCAGCTTCGATCGCATTCGTGAGAAGATTGCGGAATACACTCATCAGGAAATAATGCTTTTCCGTGAAAAGATTTTCCTGAATCTGGAATGTGATCTCTGCTTTTTTCCCTGAAGATTCTGCGGTAAGGCTTTGCTTCAGGACGGTGAGAATATCAATAAGATACATCCCCTCATCTTTCAGATTCAGGTCTAGGGCTTCGGACAGCCCCCGGAGAATCAGCAGATACTCTTTTTTGATCTCATGGATATCCTTCGCAACACCCAGTGCCTTACGGGAAAGTGCCTCGTCGGTACCTGTTGCTTCGAGCTCGCGGTATAACTGATAGGATGTGTTCATGGTCTCTTCGATCAGTCCGGTGTTCTTCTTCATCCACACAACTTCGCCGTTTAATTTCGAGATCAGCAGAAGAAGACGCTGATAGCGCATCGCATGTTCCCGGCGCAGAAGACTGAACTTATAATGGTGCAGACAGAACAGGATCCCATAAATGATGAGGGATCGCGAAAAAGCTACCAGCAGGATCCCGAGCTGTGATTTGATGTTAAATGCACCTGTCCCCAGTCTTACCAGCAGTTCCGTCAGATTGGAAATATAGTCAAAGACAAAGAGTACTGCGGCACAGTCCGGGGAAAGTGTTTCTTTCTTACGGCTGTAGATGTAGAACAGAGTTCCGTATACCAGATAAAAGATCATTTCCGGGAAAAAGCTGTAGAATTGAATCTGGTCATATCGCAGCCATTCTGAAAGAACGCGCGAAATTAAAACACCGACAGCTGATATAAATGTCACCGGAAGCACCGGATATTTCCCAAACATAACAAAGGTAATAGGAAAGATCAGAGTACCGATCGAAATTTTAAAGTTGTCTATAAAAAGGTTCATATTGATCTGGGCTCCGATGATGACGAAAATGCCGATCAGCAGAACCTGTTGAGTCCGTTTTGTATATTTTAATGACATAGCCGCCTCCACTTGAATGAGACTGTTTTAGATCCCTGTTATCAGTTCGACCAGAAATACGCTGATGCAGGAAATCAAAGATACACTGATCAGACTTCGATTCTGCCATGCGAGGATGAGCGCGACTGCAAATCCTACGGCAGCCGACCAGATATTTGCCGTTGCACTCAGGATGGCGGGGAAGGTCATAACGGCCAGTGTAACGTAGGGCACGTAATACAGAAACGAGCGGATAAATGGATTTTTGATCTCTTTGCGGATCAAAGTCAGCGGAACCAGCCGGATCAGATAGGTGACCACAGCCATGACCAGTATGTAAATGTAAATATTATGCTTCATTTTCAGAGCCCTCCTTTGTGGATACAGGACTGTTTTCTGAGGTGTCGGAATCTTCTTCCTTTATAGGGAAGAAAAATGCAGCGGCGCCCGCGATAATCAGAGTTAATATGATGATCCGAAAGCCGGATGAAATCCGGTTCAGATACGGTGCTTTCGTAAATACAAGGCTCAGTAGCATGGAAACAAGAACCAGAGCGCGGATCACCCGATTCTCCTTTGCAGGAGGAATGATGACTGCGATGAACATTCCATAGAGTGCAACACTGAGCGCGCTGACAACACGTGTCGGGAGAACATTTCCCAGAACGATTCCGAGAAAGGTACCAAGAACCCATCCCGGAGCGGCAACGCTGATCACACCGTAGGAGTAATAGGGACTTAATTTGCCTTTGCAGCCTATGGATACACCGAAAATCTCATCCGTAACACCGTAAGCGATGAAGAAACGGTGGAAGAATGGGAGATGATTATCCAGTTTCTGGGACAGCGCACAGGACATCAGACAATATCTCAGATTGATGATGAACTGGGTGACCGCCATTTCCATATAGGATGCGGATGCACTGATCAAGGATAACCCTGCAAATTGTCCGGCGCTGGTTAGATTGGTCGCGGAAATGAGAACGGCTTCCCAGGCTGAGATTCCGGCATTTCTCCCCATAATGCCGAACGTAAAAGAGACTGCCATGTATCCGAGAAAGATTGGGATTCCGTCTCGGACTCCGGCAGCAAAATTCGCTTTTTTATTCATTTGTAAAACCTCTCTTCAGTTTGAATTGGAACATATTGGAATTTCGTATGCTTTATCATTCTAACACCTGGACAGCGGTTTGTAAATTCGAGATTACAGCTTCTTGAGAACCGTCCGGCGCATGGTCAGATAGCAGGCAAGTCCGCCGATGACATTCGAGATCGGTTCCGCGAGAAAGACACCGTTCACACCCAGTCCTCCAATGTGAGGCAGGAGCAAAGTAAGAGGTGTTACGATGATCGCCTTCCTGAGAATCGAGAAAAATACGGCATATTTCGCTCTGCCCAACGCTTTGAACACGCTCTGTCCGGTAAACTGGAATGCCATCATACAAAATCCGAAGAAGTAGATATGCATGGCGGGGATGGCTTTTAGCATCAGCGAAGGATCCCGGTTAAAAATGCCGATAAAGAATTCCGGAAACAGGGAAATGAGTCCCCAGATGCAGACGGTGTAGCCAATACCGAGCTGGCTCATGAAGCGGATCGCTTTCTTCATCAGCGGGATCTGATCGGCCCCGTAATTGTAGCTGATGATCGGGGACGCTCCGTCAGCAATGGCCAGAACCGGAGCGGATGCGATCTCGCGGACGGAATTCAGTACAGTCATGACCGTGATGTAGAGGTCGCCCCCGTAAATCTGCAGCATGGAATTACAGGCGATCTGGACAAGCCCGTTGGTGAAAGACATAACAAATGAAGAAATCCCCAGTTTCGTGATCTCGGCGATACATGCGAAATCCGGACGGAACCCTTTGAAATTCAAAGTCAGTTCAGCGCGTTTGCCGGTGAGAAAGAAAAGAACCCACAAGGCAGAAAAGAACTGGGAAAGGATGGTGGCGATCGCTGCGCCTTTTACGCCCATATGGAAACCAAAAATAAACACAGGATCCAGAATCAGATTGCTTACAGCGCCAAGCAGGACAGTCTTCATCCCGGTTCTTGCAAAGCCCTGGCAGTTGATATATGGGTTAAGTCCGAGGGAGATCATGACAAAGACCGTCCCCAGAAGATAGATGATCATATAGCCGGAGGCATAAGGATAAAGCCGGTCACTTGCACCGAAAAGGTAAAGCAGCGGCTTGTGAAAGAGTATGCCAAAAAGTGTGATCAGGATTCCGGTGATTATTAGGCTGAAACAGGCATTATTCATGATGTCCCGGGCCGTTTTCGTGTCCCCTTTGCCCCGGGCAATGGAACAGAGCGGGGAGCCGCCGGTGCCAAACAGATTCGCAAATGCAGTCACCATTGTAATGACCGGGAAACACAGTCCCAGCCCGGCGAGCGCAGTACTTCCTTCGCCCGGAATCCTTCCGATATAAATACGGTCTATGATATTGTAGAGCAGATTGATGAGTTGGGCAACAAGCATCGGAGCCGCGACAGCGAGGACACTGCGGCGGACATGATTGCTGCCGAAATCGACTTGTTCGGATGCCATGTGTTTTTTCCTTTCTATTATCTTTATAGTATATAATCACAGTAAAAAATCAGAATGTATGTTTACGCATGTATTGTAACGCCTTGAATGGTGAGGTGCAAGTGAAAAAATGCGGCTATATCTGTGAAGGCAAAAAATATTCCGGAATGCAGCGAAAAATCTCAATAGGTTTTAATACTTTTTCGAAATTCGGAAATTGTGCAAAATAATTATGGAATACGAAACGCCTGTGTGTTAAAATATTGTCAAAATGTCATTTGGGAGAGAAAAGAATGCGAAGACATTCTTGAACAGGAGAGAGATGGAACAGGGAAATGAGAAACATGCAGACGTGCTTTTAACGAAAGAGACAGCGGGAAAAATTCTGCATATATTTCTGAATATGGGAGAAAAACTCATGGGATGCGGCGCGGAAGTAAAGCGTGTAGAAGATACGCTGATCCGCCTGGGAAATGCGTATGGAGCTGCAAAAATGAACGTATTTGTAATCACATCCAGTATTGTGGTTACGATGGAACTGCCCGGAGGAGAGAGAATTACACAGACAAGAAGAATTCTGGGGGCGGGAGGAACCGATTTTACAAGGATGGAGAGCCTGAATGAACTGAGCAGACGGTGCTGTGAACATCCTATGGATCCGGAAGTGTTTCAGTATGAGATGGAGCATTTGAAAAAGGCACCCGGAGGACTTCTACTGTATGCGGGAAGTGCATTGGCCGCGGGAAGCCATGCGGTTTTTTTTGGCGGAACAATGGTCGATGCAGTGTTTGCGGCAATGTTCGGAATCCTGATATGTTATCTTCAGAAGGTACTTCCGAAAATATGTCCGAATAATATGATTTTTAATCTGACGGCGGCCTTTCTTTCAGGAGCGGGAATCTGCGTGGTGGGAAGAGTGCTTCCCTTCCTGCATACTGACAAAATTATGATTGGCGATATTATGCTCCTTATTCCGGGAATCGCGATGACGAACTCGATCCGTGATATTCTGGTAGGTGATACGATATCGGGCCTTATGAGACTGATAGAGAGTATTCTGTGGGCCGGAAGTCTGGCGTGCGGATTCATGGCTGCGATTCTGTTGATTGGGGGTTAGAAAATGAAAGAAATCATAGTACAGCTTTTCATGGCTTTTTCGTGCTCTTTGGGATTTGCTATTGTGTTTGGGGTCAGGATTGGATTGATGATTCCAGCCTCTCTGGGGGCGACGCTGAGCTGGGCAGTTTATCTGATCGGCATTCATTATGAGAAAGGAATTTTTATTTCCTGCCTGGCCGGGGCTGCAATGGCAGCGCTCTATGCTGAGATTCAGGCGCGTATCTGGAAGGCTCCGGCAACATTATTTTTGGTGCCGGCTCTGATACCTCTGATACCGGGAAGCACGCTATATTATACGATGAGCGGCGTGGTAGGAAGAAACTGGGAAATGGCAAGTGATTACGGAAGCAGGACACTGCAGTATGCATTGGCAATTGCGGCGGGCATCAGTCTGGTATGGGCGGTAACGACCATGATCTTCCGTGTGTTTAGAAAAGGAAACGAATAAAGGTAACAGAAGAAAAAGGTCCGCTGGGACCTTTTTTATTTGACATGCATGAGTGCCCGGTATTATAATATACTTAGTAATACAAAGTATATGGGGTGATAATTCTGAACGATAAATATGAGACGCAGATGAAGAAGGGGGTTCTTGATATGCTGGTGCTCAGACTGCTCAAAGAGGAGGAGAAGTATGGATATCAGATTATCAGCGAACTGAAGGAAAAAAGCAATGGAAGATTCGCGCTGAAAGAAGGGACTTTGTATCCGGTGCTGTATCGGCTGGAGAATGATCGTCTGGTGGAAAGCCGCTGGAGTGAAGCGACAGGAAAGCAGACATCCAGGAAATACTATGCACTGACAGCACAGGGCGAAACTGAACTTAGTGAGATTGAAAAGGTATGGAGCGAGATTACGGACAGTGTAAGAATGATCATGGAGGAGTCGTAAGATGAATGAGAGATTCGATGAGAAGCAGTATGTTCAGCAGGTTGTAAAGATGCTTAAGTGTTCCAAAGAGCAGAGGGAAGAGATACGCAGGCAGCTGGAGGCTGATATCAGGGATGCGAGAGAACGAAATGAAAGTGATGAAGAGATAAAAAAATCTCTTGGTTCACCGGTTGCAATGGCAGAGGAATTCAATCGTACTTTCCCGGAAAGCGAAGGAAGAAAATACAGGAAAGCCAAACGGATTCGAATTCTCCTCTTGATCCTGGGAATTGCAGTGATCATGGCAGTGGTTGTATATCGTATGCTTCCCAAGGGCGTACCGATTGAAGAAAGCAGTATCTTTAAGGAAACAGAAGTGGAGGCGCAGTCTGAGAAACTCATTGCGCTTCTGGATGCCGGGGATTATGAGGCGATGGCGGAGAATGCAACTTCGGAAATGCAGCCTTACCTAACCGAAGAAAAAATGGAAGAAGCAAAGAAAACGATTGGCGACGATTGGGGAACATTCCGGAATTTTGGGAAAACGTATATGACAGAAATAAGGCAGAATGGGCAAAGTTTTGCCATGGTACAGATGAATGCTTCTTATGATAATGTAAGTGTCACCTATACCTTAACGCTTGATGCCGAGATGAAGCTGGCGGGAATTTATATGAAGTGATCTATGAATTTCGATTTTATCGTATGGCTTTTGAGAAGACAATTGCGACAGGGAGGAGAAGAGAATGGGATTCTGGATATTTATGATGGTAATGAATCTGTTGATTCCGATCACTATGATTGGATTTGGAAAAATGTTTATGCGAAGCAGTCCGAGAGCAATCAACGGGATCTTCGGTTACCGGACGGCAAATTCCATGAAGAATATGGATACATGGCAGTTCGCACACAAGTATTTCGGAAAAAGATGGTATAAGCTGGGATGGCTGATTATACTACCGTCTATACTGGGGATGATACCAGTGATCGGGAAGGATGACGATATCGTGGGAATTGTGGGATCGATTATCATAACGATACAGTGTGTGGTGTTGATCCTTCCGATTTTCTCGACGGAGAAAGCTTTAAAGCGGACCTTTGATAAAGACGGAAAACGAATCAACAAGGAAAAATGGGAGGATGAGTAGGATGACAGAGGGTGGAATTGGATTTATCATCTGGGCACTGGCGGGAGTCGCATTTATCGGATTGGGGATATATTGTTTTTTCAGCAAAAAGTCTGCCGCATTCGGATTCTGGGCAAATGCGAAGATGTTCGAAGTGGAAGATGTGCGGGGCTATAACCGTGCATTGGGAAAATTGTGGTGTGCATACGGAATCGGGTTTATACTGCTTGGGATTCCGCTGATCCACAGCGAGCAGAATTCTCCGGCGATCCTGTTGTCTGTGATTGGTGTGATGGCTGAGACCATTCTGGTTATGGTAGTTTATATAACGAAAATCGAAAAAAAGTACCGGAAAAAGTAAAAACAGAGAAATCTTAATTATTTTGCAGAAATACTGGAAATATGTCGTATGGTTGGTTATAATTAATCTGATAAATCGTCGTATAAAAATAAGTACAAGTTATAAAAGGAGAATCAGACATGGATATGTTATCTATTGAAAAAGAACTGCAGAGCAATTCTTATCCGGGAAGAGGTATTATCATCGGCAAGTCTGCTGACGGAACCAAAGCGGTAACTGCTTATTTTATCATGGGCAGAAGTGAGAACAGCCGCAACCGTGTATTTGTGGAAGAAGGAGAAGGGATCCGCACACAGGCTTTTGACGAGTCAAAGCTGACAGACCCGAGCCTGATCATTTATGCACCGGTTCGTGTACTGGGGAATAAGACGATCGTAACGAACGGAGATCAGACAGATACGATTTACGAAGGCATGGATAAGCAGATGACATTTGAACAGTCCCTGAGAAGCCGTGAGTTCGAACCGGACGGACCGAACTACACACCTCGTATTTCCGGTATCATGCATATTGAAAGCGGAAGATATAACTATGCAATGTCTATTTTGAAGAGCAACAATGGCAATCCGGAAGCATGCAACCGCTATACATTTGCGTATGAGAATCCGGTGGCCGGAGAAGGACATTTCATCCATACTTACAAATGTGACGGCAATCCGCTGCCGAGCTTTGAAGGGGAACCGAAGCTGATCGCAATTCCGGATGATATGGATGCATTTACGGACACATTGTGGAACAGTCTGAATGAAGACAATAAGGTTTCTTTGTTTGTAAGATATATTGACATCGCAACCGGTAAATATGAGACCAGAATTGTAAATAAGAACAAATAAGCAAAAGGAGCATATGTCATGAATGAATTAGAATTAAAATACGGATGTAACCCGAACCAGAAACCGTCACGTATCTATATGAAGGACGGAAGCGAGCTTCCGATCAAGGTATTATGCGGACGCCCGGGATACATCAACTTCCTCGATGCATTTAACGGATGGCAGCTTGTCAGCGAGCTGAAGAAAGCGACCGGACTTCCGGCGGCAACTTCATTCAAGCACGTATCTCCGGCAGGAGCGGCAGTCGGACTTCCGCTCGACGAGACACTGGCGAAGATTTACTGGGTGGACGATCTGGGAGAACTCTCTCCGCTTGCAAGTGCTTATGCACGTGCGAGAGGTGCTGACAGAATGTCTTCTTTCGGTGATTTCATTTCTTTATCTGATGTGTGCGATGTAGATACCGCAAAGCTGATCAAACGTGAGGTTTCCGACGGTGTGATCGCGCCGGGATATGAACCGGAAGCACTGGAGATCCTGAAACAGAAGAAGAACGGTAATTATAATGTGATTCAGATTGATCCGGATTATGTTCCTGCTCCGCTGGAACACAAAGATGTGTTCGGCATTACCTTTGAACAGGGAAGAAATGAATTGAAGATCGATGAAGATTTCTTCGCAAATGTAGTGACTGAGAATAAAGAAATTCCAAAAGAAGCGAAGATCGATCTTGCGATTTCCATGATCACTTTGAAATATACACAGTCCAACTCTGTATGTTATGTAAAGGGTGGACAGGCAATTGGTATCGGTGCAGGACAGCAGTCCCGTATCCACTGTACACGTCTTGCCGGACAGAAGGCAGATAACTGGTGGCTGAGACAGTGCCCGAAGGTTCTGGAGCTTCCGTTTAAAGAAGGAATCAGACGCGCAGACAGAGACAATGCAATCGATGTGTACATTGGAGATGAATACATGGATGTGCTGGCAGACGGCGCATGGGAGAACATCTTCACAGAAAAGCCGGAAGTCTTCACAAGAGAAGAGAAGAGAGCATGGCTTGATAAGATGACCGACGTTTCTCTTGGATCCGATGCGTTCTTCCCATTTGGAGATAACATTGAGAGAGCGCATAAGAGCGGTGTTAAATACATTGCTCAGCCGGGCGGCTCTGTAAGAGATGACAATGTTATTGAGACATGTAATAAATATGGAATGGCAATGGCATTTACCGGAATCCGTCTGTTCCATCATTAGAATGCAGGTTATGTGAATAACTGAAGAATAAAAAAATCCCGTGGGTTCACGGGATTTTTTTTCTTGAAATTTTTGGATGTCCGGAAAATGCTAACACTGAAAAAACGACAAAATCAGACAATTGTAGTAAGAATTTAAACAAAAACGGAAGTTTGAAGATTTATTATCCGCATGTCAGGTCATAGAATAGGAAGGGAGAAACGGAAAAGCAAAGGAGGCATATCTGTGGGTATATTAGAAATTCTTTTGATTTCTATAGGTCTTTCGCTGGACGTGGTGGTCGTGCATGTCTGTGTGGGAGCAGGGTTTTCCAGACCTCACAAACGGGATGCACTGGTATCGGGTATTCTGTTCAGCGGTTCTCAGCTTCTGGCGCTTCTTCTGGGAAATACGTTTGCCTGGGTCTTAAGTCTCGGTAAATCGGGAGGAAATCGAATCCTGGCTGCGGCAAAAATCTGGCAGCCGGGGTCCGTTTTCATCTTTATCGGACTTGGAATCTATATGCTTTTGAAGGCGGGGAAGAATGAAACGATATTTGAGAGGAGAAATGACCAGATCAACTGGAAACGAATGGGAATGCTCGCAGCCGCGACCAGTGTGGATGCACTGTTTGCGGGAATCGGGATAGGATTCTGGAATGTGGATGTTATGAATCAGATGTTGATCATGGGTCCTATTACGGTGATTCAGTCTATCCTGGGAATCTACATCGGGTATCGGCTGGGGTGTGAACATAACCGAAGAACATATGGAATAGGCGGAATTCTGCTGTTGATTGCAGGAATCGATATTGCGATTACCTGTATGATCCGATAGGAGAAAGTAAAAAATTTCATTTTTCATCTTTTTGTTTTGGAAGGAGGAAGATTATGAGTGAATTGACGCACAGAGCTGCGCGGGCTACATTTGGAAAAACAATTGATGCAGTGATCAAGCATGTAAACAAAGACAGAGAAAAGGGCTTTCTGGAAATGGTGGATTTGACGGAAAGGTATATGGGGGATCATTTTCCAAAGTCTGCCTACGAGGGAGCACGAGCATTGATCCGGGATCCCGAGTCAAAATGGATGAAGTATGTGGAGTGCCTTCTGGAAGAGATCGATCCGAATGTAATCCGGCAGACTGCGTTAAATCTTGGGGTTGAGGCGGCGCTCAATGGGACAAAAATAATCAGAAGTATGCGAGAAGTGCATCAGTGTAATATTCCGTGGCTGATCCTGATGGATCCTACCAGTGCCTGCAATCTGCACTGCACCGGCTGCTGGGCCGCTGAGTATGGGCACAAGATGAATCTTACATATGAAGAAATGGACCGGATCATCACACAGGGAAAAGAACTTGGGATTTATTTCTACATGTATACGGGTGGGGAGCCTTTGGTAAGAAAGAAAGACATTATCCGATTGTGTGAAAAGCATTATGACTGTGCATTCCATGCCTTTACGAACGGAACACTGGTGGACGAAGAATTTTGTAAAGAAATGAGAAGAGTGGGGAATCTTTCGCTGTCCATCAGTCTGGAAGGATTTGAAGAGGTTAATGACATGAGACGCGGTGAAGGCGTATTTGCTCAAGTTATGCACGCGATGGAACTGCTGAAAAAGCATGGTCAGATCTTCGGTACTTCAATCTGCTATACAAGTAAAAATATTGAGACGGTTACTTCTGATGCGTTTCTGGATATGATCATTGACAAAGGATGTCGCTTCACATGGTATTTTCACTATATGCCGGTCGGAAATGATGCGGCGCCGGAGTTGATGCCTACAAGGGAGCAGCGGGAGTACATGTATCACAGAGTACGCGAAATACGCGGGATGACCGGGGGAAAACCAATCTTTGCAATGGACTTCCAGAATGACGGAGAATATGTAGGAGGCTGCATTGCGGGAGGAAGAAACTATTGCCATATTAATGCCAACGGAGATGTGGAGCCCTGCGTTTTTATCCACTATTCTTCTGCAAATATCAGGGAAATGACGCTGTTGGATGCGCTGAAACAGCCGCTTTTCATGGCGTATCGGGATCGGCAGCCGTTTAATACAAACCATCTGCGCCCGTGTCCGATGCTGGAAAATCCGGAGATCCTTCAGGAAATGATTCGGGAGAGCGGCGCGAAATCCACGGATTTGATGTCTCCGGAGAGCGCGGAGCATCTTTGCGGGAAGTGCGTGGAATATGCGGCAAACTGGAAGAAAACGGCAGACGAACTTTGGGAAAAACATCCGCGTCAAACGATAGGATATACAAATTATAAGAAGAAAACTGCTGCATTATAAAGAGCCGGAGTAAGCTAAAGTTTGAAAATGCTGATGCTTTGTGATATGATGAGCGTAAATGCAGTCCTGGGAGGCTGGAGAGTTAGAAACATTTTGGATAAATCTGTGAGAATCAGGGTGTTTGCATGGAGAGTAAAAGAGAATTGACGAAGTGTCTTTTGGCGGAAAGTTTTAAAGAACTTCTGATCAAAGGATCGTTTGATAAAATTACAATTAAGACGATAACAGACCAGGCAGGTGTAATTCGGCCGACCTTTTATAATTATTTTCAGGACAAATATGAAGTGATGGAGTGGCTTCTGGAGACGGAAGTATTTCAAAGTGCACGCGAGATGGTTGCCTCGGATTTATCAAGTGAAGCGATCCATCTGATTTTTAAGAAAATGGAGAAAGATCGAGTCTATTATCAGAAAGCATTTGAAGTTACTGGGCAGAATGGTTTCGAAGAAATCCTGACACGTGAAGTAAAAGAATTGGTGGAGCTTCTGATGGATAAACACGGAGTCAAGGCGGAAAAAATGCAGGGACTCCGGAATAGGGAGGTGTTTATTCTTTTTCAGACGATTTCGGTTGTCAATGGAGTGAAATACTGGATCACGAATAAAAAGGCTACGCTTACCGCAGATGAAGCAATGGAGTTCTGGAAGTTTATGATGTCACACTCAATTCTGGAAATTGTTGACTGGGCAGATATAAATTGATTCATCTGAATAAATAAGGCGCAGCAAGGAAAATATGAGGTATCTCTGAGAGAAGAGAAGCCTCATATTTTTGTTTTATCTGGAGAAAAAATCATACAATGTACCTTTTGACGTAATTACTGGACTTTACCGGAAGAAAGTGTTAAAATGATAACGTTTTTTGCAAGGGGTACCCCGAAATGAGCATTGCGAAGAAATTACCTGGTTAGCAGAATGGAGGAGAGAAATGTTTTTACTGTATTTTTTATTGTGGATTATTTTTAACGGAAATTTTACATTAGAAATCTGTCTGTTTGGGTTGGTTATTGCATCAGCAATATTCGCATTTACATGTAAATTTATGGATTATAGTATTGAAAAAGAAAAGCGAAATATGCGTCGCTTCTTTCGCTTTCTGAAATATATCTGTGTGCTGGTCAAGGAAATCGTGAAAGCCAACCTTGCGGTAATCCATATGATCTTATCGGAGAAGGAGGAGATCGAGCCTACGCTTGTCAGCTTCCATTCAGATATGAAAACACCGGCCGGGAAGGCTTTTCTGGCCAATGCGATCACGCTGACACCGGGGACGATCACGGTGACTTTGGAAGAGTCGGACTATAACGTACATTGTCTGGATGAAAGTCTGGCAGTGGGAATCGCAGATTCCGTTTTTGTGGAGATGCTGAGCGAGTTGGAGAAGGAGGAAGAAAAATGGGAAGAGGAATAGCAGGACTTGATAAGATGTATCATATTGTATTTACTGCAGCGCTTATTTTTCTGGCGGTCATGTTGATGCTTTGTCTGATTCGGGCCATCATAGGTCCACGGATCGCAGACCGGATCGTCTCGGTAAATATGATGGGAACGATCGTCATGGTGATGATCGCGATCCTCGCATTGATGCAGGAGGAGGGGTATCTGGTTGATATTTGTCTGATCTATGCAATGATCAGTTTCCTTGCGGTTATTGTACTGACAAAGGTTTATATGGGGGTGTATGCCCAGAAGAAGGAAGAGGAGGAGAAGAAAAATGGCAGTCATTGAATGGGTAAGATTTCTGGCGGGCACGGCGCTTCTGGCGTGCGGCCTGATCATTTTTGCGATCGAGATGATTGGAGTATTCCGATTTAAATATGTACTGAACCGGATGCATGCAGCGGCGATGGGCGATACCCTGGGAATCGGGTTCTCATTGGCCGGTCTGATTCTGATGAGCGGTTTGAATTTTACCTCTTTGAAGCTTCTATTTGTTATTGTGTTTTTGTGGTTCTCGTCTCCGGTATCGTCCCATCTGATCGCGAGACTTGAGGTGACGACGGACGAGGAGAAGGAAAAGCATTATAAGATTCTTGCGTTGGAAGAATTGGAGAAAGAAATGGAGGAATAGGAAATGCAGATCTTTATATGGATATTACTTAGCTTCCTTGTGGTGTGCGCAATCTCAGCCAGTCTGTCAAAGAATCTGCTGAATTCTATTTTGATATTTATGTCATACAGCTTGATCATGTCGATCATCTGGATCCTTCTGGAATCACCGGATCTGGCAATTACGGAAGCGGCAGTGGGAGCAGGAATTACGACGGTTCTTTTTCTGGTCACTTTGAAGAAGATCCATGCAATCATGAAAGAGGATGAGGAGGTACATAAGGATGAGTAGAAAATTAACGGAAGAGCAGTACCGAAAGACGAAATCCTGGAAGTTCAGGCAGTGGCTGGACGGAACCAAAGATCCTTATCTTGATGAAGTGGAGATGAAACCTCAGAAAACTTATCAGGAGGACAAGAAAGCAGAATATTTACGAAGTGAGGAGAAGCGGGCAATTGTCAGGCGTGTTTACGATATAGAGCATAATGCTGAGATGAAGATATTCCGAAAAATTTACCGGATTTTCAGTGTGATCTTCTGTATTTCGCTGGTATTCATGCTACTTGTTGCCGTTTCTAATCTTCCGTCATTTGGAAATGCAGATAATCCTGCCAACAATGAAGTGGCTGCGCGTTATATTGAACAGGGACTGAAGGAAACCGGCGCGGTCAATCTGGTGACCGGAATGATCCTGGATTACAGGGCATTTGATACGCTGGGTGAGTCCCACGTGCTCTTTATTGCAACCTGTACCGTTCTGATCCTGCTTCGGGCAGACCGGAAGGAAAGCCGTGAGTATATGGAGGCAAATGACAGGACCTATGAACCGAAGAATGATGTGATCCTTCAGACGGCAGCCAGGATTCTTGTGCCGCCGATCATGATTTTCGGTATCTATGTGATTCTGGCGGGTCATCTGGGACCGGGAGGCGGATTTTCCGGTGGAGCTGTGATCGGAGCCGGACTGATCCTGTATCTGAATGCCTTTGGTTTCGCAAAAACGGAACGTTTCTTCACGGTAAAAACATATAAAAAGATGAGTTTTGCTGCACTGGCATGCTACAGTCTGGCGAAGAGCTATTCTTTCTATACCGGTGCGAATCATATTGAGAGTGTGATTCCGCTTGGAACTCCGGGAGCGATTCTGAGCAGCGGACTGATCCTGATTCTGAATATCTGTGTCGGGGTTGTTGTCGCAGGAACGATGTATACGTTTTATGTTATGTTCAGGAAGGGAGGATATTAGGATGAATCTTGCAAATCTTTTGAATAATTACGAAGAGGCGGTCGCAATGATTCTGTTCGGTATCGGGTTCTCGAATCTTCTATTGCAAAAGAATCTTATCAAAAAGATCATTGGACTTAATATTATGGACACGGCAACTTATTTATTTCTTGCACTGAAGGGCTATGTATCCGGAAGGAAGGCACCGATCGTTGTAGACGGGGTGCAGAGCGTGGAAGCTTACATCAATCCGATTCCGAGCGGGCTGGTGCTTACCGGAATTGTCGTTTCGGTTTCGGTGACAGCATTGATGCTTTCGCTTACGATCCGGCTGTACCGCCGTTATCATACGCTGGATCTGGATGAGATCACAACGCGCTTAAAGAAGGAGGGGCGGTAAATGGAATTTGTACAGAATTTTCCTTTTATGACGATCATCCTCTCGCTGTTTTCCGGACCTCTTTCTTCGGTGCTTGACGGAAAGAAGGCCAAAAGGCTGAATCTTGCCGTGATATCTCTGATCGGGGCGATGTCGGCGGCCGTGCTGGGATATGTGCTGAAGAGCGGGGGATCCTATGTGTACATGATGGGACATTTCCCTGCGCCATGGGGAAATGAGATCCGTGTCGGGTATCTGGAAGCGTTCATGGCACTCTTCTTTTGCGTGATCATGCTGCTTTGTATGATCGGCGGTGCGAAGGAGCGGGAAAACCAGATTGAAGAAACAAAGCAGAATCTTTATTATGTCATGGTGAATCTGCTGCTCAGTTCACTGTTGGCACTGGTCTATACCAATGACCTGTTTACGGCATACGTGTTTGTTGAGATCAATACGATCTCTGCCTGCGGGCTGATCATGATACGACAGAACGGAAGAACGATCGAGGCGGCGACCCGGTATATGATCATGAGCCTTCTCGGATCCGGACTTCTCCTTCTTGGAATCTGCTTTTTATATGATCTGACCGGACAGCTTCTGATGAGTAATATTCAGGAAGCGGTCCGGGTGCTTTACGAGACCGGTGCGTACCATATTCCGCTTCTGGTTTCACTGGGGCTGATGTCGGTAGGGCTTGCGATCAAAAGTGCGCTTTATCCGTTTCATGCCTGGCTGCCCGATGCATACGGATATTCCACTTTGTCATCAGCCGCAATCTTATCTTCACTGGTGTCAAAGGGATATATTATTTTATTGATTAAGATATTCTATCGTGTTATCGGATTCGATATTGTCCGTGACAGTAAGGTTATTCATGTGTTATTTGTTTTTGGAATCGCGGGAATGATCATGGGATCATTAAGTGCGATCAGAGAAGATAATATCCGGAGAATGATCGCATTTTCCTCTGTGGCGCAGATTGGTTATATTTACATGGGATTCGGACTTGGAACGCCGGCGGGTGTGCTGGCAAGTATCTACCATGTGGTTTCCCATGCCGCGACGAAATCACTCCTGTTTACGGCTGCGTCCGGACTTACGGATGCATCAGGCGGAAGTGTGCGGTATGCGGATTTGACCGGTGCGGGTTACCGCAACAAGCTTGCGGGTGTGGCATTTACCGCAGGTTCCCTTTCCATGGTGGGCTTTCCGATGTTTTCCG
>JBJENH010000004.1:0-5341 GCA_051880095.1 Bariatricus sp. | reverse complement strand
ACATGTTTGCAGATTTCTTCAATTGCTTTATCTTTTCTTTCGTTGAAGATTACTTTATTCTCTTCAAACAGGTTACGTCCTTCTGTGTCGATGGACACGATGAGCGGTCCGAATTCTTTTACGCGGCAGTGCCACAAGGTTTCCGGCATTCCCAGATCACGCCACTGTGCGTCCACGATTTCTTCTACCTCCGTCGCTGCGACTACCGCATTTCCGGCAGGAAATACGCAGTGAATCGCTTTGTAATTCTTGCAGGCGTATTCTGTGTTCGGTCCCATGCCTCCTTTTCCGATGATGACTTTCACACCGGTCTTTTCTACGAATTCTTTCTCAAATTTCTCCATACGCATACTGGTGGTCGGTCCTACGGATACCATTTCGAATTTGTCATTTTCCAGAGGACGGATGATCGGTCCCGCATGGAAAATAGCTGCGTTTCTCACATCAACAGGGAGTTCTCTTCCTGCTTCCACCAGTCTTCTGTGTGCTACGTCCCTGCACGTCGTCATACTTCCGTTTAAATATACGATATCTCCAATATGGATATCTGCCAGATCCTCATCTGATATTGGTGTTGTAAGGATTTTCTTTCCATCTTTCATTTCCAGCATTATAATTCCACCCCCGAATGTGTCGTGATTGTATAGTTGAGATCTTTATCAAAAATAATGTGGCCTCTTCTGTGTGACCAGCAGCCCACGTTAACAGCAACTCCGATTGCGGACGGATGTCTTGCCGTATTTTCAATATGGACGCCCATAACAGAATATTTTCCGCCCATACCCTGTGGTCCGAGACCGATCGCATTGATACCGTCCTCCAACAGTTTTTCCATGGATGCCGCACGCTCGTTTTCATTGTGGCTTCCAAGTGGACGCATCAATGCTTTCTTGGAAAGAAGCGCTGCGGTTTCCACGGAAGTCGCCACACCTACGCCTACCAAAAGTGGCGGACATGCATTGAGCCCATAGGATGTCATGACATCCATAACAAATTTCGTAACCCCCTCATAACCAGCGCCCGGCATCAGAACCATAGCTTTTCCCGGAAGCGTACATCCGCCTCCTGCCATGTATGCATAAATTTCGCACTGATCACTGTCCGGAACAATGTCCCAGAATACAGTCGGTGTTCCTTTTCCTACATTTTTACCGGTATTGTATTCGTCAAATGTCTCTACGCTGTTGTGGCGAAGCGGTGCTTCAAACGTTGCTTTCACAACGGCTTCTTTTAACAGCGCTTCCAGTTCTCCGATCAGAGGAAATGCGGTTCCGCATTTTACCCAGAACTGCAGGACACCTGTATCCTGGCAGCTCGGTCTGTTCAGTTCTTTTGCCAACACCTGATTCTTTTTCATCGTCTGATAAATGACTTTCGAAAGCGGACTGTCTTCCTTCTCGGCAAGTTCATCCAGCTTTGCAATAATATCATCCGGCAGCACTTTTCCGATATATGACACAAAATTTGCCATATAAGTGGTAAGCTGCTCTACCTGTTGTTTCTTATCCATATCTTTTCACTCCTTATAAATTTGAATTCAGTTTTTCTTCTCTTACGGGAAGAATGGAAATGCGATCGGAAGGATGATCATACTCACAACCGTTGCAATGATAATCAGCGGGAAGCCTGATTTCACATAATCCATAAATTTATATCCTCCGGCTCCCACCACCATGGTATTGGCCGGCATTCCGATCGGTGTCGCATATGCGCAGGATCCTCCGATCACACATGCCATCAGCACAGCTCTCGGATCCGCTCCCATCCCCTGGGCTATCGAAAGACAGATCGGAACCATCAGTGCGGTCGTCGCTGTATTGGACATAAAGTTCGTCATGATACAGCAGAGCAGGAATACGACCAGTGTTAAAATATAAGGTGACGGATTCTCGCCCAGTGCTCCGATTACTTTGCCTGCGATCATTTCTCCTGCACCTGTACTCTGCAGAGCCGATGCCAGAGAAAGGGTTCCTCCAAACAGGAAGATCGTCTTCAGGTCGATCGATTTCAGCGCATCTTTTTCTGAAATTACTCCGGTAAGGATCAGAAGCAGCGCTCCGATTCCTCCGGATATACAAAGCTTGATTCCAATCTTATCTTCAAAGATCATAGCCAGAAGCGTGAGCACCAGAATGATAAGTGATAACCACTGTTTCCATACCGGCACATCGCTGAAATCCTTTTGTGTATCAAATGCGCCGTCATCTGCCACTTCATGACTCGGCAGAAGCTTATACCCAATCGTCGCATAGAAAAGAATGCCTACGATCAGAATCGGGAAGCCCACGATCGCATATTCAAAGAACCCAAATCCAAGATCCAGTTCTTCCAACGCACTCTGTGCGATCAGATTTCCGGGTGCTCCGATCAGCGAGAGATTTCCTCCCATTGCCGCCGCAAATACAAGCGGCATCAGTAAGCGTGATCTTTTATATCCGGATTTTGCCGCGATTCCGATCACCACCGGAATCAGTACGGCTGCGGTTCCCGTGTTAGACAGAACCCCGCTCATCAATCCCACGATCACCATGATCGCAACGATAAGCATGCGCTCCGTCTTTGCAAATTTTGTTACAATTCCACCGATCTTATTTGCCATTCCGGTTTCAAATAATGCACCGCCGACGATGAACATTGCCACAAATAAAATAACATTGCTGTCAATAAATCCCGCAAAAGCTGTTTTGACATCCAGCACTCCTGTCACGACCAGCCCGATACAGACGATCATCGAAGTAACCCCCAGCGGAATCTTTTCCAGCACGAACATTACTACTGCAAACAGGAGAAAAAGTAAAGTAATTGTAGATGGACTCATTTGCTTTCCCCCAATCCTTATTCATTTATCGAGTAATATGACGGCCGTTCTTATTACTTCTTGTTACGGTTTTATTATAGGAAATTATTTTCTGCTTGTACATTTACGAATACTTATAACTCCATAAAAAAAGCTTAATGTGGAGCGGATTTTTGTGCATTTTTACTTGTGATATGGTATAATCCAAAGAAAAAGCAGCTCTGTTTTTATCGATTCTGCTTAAAAATGCTCCCCGAAAAAATTTCAGAAAAGGAAAAATACCATGAAGATCATCCAGTTAGAATACTTTTGCGCCGTATGCCGTTATCACAGTATTACGCAGGCTGCCCAGAAGCTTTACGTAACCCAGCCCGCTATCTCAAATGCAATCAAAGAATTGGAAAAAGAGTTCTCTATCAGCCTGTTTGTGCGAACCAAGAACCATATGTCATTAACCAAGGAGGGAGAAATCTTCTACCAGAAAGCGAGCAAACTGCTTGATACCATCAATCAGACCTCCTCGGAACTCTATGACCTAGGCAGGCAGGTCAGCCCAATCCGAATCGGAATTCCGCCTCTTCTCAGTACGGTCTTCTATCCGGACATGCTGATCTCTTTTCAAAAAGAATATCCTACTATTCCGGTGGAGCTGTTTGAGTATGGTTCGATCCGGGCTGCCAACATGGTATTTGACGAGACGCTGGATCTTGCGCTTGTAAATATGAATTTTTACGAGATCGATAAGCTGAATTCCTACCAGCTTCTGTCCGACAGGATCGTATTCTGCGTGTCCCCGGAACATCCTCTGGCGAAGGAGAAAGAGATTGCTCTGGAAATGCTGAAGGATGAAAACCTGATCCTGTATAATATGGACTCCGTTTTAAATACGACTTTATATTCCCGATTCGAAAGTGCCGGAATCAAGCCGAACGTGATCATGCACGCCAGCCAGCTCTATACGATTCAGAACTTTATCAGCAATCATCTGGGTGGAGCATTCCTCTATTCTTCTCTGATGAAAAATCTGCCCGGGCTGGTCGGTATCCCTGTTGCCCCGGCTATCCGCCAGGAGATTGGACTGGTGTGGAAAAAAGGAAAATATGTGAACGACAGTGTGGAAAAATATATTGCTTTTGTACAGAAAAAATAAGAAGGAACCGTCGGTTCCTTCTTATTTTTTCCTATTCTTTCGCATTCTGATATGTAATATAGATATGACCGATTCCAAAAACAACTGCACTCACGACCAGAAGCACATGCCTTAACGTAATGCCGCTTAACAAAAACATGCAGGTCGGAAGGATGGCAAGCGCCATGCTCTTCCATAATTTCTGCTCTTTGAAATAAAGGATCCATATGATCCAGTAGGTGACGAGCAAAAGAAGATTTCCAATTCCATAGACCAGGAAAGCGACCACCGATTGAAATCCAAATTCCGCAATTCCTATGTTGAACACCATTAGAAACATAGATGCATATCTTCCGATCTGTTCCACCAGAATGATCCATTTATTCGTCACTTTATTTTCCTGCCCTCGAAAACGAAATGCATAAAGAATATTCGGAAGCAACATCAAAACAACAAGAATAAATCCAAAAATATTAATCCAACTCCATCCTATTTGTCCTGCCACAAACACAGAATTCGGTCCGTCTGCTCCTCCTATGATTGAATAGTTCATCTCTATTCCTCCTGATTTTAATTTCTTTTTCTGAGTTTCCTTCTGTACACCGACATATCCGGTTCGGCCTCTTCTGCCACCTCCAGCATTCCGGCTTCAATCATCTGCTCGATTCGCCCATGTATCCAGACATCACTGATTGCAAGCCGGTATTTCCCCATGACATCCCCAATCACTCTCGCCTCGTAAAATTCCTGCGGTGCTTTTGTAATTTCCAGCTCAATATATCTGTCATATAACGTTTCCGTAACACTCATTAACCTTCCGTTAATCACAGCTCGCAGCGGAGCATTCTCTTCCTTCAGCTCTATCCATTCTTCCGCACACATTTTTACAAAAATGTCCGTTGCCTTCTGCTGCAGCGGAAGGTACCGATGCCACTCTTGGGTCGAAAGCTCGCCACATCCCTTTTCCGCTGTCTTCTTGAAAAACACCCATGCTTTCCAATAGCTTCTGCCTTTCATCACCGGTCTCCTCGCCGGAGATATCTCCGACGCTGAGCATGAGATCGAACCCGAATACATCTGCTGCCGTTCCACCCAGTGGAGCTGCCTTCTCCCATGCTGCCCTGTCTCTTTCCATATACTCCCGCTTTGCAGCCTCCAGCTCCTCCTCTGACGCTTCTCTCCCATCCTTATGGCAAAGGAATACACTGACAGCTCCACCGGGATACTTCCCTCTCCCATAGCTTTGCGCCACTTTGAGGGAACCCTCCGCACTTTCGCCGAATACAATTTCTATCAAATCTATACACCGTCCTTTCCACAGATCCGGTCGTCTGAATATTCTACTTTAATTATATGTGTTTAGGGACGTTTCTTCTGCCACGACCAGCGCCCATTGGCCCGTCATTCGGGGACAC
>JBJENH010000003.1:12974-30722 GCA_051880095.1 Bariatricus sp. | reverse complement strand
ACGGATATGGAGGTCACGGGAACGGACAGCGCAGGATATGTGACGGAAGTGCGGTGTGGGAAGGAAACCGTAAAAGGAGAGGCATTTAGGGATACGTACCATCTCGCTTCGGCCTGCTTTACTTTGCAGGAATTTGACGCTCAGATCCGTGTCACTTCGAAAGGTATCGGGCACGGACTCGGAATGAGCCAGTATACGGCTGAACAGATGGCAGCAGACGGGAGTTCTTATCAGGATATTCTAAATTATTTTTTTGAAGGAACGACACTGGAGGAAGTCGTTGAAATCGTCACAAGCACAGACATTTCATGAAAAAATGAATAAGGCTCTGTTTTTCTGGCAAAAATATTGTCAGAGGTGATAAAATATGAATAAGAAACAGCGACTTTCCCAGAAAGGGAAAAAACAGGCGGCTTACGCTCTGGCAATCTGTTTTTCAGCGGTCATTGCGATTACCGGAGCCTATACATGGAACAGCTACAAGGAAAAAACAAGCAAAGAACTGGAGCTCGCAAAGCAGGAAGAACAGGCAGAGTCTGAAAAGGAGATGGCAGAGGCGACTAACTCTACGGACGGAGTAGAAGCAAAGCAGGAGGATACTTCGGATGAAGCTTTGCCGGAAAATGAAAATGAGACTGCGGAAGGAACGGAAGAAACCGGAAGCACAGATTCGGTGACAGAGACGGCAGGGGAGACGGCGCAGGTCTATTTTACAGAATCGGACCAACTTCTGTGGCCGGTCAACGGGAATGTGATGATGAGCTACAGCATGGATAAGACCGTATATTTTCAGACGCTGGATCAGTATAAATACAATCCGGCAGTCATCATTGCGGGCGCAGTCAATGATAATGTAATGGCAGCAGCTCCCGGAATCATAAAATCGATTGATGTACTTCCTCAGACGGGGACTACGATCACTGTGGATATGGGGAACGGATATGAATGCATTTACGGTCAGCTCAAAGAAGTGCCGGTCTACGTCGGCGATTACGTGGAGGCCGGAACTGTGCTTGGATATCTGAGCGAACCGACCAAATATTACAGTGTTGAGGGATGCAATCTCTATTTTGAAATGCGAAAGGACGGTCAGCCGGTGGATCCTATGGATTATATGGATCTGGAAGACTAAAAATTAAAAAGGATGAAGAAGGGCGGGGCATTGCCGGAAAAATAGAAATTCGGAATGTTTCGTCCCTCTTTTGGAGACAGGCAAAATGAACTATACATATATCGTAAAATGCAGGGACGGAACGTTCTATACCGGCTGGACGAATGATATCGAAAAAAGGGTCCGGGCACATAATGAAGGGCGGGGCGCGAAATACACGAAGTCCAGAAGACCGGTAGAACTGGTTTATATGGAGAAATTTCAGACGAAAGAAGAGGCTATGCGCCGGGAATATCATATCAAGAGAATGAGCAGGGAAGAAAAGAAACGGCTCATAGCAGAGTATGAACCGTCTCCTTCTGACAATAATTGTGATTCAATGGAGTAACTATCTACAATAATGAATACATTACAATGAAATGGCAGGCACTTCCGCCCATGACAAACAGGTGGAAAATCTCGTGGCTGCCGAAATTCTTATGCTTGTTGTTGAAGATCGGGAGCTTTAATGCATAGATGATTCCGCCGATCGTGTAAATAATGCCGCCTGCAAGAAGCCATCCAAATTCGCTTCGGGTCAGATTGTTCAGAATCTGGCTGAAAGCAAGTACACAGGTCCAACCCATTCCGATGTAAAGAATGGATGAGACCCATTTCGGGCAATATACCCAGAAAGCTTTGATCAGAATCCCGACGGCTGCGATGCCCCAGATCAGAGCAAGCAGCATCATGCCGGTTCTGCGTTCCAGGACCAGCAGGCAGATCGGGGTATAACTTCCGGCTATCAAGACAAATATCATCATATGATCTATTTTCTTTAAGACGGTTGTAAGCTTCTCGGAGCAGATAAATGTGTGGTAGGTGGTGCTTGCGGCATACAGAAGGATCAGGCTCACGGCGTATATGGTGAGTGATATGAGATAGATCCGCTGTGGCTCGTGCGCTGCTTTGATGAGAAGAGGAACAGCTGCAAAAATTGCCATAAGCATTCCAATAAAATGGGTGATTGCACTTCCGGGGTCTTTGATATGTCTGGTCATAATGATTCCTCCCTTATTTAGTATATGACAACATATAAATAGATGTTAAAATAGTGATATTGTTACATGTAGTTTTTAAAACTACATTAAGTATATGTGAATATTACACCTTTTATTCGGAAAATGCAAGAGAAAAACAAAAAAAGGGCTGGCAATTCGCCAGCCCTAAAATCATTTCTAGTAATTTTCAACTTTTCTTTCAAAGTAAGCCTTCGGATGAGCACATACAGGACATACTTCCGGAGCTTCTTCGCCGATGTAAATATATCCGCAGTTATTACATTTCCATCCAAGAGGAGCATCACCTTCGAATGTTTTTCCCGCTTTGTAGCTTTCAAGCAGTTTGTTGTAGCGTCTCTCATGAGCTGCTTCTACTTCAGCAACGCCTTCGAATTTCGCTGCGAGTTCTTCAAAGCCTTCTTCTCTTGCTTCCTGAGCCATACGTTTATACATATCAGTCCATTCAAAATTTTCGCCTGCAGCAGCGTCGGCAAGATTTTCTTCTACATTTCCAATGCCGTGGAATTCTTTGAACCACATCTTAGCATGCTCTTTTTCCTGGTTAGCGGTCTCTTCAAAAATGTTAGCCATCTGTACGAATCCTGCTTTTTTAGCTGCTGAAGCGTAGTAGCTGTATTTGTTGCGGGCCTGTGATTCGCCTGCAAATGCTTCCATTAAATTTTTTTCGGTTTTTGTTCCTGCATATTTAGACATAATAAATTCTCCTTATATTCTTTTTCTTGTTTTTAAAAAAGGACTGTAGAGAGGTATCTACAGTCCCTAAGAGTGATCAGATCATTTTAGCCAAAGTATCTCTTTAACAGACCTTCGAATGCTTTTCCGTGACGAGCTTCGTCTCTTGCCATTTCATGAACTGTATCATGGATTGCGTCAAGGTTAGCAGCTTTAGCACGTTTTGCAAGGTCAAATTTACCAGCAGTAGCGCCGTTCTCAGCGTCAACTCTCATCTCAAGGTTCTTCTTGGTGCTGTCTGTTACAACTTCGCCTAATAATTCAGCAAATTTTGCAGCATGTTCAGCTTCTTCGTAAGCAGCTTTCTCCCAGTATAATCCGATTTCCGGATATCCTTCTCTGTGAGCAACTCTTGCCATTGCAAGGTACATACCAACTTCTGAACATTCACCTTCGAAGTTTGCTCTTAAGTCAGCAAGGATGTCTTCGCTAACGCCCTTAGCAACACCTACAACGTGTTCAGCAGCCCATTCTCTTTCGCCAGCCTGCTCTTTGAACTTCTCAGCGCCAACGCCACAAACTGGACATTTCTCCGGTGCTGCTTCTCCTTCGTAAACGTAGCCACATACTGTACAAACAAATTTTTTCATGGTTGAAATCTCCTTTTCTTATTTATTTTGAGTTTTTAAATATCAGTAATAGTTACTGATATTAAGTTACCATAAATTATGAATATTGTCAATAGATATTGGGAAATTTAATCATCTTCTTATACATATCTAATACTATTATGACTTATGAATGCATTCTCCGCAAGTCCCATAAAAAATAATATCATGCGAATCTATACTGCCGTCAAAATTACGGGATGCAAGTTCATTCAGATCTTCTATATTAATGTCCATATCGATGAGTTTTCCACATGTCTTACAATAAAAATGATGATGTGGTGAAGTACGGGCATCGAATCGGTCGGCTCCGTCCGGCGTTGTAAGCTTGACTGCTTCACCTAAATCAGCCAGAAGATTCAAATTGCGGTAAACGGTTCCAAGGCTGATATTTGGAAATTCTTGTTTTACATACATATAAACAGAGTCGGCAGTCGGATGACAGTTGGAAGAAGAAAGATATTCTTTGATGGCCTCACGCTGCCTGCTGTATTTTAAATTTGCCACATGAACTCTCCTTTCTTTGATAATGATAACAGTTATTAAAATTATAATATATGAAAAAAGAATTATTGTCAATAAAATTGCAATATACAAACCAAAAAAATGTATAAAACTGAATAAAGCACTGAATAATGTAAATACTGTTAAAAGATATTGTAACAATTTGTAACAAATATATGCCTGATTTTCGAAAAAAGTAGAAATATTAAATTCCATGACGAAGAAAAATGAAATTATATAGTTGACAAAGGAATATATGATTGATATAATATTACCGTAACATATGTAACAATTCTGTAATATTTACAAAAGATAAGAATACATAAAGGAGGGAGATTTATGCATTCAAATCTTAGGAAAGGATTGTTCCTGGTTACATTACTGGGAGCAGCAATCCCGGTAATGCCGGTGATGGCAGATGACATGAACCAGATGTCGTCCGGAAACATGCCGGGAGTTGGAATTGAAGCGGTACTGAATGATTGTTATTCACAAAATAAAGAGATCAAAGTGGAAGATTATCTTGTACCGTCAAATAAGGGTGAGTATTTAGATATGGCATTTGCCGATGTCACAAGCTTCTTATATATAAGGAGTCAGCCAACGAAAGAGAGCGAGTATGTCGGAAAGCTTTATCCGGGTTATGCGGCGAAGATCGTAGGGCCGGTCGGAGAGTGGACTGCGGTAGTATCCGGTGAGGTGACCGGATATGTAAAGACCGAGTATATAACGATCGGACAGGAATCGGAGCAGATTGCAGAGGAACTGGTGGAAAAAGCTGAAAGTGAAGGAAGAGAAGATCCGTTTACTTATGCGGAATCCAGAGAGCAGGAGGAGGCAAGGCTTAAAGCTGAGGCAGAGGCGAAAGCAGAAGAAGAGGCCAGGGAGCGCGCGATAGCGGAAGCAGAGGCAAAAGAGAAAGCATCAGGCGGACAGGCAGTCGTCGCATATGCCTGTCAGTTCATAGGAAATCCCTATGTGTGGGGAGGTACGAGTCTGACGAATGGGGCGGATTGTTCAGGGTTTGTTCAATCTGTATTTGCACATTTTGGAATTACTTTGCCGAGAACCTCGTATGAGCAGAGAAGTGCGGGGGTCGGTGTGAGCTATGAAGAAGCAATACCCGGAGATTTGATTTGCTATGATGGTCATGTGGGAATCTATATAGGAAACGGTCAAATTGTAAATGCAATGAACCCGGCACAGGGAATTGGAATCTCACCAGCCACTTATACTAATATACTGGCAGTCAGAAGAGTATTATAGATAAAGGTGTTTTAAAACAGTGCGAAAAGTCAGACAGAAAAATCCGGAATAAATGTTCCGGTTTTTTTTTGAGTAAAATTTTGTGTCGAAATGTATGGGAAATTTGTATAAAAGGAGAAAACGGTGTAAAAGTTATCCCAAATAAGTTATCCAAGTTATCCACGCCGAAAGGGCCAAAAAACGTGGAAAAAACGTGAGACAAGTGGAGTTATCCACGTTATCCACACAAAAACATATGTTTTTGGTGGACAACTTGGGATAAAAAACAGAACGAACGTTTTGGGGATAATTAATAAAAATCGCATTTTGTCGAAAGAAATTGGAAAAACGATTGACTTTTAAAAATTCAAAAAGAAAGAGAAATTGTATGATCAATTTGGAATTGAATCATATAAAAAGGTTGTTGATTAATTAAAAGGGTGGTATAATAATCAACACCTATATAATGAAGGGATAGGTAAAATAGAAGGAGGATTTTGCAATGGCAGTAGAAGTTACTAAGACAATGTCTATTGGTGAATTACTTCAGGTTGCGCCAGAGGCAGCTCCGATTCTGATGGAAGTCGGAATGCATTGTCTTGGCTGACCTGGCGCGCAGGCTGAAACATTGGAAGAAGCAGCGATGGTTCATGGATTAGATGGAGAACTATTAATCGCAAAAATCAATGCTTTTTTGGCTGCAAATGCATAGGTGATGCATAAGAATTATTTTATTATAAAAAGGACACAGCTTTGCTGTGTCCTTTTAGTTGCCATGCATATGAGAAAATGATCCAGTGAACCTTTTCTGGTTATTGTGAATTTCTATAAAGCTCCCAGTACTTGTACGGCATTCCGGGATGCGATGATCTCGCAGTGCTCTTCAAGAAACGCAAGGGAAGCTCCGTTTCCCGGCTCAGATGAGCCGTATTCGGAAAGCATGTTGCAGATCCGGTTAAAGTCCACGGTATTATGTGCAGCCTGCGTAAGAGCCAGAATGTATATATCATTGCGCTCATCTTTATACAAGGTGCTTGATCCTTCGTACATCTCGATGAGCAGATGGGATGCCTGAATAGCGCCGTCGAGTGTGGCAAATGAGAAAAAGCGTATTGCAGGAGCTTTCACCGCGCTCTCTTTGGCAGATGTATCTTCTGCGGAATCTTTCGGAACGGCCGGTACATCTTCAGGAAGATCGCTTATAGCGTCTGTCACATGGCGGAGCAGATCAAGAAATTCGTCTGCGCCTTCCAGCTTCTTGAGGCGTTCGAGCATGGAATTCTTCTTCTTGTCCGGAGATTCGCCAAGCGGGAGCGGCGCGAATTTGGAAAAACGGGTATCCAGTTCTTCGGGATCTTCGACTTTGGTGATAATAAGCACGATAGAATCAGAAGAAGCAGGGATGGCTTCGATCATCAATGGAATATTCTCTGCTTCAAAACCGAATTCATGTGCGGCCTGCTGCATCATATCATGAAAAAGTGATTTTGCTTTCTCGGTGCCGTATGCCAGTTCGCTGAGCTTCAGCTCGCGCTCTGCCAGGTCGGCATGGGTCAGCGTGCAGCGTATCTGGTTATCATTAATTTTCTCTATCTTCATGTTGTCATCACTTCCTATCACAATTCAAAGTTATAGTAAATCACTATTAGTATAAACAAAAATCGAAAAGATGTAAACAAAATTAAAAAAATACTTGAAATAAAATCAAGGTTTTTTTATAATGGGTCTACAAGGAAACAAAAGAACTATATCTTTTAAAAATCTATTTCAAATTGACGGTACATTCTAATCCGTGATTTAGCGCATTTCGCACATTAGCGTCTAAAACCATGTAAGTCGTATCAGACAATTTATCAATCAAGACCTGAAAAAATATGAAGGAAAGCAATATCCGGCTGAACGTGTTTCCTTGCCGTCGGAAAAAGCAGGAAAATAGTATATCACAATAAAACTTATGGTCGCTTTTTGCCGTAAAATGATGCCGGAAAGATAGGGGGAATCATGGCAAACAATGATAGAAATTATCAGGAACTGTTTACGGAATTGACGAAATATGAGCGGTCAGGGATACGGATGCAGATCGACGGCCTTCCGGCGAGTCCGCTGCAGATCGTATCGGCTCATATGGTCAGGGAAGACAGCAATTATATGCGTGATTATATTGTGGATGAAAATGGTATGGTACAGGAACTTGATTTCTATAAAGTACAGGTAAAATGATGTTTAATAAAAAATCACTGCAGAGCAGACCCCTCAGCTAAGTTTTTGAAATAGTCAATAATATTTATACAAAAGAATAGAAATTATGATATAATTAGCACAAACATGCGAATTATATCATAGTCTTCCGAGGCTATGTCAATATGCCATTAATAGGAGGTGCAGTGTGGACGAAAGACAGACAAGAGGCACAAGGTCAGGACGGGAGATTCCTTCTGATGCGGATATAAGAAAAAAGAAGTCGGGTGGGACAAGCCAGAGGAGAACAACCTCTGAAAGAAGACCGGCAGAACAGGCAGCACGAACACAGAGGAATGTGAATCAAGGTGCTGCCAAGGCGAGAAGAACGGCAGAACGTACGGAGGCTGAAAGCCGCAGAAGAAGTCAGGAAATGGCAAGAACCTCAAGTGGGAAGAATGCCAGAAAGAGGAAAAAGAAACGGAAGAAGAGAATCAGTCCGATCCTTATTATTTTACTTTTATGTATTCTGGCGGCAGGACTTGTGGGCGGTGCCCTGATTTGGAAAAAATACGGGCCGACCAAAGAAGAATATGATCTGAATGAGTATTTTGGCATTGAGTCCGAAGAACAAGTCGGGATTACTATTAATAATGAAGTAATTGAAGCCGGAGCAATGAAGGTAGACGGACACCTTTATTTGTCCTATGAAGTGGTCAGAGATTACCTGAACGACCGCTTTTACTGGGATCCAAACGAGAATATTCTTTTGTATACCCTGCCTCGTGAAATGGTGCGGGCAAGTGTGGGAAGTAAAGACTATACGATTTCAAAAGAAACAAAAAGTGAAGACTATGTCATTTTAAAAACAAACGGAAGTACAGCATATATTGCGGCTGATTTTGTGCAGCAATATACAAACATGGATTATCAGGTTTATGAGAATCCGGACAGAGCCATGATCGTCAGTGAGTTTGGCGAGACAACGACTGCAGTTCTCAAGTGGGATACGCATATCCGTCTGAAAGGTGGAGCGAAGAGCCCGATTCTGACTGAGGTCAAAAAAGGTGATAAGGTAACTGTACTCGAGCAGGTGGAAGGATGGAAGAAAGTACGGACTGAGGATGGAATCATTGGTTATCTCAGAGCTTCAATGCTTCGCAAAGAAGCGATCGAGATTACGTCACGTGATTTCACGGAGGAAGAGTTCACCAGTATTTCTTCTGATAAGACGATCAACCTGGCATGGCATCAGGTGGTCGGTTCGTCAGCGAACAGTACAGTTCTCGAGACGATTGCGAATACGAAAGGTCTCACGACCTTGTCACCGACCTGGTTCTCCGTTGCCGACAATTATGGTAATCTTAATTCCATTGCAAGCCAGGAGTATGTTAATTATGCACATCAGGCGGGTATTGATGTGTGGGCGCTGGTGGATAATTTCGGAGAAAATATTGATCAGATGGAGTTACTCAGTCATACTTCATACAGGGAAAATTTGGAGAATCAGCTGATCTCTGAAGCTCTGAAAACCGGTATCGACGGAATCAACGTGGATTTTGAGAGGATTCCGGAGGATGTGGGAGAACATTACATCCAGTTTATCAGAGAATTATCAGTGAAATGCCGGATCAATAATCTGGTACTTTCTGTGGATAATTATGTTCCGAAAGGATACAATGAGCACTATCACAGAAAAGAACAGGGAATTGTTGCTGATTATGTAATCATTATGGGATATGATGAACATTTCAGCGGTTCGTATGAAGCCGGTTCGGTGGCATCTTATGAATATGTTAAAGAAGGAATCGAAGAGGCGCTTAAGGATGTCCCGGCCGAGAAGCTTATCAATGCAGTTCCATTCTATACAAGACTTTGGAAAGAAGTGCCGAAGACGGAGGAAGAGCTTGCAGATCAGGAAGGTACAGAGGCCGCAAATTATCCTATGAAAGTGACCAGTGAGGCAATGGGAATGAAGGCGGCTGCCGCAAAAGTCAGCGAAGCGGGTGCCACTGCAGTATGGGATGATACTGTAAAGCAGAATTATGCAGAGTGGACAGGAGCGGATGGCGCGACCTATAAGATCTGGCTGGAAGATGCCAAGTCTCTGGAGGCCAAACTGGAACTGATGAAGGCAAATAAACTGGCAGGAACAGCTGCATGGAAGATCGGATTCGAGACTTCTGATATCTGGGAATTGATCTTAAAGTATGTGAACTAAATCAGCGTGTTACGAAAGCCCCTTTTCGCATATATTGTAGAGATATGTGCGGGAGGGGTTTTTTATGCGTCAAATAAAGTTAACCGGGAAATTGCCGACAAAGTATCAGGTTCTGATCAAAATAAAATGGATCGCAGTGCTGATGTTTCTGGCGGCTGTTATCTATGGAAGTTATACCTTGAGTCAGTATGTTTCGGGAAATCAGGTGAAACAAGAAGAGAAAACGGAGATCATACTGGATGCCGGGCACGGGGGCGATGATCCGGGAAAGATCGGGGTCAACAATGTACTGGAAAAGGATGTGAATCTGCAGATTACGATGAAGGTGAAAGCATGTCTGGAGAAGGAAGGGGTGACTGTGGAACTTACGAGAGAAACGGATGAGGGTCTGGAGCCGGAAGGCGCCCAAAATAAAAAGATTGAAGATATGAAGGCGCGGGTTCAAATGATCAATGAAATCAAGCCGGAGCTTGTGGTCAGCATTCATCAGAACAGTTACCAGACGGAGGACGTAAAAGGCGCGCAGGTTTTTTATTACAGTCATTCTCAGAAAGGGGAGGAGATGGCAAAGATCCTTCAGGAGGCGGTAAGAACTGTGGACCCGGAAAATCATCGTCAGGTTAAGGCGAATGAATCCTATTACTTATTGAAGCGGACGGAAGTGCCGACTGTGATCGTAGAGTGCGGGTTCCTGAGCAACTGGGAAGAGGCAGAGAAACTTTCTGAAGAGGAATATCAGCAGGAGATGGCGGAGGCGATAAGCAGCGGAATACTGGAGTGTCTTGGAAAAAATTAACAGGCCGGCCATGAACTGTATTTGCATATTTAATTTGCCATGATATTCAGATAATGGTATAATAATTTTCATGGAAACGATAATAAAAAAGATAGATAGAAACAATATAGATAAAGAGAGTATTGAGCAGGCCGGAAGCATTTTGAGACATGGCGGACTGGTTGCATTTCCGACGGAAACGGTTTACGGACTGGGGGCGAATGCGTTAGATGAAGAGGCGGCGAAAAAGACATATGCCGCGAAAGGACGTCCATCGGATAATCCGCTGATTGTTCATATTGCGAGGCTGGAAGATTTAAAAGAGATTGTGACAGAGATTCCGGAGATTGTGCAGGAGATCGCAGATCATTTCTGGCCGGGACCTCTGACGATGATCTTTTATAAAAATGACAAGGTTCCGCTTGGAACGACGGGAGGTCTGGATACAGTCGCGGTGCGCATGCCGGACGATGAGATCGCCAGAGAACTGATTCTAGCCGGAGGAGGATATATTTCCGCGCCTAGCGCGAATACGTCCGGGAGACCGAGCCCGACGACGGCGCAGCATGTGGCGGATGATCTCTCAGGGAAGATTGAGATGATTTTGGATGGAGGCAGTGTGGATATCGGGGTGGAATCAACGATTCTGGATCTTACTGTAAATCCGCCGATGATCCTGAGGCCGGGAGCGATCACGAAAGAGATGCTGGAGGAAGTGGCAGGAGAGATCGCGGTCGACGAGACGCTGATCCTGGAGAACAGCACCAAAGCGCCGAAAGCTCCGGGGATGAAGTATCGCCATTATGCGCCGAAAGCGGATCTCATCATCGTGGAAGGAGAGCCGGATGAAGCTATTAAAGCGATCAAACAGATCGCGTATGAGCAGGTTCGTCTGGGATATAAAGTCGGAATTATTGCGACAAATGAATCGATTGACCGATATACCACAGGAATGATCAAGAGCATTGGTTCACGGGAAAATGAAAAGACGGTGGCGCGCAATCTCTACAAAGTGCTAAGAGAGTTTGACGAAGAAGAGGTCTCTTATATTTACAGTGAAGCATTTCCGGAGGCCGGAATCGGAACAGCGGTGATGAACCGTCTGGGAAAGGCGGCAGGGCATCATGTGCTGCAGGCATCGGATATTACACGTTTACAGAAGTACCGACGGATCGTGTTTGTAAGCAACAGCGATAACTGCCGTGCGCCGATCGCTGCGGCGCTTCTCAAGAGGCAGCCGCTTTTGCAGGAATACCAGATCCTGTCAAGAGGGATGATCGTTCTGTTCCCAGAGCCGCTGAACCCGCGGGCGGAAGAACTGCTCAAATCGCATGATATTATGCCGGAGGGATTTGAGACAAAGGCGCTGGATGAAACGATTCTTGGAGAGGACACGCTGGTTCTGACCATGCAGGAGAGTCAGAAACAGAAGATCCTGAATGAATATCCGTATGCGGAAAACATTTATACTCTGGGTGAATATGTAGGAGATATGCGGGAGATCGTATCTGTTTACGGGCAGACCGAGGAGCAGTATGAAGAGATGTATGAAATGATACGGGGAAATGTTGTAAAACTTGCGGAGCGATTAAATAAGGAGGCAAAGAACAGATGTCAAACGTATATGTAATGGATCATCCGCTGATCCAGCATAAGATCAGCCACATTCGTCAGAAGGAGCTCGGTTCGAAGGATTTCCGGGCCATGGTAAGTGAGATTGCCATGCTGATGTGTTATGAAGCTACGAGGGATCTGAAGCTGAAAGAGGTTGAGATCGAGACGCCGATCTGTAAGACGACTGGGAAGCGTCTGGCGGGCAAGAAGCTGGCAGTGGTGCCGATCTTAAGAGCAGGACTTGGTATGGTAGACGGGATGCTGACGATGATCCCGGCTGCGAAGGTAGGTCATATCGGGCTTTACAGGGATCCGGAGACACTGGAACCGGTGGAATATTATTGCAAGCTGCCGGCCGATTGCGAAGAGCGTGAGACGTTTGTTGTGGATCCGATGCTTGCGACGGGAGGATCCAGCTCAGCGGCGATTCGGATGCTGAAGGAAAAAGGGATAAAAAATATTCGTTTTATGTGTATCATTGCAGCACCGGAAGGAATCGAGAGAATGCAGAAAGATCACCCGGATGTGGATCTTTATGTGGGCGCGCTGGATGAGTGTCTGAACGACCACGGATACATTGTACCGGGACTTGGTGACGCGGGGGATCGTATTTTTGGAACGAAGTAGGTGAAAGAAATGAGTGGAAAGAGAAATGATTATATTTCCTGGGATGAGTATTTCATGGGAGTTGCCATGTTATCAGGGAGAAGATCCAAGGATCCGAATACGCAGGTCGGATGCTGTATCGTAAGTGCAGACAATAAGATTCTGTCAATGGGGTATAACGGACTGCCGCGGGGATGCTCGGATGATGAGTTCCCATGGGAGAGAGACGGGGATCCGCTGGATACAAAGTATGTGTATACGGTACACAGTGAATTGAATGCGATTCTGAATTACAGCGGAGGAAGTCTGGAAGGAGCAAAATTATATGTATCGCTGTTCCCGTGCAATGAATGTGCGAAGGCCATCATACAGAGTGGAATCAAGGAAGTAATTTATGACAGTGATAAGTATGCGGACACTTCTTCTGTGATGGCATCCAAGAGGATGTTTGACAGTGCCGGGGTGCGGTATCATCAATATCACAGAACCGGACGGAAGATCGAAATTGAATTGTAAATGGATTTTTTGAAAGACATAACACTTTGAAGTACGTGTTGTGTCTTTTTTTGTTGCTATGCATACGACAAAATGATACGGTGGATTGTTTTAAGTTGCCATGCATACAAAAAAGATTTGGGAATAAAATTATGGAAGATAGTATATATTTCAATGGAGGGACAAATGGAGGGACAGATTCTGTTCGAAGCAGAAGTGTCCCGGTTTCAGTCGGGAGTGAGGAGATAGAAGAATGGAAAAAAGAAAATCATCAATTCTGATGCGTTTTATTCTGAGGGCGGTTTTGGGACTGGTAGTTATCCTGGGAGTCAATCAATTTCTGGACTATAGAAATATTCCGATTTCTGTAGGAATTAATCTGATTTCGTTTTTGACATCCGGAGCTCTTGGAATTCCGGGTGTATGCCTGTTGTATGGCATTATGTTTTATCAAATTATGTAAGTGTTGTACAAAAGCATTTTATTTTCTCCAAATAACTGGACAAGGAAAGCGGGCGGGGATATAATACACCTCACAAGAGAGTTACAACAATCAAAAAATCATTTTATGCAGTGTCTGGCTTACAGGCACTCGCATCAAAGGGATGGTGAAACATTCCTCAAAATGCCATTTCGGCGTAAGTTTCAAAATTATTCTAATTAAGAGGTGCTGGTATCAGTATCGGAAAGGAGCGTAATCAGGAATCAATAAAGAAATAGTAATCTGTGATTCAGAGGAAGCATATGTGAAAAGGCTTGCCGAAGCATTGCTTTTGAAGCGGGAGGTGACAGCAGGAGTGCGGATCTGCTCATCTCTTGATATGTTGGAAAATCTGCTGGAAATAGGAGAAGTTCAGGCGCTTTTGATCAGCGAGGAGATTCCATATGAATTGAGAAAGCGGGTATTCGGCGGCAGAAGAATTGTGCTTACAAGAACAAAGTGTGCGGATCTGGGGGAAGAGGAGCTAGAGCTCAGGAAATACCAGTCTGTGGACAGGCTGACCTCAGAGATCATGCAGGCTTTCCAGAAGATGGATATTCCGGCGGGATATTACGGAAAAGGCCGTGTTCTGGGAGTGTATTCGCCGGTTCACCGGGTCGGTAAGACAACATTTGCACTGAAGCTTGGCAAAGTACTTGCTGAACAGGAGAATGTACTGTATCTGAATCTGGAGGCATATGCCGGGATCGGGGGATATTTTCAGGACGGTGATGTTCAGAACCTTTCTCATCTGCTGTATTATGCGAAGCAGGAAAAGGATGACATTGGTGTAAGGATCGCATCCATGATCCGACAGATGGGGAATCTGGACTACATACCGCCGATGAAGGTATGGACCGATCTGAGAGAAGTCAGTATCCGGGAGTGGGAGGTTCTCCTTCAAAAACTGACCGGAGAGAGTATTTACGATACGGTGATTCTGGATCTGGGAAACGCCGTAGGAGATATTTTTGAGATTTTAAAAATGTGTGACTGGATTTTGTTTCCGTTTGCAAATGATGTCTATGCCAGGACAAAGATGGAGCAGTACAGCTATATTCTGAAGGCGCTTCGTCTTCAGGAGCTGGAAATGCATACGATTTATGTGGATATGGATAAAACGATGCGGCAGGCCGTGAAAGATGCGGCCGGTGAATTGGAAATGAAATCCGGAAAGGGGCACATGTATGTTAAGAGCAGAACAACTTCATGAAAAGGTCCTCTCCAGAATGGATTTTATGAGGGAACCGTCGGATGAAGAACTGCTTGAGATCATCCATAGTGTTTTGGAAGAAAGTTCAAAAAAACAATTCATTCCGCTCAAAGAGAAGGCGGCACTTGGAAAAGAACTTTTTAATGCGTTCCGTAAGCTGGATATTCTGCAGGAACTGATCGAGGACGAGTCTATTACAGAGATTATGATCAACGGAACAGAGAATATTTTTATTGAGCGGGAAGGCCATATCTTCCTGTCTGATAAAAAATTCCTGTCCAGGGGCAAACTGGAAGATGTCATCCAGCAAATGGTGGCGGAATGCAACCGGATCGTCAATGAAGCATCCCCTATTGTGGATGCAAGGCTCAGTGACGGCTCGCGAGTCAACGTAGTGTTGCCTCCTGCTGCGATCAACGGTCCGATCGTGACGATCCGGAAGTTCCCAAAACACAGAATTACAATGGAGCAGCTTCTGGAATATGAATCCATCAGTGAGGAGGCGGCAGAATTCCTGATTCGTCTGGTGAAAGCCGGCTATAACATTTTTATCAGCGGCGGAACCGGATCCGGAAAAACGACATTTCTGAATGTGTTGTCAGATTATATTCCCGGGACAGAGCGGATCATTACGATCGAGGATAATGCAGAGCTGCAGATCACGGAACTTCCCAATCTTGTGCGGTTGGAAGCACGAAACGCAAATGTGGAAGGAACCGGGGAGATCAGTATCCGTGATCTGATTCGGACGGCGCTCAGAATGAGGCCGGACAGAATTATCGTAGGCGAAGTCCGGGGAAAAGAAGCGGCTGATATGCTCCAGGCTTTTAACACGGGGCATGACGGTTCTATGAGCACCGGGCATGCGAACAGCCCGAAAGATATGCTTTCCAGGCTGGAAATGATGACCCTTATGGGAATGGATATCCCGCTTTCTGCAGTGCAAAGGCAGATCGCTGCAGGAATTGATATTATGGTGCATCTAGGCAGATTGCGGGACAGAAGCAGAAAAGTATTGGAAATTGTGGAGGTACTTGGATATGAGAAAGACGAGATCCGATTGCAGTCCCTGTTTTCGTTTAGGGAAACGGGAGAGAAGAACGGAAAAATCCAGGGAGAGTGGGTGAAAAATGCCGATTTGCTGCGGCGGGAAAAGCTTTTGGCAGCAGGGTATTAGCAGACAAGAATACCTGCTGGCGGCGGCAAAAAGTGTGTCCGTAGTCGCGGCGACGGCGTATCTTTTTTATTCCGAATGGTGGGCGGTAATTCTCTTGTTTCCGCTTGGAGTTCTTTATTTTAGACGAAATGAGGAACAGCTGGAAAAGAAAAAAAGACAGGAATTTGAACGTCAGTTTCAGGATGCTCTGCAGTCCCTGGGTGCACAGATGAATATCGGATATTCTATGGAAAATGCAATCAAGGAAGTGCAGAAGGATCTGCAGGTGATGTATAAGAATGACACCGTGATCGTGCGTGAATTTTCATACATGGTCAGTCAGTTGAACCTGAATGTGAATGTGGAGCTGGTCTGGGAGGAATTCGCAAATAGAGTGAATATTCCGGAGGCAGACAGCTTTGTGACAATATTTGCACAGGCAAAGCGAAGCGGCGGTGACAGCATTGCCATTATCAAAAATGCAGTCAGGCAAATCGTGGAGAAGGCAGAAGTGAACCGCGAGATTGCAACGGTGATCGCGGAAAAGAAGCTGGAATTTCAGGTTATGTCGGTCATCCCTTTTGGGATCATTGGATATATGAGAATCAGTTTTCCTGAATTCATGAATATTCTTTACGGAAATATCCGGGGAGTCCTCTTTATGAGCGGATGCCTTCTTGCATATCTGGCTGCATGGAGACTGGGAAATAAAATTATGGAGATAGAGGTGTGATATGTGGGTATGCATAGCAGTGTATTTCATCCTTGGCATGGTATATATTGTACTGCGCTACAGGAAGCTGCTTATCCATTATGATAAAAAATTGTGGAAATCGATTTTTTGTGTGATGTTTTGCGCGGCGACGATTGCGCTGTTAACAGAAATCAGCGGTCAGGGCATGATGCAGAATTTCGGAAAGGTCAGGATCGAGCGGGAAGATTATGGCGGGAATCCGGTAAATCAGCAGCTCCAGATGCAGATCGAAGGTGAGGAATCTGAAAATGTAGAAATACAGGTTTCTCCCAGAATGTACGGCGAGGAGGAAGTCCAGTCTTTGTTCCGGCAGGCTATGAATAAGCTGGATCAAGTAATACTGGGTGAAAATGAAACGGCGGATCATGTGGTCAAGTCACTTTGTTTCCCGCAGGAGCTGGAGGGATATCCGTTCGCTGTTTCCTGGGAACTTGGGCGTTACGATGTGATGGATATGAACGGAAAGATCAATCAGGAAGCGGTGCTGGAAGAAGATCCGGACGGAGAAGGAATCCTTGTAAAGATTACGGGAATCCTGCGTTACGGAACTGAGGAAGCTGCCTACAATACGCAAGTCCTTGTATTTGCAGATGTGGAGGAGGCAGAAACGATACGGAACCAGGTGCTGAATGCAGCAAGACAGGCAGAAGAAGTATCGCGGGAAGAAAAATCTTTTGTACTTCCTGACCAGGTAAATGGAAGGACAATCCGGTGGAGATTCAGGAAAGAATCAAAGGTTGTGCCGGTGCTGATGCTTGGAGCAGTTATCTGCGTATTTCTGGCAGTGCAGGAAAGACAGAAAAAGGAAAAGCAGCAAAAAGACAGAAAAGAACAGATGCTGTTCGACTATCCCGAGATTGTAAGCCAGTTTACGATGCTGATGGGAGCAGGAATGACGGCAAAGAATGTCTGGAAGAAAATAACCGCAGATTACTGTGGACAGAAAGAAAGAGGAGGCCGGGTGCGGGATGCATATGAAGAGATGGTCATCACA
>JBJENH010000003.1:0-12874 GCA_051880095.1 Bariatricus sp. | reverse complement strand
CCGGCCTTTCTTTCTATCGATCTGTAAGCCGGGAAGGAAAGACGAGGGAGGTGAAAGGATGAAGCGAATGAAAAATATAATCAGATCAGTCTGGATCCGGGCACAGTGTGCTATGCACGATAACCGGGGAATTTCGGTGATTGAGCTGATATTGGTTTTGGTGGTTATTATCGGACTGGTGTTAATTTTTAAATCACAGTTAACCAGTCTGGTGGAAACAATTTTTGAAAAAATAACGAGTGAAAGTGCAGGAATTTAGTAGTAATTAAACGGTTCTTATTCTGAAAATGGGCGGTATAGAAAATGAAAAAAATGGTGAAAGGGGAACTGACTGCTTTTCTGAGTCTTATATTTATCCTTCTGATCTCACTGGTGGGAGCTGTCCTTGAAAGCGCATCCATTCAGGTGATGAAAAATGAAAGAAGGGCAGATGCCACAAGAGCGATGGAATCTGTATTTGCAGAATATCAAAGAGATCTTCTGGAGCGATATGAGATATTTGCACTGGATGAGAGCTATGAATCGGAACAGGTATCAGAGTCTGCTATTTTAAACCGAATGTCCTATTACGGGGCAGAAAATATGGACAAAGAGATCGATGCGATTCGTTATCTGACGGATGAAAACGGGAAGGCATTTTATGACCAGGCGGTTCAGTATGAAAAAGAAAAGACGGGGGCAGCGGCGGTAGAGGAATTGGCCGGGAAATCTTCTGTGTGGAAAGAACAGGAGAACCAGGCAGAGCAATACGAAAAAGAGGATACAGAGACGAGTTTTGAATTAGAGCGTATGCTTGAGGAGGAAAGCCAGAAGCTGCCACAGGAAGGGAATCCGCTTCCGGTCGTTTCGAATATAAAGGCAGGTGGAATATTGAATTTTGTCCTGCCGGAAGGGTTCGAAGTCTCGGACAAGACAGTGGATCTGTCGTCGTTCGTATCACATCGTGAACTGCAGAGCGGTTATGGAAGCTTTCGGGAGAAGGTTCAGGGAACCGGTGACACCATTTTTTTCAATCTATACCTTATGGATCATTTTAATCACGCAGTAAAAAAAGAAAAAGAAAGTGTGCTTCAGTATGAGTTGGAGTATTTGCTTGCAGGAAAGGCAAGTGACAGGGAGAATCTGGAGGCGGTTGCAAAGAAACTCTGCAGTATCAGGTTCGCTGTCAATTATGCTTATCTTCTGACAGATGTGGAAAAGCAGGCAGAGGTGCAGGCCGCATCCGCGGCAATGTGTACGCTCCTTGCAGTACCGGGCATAACAGAGGTTGTGAAGCAGGCACTTCTCCTTGCATGGGCGTACGGAGAAGGGATCGTCGATGTGAAAACGCTTCTGGCAGGGAAAAGAGTCCCTTTGGTAAAGTCGTATGAGACATGGCAGCTTTCGTGGGAGAATCTTCTGCATCTGGGGGAAGACCAGTCGGTTCTGGAAGGCAGGGATGCAGAGGGCGGATATTCTTATGAAAAGTATCTGCAGGTGCTGCTCATGCTGGAAAAAAAGGAAAAACTGACAATGCGGGCATTGGATCTGGAAGAACTGAATCTCAGAGAAATTGCAGGAAAAACATGGTTTCGCGCAGATTCTTGCGTGGTGGCGTTAAGAGCCAATATGGACTGTGGACTGCGCAGATCGATCCACTACAGATTTGCGGCGGAATATCAGTACAAATAACAGGAAAATAAAAGGAGGTGGATACAGATGTCTTTTCCGTTCCTCGATTTTTTGGTCTGTATAATTGCAAACACATATGATACACGTCGATATAACAATTCTTTCGGGAAGGAGGAAGGATTTGGTTTCTCGCGAAAAGGCGCAGCTCTCTTGACGGAAAAGGCATCTGTATCTGCCTCGCATAAAATGCGGTTCATGGAAGGCAGCATCACTGTGGAAGCTGTCGTGTGCATTCCGCTGTTTTTATATGCATCGATCTGTCTGATTTGGCTGCTGGAGCTTCGTTCCATACAGCTTGTCGTCAGGGAAGGGATGCAGGGAGCGGGAAAAGAACTGGCACAGGAATGCTATGAGCTGCCGCTTCTTATTCCGGCAAGAGTGGAATCAAAGATCGTAAGTCTGATCGGGCAGGAGAGGCTTGACCGGAGCTGCATTGTGGGAGGAAGCGAAGGACTCGAGTGTGAAAAATCCTACATCTGGCCGGGAAGTGCGATCATCGAATTAAAGACAAGCTATCAGGTGAAGCTTCCATTTCCGCAGTTTCTGATTCCGCCGATCCGGTATCAGGAGTCTATGAGAATCAAAGGATGGACCGGATATGTAAAACAGTCCTTTGGCCAGGTAGAACAGCAGGAAATCGTGTATATTACGGAGACGGGGATCGTTTATCACAGAGATTATCACTGCACATATCTGGAACCGTCTGTACGTATGGTGTCGCTTGAAGAGATAGAGGCAATGAGAAATCAGAGTTCCGGAAAATATTATCCCTGCGAACTGTGCGGAAGGTTTTGCAAGGGGAATGCTTATATCACGGATTATGGAAATCGGTATCACAGTACTTTGGACTGCAGTGGTGTGAAACGAAAAATTTATGCAGTCCCGATCAGTGAAGTTAAGGGAAAGGGAGCGTGTTCAAAATGTGGAAAATAGAAGAAATGGCGGTTCTGGCATTTCTGGGAGCGGGGGCCGTATACGACTTCAGGAAGAGAAGAATCCCGGCAGGATATCTGATGTTCGGAACAGTAGGCATTGTTCTTTACCTGGCATTTGTAGGTCAGATGGAGTGGTATCTGTGGCTTCCGGGATTGGCGACGGGCCTCATCTTTCTTCTCTGTTCCAAAATTACCGAAGAAGGGATCGGATACGGGGATAGCTGGATGATCCTGAATCTGGGACTTTTCCTCGGAATCTGGAGACTTCTGATATCGCTTGGGATTGCATTTTCAGCGGCAGCAGCGGCGGCGGGAGTCGGTCTGGTGATGAAAAAATGGAATCGTAAGACGAGAATACCCTTCTATCCCTTTCTGGTAGTCGGTTATGTGGGGGCATTGTTATGGTGAAAAGAAGAACAGAAGGAATAAATAAGAAGTCCGGGCGGACTGTGCGTGCCTCGACCGTGGTGGAAATGGCGTATTTGATGCCGCTGGTGCTTTTGGTGTGGATGCTCGTGATTTTCGGGTTGTTTTACTATCATGATAAAACGATCTTGATGGGAGCGGCATATGAAACGGCAATCGTGGGAAGTGAGATATTATACGGGATGGAAGAGTTCCCACAAGAAGAAATGGAGAATTATTTTCGGGAGAGAATACGGGGAAAACTGATGTTTTACGGGCAGGTGTCCGTGAATGTATATGAGGAACAGCAGAGGATCATTGCAAAGGCCAGTGCGAGTGCGAAAGGGATGGAACTTCAGGCATCCGGAAGTGCCGTCATTACGGAGCCAGAGAAGCAGATTCGCAGGCTGAAAGCCGGAAAGCAGAAGTTGGAGGGGGCGCTACAATGAAGACGGAATATGAACGGAATCTGCATCATGCATGGATGATTCTGGAGTTTGATGAGATCTATGAAGAAGATTATCAGATGAGGATGCTGGCAGAGAACCATCTTAACTGTCTGCTGGATGTAAAGGGACAGGGAATGGACCGGAAAAGCAGGTACCAGTATGAGGTGGGCGGAAAGACATCGATGGCAGCGATGGGAGAACGTCAGAAATGGAATTTTTCTCGGATGAAGGAGTTCATGCAGCAATTTGTGGAAGCGGTGCGCGAGGTGAATAATTATCTTCTTGATGTGAACTGCCTGAACCTGGATCCGGAATATATCTATTACCAGAACGGACGATTTCTGTTCTGCTATTGTCCTGCAATCAAAGGAAATATATGGGAGGCTTTTCATGTACTGACAGAGTATTTCGTCAGAGAGACAGACTATGAAGATAAAGAGGCAATCTATCTTGCATGCGAGCTTCATAAAGCTTCGATGGAAGATAACTATAATATAGAACAAATACTGGAGAGGATTCTGGAAAGGAAAGAGCAGAGAATGGAAGACGTGCAGAGAAATCTGAAATATGGGGATGCGGCATATGAACTGAAAGAAGATAAAATCCTGGATGACTGGGCAGGTGAACAGGAGCTGAAGGGAAACGTGATGAAAGACAGAGAAACGGTATGGGGATTTGTGACGAGAAAAATCAGGAAAAGAAATCACAGAAATTGGGAAAATCGGGAGACTGAGGAGGTAAATGAGACGGAAAATCATCGGAATTATTGAGAAAAATACTTCCGCCGGGATAAATTCCGGGCGGAAGTAAATGTAAAATATTGGTAACAAAACACTTGTAAATCATACTCTCATTCCATATAATAAAAAATAAGGTTATGAAATGGGCAATGATACAGTAAAACGACTGCCCTTCTGAACTTCTGAATCTACAGATATGGTTCCGCCATGAGCTTCGACGGTACGTTTGGCGATTGCTAGCCCGAGACCGGTTCCTCCGGTTTTATGGGTTACGAAAGCATCAAATATCTCGTCAAGCTGTTCTTTGGGAATACCGTAGCCATCATCTGAGATAATGATTTTCAGAAAATGGTCATCTGTATCGGCCTCCAGCCGGATGTTTCCGTGAGAAGACACTGCATCACCGGCGTTACGAAGAAGATTGAGAAAGACTTCCTGAAGCTTTACCTTATCCCCCTGGATGACCGGAAGTTCAGGAGAGATCCGGGAAGTAAATTCGATCTCTGTCTCGGTACAGGAAGCGGCAAAGGACAGACAAAGATGGCTGAAAAAATCGAAGGCTGAAAAAGAAGAACGATTAATACGTTCTCCGTTGTTATAGGCAGATAGCTCCTGCAGCAGAGAAATCATAAATTCAATATCTTCCCTCATGTCATTCCAGTGACGGAAATCCCGTGTCTCAGGATGCTGGGACTCGATCAACTGTAATGTACTGTAGATGAGTGTGAGAGGATTACGGATCTCGTGACTGATCTTGCTGATCGTATATTGCTGGTCATCCAGAAGCTTTTGGATCAATACCCTGTTTTCAGGTTTTTCGTTCATCAGTTGTTGTAATTGTTCATAATCATGATTTGTTAATGACATTATCATACCGCCTTTCCAAACATAGTGTAGCATTGGCGGTATAGATATTCAAATATATTTTAAAGAAAGAGGTAAGAAATATGAGAGATGAGAACTGTATTTTCTGTAAAATCGCAAACGGAGAGATTCCTTCAGCTACTTTGTATGAAGATGATGATTTCAGAGTCATCCTGGACCTTGGACCGGCAACAAAGGGACATGCCCTGATCCTTCCGAAAGAACATTATGCGAATCTGTATGAGATTGACGATGAACTTGCAGCAAAAGCATTCAAACTGGCGAAAAAGATGGTCATCAAGATGACAGAAGTGCTTGGATGTGACGGATATAATGTTGTACAGAATAATGGCGAGGCAGCAGGACAGACAGTTTTCCATTTCCATATGCATCTGATCCCGCGGTATAAGGACGATGATGCACGCTTCGGATGGAAGACAGGACAGCTCACGGATGAAGTCAGAGACGAAATTCTTGCAAAATTAAAATAAGGAAATCGGAACTGAGGAAACATGAGTGAGATACAGAGGGGTGTAGGTGTGGACACTCAAGATAAAGACACACGTAAATTTGAGGAAATTTACATTAAGTACAAAGAAGTTGTGTACAAAACCGCGCTGCGTTACTCTGATTACAATAGAGAGATTTCTCAGGAGATGACACAAGAAGTATTTATGAAATTGTGTGATTATCCGTATCTGCTCCAGGAAGAATATATTGGGGCATGGTTGGTGACAAGTGTAAAAAATGCGACGATCAATTGCATAAAGAAGGGAAAGCATGAGGTCCTGAGCGAAGATGGAGTTTTCACTGCAGAAACCAAGAATAGTACTCAGAAAAGTCCGGAAGATGCGTTTTTTGAAGAGTTCACACAGGACCAGAGAAACAAGAAGGCAAAGAAGATTCTTGATGACTTGTATGAGACGAATGAACGCTGGTATGATGCAGTGACAAAATCTTATTGTCTGAACATGCCGCAGAAAGAAGTGGCAGATGAGATGGGCATCAGTATCGAAGTGCTTCATAGTGTTTTGTACAGAGCCAGAGAATGGGTAAAGAAAAGATATAAGCCCAATGAGGATTAAGAAAACGGAGAATGGCAACAGCAACAAAAAACAGGTGCCGTTCCGGCACCTGTTTAACAAGCATATTTCATATTTATCTGGATGCTGCTTCCTCGATCAGACCGATGATGGTCTCGATCGGACTTTGCTGTGAAGACTGATTCATTGCTTCCACAAAGGCTTCGCGGGAGTTATAAAGCTTATGGACAGCCGAAAGGAGACGTTCGTCAGTCAGCTCTTCTTCTTCCAGAACCATGCTGAATTTCTGGCGTTCGAAAGAGCGGGCATTGAGAATCTGGTCTCCGCGGCTCGCACTTGCAGAAAGTGGAATCAGCAGATTCGGTTTGCGAAGGGCAAGAAGCTCGCAGATCGCATTGGCTCCTGCGCGGGAGATTACAATATCTGCCAGGGCGAAGAGATCTCTCAGTTCATCCTGAATATATTCGAACTGAGCATAACCTTTCAGGTCTTTCAGGGATTCATCCAGTTTGCCTTTACCGCAAAGGTGGATGATCTGGAACTCTTCCAGCAGCTGTGGAAGGATTTTGCGGACAGCCTGATTGACTGCTGCGGCGCCGAGACTTCCTCCGACGATGAGAATGACCGGCTTTTCTTCCTGAAAACCACAGAATTTTCGGGCCTTTTCCTTATCACCGGTCATAAGCTCCTGACGGATCGGAGAACCGGTAAGGACTGCTTTGTCTTCAGGCAGAGCCTTCAGAGTTTCAGGAAAATTGCAGCAGACTTTGGTCGCGGATGGAATCGAGATCTTGTTCGCAAGACCCGGAGTCATATCGGATTCATGAATGATGACCGGAACGTGGTTGCGTTTTCCGGCGATCACAACCGGAACACTGACGAATCCGCCTTTTGAGAAAATAACATCCGGTTTTAAATCTTTTATAATTTTATTCGCTTCGCTAAATCCCTTCAGAACACGGAAAGGGTCTGTAAAATTCTGAAGGCTGAAATAACGGCGGAGCTTTCCGGAAGAAATACCATGGTATGGAACGCCCTGCTTTTCAATCAGGCTTTTCTCTATACCATTATATGAACCAATGTAATGTATATCGTATTGAAGTTCCTTTAAACGCGGTAACAGCGCAATATTTGGTGTAACATGCCCGGCAGTACCACCGCCGGTTAAAATAATACGTTTCATAGATAGTCCTCCCACTTTATCATATTATGCGGGGGTTAAAGTCATGCATTTTCATACAAATATGAATGACATAACTTGTTGACCCTGATACCATATAATTTTAGCAGATAAAGGAAAAAGGTCAAGAAAAAGGGAAAAGAAATCATAAAGAATGATTGCAGTCAAGGCACGAAAACCGGCTGTGGCAAAGAATGAGGTTGCTGAAATGAAGAATGAACAAGAAAAATTGGAAGATTTTTTGAAATCAGAACTGATGAAAGAGGGAGATGAAATTCTGGCAGAAATTGAAGCAGATGAATCCCTGAAAGATATTTCACTTCCCGAGGAGATGGATGAGGGATTATGGAAGAAAATCCAAAAGAGGCAGGCTGAAAAGGCTGCTTATGAGGCGTTATCTGAAAAAGATAAAGAGGCACTGCGTCTGGGACGGGAAATGATGATGCTGAATGTGGATGAGTATGGTAAGGACGAAGGGGAAGATGAGAAGAAGACGTTGGTGGAATGCGATGCGGTAGATGATGAGGAAAGTGGAGTAGAGAACGATAGTGTTAAGGTTGTGAAGTACTCGAAGAAGAGGAAGAAGAGAGTTTATCTTTTGGTTGCGGCTGTGGCGGTGTTGGCGTTGGCGGCTGGGATGACTAGTATTGGTGGGGCACCGTTTGTGGCTAAGATTAGGAAACAGTTGATTGGCGAAAGGGAAATGGTTAAGGTTAATTCGGAAAGAGAAGGGGAAGAAGATCGAGTTATTATGGAAGGTGAGGAAGGTAAAATCTGGCAAGAAATAAAAGATCAGTTAGGAATTGAGCCAGTTAGACTAGGATACTTACCAGATGGTATGAAGTTTATTGATTGTGAAATTGATGCAGACGTAGAAGAGGCGTGTTTGTTGTATGAATGTAAAGGTACAGTTGTGGAATATCAAATTATTTCTAATTATCGTGATAAATCTATAGGATATGATATAGAAGATAATTTAATTGATGAGAAGGAATTGAATATTAAAGGAAATAATATAGTATTACGATATTATAATATTGATAATACAAATGAAGAAGAGTGTGTTGCATTTTTTAAATATAATAATGTGCAGTATGTTTTAAGAACGCGAATAGGCTATGAGGTGGAAAAAATATTAGAAAATTTAATTTTTTAAAAAAAACGCGTAAGTTTTTACCTTAATAATTGTTATATATATAAAAGGAGGTAAAAATATGCAGAAGCAATTGAAATTATTTTTTTCAGTAATATTAATAATGACACTTTGTTTTGGAAGTATTAATGTTTTACATGCAGCGGATGAGACGGAATGTATAGATGGTTCTTATCTGACGGAGGAGGAATATTCAGAAGGATATTCGGAAAATAGAACAAGAGGGATATATTTGGGAAGTGGTACATCTACTATTTCAAAAGTAGGGACTGGTAAAATTGCTGCAGGCGGTAGAACTGTAGGGCAAACTACAGTTGCTAAAATAACAGTTGCCGTCAGGGTTGAGCGTTTAGTGAATGGAAGCTGGGAAACATATACTTCATGGTCTGCAACGAAATATAATTCAGCGTTGGTTAGTACGAGTAAAACATTAACTGTTCCCATCGGTTATTATTATCGTGTATATTCTACACATGCTGCAAATTCTGATGTAAGCGATTCTTCTACAGACGGAATCCACATTTAACTGTTACCCATAAAAGCCGTTCCCCTTCCCGCTCACCAATTCAGCGGATTCCTTATAACTACTGCGTAATGTCCTCTTACCCAGGGACAACTACAAAATAAAATAAAAAATATTATGTAAAGTGCCCGCCGACTAAATGAACTCAAATGGGCAATTGGATATAGGCAGTAGTTATAAGAAATCCGCTGAGAGCGGGAAGTTATAAAAACCTTACATTAATACTGGATACAGTCAAAACAAGAAAAATCAGAGAGTTTCTTCTGACTATTACATTCAATATTGCAAGAAACGATGAAAAAAATAATAAAAAAATACCTTACATTGTATTACCGTTTTTTGATTTATATTTTATGTAATAGTCAGAAGAGACTCTCTGATTTTTTCTGTTGCATCTGGCTTTATTTCGCAATATACTATTAAGATAGAGGTTTTGTGGAGGAACAATTGAAATGATATATAATAATGTACTTGAGGCGGTGGGAAATACGCCGATGATCCGGCTGAACCGGATGACAGATGAAGACAGTGCGGAGATTCTGGTAAAGTTTGAGGCGTTGAATGTTGGCGGTTCGGTGAAGACGAGAACGGCTTGGAATATGATTCTGGATGCGGAGAAGCAGGGGAAAATTCAGAAGGATACGATTATTGTGGAACCGACCAGTGGGAATCAGGGGATCGGGCTTGCGCTTGTTGGTGCGGTTCGGGGATACCATACGGTGATTATTATGCCGGATTCGGTCAGTGAGGAACGCCGGAAGCTGGTTCAGAATTATGGTGCTGAGGTGAAATTAGTCCATGATGAGGGTGATATTGGGGAATGTATACAGAGATGTATTCGTACTGCGCTGGAGATGAAGGAAGCGGATTCCAGAGTCTATGTTCCGCAGCAGTTTGAGAATATGGCCAATTATGAAGCGCATTTGAATATGACCGGAAGAGAGATTGTTGAGCAGGTTGGAGGAAGGATTGATGGATTTTGCTCTGGAATCGGAACGGGCGGAACGATTTCTGGTGTGGGTGAAGCGCTTAGGAAGGCGAACCCGGAGATAACGATCTGGGCGATTGAGCCGGAGCATGCAGCGATTTTGTCGGGCGGTGAAGTCGGAAGCCATTTGCAGATGGGAATCGGAGACGGTGTGATACCGGAGATTTTAAATCAGGATATTTATGATGAGGTTGTGATCGTAACGGATGAAGAAGCGCTTCAGACTGCGAGAGATCTGGCACGATTGGAAGGGCTGATGTGCGGTATTTCAAGCGGAACGAATGTTGCTGCGGCTAAAAGGCTGGCGAAGAAGCTTGGTAAGGGGAAAACAGTCGTAACCATTTTACCGGATACGGCAGAACGGTATTTTTCAACCCCGCTGTTTGAATAGTGCGGAGTTTGGCAATCACTAGAATTACTGGAATTACTGTATTGGAATGTGAAGTTCGAGTGAGTGAATCAGAAACCGGCGGCATATAATAATAGAAAAGAATAGATGCTCGGGAAAGTATGACATCGTGAGAATGAGGAAGTGTGATTATGGATATCAGCACGATGGGAACTGTGGTCGGAATTGTGGCGATCTGCTATGTGATTGGACTTGGATGCAAAGCGTACGAGAGGATTTCGGATAAATGGATTCCTTTTATCATGGCGGTTTGCGGAGGAATACTTGGAGTAATCGGATTATTTACTATGCCGGATTTCCCGTTGGGAGATGTCCTCAATGCGGTTGCTGTCGGAATGGTAAGCGGTCTGGCTTCGACGGGAGTGAACCAGATGTATAAGCAGAGCTGCAAGAAGAATTGAGAAAGGCTTGACAAATTCGTCCTATCTTGTATAATGTAACTGCTTGCTCGGAGGGTAAATCATTCAGAAGAAATGATGGGCTGGATAAGGCAACAGGTTGAGATACCTGTTAACTTATCTGGCCCTTTTGGTTTTACGGGATTTACATTAAACAATTTTGTGAGTGAGCTTTGCGCCTAAATCGACGGAGTTTCGGCATCAAAAGGAAAAGGAGATAAAATTGGATTTTTTAAAAGGAAGTATTAATACATTTATTTCAAGTATCTGACCGCTGCTTTCGGAAGTGCGCTTATTACTTCCATTTATGGCATTGTGGATATTGCGGTGGTCGGCAAATATCATGGTCCGGAAGGCATGGCTGCGATATCTATTATTGCGCCGTTCTGGAATGTGATTTACAGCCTGGGTTTGTTGGTCGGAATCGGCGGATCGGTACTATTCAGTACTTTGCGTGGTGAATCAAAAGAAAATACAAGAAAATCAAATGAATATTTTTCGGCAGCAGTCATCGGCGGTGTGATTCTGGCAGCAGTCGTGTGGCTTGGAATCATATTTTTTGATAAACAGCTTTTGATCCTATTTGGAGCAGATGAGGCACTGCTGTCACTGGCACGGAGATATCTGGTACCGGTGAAATTCGTCGTACCGAGTTTCTTATTCAGCCAGTTATTGTCTGCGTTCCTGCGAAATGATGGGAATCCTACACTTGCAACGAAAGCAGTGTTATTTGGTGGGATTTTCAATGTGTTTGGCGATATTTTCTTTGTATTTACCCTGAATATGGGGATTATGGGAGCCGGGCTTGCAACTGCAATCGGTTCAGTCTGTTCTGTGTTGATTATGCTCACACATTTTTTCAGCAAAAGAAATACCCTCCGGTTTGTAAGACCACAAGGATTTTTTAGGAAAATAAAGGAAATCGGTGTGACCGGATTTTCTACTTTCTTCATTGATGTGGCGATGGGAATCCTGACCATTTTCTTTAACCGCCAGATTATGAAGTACCTTGGAACAAATGCCCTTGCGGTTTATGGAATCGTAACCTATATCAGCACATTTGCACAGTGCTGTGCATACAGCGCCGGGCAGGCAGCACAGCCGCTTATTTCCACGAATTATGGAGCGAAGCTGGGTGGTCGGATCAAAGAAACGCTTAAGTATGCGTTATTTACCATTGCAGGGTTTGCAATATTCTGGACGGTTTTGAGTCTTGCAGTACCGAATTTATATATTTATGTTTTCACAACACCGACAGAAGAAGTCCTGCAGATCGCACCGTCGATTGTACGCCGTTATAGTATTTCGTTCATCCTTCTGCCGCTGAATATCTTTTCAACGTACTATTTCCAGGCACTGATGAAACCGATGACTTCGTTTATTGTATCGGTGTCTCGAGGGGCTGTGATCAGCGGAATTCTTATTTATTTATTGCCGGCAGTGTTCAGCGCGGACGCAATCTGGTTTGCAATGCCGGTCACAGAGTTGATTGTAGCATTTTATGTTATAGCGAAAATGGTTCAGTATACCGGACAATTAGCAGATGAAAGGGAGGATAATGCGAGTTATAAATAAGATAAAACTATAATAAAATAGTAGGGAAGGAATATCAAGATGGGATTATCTGATATGCCTTCCCTGTTTTTATATCTTTTCATTATTCTGATCTGTCTGTGAAGAAATATGTTCTTTCAATACGAGATTTATGTATTGGCTGAATGAACGGTCATCATTTTCTGCCAGAACTTTCACTTTAGTGATGATATCTGAGTCAAGTGTGATACTTACTTTTGTCTTTAGTGGTTTCATGGAACGCCTCCTTTTATACAATATATCACTTTATAAGATAAAATCTTTAAAAGTAGGATAAAATAAGATATAGTAGTATATAAAGGAGTGGTGTACATGAAAAGTAAAAACGAGTTTATAGAAGAGGAGATGGAACGTTTCTGGAAGTTTATAGAAGGGGACGATATGGATTTTTATGAACAGAATTTGATGAACCAGCCGGAGGAGGTACAGAGGCAGTTTTTTGAGCAGCATCCGGACTTTTTATCGGAATATCATTTTGATCCGCTGCGGGAAAATGGGATTCGTTTGCTGCAGGATGAGATTT
>JBJENH010000002.1:0-5400 GCA_051880095.1 Bariatricus sp. | reverse complement strand
GACACCTACCGGTTCATCTCACTATGATACCCCGTGGTATTATGATCCCGTATAATATTTTCAATCTCATCCCTGTTGAGTGACGGCATATCCCCCGGAATTGTATTCTTCGCCGCACTGTATGCATTGCCGTATTTTAATGCGTTTTCACAACATCCGCCTTCCATCAGAAGACCGTAAAGTGCTCCGGAGCAGTATGCGTCGCCGCTTCCGATCCGGTCGACGACTTCAATATTCTCGTATGGTTTTTCTTCATAAAATTGATCGGCCTTCGCGTCATAGATTACGGATGAAAAGCTATGTACTTTTGGGCTGTGCACTGTTCTCTGGGTAGATGCCATGACTGAAATCGGATATTCTTCTGCGAAGCTCTTCATGATCTCATATACGTTTCCTTCTTTTCCGAAAGTAAGCCTTGCAGTATCTTCTGAACAGAAGAAAATATCTACATACGGAAGGATTCCTTCAATGCATTTTCTTGCTTCTTCTCCGGACCAGAGATTTAAACGGAAATTTACGTCAAAGGAAATCATTGCACCTGCTTCTTTGAAACGCCGAATCATCTCCACTCCTGTTTTGCGGCATGCATCGCTGAGTGCCAGTGTAATACCTGAGGTGTGGAAGCATCTGGTCGAGCGGAAGATTTTTTCGTCAAATTCATTGATATCCAGTCTTGTCATAGAGGAATGCTGTCTGTCATATACAACGCCCGGCTTTCTTGGATATGCGCCATTTTCATAATAATACACTCCAAGTCTTGCATCGCGGCTGTCATCGTAAACCAGGTAATCATCACTGACTCCGCAGAAACGGATCTTATTCTTTGCGAATACTCCGATACTACTGTCCGGAATTCTGGAAATGATTCCGGAACGGAGTCCGAGAAGCGACACACCGGAAGCCACATTCAGTTCCGCACCTCCTACCTGTTTCTCAAACATATCGCCACGCACAATTCTTTCATTATTCGGCGGTGACAGTCTCAGTAATATTTCCCCTAAAGATAATAAATCAAATTCTTTTTTCTCCATAACGCGCTCTCCTTCACTTTTCCATACTCTTCCTTCTTGAAAAAGGGCGTATCCTCTTTCAAAGATACGCCCCTTTTCAAATCATGACAAAAATGGGTTTATATTATCTCTGGACACGTCCGGAAGCATCTCCTCCGGCTAACTTGGCAACTTCGTCCATTGAGACCATATTGTAATCACCCTCGATGGAGTGTTTCAGACAAGATGCTGCAACTGCAAATTCGATCGTTGCCTGTGCATCGTATCCGCTCAGGCATGCTGCGATCAGACCGCCTCCGAAGCTGTCTCCGCCGCCTACGCGGTCAACGATATGCATCTTGTACTTTTTGCTGAAATAGTAATCTGTTCCGTCGTATAACATAGCGGACCAGTTGTTGTCGTTTGCAGAGATAGATTCACGAAGTGTGATTGCTACCTTCTCAAATCCGAAACGGTCAGCAAGTTGTTTTGCAACATCCTTGTAACCTTCATGGTTTACAGTACCTGCTGTTACATCTGTATTTGCTGCTTTGATTCCGAATACATCTGCCGCATCTTCTTCATTTGCGATACATACATCAACATATTTGCAAAGCTCGCCCATAACTTCGCCTGCTTTTGCTTTGCTCCACAGTTTATTTCTGTAGTTCAGGTCACAAGAAACTTTCACGCCCATTTCTTTCGCTGCTTTACATGCTTCCAGACAGATTGCAGCCACGCCGTCATTCAGTGCCGGTGTAATGCCTGTGAAATGGAACCATTCTGCGCCTTCAAAAATCTTCTTCCAGTCAAAATCCTCCGGAGAAGCTGTATAAATAGAAGAACCTGCACGGTCATAAATAACTTTGGAAGGTCTCTGAGAAGCACCTTTTTCCAGATAGTAAATTCCTACACGATCTCCGCCTCTAGCGATGTAAGATGTGTCTACACCGTATCTTCTAAGAGAGTTTACTGCTGCCTGTCCGATCTCGTGAGTCGGCAGTTTTGAAACAAATGCTGCGTCAAATCCATAGTTTGCAAGGGAAACAGCTACGTTTGCTTCTCCGCCTCCGAATGTTGCGCCAAGCTTGTCCGCCTGTACAAAACGATAATATCCTTCCGGTGCCAGTCTTAACATTAATTCTCCAAATGTGATTACTTTCTTACTCATCTCTTATTTTCCTCTGCTTTCTTTTACGATTTCTACTGCTTCTGCTGCCAGTTCTTTAATCTTATCAAATTCTCCTGCTGCTACCAGATCCCCCTTAACCATCCAGCTTCCGCCGCAGGCAAGGATTCTGTCGTATGCAAGGTAATCTCTTACGTTGTTCTGGTTGATTCCGCCGGTCGGCATGAATTTTACACCTACATACGGAGCTGCCATAGCTTTGATCATCTTAAGACCGCCTGCCGGTTCTGCCGGGAAGAATTTAACAACATCAAGTCCATTTTCAAGAGCCTGTTCAATATCACTTGGATTTGCGCATCCCGGAGTGATCAGGATTCCTTTTTCTACACAATATTTTACGATTCTCGGATTCAGTCCCGGACTTACGATGAACTTCGCGCCTGCTGCAACTGCGCGGTCAACCTGCTCTGTTGTAAGCACAGTTCCTGCACCTACCAGCATTTCCGGAAATTGTTCACTCATAATACGGATAGACTCTTCTGCAGCTGCTGTACGGAATGTAACCTCTGCGCATGGAAGTCCGCCTTCACATAATGCTTTTGCAAGTGGTGCTGCATCTTTGGCATCGTCAAGTACTACGACCGGCACGATACCGATTTCCTGAATTTTTTCTAATACTTCATTCATCTTGATTCTCCTTTTCTTAGTTCGATTCTTGTTGCCTTCCAGATTGACCTATTCCCATTTATGTTCTTTCGGTCTTAGTTTCACATTATGAACCTTGATTTCATATTATGAACTTCTTATGTCTATGATTATACTCCCTTTCTTCCTATTGTCAAGCGTTAACCGCATTTTTTATTCAAAATTTTTATTCAAAATAACGATATTTTCCTGTTTACTCTCTCTGACAATCGTGCTACAATTCCACTTAGTACATTTGCCGCACAGAATACGCGGCATTTCACGTACAAGTAACTGAAACGGAGTGAATCTTTCATGGAAGAAAAGAATCCTATCCAGGTATCGGAACGTATCTTCAATACAATAGAATACCTTGCACAGTACGGACCCATGGGGCTTCTGGAACTGAGCAAAGGACTGAATCTGAACAAAACAACCGTTCATCGTATCCTGAACTCGCTGATTTGCATGAATTATGTAAAACAGGATCCTGAAACTTTAAAATACAGCCTTAGTTTTAAGTTCTGCGGAATTGCAAACCAGATTCTATCCCAAAACAATATCATCGATCTGGCCCGTCCTTATATTAAGTCACTTGCAGAGCAGACCGGTGAAACCGTCCATCTTGTGGAAATCGACGGCATGAACGCTGTTTATATTGATAAAGTGGAAGCTTCTCAGAATGTTGTACGCCTTGTCTCCATGGTCGGAAAAACAATTCCGCTTTTCTGTTCCGGAGTTGGCAAAGCATTGATGGCCGATATGTCCGACGAGAAAATAAAGAGCATCTGGGAACAAAGTGATATTCACAAACTGACAGAATATACCATTACCGATTTCAACGAATTTATGCATTTGATTCAGGAAATCCGTAAAAACGGGTATTCTCTGGATAATGAAGAAAATGAATTGGGTGTAAGATGTATCGCGGTCTCCCTCAGAAGCTTTCGGGGTAAACCCAAATATGCGATCAGCGTGTCTGCACCAAAAGACCGAATGACGGACGAAGATTTAAAAAGGTTCAAACCAATGATCTTAGATACGAAAAAGCGAATTCTACAGGAAATGGGGCAAGAATATTAACACCTGCCCCATTTCCTAAATTGGAATAATCATTTCAAACTTGAGTTTTTAAAAATCTGTTGTACAGCGTTTCACCACTGTGCACGGAACTTTATTTCTCTGAGGAACATCTTTCCCTTCCCCCTGAAGAACTTTCAGCATAAAGTCAACCGTATCATTACACAATCGTTCCAGATGATTATCTACAGAAGTAAGTTCCGGATCGCAGCTTACAGATAACTGTGAATTATTATATCCGGATACGCAAATATCATCCGGCACAGTCAATCCTTTGGCCTTCGCATATTTCACTACCCCAATCGCAAGACCATCTTCCGTTGCCACGACACTGTCAAATTCCAGTGTTCGATTGGCCAGCAGGATATCCCGAACATAATGAATATTATTCTTCGTATAGAATTTCAGTTCACCCCGAATCGGATATCCGGCATCTCTAAGTGCAGCTTCGTATCCCGCAAGCTTACGCTGTGCACTGTAAGAATGCGAATCGCACAAGAAAAGAATTCGTTTCTTTCCCCTTCGAATATATCCACTGGTCACCTCATAGGTCGCCACATAATCATCGCAATAAGAACAATATACATTCTCGCCGTCCACATACCCGTTAATCAGAAAGACCGGGACTTGGCTCGCCGCCTCCCTTATGTATTCCGTCTCATGCGGATCCTCATTTCTTCCTGCATAAGTCGATCCGACAAGAATTAAAGTGTCAATTCTCTTTGAGAGCAGAAGCTTTACATGTTTTTCAATCTCTTCTCTTTCATATCCACTGCACCCAAGGATACAATCATATCCAAATTTCTGCAACCTTTTTTCAAGAAAAGCCACTGCTTCCGCCATAAAGGCATCCGCAATATTGGGACAGAGAATCCCTATTGTTTTCATAGAATCCAGTCCCAAACCTCTGGCAAAAACATTCGGTGTATATCCGCCCTCTTCCATGACTTCCTGAACTTTTCTTCTTGTCTTTTCGCTGACTTTATCACTTCCGTTCAGAACCCTCGATACCGTAGCGATGGATACACCTGAAAGTTTTGCAATATCATAAATATTCATAAAATTACTCCTCTATATAAATATCTGTACATATTTTAACCCCGGAACTATCCATAAGTCAACCTCGCCACGGCTCTTGTTTTCACAGTTTATCCAGTCGCATCTGTACTCCAAGATACACCAAAGGATATATCAAAAAATATTGCTTTGTTTACAGTTCAAATTCAAAATATTTTACTGCATTATTATAGGAAATTCCGCATACAATCTTTTCCAATGCCTTGTAGTCTTCCGGGTATTCTCCGTTTTCTACCCATCCGCCGATCAGTTCGCACATAATTCTTCTGAAATACTCATGTCTTGTGTAGGACAGAAAGCTTCTGGAATCTGTCAGCATTCCCACAAAGTTTCCGAGAAGTCCGAGATTTGCAAGGGATGTCATCTGCGCGATCATTCCCTGCTTGTGATCGTTGAACCACCATGCACTTCCCTGCTGGATTTTGCCGGCTGCCTCTGTTC
>JBJENH010000001.1:0-5402 GCA_051880095.1 Bariatricus sp. | reverse complement strand
TCCAGACGGCTTCCTGTCATTGCCACCGTTCCTACATAAGCAAAATGTACTTTATCCGGATCCGGCTGCTCTTTGATTGCTTTAATGATATTCAGTGTAGAACCGATATTGGTGTACAGTGTTTTCTCCGGATAAGCGTCTGCTGCCGGGGAAACCATCGCGCCGATATGAAGAACATAATCCGCTCCATCCACACATTTCTTGATGGTATCATAATCTGCCATATCTCCCCAAACCACTTCCAGCGCAGGACACATATATTTCTTCAGAATTTTTCTGTTCTTCTCAGACGGTCTTGCAAGAATTCTTACTTTAAAGCGATTGCTTCTTGCAAGAAGCTGCTTCATGGTCTCCTGTCCCATGGTTCCGGTCGCTCCGGTCACAAATACCAGTTTCTTCGGTCTGCTCACATACGCATGTTCCTCTGCTTTATCAAAGTTGATTGCTGCGTCATAGGCTTCTCTTGTCGCATTCAGAGCGCGTCTTGCCATACCGGCATCACCGATTGCGTAATATCCGATGCCAAGTTCATTACATGTTTTCTCTAAAGCACTGCCATCCCGTTTCACAGCGCCGACTGCCATAACCGCATAATCGCATGGGAATTCTACCGATTCACCGTCTTTTTCTCCGATTACTTTTCCATCCTGGATTTCCGTTACTTTTACTTCTGTTACAGGAGTAATTCCTGCCGCATAGATACTCTCTGTCACGCAGATTTTTCTTGTGGTTCCCATATCGGCACAGAATTCTTTGAGCATTTCAAGAACAGTAACCTTTGCACCTTTTTCAGCAAGGTATTCTGCAGTTTCCATACCGACCATACCGCCGCCGATTACGACAACAATTCCACCGATACTAACTTTTCCATCAAGAACGTCATGAGAGTTCACAACAAACTCTTTCTCCCGTCCGGGAATCGGAGGCACGATCGGTACCGCTCCAATCGCATTGATGAACGTATGCGGTTTCATTTCTGCGATCATCTCCGGGGTAACCGTTGTATTCATACGAATATCCACACCAAGACGTTTTGCTTTTTCGCCCACGGCAATCACTGCATTTTTCATTTCTTCTTTTCTCGGTGCCTCTCCGGCAGTGAGGAACTGTCCTCCCAGAACATCGCCCGCCTCACAGAGGATCGGGTTGTGTCCTCTCTTCTTTAAAATGATAGCAGCTTCAAGTCCTGCGATACCGCCTCCGGCAATCAGCACGGTCTCAGATTTTTCTGCCGGAATAATCTTACATTCTTCTTCCCGTCCTACTGCCGGGTTACGAAGACAGGTAATGCATGGAGAATCCTTACTCTCAAAGCCATCATAACATCCCTGATTACATCCGACACAATAATCAATGTCTTCCACATTTCCTGCTTTCGCCTTATTACAGAACTCCGGATCTGCAAGCTGCGCACGCCCCAACACGATCATATCAACCTTATCATCCTCAAGGATCTGCTCCGCCAGTTCCGGCGTATTGATACGTCCCACACCGACTGTGATCATTCCGGTCTCTTTGCGGATTCTTGCCGCATTCTCAATGTTAAATGCCTTCGGGATATCAACAGACGGAACCTCATATTTCATGCCTGCCGAGATAATATTTCCCCTGGAAATATCCAGCACATCCACACCTGCTTCTCCTGCAAGCTTACAGAATGCGATCACATCTTCAATCGTAAGTCCGCCTTCCAGATAATCATCGTGGGCATCGATTCTCATAAATACCGGCATGTTCTCCGGAACATTTGCACGAATCGCACGGATACATTCCAGTGGAAATCGTGCACGATTTTCAAAGCTTCCGCCATACTCATCGGTTCTGTGGTTGATGCCGCCGGACAGGAACGAATGCGGCAGATAATTATGTGCACAATGGAATTCCACACAGTCAAATCCGGCTTTAGCCGCTCTTGCTGCTGCTTTACCAAAGCACTCTACTACCTCTGCAATCTGCTCTTTTGTAATTCCCGGAAGAGTCAGCTGCGGTCCCATCGGAGTGTCACTTGCCATAAGAATCTGAGCGGTCTGATCCATTCCCACTGCAAGACTTCCCTGCCAGAGCTGAAGACCCGCTTTGCCGCCTGCAGCATGAATCGCATCCGTCAGGCTCTTAAGTCCCGGAATATACTCATCCTCACTGATTGACAAGAAACCTCTCGGTGCACTTGGGGTATGTACAGAACACACCTCCACCATATTCAGTCCGCAGCCACCTTTTACGCGTGCCACATGATAGTTAATGAGCTGCGGTGTCACATAACTTGTCTTCCCCGAAAATTTTGTTCCCATTGCCGGAAGCATTACCCTGTTTTTCAGTTCCATTCCTTTAATGGTAATCGGGCTGAATAATTTATCGAACATTGCCACAACCTCCTTCTACATGTTCTTTTTATTTCACTATACTATATCCAGTAAATGAAAGGTCAAAGCGAAAATATTCACAAAAAAGCCCTGCGTTTTTTATTTATATTTGCATCGAAAGCAAATACATTTTTAGTATATCTGTTTTTTTTGATGGTTTTCTTTTGTAAAATGCTATATACTAAAAGAAAAACCATACAGTTAGTGTACACTTTAGGAGAAGATTATGAAAATTCAGGAAGTGGTAAAGAGAACCGGTATACAAAAACGTACCATTTATTATTATATTGATGAAAAACTGATTGAACCGACAACGAATCAAACAAACGGATATCATGATTTTTCTGAAGAAGATATTCAGAAACTTCTCATTATCCGCAAACTTCGCGACGCGCAGCTTCCGATATGCGATATCCGGGCCATCCTTCAGAATCCCCGGACGACAGCATTCTATCTCCACAAACAGTTAAATCATCTCCAGACAGATCTTCTCGTTCTTCAGGAAACTCTGAATAATCTGGATCAGTTTGCCGCACAATTTACCGTCTGCCAAACACTGGAGCAACTGTCCGCCCAGCTTTCCGTCACGAACTTCAAACCGGACAGTCAGAAATACAGTGTGCATTACGATTCAAGAGATGCCCGCCTGATCGCACAGTATCTGTGGCAGGCATATATTGACGAACCAATGACAGAATACCGGCAATTTCTGTGGCAGAAGCTTATGCAGTTTACTCTGGAACATACACAGACCGACCTTAAGATCATGTCGCAGTACCTCCAGTATCTTCCGCCGGAACAAGTGGATGCCGCAAGTGTCAACCAGTATCTGCGGAGCCAGAAAATCATCGCACTTACAGAAGAAGAGATTCCTTCTTTCGTAGAAAAACTCAAGACCTCTCTCAGACTTTTTGCTTCAGATCCTGTTCAGAAGGAACAGTGGAAACTGCTATATCATCCTGTCATCCGCCCAGCTACGATATTTGGCTTTTCTTCCAGTCGGTGGATGCTGGAATTCCATCCCGATTACCGACGCTACTATGAGAATATCCATACCTGCTGCATGATGCTGAAAGACTATCTGGACAGCGAAGAAGGTCAGGAACTTCATACCCTCCTTCAGGATGCATTCGACGGATACTGTGATTTCGAATCCAGCAGCTATGGTGAACTGGAAATTGCCGCTTCCTTCCAGGGTAGTGTCTATGCACTGCTGCAGCCGGAAGAGATAAGGCAGTTTTTGTTCTGCGGGGACATCGATCCTGTCCCCTTGGTCGATCCATTTAGGGGTTGTTGTTTAGATGAATCACAGATATAATGAAAGTGTATCTATAATATGAACCCAAAAGGAGGGGAAATATGGCAAGAACAGTCTCCATAGGTTATCAGGAATTTGACGAATTAATTTCACAGAACTTTTTCTATATTGATAAAACACATTTCATCAAGGAATGGTGGAATAGTGGTGATAAAGTGACTTTGATTACCCGTCCCAGGCGATTTGGGAAAACCCTGACGATGAGTATGACAGAGCAATTTTTCTCCGTAGATTATGCGGAAAAATCAGCATTATTTGCAAATTTAGCCATTTGGAAGGACAAAGATTTTCAAGCCCTTCAAGGAAGTTACCCGGTTATATATCTTACATTTGCAAATGTAAAAGAGTCCACTTTTCTCGCAACTAAGCGCAGATTGGGTCAGATTATAACAGATTTGTATAACAAAAACAGATTTCTTCTGGAAAGTGATTATCTGTCAGACGACGAAAAAACAGCTTATAAAAATATAAATATGAACATGGATGATGTCATAGCAACTATGGCAATTCATAAATTATCAGAATATCTTTATCGATATTATCATAAAAAAGTGATTATTCTTCTTGACGAATACGATACTCCAATGCAAGAGGCTTATGTTAACGATTATTGGAATGACTTAACTGATTATATGAGAAGCATGTTTAATGCCACCTTTAAAACCAATCCCTATCTGGAACGTGCAGTCATGACTGGCATAACCAGAATCAGCCGTGAATCGATTTTTTCAGATTTAAACAATCTGAAAGTAATTACTGCCACTTCAGATGAATATGCCGACTGCTTTGGTTTCACAGAAGAAGAGGTCTTTTCTGCATTAAAAGAGTATGGATTAACCGACAAAATGCCAGAAGTCAAACAATGGTATGATGGATTCACTTTTGGAAATGTATCCGATATTTACAATCCCTGGTCTATCATTAATTACCTGGATACCCTGAAATTGCGTCCCTTCTGGGCAAACACAAGTTCCAATGCTCTGATTGAAAAACTGATTCGTGAAGGAAGCAAAACTATAAAGCAGAAATTTGAACAGTTATTGCACGGGGAAACGATAAAAGAGAGCATCGATGAACAGATTGTGTATAATCAGCTTTCTATGAAAGAAAGTGCTATATGGAGCCTCTTGTTGGCAAGCGGCTACTTAAAAGTTACAGATACCGAATTCAAGGAATCTACCGGACAAATGTATTACAATCTGACCTTAACCAATAAAGAATCCTATATCATGTTTACCAACATGGTACATGGATGGTTTGCCGAATCGGACAGCGGATACAATGATTTTGTGAAAGCAATGCTGTTAGATGATATCGATGCCATGAACCATTACATGAATCAGGTTGCGCTCATTACTTTCAGCGCCTTTGACACCGGAAAACATCCTGCAAAGAAATCTGAACCCGAACGTTTCTATCACGGCTTTGTGTTAGGACTGATGGTGGATTTAGCTGATCAATACACAATTACTTCTAATCGTGAAAGTGGATTTGGCAGATATGATGTCCTTCTGGAACCCAAAACGGATGAATCCGATGCGATTATCATTGAATTCAAAGTAAGAAATCCGCAAAGAGAGCAAACGCTGCAGGATACTGTGAAAAATGCTTTGCTGCAGATTGAAGAAAAACAATACGCAGAGACTCTGATCGCCAAAGGTATCCCGGCAGAGCGGATCCGCAAATATGGCTTTGCATTTGAAGGGAAAACCGTCCTGATT